>NZ_CP118164.1:6000000-6600000 GCF_028748185.1 Bremerella sp. P1 | reverse complement strand
TCCTGGAGCAAACCACCCATCAAGGTCTGCGTGGCGACAGCAGCTGGGCCCGCGGTTTGGCCTGGTCGCTGTATGGTTACTCGAAGTGCTACCAGCTGACCGGAGATGAACAGTATCTGGACGTTTCGATGCGGAATGCCGACTTCTGGATCGCCAACCTGCCGGAAGATAAGGTGCCGTTCTGGGACTTTGATGCCGACCTGAGCAAGCCCGCCCCATGGGGAGCCCAGAAAGAGACTTCGGCGGGAGCGATCGCCGCGTCAGGCCTGTTGGATCTGAGCCGGCAGACGAAGGACTCTGCGAAAGCGGCGCAATATAAAGAAACCGCCTTGGCAATGCTCGATGCCCTGGTCACGCCAGAATACTTGGCCGTGAACGACGAAGGCTGGGAAGGCATCCTCAAGCACGGTGTCTACCACACCGAGAAAGACCTGGGCGTGGACGAATCGGTGATGTTCGGCGAATACTTCTTCGTCGAAGCGCTGACCAAGGTGGTCCGGGATGCTTACCCGATCACTTACGACGGCCCAAAAGCTTAACCAATCGTGATGTTGCCAAAACCACTGCGGTTGTAGACAATACAGCAAAAGTCTTTCAACCGTGGGAGTTTACAACGTTGGAAATCGTTCGCAATCCGACGCGTAGTGTCGCGATCGGCAGCATCACCATCGGCTCTGGCCACCCGATCGCCGTCCAGAGCATGACGGCGACCAAGACCCAGGACATTGACGCCACCGTCGCCCAGGTTACCGACCTGGAGAAAGCCGGCGCCGATGTCATCCGGATTGCGGTCGACAATAAGAAGGACGCCGAAGCGCTTGCCGAGATTCGCAAGCAGACCTCCGGTAACCTTTCGGTCGACCTGCAAGAGAACTACCGACTGGCCGAACTGGTCGCTCCCCACGTCGATAAAATCCGTTACAACCCTGGGCACCTTTACCACCACGAGCGAGAAAAGCCGTGGCAGGAAAAGGTCGAGTACATCATTGGCATCGCCAAGGACAACGACTGTGCGGTTCGCATTGGGGTGAACTGCGGCAGCGTCGACCCGGCCAAGCTGGCCCTCTACGAAAAAGACGACTCGATTACGCCCATGCTGGAAAGTGCCTGGGAGCACTGCGACCTGGTCGACAGCCTGGACTTCCACCGCTTCTGTGTTTCGCTGAAGGATAGCGACCCGCAAAAAGTGATCGAAGTGAATCGCCGCTTCGCCGAGAAACGCCCCGACGTGCCGCTGCACTTGGGCGTGACCGAAGCCGGCATGCCGCCGGACGGCATCATCAAGACACGCATCGCGTTTGAGCAGTTGATCGGCACCGGTATCGGTGACACGATTCGCGTCTCGCTGACGGTTCCTAACTCTCGCAAGGGAGAAGAGATCGAAGCAGGCCGCAAGATCCTGGACGACATCGCCGCCGGCCGCGTTCGCACGGTGGTCGATTACGGGCTGCAGACGCTCAACATCATCAGCTGCCCGAGCTGTTCGCGAGTCGAGAACGAAGCGTTCGTCGACCTGGCTGCCAAAGTAAAAGAGCTGACCGAGTACGCGAAGGATCATAAGATCACCATCGCCGTGATGGGTTGCCGCGTGAACGGTCCTGGCGAGACCGACGACGCCGACCTGGGCCTCTGGTGCGGTCCCAACTTTGTGAATCTCAAACGCGGAGGGGAAGCTCTCGGCGCGTTTGGCTATGAAGAAGTGCTCGAGAAACTCAAGGAAGAGCTTGATCAGCTGATCGATGCTCAAACGGTCGGCTAACCTCGAACCCCGCAAGGACCACGGATGGCCCGCTTCAATCAACTTGTCGAACTTCGCCTGGCACTGCTGGTCAGTTGCTGCGTCTCGCTCGCGGTTGGTTGTACGATTTGGAACAACCAGATCCACGATGCGCCACCGACCTTCGTCGATGATGTCCCGCTGAAAATCGAAGCGGACTTCGATCTGCAAGACGATAGCCAGGTGTTGCAAGAGGTCCGCAATCTGAAGATGGAGTTGCGAGACGACCTGGGCATTCCGTTCTCGAACGACAAAATTCACGTCCGCATCTTCCGCGACGGGACGACCTTCGCCGAGTTCACGCGTCAGCACTTCCCACAGCTCAACGGACGCCGAGCTTTGTTTGTGGTCGAGCGCGGTGAGTACTACGTCTATGCGATCTGGTCGGAAAGCGTGCTTTCCGATCTACGGCATGAGCTGACGCACGCATATCTTAATTCGTCGGTCGGTACCCTGCCCTTGTGGTTGGATGAAGGCCTGGCCGAGTATTACGAAGTGGCTGGCGTGCCGGGACGACTCAATCGCGAACACCTGCCTTGGCTGGCCGATGGCATGCATACCGGCAAGTGGCAGCCGGACCTGGAACGGTTGGCGACGTTGGCCAAGCCTGAGCAGATGACCAGCACCGACTACGCCGAATCGTGGCTGTGGGTTCATTACCTGATGCAGAATCAACGCTCTGATATCATCCGCGGCTACCTGGTGGCTCGCCGCGATAAGCAAATTGTCGATCCGATTCCGCTGGCCATCCGCAACACGATTCCTCAAGCGGAACTCAAACTGGCCAGCCACGTCAGCACGACCTACCCCGCCGACAAACCACGTCTGCCATGATCATCCGCGCCGCGACCGTTCAGTTTCAGCATGCCCCTGGCGATAAAGAAGCCAACCTGGCCCAGGTTGCCAGGTTCGTCGCATCGGCAGCCGAGCAAGACGTTCGTTTGATCACCTTTCCTGAGATGTGCCTGAGCGGTTACTGGCATGTCCACAAGCTCGACCGCGACGCCATCGATGCGCTCGCCGAGGAAGTCCCTGACGGACCTTCGACCGTTGCGCTCGTGCAGCTCGCGGAAAAGTATCAGATAGTCGTTGGCGCCGGGCTAATCGAACGGGCCAGTGACGGCCAACTTTACAACACGTATGTCGTGGCCATGCCTGACGGAAACGTGCACGCGCATCGAAAGCTGCACTGCTTCATCAGTCAGCACATGAGCAGCGGAGATCGGTATACGGTCTTCGATTCGCCTCTGAGCTGCAAGCTGGGAGTGTTGATCTGCTGGGATAACAACCTGGTGGAGAATGCCAGAGCGACGGCCCTGCTGGGGGCGGATATCTTACTGGCCCCGCATCAAACGGGCGGGACCGCTTCGCGTAGTCCGCACGCGATGGGACGCATCGATCCGGAAGTATGGCATGCCCGCGATACCGATCCCGAGCGACTAGCCGCGGAGGTCAACGGGCCGAAAGGTCGCGAGTGGCTGCTGCGTTGGTTGCCGGCTCGCGCGCACGATAACGGCATGTTCATTCTGTTTAGCAACGGGATCGGTCTCGACGACGATGAAGTCCGTACCGGAAACGCAATGATCCTGGACTGCTACGGCAGGATTGCGGCGGAAGTGGACGAGCCGAAAGACAGCCTCGTCGTTGCCGACTTGGATATGAGCTTGTTAGACAAATGCACCGGCCGCCGCTGGATCCGCGGGCGACGTCCCGAACTGTATGACATTCTGACGAAGAAACAGGGCGGCGCACTCTCACCCCGCGAGGCCCGATTCTCGGAAGCTTCGACGGAAGAGACGTCTTAATCGATCGGCTTGCTCATCAGGCGAAGTTCGTCGATCACTTCGAATCCGAGCGTATCGACGACCTGGGTGAGCACCTCATTGTCGGCGGCAACCTGGGTTTCGACGACAGCCGTTCCTTCTTCGGTCATTTGCCGCAGCGTTTCGGCCAGGAAGAACTGGGCCTGAACCTGCGTGCAGGCATTCAAGCTATCCATATCGACGATGCCACTCATGCGGACACCGCGAAGGTGACTAAACGCTTCCATCTGAACGACCGTCAGATGCGCAAGCTCCTGGCTATCCTTCTTCTGGATCAGCGAGTACCGCGTGCGATGCTGATGCATGTAGATGCACGCATCGCGGTAGCTGGCAAATGGCGGATCGTCTTCACGCATCACGTTTAACGAGCGTCGGGCAGCAATCTGGTTGCGATCGACCGGTGGTCGGAAGCCTCGCAGAGCGCGACTGTAAACGCGCCAACCTTGTGCGCGATCGAAACCATGGCGAGCGGCCAATTCGATCATCCGCGTATCGGACACTAAGGCACCGCGGTTGCAACTTCCCTTGGCGAGTCCGAAATAGAATGGGCCCGGATCGGACGTTCCCCCCAGCAGGATTGACGTGGCCGAGGTTTCTCGCGCGAGGCCCTCGGCCGCATGAATCAGGGCATCTTCCACCTCAGCTGCTTCAGGGATGTTCGCCGCTAGGACAATCGGCAAGTTGGCGATGCCCGTACGAAGGTCTTCTGGCAGCAGTGGTCCGCTCAGGACCAAGTGCGCCATACCGGCCAGCTTCCCTTCGATCTCGGCGATCAAGAGATTCTTGGGTTGGAAATAGGGCTTGGCAAGAACCTGAGCTTCCAACAGCGTAACCGCCATCGGCTGGGCAAGTCCCCGACTGATGGGCTGATGGTTCCAGAGTTCCACCAGTTTGGGAGGATCGCTGTTGAGAAAGGGTCGAACGACGATCAAGAGAACAACATTTTCGGCGAAGTGGGGATGTTAGATGTCTTACTGGTAAGCGTATCCCAAATGTCCTTAAGCGGAAAGGTAGGCAGCTTTTGATCGGAGTGTGTTGCTGGTCTCTGTCGCAAAGGAAGATGCCCCGGTTGAGGGTTTCATCGCCGATGAACGACGATTACTAAACAGGAAGCTGCCGTTAGTGATTTACCCTGCGGTCCAAACGCGGGGGCTTCTCGCTGGGCTTGTTAATTCGGTTTATCGCCACCTTGGCTTGGATCTTCAAAAACACTGCGGCTGGATGCGGTTCCCCACGTACGCTCGTTGTGCTGTTGGCTTTGACCGGGGGCGATTGTGAGCCAATGCCATGGGCCCTGGTGAACCATACGTGCCACGATGGCGATCTGACCAGCGTGATAAGTGATGTGCGTGAGCGATCGCGTTAAGGCCTGAGCAATGGTGTGGCGTTCTCCGCGGATGAAAACCGGTTGATCGATGTTTGTCTCGTCGATTTGTTCGATGGCTGAAGTCAACGCCTGCCAGCCGGTATCGAATTGGGCCTGCAGCGCCGCGCGGTCTCCTTCCCAGTCTTCGAATTCGGTGTCGCGATCTCGGTCAGGCTTCTCGCCATCGGTGGTGAAGAGATCGGTCCAGCGACTGCGAAGGTTACCACCCAGGTGCCGCAGCAGGATCGCGACCGAGTTGATCCCTTCGGCCGGTCGCGTATGGAGTTCCGCATCGGAGAGTTGATCGACCGTGGCATCGATCATGCGCCGATACGAAGCCGCGGTCGCGGCCATTGCGTCGAGCCATGCCTGGCTACCGGGAGTCTCCATGCGTTTCTCCTTTGTTGCTGCTGGACCTTTGTCGCACGATAGACCGGCACCAAGCGATTAAAGTTCGCGCAGGCGGATTTCCTTGAAGTAGAAAACGCTGCCGGGGTCATGCGCTTGAATTGCGAGGGCTCCGCCGTTGGGATCGATCAGACGCTTGGCCCGACTGGCGGGACGCTCGGGGTTGTCGGGCTCGGTGTAGTCGACCATCTGCTGGTCGTTGACGTAGACTTGAATGCGTTTTCCTTGCACGCGGATGCGGATCGTAAACCACTCGGTTTCATCGACGGGCGACTGGTCAACCTGAACGACGGCATAAAGACTGCCCGTTTTGTTCTTTTCTTTCGTGGAACTATTGAGTTGAACCTCGTACCCTTTGTTCAGATACTTGCCGCCGCGAAGTTCGCGATCGGTGTGAAAGAAGAAACCTGAGTTCGAGCCCGGCTCGCTGCGGGCCACAGCGACCAGTTCAAAATCCTTGAAGGGAACATCGTGGCCGGTGTCTCCGACATAAAACAAGTGCGACATCCCATTCTTGCCGTGGGCTTTCAAGATACCCTCGGTAACGGTGAACGATTCGGGATGGGTGTTGGCCTGCCAACCGGTGAGATCTTTGCCGTTGAACAGCGACTTCCACGAGGAAGGTTCGTCGGCTACGAGATGGCTCGGCACCATGCAGCAGGAAACGATCAACAGCATAAGTAAAACGTGCGAAATGGATTTCACGTGGGATACCCTATCGGTGGAAGGAAGAATACGGAGGAGCGGTCAGGAGACTATGATAATGCAACAGCAGCCCGTTGTGATGTTTACCGCCTCAGCCGCGATCGGTTCGCGAACCGGAAAGAAGGATCGGGCATGAACAACCCTTACGAATCTCCTCTGGAAGAAGGCTCGCCGCCTGAGCGTAGGGATACGATTTCTTTGGTCGCTGCCATTTTCGAGGGCGCGGCTTGGTCGGTTGGTTCTACCGTTCCTATCGCAGCCCTGATGGTGAGCTTCTTTCGGTTTCCGATCCCCTTCGGCGGCATCGTGACGGGGCCGAAGTACCTTGTGGCGGCCATGATCGCGCTGCTGATGTACGGCGTCTTTCTGGGAGGATATCTCTTGGTGGCCATGGCTGGCGGCGTCGCGGGAGCCGTGGGCCGGGCAATTGGCTCAACACGAGCACGGCAGCGGCTGATTCTGAGCATTCTGGCCATCGGCGCGTCGTTCGTTCTCTTATTCATGCTGGCGACGCTTGATTGGGTAATCGGCCCGTGGTGACAAGTTGGCGTTTCATCACGTCAATAACTGACGATCACGGGCTACTTCAAGCAGTAGATTGTAAACATGGCGGTTGGGATCGAAGTCTTGAAAGAATAATTGATCGCTAGTGCCATCCGAGATTCTATGAAGAATAGCCGCGACGGCAGGGCTTCGTGAATAGCCTTGCTCGCAATGGACAAGGATTTGGTCAATTCCACACATTCTTGCATAGAAGTCCAAGATTCTGTGAGCGTGATTGGCATTGAAAAATCTGCTGCCCTGCTTTCCGACCAATGCATCAATTCGCTTAGTATCCTCGGGTTTCGTCACGTCAGCAAAATCTATTTGGAGCAGGGCGCGGCGGTTGATCCGTGACAATTCCGGGAATTCGTCGCTGTAGGTGGCAATGCTTATAGCTGCCCAGGGGACGTTAGCCGAAAAACTCTTTGCTCCTTCACGCGACTTGACCTCTATTTTCATGCTTTAGTCCTGATTGAATTGCTTGCTTGGATTCTAGGAAGGACGGAGAAAGCCTATTCAGGTCCAGGAAACACGCCGTTCAGGCAAAGTCGCGTAGAGATTTGCCCTAGGTCGGAGGCGTGCACGGCTAACCACTTAGCTTGCTAATCGCATTGCAGTCCTAATGGGTGGCATGGAATGCCTTGACAGGTTTTTCCTGCGAATTTCTGGGAATCTGATAGTAAGCCGGAATGGTGGCGTACGAAACATGGAGAGGGACGATTAAGTTCCCTTACGCGTTTAAATGCCAGTTCTTATCAGTTTTTTATTGCTTGGCTGGCTCCACCATTAGGCCGGACTTACCCAAATGAGTCCAATTTTTGTCCGGTCCCCGATTAGGTGCTGCGGTGCCGTCCTTATCCTTCCTTATTCCTTGTTTCTATTGGATGCCTCATGACTAAACGAACCTCTCCATTCTCTCGCCGTGGCTTCACGCTGGTCGAACTGCTGGTTGTGATTGCCATTATCGGTGTGCTGATCGCCCTGTTGTTGCCAGCGGTGCAGCAAGCCCGAGAAGCCGCTCGCCGGATGCAGTGCTCGAACAATTTGAAGCAGATCGGCCTGGCGATGCACAACTATCACGACACCTTCCAGTCGTTTCCCTCGGGCTACATCGAGTTGAGCATCTCAGACAACCAAGGCCATTGGACCTGGTCCGCGTTCATTCTTCCGTTCATGGAACTGGGCAATGTGACCGATGCGTTGCAAATTGGCACCGTGAATCCCAGCCAGGCCCTGACCAACAATCAGGCTGTCATGCAGGGAACTTACGAGCCATTCCTCTGCCCTTCCGATGCTGGCCCCGAAGTCAGTAAGCCCAGCGAATGTGCCGGGTGTGCGATCGAGAACGCTGGTGGGACGAATCTGGGACTTTCCAAGACGAACTACGTTGGAGTGAACAGCTCGGCTTACGTCCGTGGGAATCAAGCCACCAACTTTGGCGACGGAACGACCGGAGCGACGGGTATGTTCTTCAAGGACAGCGACACGCGGATGCGTGACATCACCGACGGTACGAGCAATACGCTGATGGTTGCCGAACGTGCCTACATTCTTAATCGGGAATGGTTTGGATCGAGCGAACTGTTCGCTACCCGTGATAAGAACGGTAAGGGTCCCGATCATTACCAGCACCCAGACCGAGCCAACTTCGACCAAGGCTTGTACCGCACGCTGTGCACGACGTTGTTTTCACCGAACATCGTGATCGGTTCGACGACCTCGAAGAACCAGGCTCGAAACCACGGTATCTCCAGCCTGCACCCAGGCGGTGCCATGGCCGTGTTTGCCGACGGTTCGGTCAGCTTCCTGACGGAAACCATTCATAGCAACACGACTGGAACGACCGACACGATCATGGAATACCTGGGCAACATGCAAGACGGCCAGGTGATCGGCGAATATTAATCCTACCTTTCTTACCCCGTAGCTATCTGATTGAACGCCATCGGAGAAACGATTCATGCAGTTTGTCTCTCGACTTCTAAATCCTAACGCGTCGCTGGCCACGTTGGCTGCGATTGCTTTGTGCCTGGTCATGGGCTGTTCGCAAAACGCTGGCCCTGAGCTTGGCTATGTCGAAGGTAACGTCACCTTGGACGGCAAACCACTCGATGGTGCCGAGGTTCAGTTTGAACCATCGGACGCACGTCCCTCGGTTGCCTTTACCGACGAAAACGGTCACTACGTGTTGCAGTTCACCGGTACGCGTAACGGCGCTACGGTTGGCACGCACGTTGTGCGGATTCTTTCGGCCCGCGGTTCAAGCGGCGGCGAAGGAGACGGCCCGTTTGTCAAAGCTCGCCCAGAGCTTCTGCCAGCTAAGTACCACGACAAGTCGACTCTCACGGCCGAGGTCCAAAGCGGAAACAACACGATCGATTTTGACCTTCAGTCGAAGTAGATTTCGTTCTCATTGCAGATGCTTTGTTGGAAGCCACGCTCACCTCGGTGAGTGTGGCTTTTTTTGTTGGCCAAGGCCTCAGTTCGACAGGAATAAATAGTCGGTATATACACATTGATCCGAATGCAAGCAGTCGCTATCCTCTCCCCCACTTACTTACGACGAGGCACATTGAAACGATCAAATCTCGGGGTGAACGCTAGCAATGATTGAGAGTCCAGTGATTTCTGTGGTGATACCGCTGCCGGATGACCGCGGATATGCATTCGACTGTTTGAAGGGCTTCACCCGGCAAACGCTAAATGTGGCTCACGAGGTCATCGTACCGACCGATGCCGAGTCAGCCAGCGAGATCGCCTGGCTGGTCGACGAGTTTCCGCAGGTGCAATGGATTTATCGGCCTGGGCTGAAAATGAATGCCCTTTACAACGTCGGTGCTGCGGCCGCCCAGGGCGAGTATGTCTACATCACCGAGTCACACTGCATACCGCGGAATGACTGTCTGCAGCAGGTTTACGAATTCATCCAAGAGTCTGGTCTTCCGGTTGCCTGTAGCTCGAGCGACGGCATCAATCCAAACGTTATCGCCAAGTACGAACAGCGAATCTTTGAAGAAGACTTTCATCGCTGGATGGGCGCCAAGAAGTGCAAGATCGCGATCCGCGGCACGTTGATTGAACGCCGATTGTGGGAAGAGATCGGTGGCTTTCAGGCCGAGTTTGGTCACTTCTCCGAAATGCTGATTGGTCGCCAGATGGAAGCGGTCGGGGTACAGATTGGCTTCGCCAAGAATTCGAAGGTATCGCACGGTAACCAGGTGAGTTTGGCACCGCTTTCGGAAGAGTTGATCGCATACGGCGAAGATGAGTGCCGATCGTGCCAATTGATCCCAGCAGATATGCGAATTGCCGACACCAAGGAATGGTCGGACCGAAAGCGACTGCAAGAGAACACGGCCTGGCTCCGATTTCGTCAATCGAAGGAAGCGATTCGGCAGTGGGCCCGCGCGTTCGCGATTAACTATCTGCCGCTGCCGAGTGAGTGGCGGTATCGTTTGTTTTGCCGTTACTGGCAAGGCGCGATCCGACAGGGTCGGCTGCGGTACTTGGCCTCGATGAATTCACAGCAACCGGCAATCGAAAAGGTGAGTGCTCCGCCGGTTGTCTACCAGAAAGCGGCTTAACTCGCCACGTAGCCCTTACCGGGTACGGCTTTGGGAGCTGGCGGCTGACCGACTGCGTCCCAAGGGGGAATGGGGCGCGTCGCAGGCTTCTCGGTCGACTTCGTTTTCTCTTTCGGATCGATGACGTCTGTTTCTTCCAGGGAGACACCACCGCCGCTGGCCGTTTGACGCTTGGTGGATTGGCAATTTGCGATCAAGCAACTGGTAAGCGTGATCTTGTGCTTGGCACGGTCGTCCGTCATTGCCGCCACGCTCAGGTCGTAGAAGGTGCACCGCTTCACGGTGATCGGTCCTCCGTTGCACCAGATGCCGGTGCCACCGTAGCCGAAGTAGCAGTTTTCGATGGTAGCCGTCGTCCAGATCCGCACCTGGCGACCATTGGCCAGTACGACACAGTCTTTTAGCTGCACGTCTTCGACCTTCAAGTCATAGCCAGCATCTTGATTGCGAATGGCTCGGCAGCGAACGAAAGTGGTCCCTTGGGTGTTTCCTTCGACCACGAACCCATCGCCGTTCTTGTAGCGGTTCTTCTGCAGCGGCATCATGTTGTTTTTCGCCGTACAGTCCTCGAAAACGATTTGGCTGTTAGGCCGGCCGCCGCTATTGACGTTAAAGCCGAACGGCAGAAGCTCGGTATGCTTCTCCCACTCAGTATCCCCTTCTGAGCAGTCCGCCAGGCAGTGTCGGAAAGTGACTCGATCGCATCCCTGTTCAAGGCGGAAGCCATGTTTGCTGTAGCGAACCAGGTCGCAGTCTTGGATTAGTAGATCGTCGCAGTCGTTCAGATAAAACCCATACCGGCAATGCTGCACATCGACATCGTGCAACGAAAGGTGCGTGCGGCCTTCTCCATCGCTAGTGTCGTCGGCAAAGATCCCGGTGCGATAACCGTCGAGGCGCACGTTTTGAAGCGTGATGTACGAAGCCTTGTCGCCGAACTGAATCGCCGTGGCACCCTTACCGGGATTTTCGATCGTCCAGGTATGCGTCAGCTTGGGAAGGCCACTGCCTCGATCAACTCCTTGGATCGTAATCGGTGCGTCAGCCGTTCCACGAACATTAAGCTGCAGGGTCACCCCAGCGTAATTGCCGCTGCCCAGATGAAGCGTATCGCCTGGTTTCAAGTTACCAACGACCTTGCTGAGTGCGTTCGCGTCGGTGGCAGAGTCCCAGCTCGTTCCGTCCTTCTCCCCTGCTCCATCGGGCGTTACGTAGATGTCGGCAGCAAGCGAAAGTGAACAAAAGCTGAAAATCAGGTACAGGGCAAGTAACGTTCGCGGCATCGATGGCAACCCATGGGAAAGCAGTCAGATCAGTGGCAGATGTATCTGACTATAACGCGAACGGGCAATCGGATGCATCTGCCTGACACGTTTTCTTGGGATCAATCGCGAACCAACCGAGGCTTAACGGTAGAATTCGAGCGACATGGCCAGCCCGTGCAGGCCGACATCGGTCGAGTTGCTGAAGTACTCGACGTCGACTGGGTCAATAAAGCCAAGCGAGTAGCTCCCCCAGTGATGCGCTTCGTAGCCGATGCGTGCGGCACCGGACCAGCCACGGCCCAACTGGAACTGCTTTTCGTAGCCCAGAGCCAGTTCCAGCATCAGCGTATTGATACCGCGCTGGTCGAAGAAATCGGGGAACTCGTCGTTGCGGACATTGCGATCACCGTAGATCATCGCCCCGCGACCGCGGATGTACAGGGCTCCACTAGGGATCGTGCGTTTCAGTTCAATGCCGGCTACGCCGCCCAGTCCATTGACGACAATCCGTCGAACTTCAGGCGTGCCTGAGACGTCAACCATCTGCTCGACGAAGTCGTGGTAACGTAGACCGCCACTCAGTTCGGCCGTCCAGCACTGGTTCAGGTGAAATGTCTCGAATAGTTCCAGATCGATCACCGAAGTATCGACACCCAGGCTGTTGTTGCCTGTTCCGACGTTGTTGTCGGTGAAGTTGAAATCGAAATAACGCAGGCGGATGCCAACGCAATCGGCAACTTGATAACCGACCGTTGTACGGAAGCCGGCATTGAATTCACTATCGCCGAACTCATCGTCATCGACGCCAGCCACGATTCCTTCCGAGCGCGTGTAGGAAAGAACTAACAGTTCGGCACTGGCGAAGGTCCCGTTGTGACCGCAGTTGCTGTCGGGCCAGATATTGGTTGCCGAGATGAGCTGGCACGACGTGCCAGTCGATGCAGAGTTCAGGTCGACCTGCGATCGCAGCTGGGCGATTTCTGCTTCGATGCTTTCCAGTCTCGCCGAATAGTCTTCCGCGACCACGGTGTGCGACGCCTGTTGGAACATCGTATCTTCGGCCAACAGACTCACGCGGCAAAAGGTGAGTAGAAGGATCGACAGGCCGAGGTGTTTCAAAGTGAGCGTCATAGCTTGGGGGCAACCAATGGGGGCGCGATTGGTCCGAACTCGCCATCAAAGATGGTGTGTTACTAATTAAGCAGTCGACGCATTTCATTGGAAATTCCCCTCTAATGCGTTTGCAGCGCAGAGCCAACGAATATGGCATGCCCTTGGTAGATTACCTGACTTAACACATCTGAGTAGATGGACGGAGTGGCCGAAGTCGATTGTGACGTGGGTTTTTGGGCGAATGATCGTTCGCCAAAGAATGGCTTCGGTATAACCAAAGCATATGAAAGCCCAGAATGGGCTCGAATGAAGCGGCCGGCTGCTTCTGTGCTAGCGCGCCAATCCCACTAGTATGCATCCGTGGTTCCTGACGCAAATGATTTTGTCAGGAGACCGGTGGTGAACTAGTGAGGGGCGTGAAATCGGCTTGGCGAAGCGTCCGACAATGGGACGCTTCTTCGCCGACATTTAACCTAGAGGTGAAGTCTGTGACTAAACAGGCTTCACGTTTTCGGCACGTGGACCCTTAGGGCCTTGGCCTTCGGTGTAGGAGACGCGCTGACCTTCGTGAAGTTCTTCGAAGCGTACGCCGTCCAAGTTCGAGAGGTGAAAAAACAGGTCCTTGTTCTGACCCGTGTCGATGAAACCGAAGCCTTTGTCGGTGAGACGTTTGATGATACCTTCCGGCATGATCCATTCCTTGAGAGCAAATTTAGCAGGACAGCCGGGAAACACTTTGTTTAACGGTAGTCATTGCATAAAAGAGCATTTTACGACGAATTTCCGCCGATGAATAGAACACTGGCCAACTTCCTCAACATCTTTAAATTTGGCTGCTCAAGTTGGGCTTTCACCGACTGCTAATTCCCTTCAAGCTGCTGATATAAGTCGTTTTTCAGGGCAAAAGCTTCCGATATGGGGATTTCGTTGCGGGCACTCTTTTCGATCGATCCTTCGTTGGTCCACAGAAAAGGATAAAAGAAAAAGCAGCGATCTCGGGCAAGTTGCCGGGTATCGGGCTGCCAAGATGTCCAGCGCAGGTCTGTATAAAAGTCGTCCAATCCGCCGCTCACGGCTTGATAGAACAGGTCGGTATAGCCGATTTCAAGGGGCTCCCAGTCGAGATCATCGGGAGCCCAGTAGTAGACGTTGCCCAGGTCATCCCCCAGCTTGCCTCCGTTGATGGCAAAGAACCCGCCCACGGCATCGTCCGCGATCAAGTAAAATCCATTGCTGCGGTTTTCATTCCAAGCGGGCAGCGTTCGCGTGAAGCCGGGATGGCCGGACCCTAAGAAACGCAACCAGCCGTGGTCGACGACGATTCCTCCCGTTTCATAGGCAATAGCGCCCATGGTGCTGCGGGTTGTCACCTGCACGTCCAGTAAGACCTGATCCCGCTGGGCCGACGGAGGCAGGAGTTCCACATCGACCGAGGACGCTTCGATCCACTCTCGAATTCGCTCGATTCCCGGATCGTTGTGATCGAGCAGTTCTTCCAGCGAACGCATCGGTTTGGGGGTCGCCAGGGGGCTAGGTCAGTAAGTGGTCGACCGGGCAGATCGGATCGGGCAGGTCTTCGTCTGGGCAACCGGAAAGTTGCAGGACGTTGCGCTCGATCATGGTGGTCAGCTGCAGAAGCGGCAGGTCGTTGTCGTCGGTCATGAACGGCTGTTCGATTTCGTCCCCGACAGCGTCCAGGCCCAGGAAGAAGTAAGCAACCAATGCGACAACCACCGGCGTTAGCAGGCCCACCGTATCGTGCAGTCCGCACGGCAAGGCCATGCAGTAAATGAACACCGTGCGGTGGGTCAGTACGCTGTAAGTGAACGGAATGGGCGTACTCTTGATGCGTTCGCACCCGCCCTGGATGCCCATCATTTCGGTCAAACAATTGTGCAGCAGCGAGACGTGGTAGGTATCGAGTCGTCCGCTTCGCCAAGCCGAATTGATCTGACGCGAGATTCGATCGGCGATAGCGGCCGGAACATTGTCTTGAGCAAGGTCGTGCTTAAGCTGCTGGTCGCCAGGCAACTGTTCTTCCAGGTCTGCTCGGGCGTCCGTATCCCGCAGGCGATGCCGCAGCGCGTGGATATGGCAGATGATCAGCCGTACCATGTGAAGCCGTTGCTGTTTGACTTCATCCGAGGGGTCGGTGCTTTCTTCGCCGGTCGTATCGTCGACGAGCGTGTTGATCTGCATGGTAAAGCTTCGGCAGACATTCACCATCCGCCCCCACAGCTTGCGCCCTTCCCAGTAGCGATCGTACGACGCGTTGTTACGAAAGCCAAGGAAAATGGCCAAGGCCAGGCCGACCACGGTAAAAGGCGCCATAGTCAGCGTGTAGGCATGCATGGGAAAGAGATACGCGATGGTCGTGATCAGGATTGACCAGCAAAACACGACGGCAACGCGTGGCCAAATCGATTCCATCGTCGTTCCATGAACGGCGAAGATCATTCCCAGCCAGCTGTCTTTTTCCGTAACGATCATCGAGTACTTGGCCTGATAGCGTCTAGGGTTGGGGGTGCTTGTCGAACAAGTTACCCGATGCGCCCCTGCTATGGCAACCAAGCCATGATTTCGTCAGTTCTTTGCTGGCGTACCGTTCTTATTGAGCAGAGGCGGCTTTTTGCCTGAGACAGGTTGAGCCTGTTTCTTCGTCAGGTGATCTGTCTCGACGGCCGTCTTGTGCCAGAGTTGCGATAGTTCTTTCACGCGTTTGGGATACTCATCGGCGAGATTGTTCAGCTCGGTCCCATCCTTCTCGATGTCGTAAAGCTCCCACTGCGATGCGCGGTGCGTGACCACTTTCCATTTACCTTCGCGGATGGCTCGATTGGTTGCGAAGTGAAAGTAGAGGAAGTCATGCGGCTGGCGCGTTTCGCCGGCCAGGATCGGCGTAAGCGAGATCCCTTGCAGCGGCTCAAGCTCGCGATTGGGCCAGCTGTCGGGGTAGTTGGTTTTGCCGAGATCGATGCACGTGGCCATGAAGTCGATCAGATGGGCCGGTTGCTCGGTGATCGCACCGGGCTTCGTCTTCATCCCTGCGGGCCAATGGGCGATCAATGGAGACGAGATGCCTCCTTCGTGTTGGTTTTGCTTGTGCAGGCGAAACGGTGTGTTGCCGACGTGCGACCAGCCGGTGTCGTAGCACCAATAGGAACGTGGATCCCAGGTGTCGTACTGCTTGCCGCGGGTTCGGTCGAAGGGACAAGCCCCGTTGTCGGAGCAGACCAGAATCAGCGTATTGTCGAAGACCCCCTTCTCTTTCAGATAGGAGACCAACTCGCCCGTGGTTTGATCGACGCGATCGACCATACCGGCAAACGCAGCCATGCGGCGACTTTCCCAATCCTTATCTTCTTTGGACAGCGACGACCAATCGGGAACATGATCAGGCCGTGGTGACAAGGCCCACTGCTTGGGGATCAGTCCCATCTCAAGTTGTCGTTCGTATCGGGCAGCGCGAAGCTTGTCCCAGCCGTCCGTGTATCGCTTCTCGTACTTGCGAAAGTCTTCTTCGCGAGCTTGCAGCGGATAATGCGGTGCGTTGTGAGCGACATACAGGAAGAATGGCTTGTCGGGATGCTCGGTGAGTGACTCGTCGAGGAATGTCTTCGCCCACTTTACGTTGGCATCAGTGGTATAGAAGTCGTCGTCGAAGTCGTCCCACTTCTTGCCATTGAGACGAAACGTTTCGTCCCCGGTGAAGAAGTTGGTCGCCCCGGAAAGGTGACCGAAGTACTTCTGGAATCCAAAGTCGGTCGGCTGCTTGCTGAGATGCCATTTGCCCACCATGGCCGTGGTGTAACCTGCATCGCCAAGAACCTCGGCGATGGTGACACCTCGGTTGAGGGACTCACTGCCGGCTTGATCACAGTAAAGACCGGTCAGCAGCGATACCCGCGACGAATGGCACTTGCCGGTGTTGTAGAAGTTGCGAAAGCGGAGCCCATCGGCGGCCAGGCGGTCGATGTTGGGCGTTTCGATCTCACTGCCATAGCAACCGAAATCAGAGAACCCCAGGTCGTCGACCATCATGATGATGATGTTGGGACGCTCGGCGGCTTGGACGCTACTGGCAGCGAGGCACAGGCCGATAACAATTGCTGACACAAATGACCAGTGAATATCGCGTTGGATCATGGGTTCTGTCACGAAGATGAGGTAAGTCAGGCGGGAATAACCAGTAACGATGTGAGACGCTGAGTATAGCCGCCCGGCGAACAACTGGCCAGAAAATCTGGCCGTCCGGGGCCATTCCATTTGACGTTAGAGCACTAAAAGTGGATAATAATATCCAGAATTAAACGGATGCTATATTGTTGAGATCCCCCCCTGTCATCCACGGACACCAGCTCAGATCGCCGGGCGCTTCCAGCGGATCGCCCCCCTCCGTCGTCTGGGAATTGTAAAACAGGCTTCGCTATGAGAATCTCACGAACGTTGATGGTAGCAACGATTGTGCTCGCTGTTGCACCGATCATGGCTCAAGAGCCCTACGACGAAGAGCCCATCAACTACAGCGACAAGTCGGTCGACAATCCGATTGCCCGGGTGCAGGAGCAACTGGACAAAGGAGACCTGAGTCTGGATTACGACGACGAGCATGGCTTTCTCAAGTCGGTGCTGAAAGCGCTGGAGATTTCGCCGGAATCTCAAGTGCTGGTCTACTCGAAATCGAGTTTTCAACTGCAGCAAATTTCGCCGCGCCGTCCGCGGGCCCTCTACTTCAACGACGACTCGTACGTTGGGTGGGTGCAACGCGGCGATGTGCTGGAGATCATGACAACCGATCCAATCCGCGGCGAGGTGTTCTACACGCTTGAGCAACAGCCGGAAGAGAAGCCCAAGTTCGTTCGCGATCAGGGACAATGCACCGTGTGCCATGCGTCATCACGCACCCAGCGTGTTCCCGGTGGGCTGGTGCGTTCGATGTTTGTCATGTCGAGTGGTATGCCGCACTACGGGTCCGGGACATTCAACACAGATCAAACGAGTCCCCTTTCCGAGCGTTGGGGCGGTTGGTACGTGACTGGAACGCACGGAGACATGCGGCACATGGGGAACGTTTACTCGACCGATCGCTACAAGCCAGAACAGCTCGACCGCGAAGCCGGGGCGAACGTGACCGACCTTAGCGAGTTGTTCGCGGTCGAGAAGTACGTGACGCCCCACAGTGATATCGTGGCGCTGATGGTTCTTGAACATCAGTTGCAGATGCAGAACTACTTAACGCTGGCCAGCCACGAATCACGGCGATCGGCGCATCACGACCAGGTGATGAACGAGGCCTTGGAACGCCCTGCCGACTACGTAAGTGAAACGACAGAGCGCCGCGTGCAAAGTGCCGCCGAAAAAGTCGTACGCCACATGTTGATGGTGGACGAGGCACCACTGACCGACGCCATCGCCGGAACGTCGCGTTTCACCGAAGAGTTTCAGGCGAAAGGGATCAAGGACTCCAAGGGCCGCTCGTTGCGGGACCTGGACTTGAAGACGCGATTGTTCAAGTATCCGTGCAGCTATCTGATCTATTCGAAGACCTTCGATCAGCTTCCCTTCAATATGCAGGCGACCATCGCTCAGCGGCTGCGAGAGGTTCTTGCCGGCGAAGACACCAGCGGCGACTTCGATCACCTCAGCAGCGCTGATCGTCAGGCCATCTCTGAGATAATTGCGGAAACAAAGCCGGAGCTTTGGAAGCTGGGCCAGTAGAAACCGCTCCCATGTCTTACGATCGCTTTGCGTGTTCCTGAGAACGCTCGCGATAGCGGTACTCACCTGGTGGGCATCCTTCTTCGGCAACCATCAATCGGCGGAAACGTTCCTGGCTGCTAAAGCCGGCCAGGTAGGCGACCGACTTGATCGGTAGACTCGTTTCGGTGAGCAAGCGTTTGGCACGCAGCAGTCGGCAATGGTTGATCTCGTCAAGCACCGTGTGCCCCAGGCTGGCCATCATCTTGCGTTCCAGTGTGCGGCGAGTTGTCGGGAGAGAGGCGACCAGTTGATTGACCGAGAGGGGGCGGTCGCTGCGCGTCCAGATGATATCAAGCGCTCGATTCACGATGGGGTCATCGACCGGATTGGTGCGGCCTGCGGAAGCCGACGCCGTGGGTCGTTCAGACGTCGGTAGATGCTCCAGGGCCAACGTCAGTAACTCCATCGCGTTAGCGCACACGGTGGGCGTATGACGCAATGGGTCAGCATGAATGCGATTGAGTAGTCGATCAAACGTTTCCAGAAAGGAAGACGCTTCGACAGAGTTCAACTTCGCGAAGGCACGGTTGGGTGAGAGGGTTCCCTGTTCCAAGAGGCGGTGCATGAACTCGCCATGGATCGATAGCCAACGCTCGGTCCAGCCTTTGGCACGAATTGGACGATAGCGATGCCAGACGCCTGGGAAGAGGAGAAAAAGCGTGCCTCCTTCGATCGAAACGGGGCCGGTTGGCGTCGATTCAAATTCGCCACGCCCAGTGCTGATGAACTGGATCTGAAACTCGGGCAGCTCGCGTCCGCGTTCCCAGGAAAAGTGATAGATCCCAGGGTGCTGGCCTGGCGGATAGTTCACATTGGGCGGCACAGTCCCTCGACCGCCACCGGTGACATAAAAGCCAAACTCCATGTCCTGGTCGGAAATGGGCAAGTAATGAAAGAAGCTACTCTCTTCGGGCCCCATATTACGGTCTCTCTCGTACGACCAACGTGCCAGGATTAATCATTTTAATTCCAAAGTTTGTCACGATGGCGTGTCGCAAAACGAGTAAATAAATACCAAGCAGCGCTAGAATCAAGAAGCCTGCCCTAAACGCATAGAACGCGAAAGTAACTCTATAGTAGGTGATATATGGCGTATTGTTTGCAATTCAGGCACCCGCTAGACCGAAGTGCCATTCCTTCAATTGTCGCAAAACGAGGGGTGAAAGTGCAAGGTAAATTCCCTCTAAAAGGTATAATTAGTCGTGTAGCAGCTGCCCGTGGCTACATGCTTTTTTCCTTCTATTCACACCGTATTTTCTACCGGAGAGATTTATGAACTACGACGTCATTGCCTCACGACGATCGTTTCATCCGCGACGTGCTTTTACCCTTGTTGAACTGTTGGTGGTGATTGCCATCATCGGCGTTCTGATTGCCCTTTTGTTGCCTGCCGTGCAACAAGCTCGCGAAGCCGCACGCCGCATGCAGTGCTCGAACAACCTGAAGCAAATCGGTTTGGCTCTCCATAACTTTCACGATACCTACGGCAACTTGCCACCAGGTGGTAGCCGATCGGGACATGGTGGATATACCTGGGGAACGTTTATCCTTCCCTTCATCGAACAACCGGCCGTTTGGGATGCTATTTTGGAAGAGTCAGGCAACTATCCTCCAGACCCAACGGGTAAGAAGGGCTCGATCTATTGCGGTTGCCACGAATACGGCGTGTGGACCACGCCTGGGCCGGAATCGACCGTGCTGGACGCGTTCATTTGTCCTTCCGATACGCTTGCTGAAGTTCGTCCCGGTTCCGACATGGGGCATCAATGCGGCAAGGCCAACTACGCTGGTAGTCTCGGTCACGGACATGGCTCCGACAACGGTTTCTTCAATCGGTTCATTTCCTCGGTTCGATCGCTGCGTGACGTGACCGATGGTTTGTCGAACACGATCGCCATTGGTGAAGCAGGTGGCGGACGTCTCGCTGGTGCTCCGGATGGTGAGAACCCAACGTACCCAGTTTGGGCTGGCAGCCCGAAGGGTGGATCGGGTACGTCACTGACGCACTGGGGACCACTTCGTGAAGCATGGCACGGCGTGCCAATCAACCTGTCCAACGGTGGTGGCCCAGCTGGGGATCCGAGTTCGTGGGACAAGGGTTTCGGTAGCTTGCATCCCGGTGGAGCCATGTTCCTGTTCGGTGACGGTTCGGTGCACTTCCTGGCCGAAACGATCAACCTGGATGCTTACGATAACCTTGGTCAGATGAACGATGGCGACGTCGTCGGTAACTACTAGTCGACCCAATCTGTAGTCTACAACTGCGAGCTGGATGGGCTCGCGGTTGCGGCAGAAATGCGTGGGCCGGAACAGAAAAGAGCACGCATCTGATATCGACGCGATATCCTACTGATAGGGAACTAGGTTATGAAGAATTGGACGACTGGATTATTCGGCGTGTTGGCGTTGGCCGCTTTGACAGGGTGCGGTGCCAGCGCGAGCGTCACGGGAATGGTCACCGCAGGTGGGGAAAAGGTTAATGGGGGTAGCATTGTCTTTCGCCCCATGAGCGAAGGCGTGAAGCCGGCGATCGGCAAGATCAATCCGGATGGAGCGTATTCTCTGGTAACCGCTGGCAACGGTGGCGTTGAGCCTGGTGAGTACCAGGTGATGTACATGCCGCCGGATCAAAACGAAGACGAAGCTGGCCGAGCGATCGGACCGCCAATCAAATGGCGAAAGTTTCGGGCACCGACTAGCCCTGTGAGTGTCGGATCGGGTGAAAACGACATTCCGATTACGCTCGAGAAGAGTTAGTTTGCTCAACGAGCAAAGGCCCCTGGTTGAACGATCAGGGGCCTTTTTTGTTTCTTGGCAGCACAGGCTTCTACCGCCTTACTACTTCTTAGCCAGTGCACCATGGTAGCATTGTGCATCGCCTAAGTGCTTGTTTAGACGCTGCGAATCTTCGAAGGAATAGCGGCATCGGAAGAGAGTTCCCTGTCTGAATGATGGAAAAACAAACGATGATGGATCAAGTAGCAAGCACGCCGGCACACGGTTCGGATGACGTCGACCTGAACGCCTATTTCCAGCGAATTGGATACGAGGGTTCTCGTGAACCAACGCTGGCGGTGCTCAGCGACATCGTGCATGCGCATGTCCTCACCATCCCGTTTGAGAATCTGGACGTCTTGCTGGGACGTCCGATCGCTCTGGATGCTGTTTCGCTACAGAAGAAGTTGGTGCACGATCGACGTGGCGGCTATTGTTTCGAGCAGAACGGCCTGCTGCTTCTGGTTTTGGAGGCGATGGGCTACGAGGTCTCTCCCATCAGTGCCCGGGTTAAACTCGGTTACCCACGCGGAGAGATCACTCCGCGAACTCACCTGGTGTTGCGGATCGAGATGGATGGTACTTCGTGGCTGGCCGATGTGGGCGTGGGTGGTCTCAGCCCTACCGCTGCTTTGAAGTTTGAACTCGATCAACACCAAGCGACACCTCACGAGACGCGGCGGATCGTGCGTGACGGAGACCTTTACTTCCATCAGGCCTTGCTAACCGGCGAGTGGGAGGATGTGTATCAGATGACCATGGAGGAGATGCCGCTGATCGATCGCGAGGTGGCCAATTGGTATACCTCGACCAACCCCAAGTCTCGCTTTAAGAACATCCTGATGGTCGCAAGGGCCGCGCCCAATGGCGTTCGGCTGACGATGCTCAATGATGAGTTCTCGGTCCGGGATGCCAGCGGCAAGGCGACCAAGACTCCGATTCATACCCAAGGAGAAATGCTCGAACTGTTGGCCGAGCATTTCGGAATTCACTTACATGAGAATGATCACGCCAATTTGCCGATCATCCGAGGATAGGGGCGAATCAGTTCGAGCTGAGGGCCTTTTCTAGGACCGGCTGAAAGATCTTCGCTTGTCGCATGAAGCCCAGATCGCTGGCGTGCGAAGCATCGGTGGCACCTTCGGTATCGTCGCCGTAGAGGTGGTCCCCTTCGATGTAGTACAGGTTCCTGACACCAGCGTCTGTTAGCTCTTGGTAGGCCTTCTTGAGTGCTGCGTGGTTAGCCGTGTGATGCTGATGTCGGGCCGGCAGAATCCAATCGTTGGTATTGCGACGATCTTCGACCAGAATGATCGGCGTGTCAGGCTTGGCCGAGCGAAGCTGTTTCACCAGCGGCACGCAGCGCTGGGCAACGTCCGGAGCGCTCATGTTGGGTAGGCAGTCGATCACGTAGGCAGCCGCATCAACCTGAACCAGGTAATCGCCCACTTCCTTGTGCATGCGTCCGTTGCCGGAGAAGCCCAGGTTGGCGACGGGATGATCGAACCAACGACCAAGGATTGCCGTGTGCACCATGCCGGGTCGGCTGGCACATGCCCCATGCGTGATGCTGGTCCCGTAGAACACAATTGGCTTCTCACGTGGTGCCAGGCCTTCGAACTGGGTGCCTTTCTTGACACCGATCTTCAAGGACTCAATGCCGTTATACAGCGGCAGGTAGGCGGCATACTCTCGGTGATCTGGGGCCAGCCCGCTGATCCACTTGGTCTTTACCGTTTGGGCAGTCGGCTTGGTGACAGTAACCCATTTCCACTGGCCGTCCTTATCACGAGCATACAGATCGACGCCGCTGACGCCGGTGGCTGGCATGTGCGGCATGGCGATGCCACCATCTTTCAACGTGTAATCGATCCAGAACTCGGTGGCATCAGTCTTGAAGCGGGCCATCATGCCGGCGCTGTCTCGACTAAGACCCCAGACGGCCGACGTAACCTTACCTTCGGCAGATGCCGGGAGGCGATCGAACCAGCGAGCACGTTCTTGCTCAGGCAGAATGCGGCCTTCGAGTCCCCACTCGGTAACATCGTACCACTCGATGTTTTCGTCGGTTTTGTCTTGAGCGACGAGCGTTTGAAGCGAACTGAGCGAGACGATAGCGACGACGAAAAGGAGCGTCGGAAGGGTTCTCATGGGGTGGTTCCTGCGGTGGGAAGAATGGGTAGGATTCTCCGACCGTAATTGGTTCACCAGGAACAAGCAAGTAGGTAATCGCGTCCGCGCGCATGATAAACGGGCAACAGAAACAGCCCCCGAGGCCATCCTTCGGTGAGATGGCCCGTTATTTAGAAGTGGCACTAAAGCTACTGGACGGCGTCGATCGCCTTTTGGGCTTCCTGGCCATAGTGGGTATCAGCGTAGCGACTGATGACGCGACCCATCATCCGTTTGAGCGTGACCGCTGAATTTGCTTTCTGCTTGCCCTGATCGTAAAGCTTCTTCGCGGTCAGTTCATTCTGAAAGGTTTCATCTTCTTCCAGCGTGTCGACCAGTTCTCGGCAGGCACGCCCTTGTGGCGTCGACTTGAAGTCGGTGGCCACCATTTCGGCGATCTCGTAGCCTTTGATCTGCTCAGGAATGGATCCTTCACGCGAGGTTTTGATCGTTTCAACTTGACGGTTCAAGTAGTCGCTAACGGCCGTGTTGAACTCGTCTGCCAGCGAGTCGTCCATTTTCTTACGCAGAGAGATGAGCGAACGCTCGTCCAACTTCGCACCGATTTCCGCAGGCCAGAGAACTTCCCGCAGTCGTGGGGACATATCCGATGTCAGGATCGAGAAACTGCCACCCATACCCGATTTCATGTCGCGAACAATCGAGAACTCCTTCGAGCCATCGTCCTTAGGGTAGTAGCTGCCGGCGGAACGTCGCCCCGATTGCACGCCATCTTGGAAGACAGAGTACATAAACAGTTCGCTTTGAAAGCCCATCCGTTGCACGATTGAAGGATCGTCGCCATGAAAGATGTTCGGCCCAACCAAGTTACGTTCTACGGCGTAGCTGACGCCGCGGGTGGTTTCATCCGCATTGATGGCGAAGAGCACAACCGGCTGGTCGCGAATCATTTCGTGGATTTGAGCGAAGAGTTCGGGCGACCAAACGTTGCACTTGGGACACCACGACGCATAGACCATGACGATCGGGGTCTTGTCGCCAATCGATGCCGGTGACGGAACCCTGCCCTGCCAACGCACGCCGGCTAGCGCTTCGTCGATCGAGACATTTTTGACAGGGACCATCTGCATGCCAGGAGCAGCAATCTGCCCCAAGGCCAGTCTAGGCAAAGTTAGAGAGAACAGCGCGACGATCGAAAGTAGCGAAAGACGAAGCAAAGTGAGGACTCCTCGAAAGACCATCTGGGTACTATTCGATTGAAGTCCTTGAGAACCCGTAAGTCAAGGCTATTCGGCCACCCCGCTGGGGGTGTTTGTCGGTTTTTGCGCAGATTCTGCTGGATGCCACGTTGATGGCCTAAGATCATCCGCTGCCAGGCGGCGGATGATCGGAGCGTATTCGCCGGTTCGCATGTTATGGGATGCCGTTCTGACGCTTCTTGATGTACAGATCGTCGTAGCCCTTCTTGCCGTGGTACTTGGCTCCGGCCTCGGCGATCATCGACTGACACTTCTTTTTGAATTCCTTCTTATCGCCTTCGGCAAAGTACTTGGCGGCGATATTGAAGGTTTGCATCGTGCCGCCGCTGAGGAACGAGTTCTTATAGTGCAGGAATAGGGCCTGGGCGAAGTGGGCATCGGCTTCCATCTCCTGCATGCTCATCTTCCATTTCTTCAGGTCTTGGATCATGTGGGTCGCTTCGTGGGCGATCGTGCTCCAATGTTCCGGAGTGTTAAGAGCCTTGGTCGCGGACGTCAGGTACAGGCAATTGGAATCGACGTTGTAAAACGCTTTGGCACCGGCGATGGCACCTTCGGCCACGTACACGCCTATCTTCTTGTTGGCGATCTTTTGTCCGATCTCTTCGTAGTACTTCGGCTTGTAGCCGGCCACGTTGGGCAGATGCAGTCGGGGGAAGTTGAACTTCTTCACAATCCCCCCGTGCTGTAAAAAGTACGCGATCTGGTTGATCTTTTCTTGCGGTAATGCGGTGCCTGAAGACATGGTAACCTCTTCGAAAGGGTGTTCCTGGAATGAGCCAAACTAAAGCGATTGAGGTCGCACTAGCGGCTGTCTGGTAGGTAAATGGCAGAAGTCGAGAAAACCTTTCAGGAAAATTTGCTCGAACCTTGCCGGTAGGTGGGGGGTAGAAGCAGGTAGGCGAGTCTTTGTGGGCCTTCTCCGTAATTAACGGGAAAAATGGAAATCGGTTGCCCATAAAATGTCGAAGTTCCGCGAATTACTAACGGAGGACTTTCGACCTGTGGAGATTTATGTGATATGGAAGCACGAGACCATCAAGAGTTCGATCGCAAGCAGCGGGTTATCTTGATTCACGGACTGTCAGGCAACCGGTGGGTGCTGGGGTCGCTCAATCGATTTCTAAAGCGTAACAACTACCAGACGACACGGTGGTGTTACCGCAGCGTGGGAAACAGCGTGATGAACCACGCCCAGCGACTGCGTGCGTTTTTAGAAAGTGAAGCCGATTCGCCTGAGCCGTTGCATTTCGTCACGCATAGCATGGGAGGCATTATCTTGCGGGCCGTGCTCGCGGATATGAAATGGCACCAACCAGGCAGACTCGTCATGTTGGCACCGCCCAATCATGGGTCGCGAGTCGCTTATCTGGCTGCCAAGGGGCTGCACTACCTCTGCCCTGCCCTGTCCGATCTTTCTACTTCGCCGGATAGCCTGGTGCACCGCCTGCCGATGGTGGAATCGCTCGATACCGGTGTGATTGCTGGGACGCAGGATCTGCTGGTTCACCTGGAAAGCACCTATATCGCAAACCAGGCCGATCATGTGCTGGTGCCGTGTGGGCATAATCGCATCTTGCGCCACCCGGAATCTCTGCAAGAGACGTTGTACTTCCTGAAGAATGGTCGCTTCACCGAAGGTGCCCGTCGCGTGGCTCCAACCGCTTCTCCCCGTGGAGTTGTGGTATGATGGGAACCATTGACTTCCCATCTGCCTCGAGACCACCACGATATGCAGTTCGTTTCTTGCACCTACGAAGAGCACGCCGAAGCGATCTTAGAGATCTTCAACGAAGCGATCGTCCATTCCACGGCGCTCTATGATTACCATCCGCGGCCGTTGGAAAGCATGGTGACGTGGTTTGCCAGCAAGAAGGCCGGTAACTTTCCGGTAATCGGCTTGGTGGATGAAGCCGGCCAATTGATGGGCTTTGCCAGTTACGGCACGTTTCGTCCCTGGCCTGCCTACAAGTACACCGTCGAGCACTCGGTTTACGTCCACAAGAATCATCGCGGCAAAGGTCTTGGCGAGATTCTGATGAAACGCCTGATCGAAACGGCCCAGCAGCATGATGTGCACGTGCTTGTCGGAGGCATCGATCTGAGCAATGAAGGAAGTGTTCGCCTGCACGAGAAACTGGGGTTTGAACTTTCAGGAACCATCCGTCAAGCCGCTTACAAATTCGGCCGCTGGTTAGACCTGGGGTTCTATCAATTGGTGCTGCAAACCCCGGCCAATCCGGTCGAAGGATAGTGTGAGACTCGTCAACGAGCCAAGAAGGAATATTAATGTCGAACTGGATTGATGTTGCCGCCGCCGCGGACTGCGAACTGGGCCAAACGCTGGAAGTCGTCGCCGCCAAAAGAATGGTCGCCATCTATCACACCAAAGATGGTTACTTCGCAACCGATGGCATGTGCGCCCACCAGGGAGGCCCGATCGGTCAGGGAGAACTATGCGGTAACATCGTGACCTGCCCTTGGCATGGTTGGCAGTATGATGTCACGACGGGAAAGCACCAGCTCAGCTCAATCCATTTGGATTGCTTTCCGGTGAAAGTCGAAGAAGGACGTATCTTGGTAGACGTTCCTGTTGAAGACTAATCAGAGATCGATCGCCTAGGCTCGGTCGATAAGAAGACCGAGCCGTCACGACTTGTTCGAACACTCGACAGAACGGCGGATCTAGCTTCCTTTGCCGTTCTTCTTCAGGTCGAAGTTCATGTCTTCGCTAGGACCCGAGATCTCGGCCGTTAGTGGCGTCAGGTGCTTCGCGTTGTAATTTGGGTGAGTGATCGTTTCCAGCTTCTGACGGGTACCACTATCAGGCACGCCCTTCAGAATGTATTCTTCACCGACGACCTTGGTACCCAGAACCATGACCTTCTTAGCGCCTGGTTCCACTTCGGCGGCGTAGGCTCCGTCTTTAATCGGAGAACCTGCGGCTTGTGTGGCTCCATCGGCAGAAATGAAGGTGATCAGGCCTCCTTCAACCGGTTGGCCTTCAACCGTGACCGTACCGCTAACGGGAACGGCAGTCGATGCCTGGCCGCCGCACCCGAGCAAGAGGGAGATCGAACAAAGAGCTGGCAGTACGGCCAGTCGTGGAGAGTATTTCATAACAAGCGTCGCTTTTGGCAGTTGGAAAAGAATGTGAGGGAGTCGCGGCTTCGCTAGAAACGTCAGGCATCGCGCCGGATGGGATGCGCGATGCCTTTTTCTCAGTTCAACTTGGTTATGGGAGCTGCAGCGTTTCGCCACCGCGACCCGACAACGCAGCAGTCCAAACGCTGTCATTAACGGTCTCGGAAACGAATCGGACCGAGCCATCCATCATGCTTACGTTCACGCCGCCTGGGTGATTGCTGCGGGCAGCGATCTGGTATTCCTGGTTGCTACCGACCTGGGTGCATGGCATCCGGCGGTAATCGGCGTGGGATGGATCTTCGGTAGTATCTTTACACTGACGACACTGATCCGGAACACGCGAGTTGGGCGTGTTGATCGACATGAAGCCGGGGCTTCCTTCGTCGTTGAGCATGTCGCCGCGGTTGTCATCGAGTTGGTTCGGCGAAGCGATCAAGATTTCAGAGAAGCCAGCCGTGTTCGACGTACCATCGGTCAGGTCGGCGAAGCGATACATGTGACGAACCCCGAAAGGCGACCCACTGTAAATAGCCTGGTCGGCCGCGTTCTGGTGCAAGTGGGTATTGCCCATGTTGGTGACATAGTTGCCCATCACGCGCCAGTAAGTATCGGACTGGGCTTGGGTGACGTTCACCTTGTCCGAAGGACAGTAGTAGCCAGGGACAAACACGCGGTGGGTTTCGATGTTGCCGGATACGTAGAATGGATTAGCAATGTTGTACTGATCGTACAGGGCCGACTGTTCGATGAAGGGCCACAGGGATACGGCGAACGTGATTCGTTCGTAGTGTTGTCCGTTTTCAACCGTCCCGCCGCTGTTCATCGCAGCCAGTGGCATGAACCCTTTGTTGATGTCTGCGAAGTTGTGGGAGGCCAATGCCCACTGCTTCAAGTTATTGGTGCACTGCATGCGGCGTGCTGCTTCACGGGCTTGTTGGACCGCCGGTAACAGTAGCGCGATGAGCACCCCGATAATGGCGATAACGACTAAAAGTTCGACGAGGGTGAAGCCTTGCCGTGAGGTAGTTCGCATAGTTGGCAGCTTTCGAAGAATAGTAAGGAAAAAGAATTGGTATTACGTATCGAGTCTGTGCTCAATTGGCGGAGCACGCCGTGCTACTCCAAAACACAGTAGATAGGCAGAAAAAACGACCAAATGGAAAAGATTTTGGTTGCGGTGGACTGGATTATACAACCGTTGTGGGGATTTATCTAGGCTGGAATTGAGATATATTTCCTATTCCGGATGAGTAGTGCTGTGGCAGCCCAGGACATGAAAGTGACGCAAATTGCCAATTTGTAACCCTGAAATTGCAAAAATGTAACGAATTATCACCACTAAAGAGTGGCAATGTCTAGATCGGCAGGGTGGTGATTTGGTGTATTTTGAGGACTGTTGCGATCTTAGGCGGCCTAGTCCTCCTTAGAAACCTTGCTGCTGATTCTGGAGTGCCAATTTGGCCCTGGAAGACAATCGGTGCGCCAAGCGAAAAAACTCGAAGCGATGCGGGTCATTTGGATTCGACGGGCGGCCTACTAGCCTGGGCGGTTATCGAGAGGTAACTATTCGTGGACGTTTCGCCTAAGGAGTCACTAGAATAGGTAACGACTGTTCGCTCGCCTTCCATCTGTCTCGCCAGGCCAAGGAGCCTTACGTCTTGTTGGAGAACTCGACACTCGATCGTCGCTCGCTTTGCCTTGCCGCATTCTTGATCGTCTCGATCATCTTTGGTGCCGCCGGCAATCTGCTGGCTCAGGATGAAACGGTTGGTGATTCCACCAACGAGGAATTGATCGCGCAGTTGGGAAACGAACAGTACCTGGTTCGCGAAGCAGCGGAAGATCAGATCATGAAGCGAGGAGCCGGCATGCTTCCTCTGCTTCGTGAAGCCCGAAGGTCACCCGATCCCGAAGTCCGCCTGCGGGCCGCTTCGCTTTACCAGCAACTGAGCGATCAGGTTCGAAGAGACAATTTCAATCGGTTTGCCGACATGGCCAAGGATGTCGACCTGCCGGGATGGAAGCAATTTCAAGAGCGACATGGCGATACGCGGGCAACGCGGAAGCTCTATGTGTCGATATTGAAAAATGAGTGGGACGTGATCGTGGCGCTCGAGACGCAGCCGCAGATGATCGATTACCTGTTGTTTCAGCGAGCCAACAAAATCCGCGAAGACCTGTATGGTCCGAATCATATTCAGATTTCCGAGGGGACCGCAGCCGCGATGCTGCATGCGACTTCCTTCGAGGACATTCGGATTACCGATCCGACCATGGATCAACTCAAATTCCTGCTAGCTGCTCCGCAGGTCACCACCAGCTTGCAAGATCCGGAAAGTGCCAGTCCGCTGTTGAGCGTGTTCGATCAATGGCTGGAAACTAATTTGAAGTCGGGCCGCTTTACCCAGGAGATGCGGTTTGTCGTGTTGACGACTTGCCTGCGAGAAGGGATCAAGAGCGGCAAAATCGTCGCCAAACAGATGCTCGACGAGAGGGCTAGTCCGGTCTATCAAAATGGCTTCGGCCAATTCGGTGCAATCAACGCGACCCAACAGATGATGTACGCGATGCTCGCCATCGCCAAGCTCGGCGACAAGGAAGACATCGAGTATCTCAGCAAGTACTTCGATGACGAAACCGAAGTCTCGCTGCCGACCGTTCAGGGAGATCACTTCAACACGCTACTCAAGGATGTCGCGCTCGTCGCTGTGTTGCATCTTTCCGGCGAGAATCCTAAAGATTTTGGCTATCCGCGCATCTCGACCGATCCCAACTTCTTATACAACATCCGCTCGATCGGCTTCACCACGCCAGAGCAGCGCGAGCAGGCCTTCCAGAAATGGGAAAAGGCTCAGCAGTCCAAGTCAGACGAAAAGTGATGCTAGCGTGCTGGCAATTTGGATTGACCTGATTCTCTGAACTTGGCATGATCCCGCGACGTGTTTTTGAGTAGCGCCCTGGCGTGCCATGGACGATACTTAGAAAAGCACGCTATCGCTTTAGGAGAGAAGTCATGCGCAAGGTCGCGCCAATCATTTACGTCGCTGTTCTCGTATCGGTCGCTTCGCTGGGTTGCCGTTCGCCCTACCATCAGGACCAACTGGGTGCTTTGGGGGCCGGTACCGGTGCTTTGGCTGGTGCGGCGATTGGTAGTGCATCGGGGCATACAGCAGGTGGTGCCATCATTGGCGGCCTGGTCGGAGCCACCGCCGGATCGGCCGTCGGCGCGCACATGGACGAAGTAGAAGCTCGGAATCAGGCCCTGTTTCAGCAGCGTCTCGGGCGTCGTCTGGAAGGACAAACGAGCTTTGATGATGTCATCGCGATGAGCAAGGCTGGTCTCAGTGACCAAGTGATCACCACGCATATTCGCCGGCATGGCGTCGCCCAGGTGCCATCCGCACCGGACCTGATTTACCTGAAGAACAATGGCGTAAGCGATGCCGTGATCAACACAATGCAGAATCCGCCGGTCGAAGTCGCTTCGGCTCCCGTTCGCGAACGGGTGATCGTCGAAGAACATCACTACGGACCAGCTCCTTATTACGGCCCGCATTGGCATCATCGCCGGCACTACCACCACCGACCTGGGGTACACTGGGGCATCACCGTCGGACATTAGTCGACACCCATTCCGTAAGATGGAAAACAAAACCAAGGGAAAGCTCAGGGCTTTCCCTTTTTCATTGCGCCAGGAATGAATTGTGTGTGAATTCACCAGAGGCCCTGTCGGTTCTCCAGTGGATCAAGCGTTATACTGATGCTGCGAGTCTAGGCGGAACATTTATTTCGACGAGAAGATCATGAGTAGCGAACGCTTTCAAGACAAGCCAGAAGCATCCCAGTCCACGGCCAAAGAAGCGGCTACTGGCGATCACCCGCATCTCCTTCCTCCGCGCTGGATTTGGGTGGTGGGCACGTTGTTTTTGCTCTTGGGAATTGTGGGGTTTTTCGGGCGTGTTCTCGGAAACGGACCACTGGCTGGTTTGTACGATGCCATTTGGATTTTCCGTGATCCGGCGATTTGCAATGTGATGGCGTTGATTGGCGGTTTCTTTGCCTGCTTCATCCCGCTCATCTGGTTCACTTTCGCCAGCGAGTGGCCTGTTGCCATTCGATTCACGCCAATCACCTTGATCGGTTTGGCGGTCGTATGTTTCTTCTCGATCTTCGAGATCCAAGGTGTCTCAGGCGAAATGGTTCCCCGGTTTGGCTACCGGTTTGGTAAGGCTCCCGACCAGCGTTTGGGTGAGTTTACCGCGGAAGCAAGTGACTCGGAGGACGCTCAGTCGCTTACGCTGGAAGACGATCCGAATGCCTTTCCGCAGTTCTTAGGGCCTGATCGAAACAGTCGCCTGGCTGGTCCGCAGCTTGAGACCGATTGGGCCGCCAATCCGCCGGAAGAACTCTGGCGGATGCCGATTGGTGCCGGCTGGTCCGGCTTCTCGGCCTTGGATGGTCGGATCTACACGATGGAGCAGCGTGACAACGAAGAGCTTGTGACCTGCTACGACATGAAGACTGGTAAGCCTATCTGGGGAACTGGCATCCAGGCACGTCACTACACGGTGATGGGCTACGTCGGTCCGCGCTGCACTCCCCTGCTCTTGGATGGTCGAGTTTATGCGCTCGGGGCGACGGGAGTCTTTCGATGCTTGGATCAACGCACTGGCGAAGTCGTTTGGCAGCACGATCTGTTAGAGATGTATGGCGTTTCGCCGGATGTCGAAGCCAAGAACATTGCCTGGGGTCGTGCCAACAGTCCTTTGGACTATGAGCTAGAAGGTCGCCAACTTGTGATCATTCCTGCCGGCGGTCCTGAGAAAACGAACAAGGAGGCGATGGTCTCGCTAGTGGCCTTCGATGCGGAAACGGGAGAGACTGTTTGGGAAGGCGGGCACGAACAAATCAGCTACGCTTCACCCAGCATCGCTCAGGTTGATGGCAAGGACCAGATTATCAGCATCAACGAATCGACCATCACGGGACACGATCCGGCGACCGGCAAACAGTTGTGGTCCTTTGATTGGCCGGGTAGTTCCAGTGGCAACGCGACCTGCTCGCAAGTGCATTCGCTGGGAAACAATCGCTTCTTTGTGTCGAAGGGTTATGGGCAAGGCGCGAGTACGTTCGAGGTCAAAGCCGACGGTGATGAATACACCACCGAAGTCTTATGGAGCAATGCCCGCGTCTTGAAGACCAAGTTCACCAACGTTGCGATCCTCGATGATGATGTCTTTGGACTCAATGATGGCATCCTGGAGAAGGTTCAGCTGGAAGCCAAGCGTCCCGAGTGGCGGGAACGTGGTTTTGGTCACGGCCAGGTTTTGCTCGTGGGCGACGTGCTTTTGGTCATGGGAGAAGAAGGTGATCTTGCCGCGGTTGATACCGCCTCGGAAGACTATCACGAGTTCGCACGTATCAAAGCGCTTTCGGGCGAAATCGCACCCACCTGGAACCCGCTCTGTTTATATGGCGATCTGCTGCTGGTGCGAAACGCCGAGGAAGCCGCCTGTTATAAGCTACCCACGAAAGACTAAGTCGCGCTGTCGATCAGCCAGTCTTCGAGATTCGTTTGCTTGATGGTCGGCGCTCGTAGCAAATAGGCACGCTCGCCGATCAGGGCATTCAGCCAGGGACGATAAACGAGCGTGGACAGTGCCCGCGTACTGATGCTGGCTTTCACCTGGGCTGCGACGTTTTCTGCGAGACGGCTGTAAGTCGCCGGCACGATGTTTGGCTCGGGGCCCAAATGAATCAGGGACTCGGTACCGCTACTAAGTGTATGGTAGACCGCTTGCCACAGATGCTGCGGCTTGTCGACCCACTGGCAGATGAGTTCGCGGACGTTGGAGTCGTTGTAGCTGCATTCGCCGGTCACCAGGGAAAGCACCGGTGGCTTCGGAGCCGTGAACCCACTCTTCATTTGGCTCATCAGCAATGAGGCCCGTGAGTTGATATGTTCTCGCCACACGATCGGCGTGTGCATAGGCGGCCACTTGTGAGGATTCTTCTTCACGTGAACACGATCAGCAATCATTTCCTGCAACCGCTTGTGAAGCCGCGTCGTCGTCTCGTGTTCGCCGATGACAATCAACGAGTTGGGGGAAAGAATTGCCGAGATGCCAATCAGCCCATTACCCTCGGCGTTGATCTCTTGGCAGAGGTGATGGACACGATCGGCGCTGAGCGTTGTCTTGCGACAAAAGATGACCGCCAGCGTACAAGTGGGGGCCAACTTGGCAGTATCGGTGGACAAGGAAAGCGGAATAGTGAGGGCGTCTTCTAGACTCAGGCATTTCCCCGCGACCAAAGCAGTTAACTCTCCGAGGCTGTAGCCCATTAGGTACTGTGCCTTGGACAACTGCACGTGGTATTCCTGTTCAAGAATATCGACGTGTGCCATTTCCACAGCCATAATCAGCGCGATGGCGTCGGGGTAGGTATCCAGGTCGGTTTCCTCGGCCCGACTTACGCGGCCCAGCAGATCGATCGGTCGATGCAACACGTCGGAGGCAATCTGACCGCATTGCTCCAGTCTTTTGGCGGCGTATCCACCAAACCGTGGATGATTCAATAACTCAGGCGTACGTCCCAAATTCGTGACGTTGTAGCCGCGAAACACGAACGCGGTCGTACTCAGTTGCCCAGTGATCTGATCCGCCATGATGGTTGTCGTCGCCAAGTTGCGTGTCGATGGGAAGCTCATGCGCGGGGCGTGGCATCCCGTATTGCCTATCGACAATATACAATGCAGGTAGCATCAATGTGGAAAGTAGGACAAGACGACCATGGAAACCACCCCGGAATCAGCAACAGCCGATTTCAGTTTAAAAGGAAAAGTCGCGGCCGTGACGGGTGCTGCTAGCGGAATCGGTCGAGCGATTGCTCTGCAATTGGCCCGTCAGGGGGCTTCGCTTGTCTTGCACACCCGCAGCAATGATCACGGTCTCCGCGAGACCGCCAACCTGGCTCAGTCTATCTGTCCCGAGATTGAAGTCGACCTTTTAATCGAAGACTTCCAGGACCCACTGCAGCAAGACCGCTTCTGCCAACAGGCCTGGGATTGGAGCGAAGGTATCGACATTCTGGTCAATAACGCCGGTGTTGATGTGCTGACAGGTGAGGCCGCGCAGCTAACCTTCGAGGAGAAGCTGGAACTCGTCTATCGCGTTGATGTCGTTTCCACGATTCGAATTTGCAGGACACTCGGAACCCGCATGAAGGAAATCCCAGGTAGCAGCATCGTGAACATTGGCTGGGATCAAGCTGAGCATGGGATGGAAGGTGATAGCGGCGAAATGTTTGCCGCCTCGAAAGGCGCGATCATGGCGTTCTCGAAGAGCCTGGTCAAGTCGCTGGCCCCCAACGTTCGCGTGAATTGCGTGGCCCCGGGATGGATTCAAACGGCATGGGGAGAAGACAGCTCAGAGTACTGGCAAGCGAGGGCTCAACGCGAGGCCCTCGTACAGACATGGGGCAAGCCAGAGGATATCGCGGCGGCCGTTGGCTTTCTCGTTTCACCAGCGGCACGATTTGTGAATGGGCAAGTCATTCCGGTCAACGGCGGATTCAATCATGGAGGTCAGCTTCCACGAGACGTGAAGGAGTCTTAAAGGCGCCATGCCAAAGCCTCACATTCATTTCGTTACCGGGAAGCTGGCCGAATCGTCTCTGCGAAGTGTCCTGGGCCAATTGGCGCCCAAGGCAGGTTTTGAGTACTCGGTCCAGGTTCTCAACATTACCGTAGCTGCCTTGATGACGGCCGACTGGATTGCCAATCGCATTCAGGTGCCGGCTGAGGCGACCCAGGTGATGGTCACAGGCTACTGTCGTGGCGACTTGAAGCTGATCGAAGAAGTCGCCAAGGTTCCAGTTGAACGCGGCCCTAAGGATCTGCGGCAACTGCCGGACTGGTTTGATCAGCCGTCGCTGGCCGATGACTACGGCCAGTACGATATCGAGATCATCGCCGAGATCAATCACGCGCCGAGCTTTACTCTGGAAGAGATTGTGGCCGAGGCTCGCGAGCTCCGCGCCGCTGGTGCAGATCGTATCGATGTGGGTTGCGATCCAGGCAGTATCTGGACGGGTGTTGCCGATTGCGTGAGAGCCCTCCGTGACGAAGGTCTGAACGTGTCGGTCGATAGCCTTGAGCCGCAAGAGATCGCTCCTGCCGTGAAAGCCGGGGCCGGCCTGGTATTGTCGGTGAATTCAAGCAATCGCGAGTATGCCGCCGATTGGGGTTGCGAAGTCGTCGTGATCCCGGATGATCCGAAAACTCTCAAAGGATTCGACGAGACGATCAACTACCTGGTAGGTAAGAACGTCCCCTTTCGCTTGGATCCGATTCTCGAGCCAATCTCGTTTGGCTTTACCGAGAGTATCGTCCGTTACCATGAAACGCGGCGACGTTATCCCGATGCCGAGATGATGATGGGAATCGGTAACCTGACCGAACTGACTGATGCCGATTCTGCCGGCATCAACGTGATGCTCTTAGGCGTTTGCCAGGAACTAGGCATTCGTAGCGTGCTGACCACGCAGGTCATCAATTGGGCCCGTACGAGCGTTCGCGAGTGCGACCTGGCTCGGCGGTTGATGCGATACGCACTAGAGCATCGAACCCTTCCCAAGCGGATCGAACCCAAGCTGGTTACGCTGCGTGATCCGAAACTGAGTGAGCCGACTGAAGAAGAACTAGCTCAGTTGCCACAGCAGTTAAAGGATAAAAACTACCGCCTTTTCGTTGCCCAGCAGATGCTGCACTTGATTTGCAGTGACCTCCATTTGCAGGACGAAGATCCATTCTCCCTTTTCGAGAAATTAGAAGCGACCAATCCCAGCAATTTGAACCCGTCACACGCGTTCTATCTTGGCTTCGAGTTATGCAAGGCAATGACGGCGTTTCATCTCGGGAAACAATACCGGCAGGACGAAGCACTCGACTGGGGCTACCTGACGCACGCCGAAGAGTCGCATCGTATCAACCCGCATAAAAATCGTCGCAAGTTCCAAGAGCCCGGGGAGCCCGACGATGAATCGTAGCCCGGCTTTGGGAACTCCGCTTGTCATCCCGCTGGACGATGGCATTCAGCCTGAGGACGTCTTTACGCGACTCGCAAGGTTGCCGCACGTGCTGTGGATGGACAGTGCGCGGCACGACGAGAAGCTCGCGCGCTACAGCTTTCTGATGGCGGATCCTCTCGAGGTCATCCAGGCCGGGCCGCTGCAGATGGAAGATGCCCTGGCGCGGCTGTCGGAACTGGAGAAGACATTTCGGCTGGATAGCATCGCCGATCTTCCACCATTTCAAGGCGGCGCCGCAGGCTACTTTTCGTATGACCTGAACCGGGCCTTTGAAAAGGTGCCAGAGACGAAGTTCAATGAGTTTCATCTCCCGCTGCTATCCTTTGGCGTCTACGACTGGGTGGCCGCCTGGGATCATGTACAGGGGAAAGGTTGGTTGTTCTCAACGGGCTTTCCTGAAGTCGAGCCCGAGAAGCGACAAGCTTTGGCTAAGACAAGGGCCGACGCGATTCTGGCGATGTTTGCGAGTGATGCGGTCAACTGCGAAGAGGCTACTCCTGGAAGGGTGGTTCCTGCATCGGAACTAGCCCCCTGCTTTGCTTGTGCAGAGTTTCCCGGCGTGATGAGCAACTTCCCGAAGGAAGACTACTTGGAAGCCGTGCGTCGATCGGTCGAGTACATTCACGCTGGAGACATCTTCCAAGTTAATCTGGCTCAGCGGCTCATTGTCGAAGCCAAGTCATCTTCACCACAGCTATATCTTAAGCTACGAGAAAAGAACCCTGCCCCGTTTGCCGGATACTATGACTTCGGAATGGGGCAGATCGTGTCGGCTTCGCCTGAACGATTTATTTCGGTTCGTGATCGAATGATCGAATCGAGACCCATCAAGGGAACCAGGCGTCGCAGCGGTCGCCCGGAACTCGATATGTTCTGGGGCGACGAACTGATCCGCAGCGAAAAGGACAGGGCCGAGAACGTGATGATCGTCGACCTGCTGCGGAACGACTTGTCGCGGATCTGTAAGCCTGAGAGCGTCGAGGTAACGAGTCTCTGCGGACTGGAAACTTATCAAACGGTACAGCACCTCGTTTCGATCATCGTGGGGAAGCTGGAAGAGGAAGTGGGCATCCGCGAGATTCTGGAGGCGATCTTCCCCGGCGGTTCGATCACCGGAGCCCCGAAGATTCGGGCGATGGAGATCATTTCGGAACTCGAACCCACGGCTCGAGGGCCTTATTGTGGATCGCTCGGGTATTTTGGTTTCGACGGTTCAATCGACTGGAATATCCTGATTCGGACCGTGATTTCTTCGGGTGGTTGGTGGCAGTTTCCCGTGGGCGGGGGCATCGTGGCCGACTCCCACCCCTTGCGGGAATACGAGGAAACGTGGCATAAAGCATTGGGACTTCTCCACGCGGTGCTCGACGAATGATATTGGTCATCGACAACTACGATAGCTTCGTGCACAACCTGGCGCGGTATTTTCGCCAGTTGGGGCAAGAGGTTTTCGTGCGCCGCAACGATGCCATCACGATCGAAGAGATCAAGCAGGTCCAGCCCGACGCAATCGTCCTTTCACCGGGGCCATGCACACCGACCGAATCTGGCATTTGTCTGGATGTGGTGCGGCACCTTCAAGCGGCGGTGCCTATCTTGGGAGTCTGTCTGGGACATCAAGCGATTGTCGAAGCGTTGGGTGGCCGAGTCGTTCGGTCGAACCGGCCGATGCATGGCCAGGCCTCAAACATCACGCATGATGGATTGGGTGTCTTTCGTGAACTGCCGTCGCCCATGCAAGTTGGCAGGTATCATTCGCTGATTGCGGAGCGAGACTCGCTGCCGGCATGCCTGCAAATCAACGCCCAAACCGATGACGGAACCATCATGGCGGTCTCGCATGAGTCGCTACCAGTTGTGGGGGTTCAGTTTCATCCTGAGTCTGTTCTGACTGAACACGGCTACAGGCTGCTGGCTAACTTTCTACAGATGGCGGGTCTAGCGGCACCGAACAAGGTGGACATTGCCATGCCCAAGATTGTGATCCCCGGCGGTCCAGCGCTGGCCGAGGGGGACCTTTATTGGAGTCAAGAGTTGTGAGTGATCCTCGATTGAGAATCGTCGAGGGTATGCTCACGACGCAGAACGCCGATGGCACGGTGAATGTCGCTCCGATGGGACCCCGTGTCGACGACCAGATCACGCAGTTTCTATTGCGACCGTTTCCTGGTTCACGCACGTACGAAAACTTGCTGCGAACCCGTCAGGCAACTTTTCACGTGACTGACGACGTCGAGATGATTGCTCAGGCTGCCGTCGGAGACTTGCATCAAACGCCAGAATACCTTGCGGAAAGCGACGAGGGTTATCACATCCTCGCTGGATGTTGTCGCTGGTACCAGTTGGAAGCGGCCCAGATCGATACGTCCGGTGAGCGGGCCGCATTGACTTGCCGCGTCATCCGGCAGGGCCATATCCGTGACTACTTCGGGCTGAATCGCGCAAAGCATGCGGTCTTGGAATTGGCGATTTTGGCCACGCGCGTGCATCTTCTGTCGACGGAAGAAATCGATCAGGCAATCGCCACGATGGCTTCTTGGGTCGAGAAAACCGGCGGTAACGCGGAAGTTAGGGCCTGGGAATTCCTGCAATCGACCATTCAAGAGCGGCGAATCGCGGGCAGGGAATCGTCCTGAGGCCGGAAGTTCGGTAAACTGCTGGGATGCCCCTCTTCAAGCCATCACCCCTGGTAGGATCCTCGTCTTCGCAATTGGCGAAGTTGACCGTGGGTGCGCGCCTCCATTTCGGCCTGTTGGCGTTCGATTCGGACGAAGCCTCGTTTGGCGGTGTCGGTGTGATGATCGATCGCCCAGGGCTGGAAGTTCATGCAAGTGAGGCGGAACATTTCGCCGCGACAGGACCTCTGGCGGACCGGATCGAGGCCTTCGCGAGGTTGTGGCAGCAGTCAACCGATCTGGACCTTCCCGCAGTGCGCATGGCGACTCGCGGGCAGCTACGCGATCATGTCGGGCTTGGCTGTGGTACTCAGCTGGGGCTGGCCGTAGGGACGCTGCTTTCCAAGTTGGCAGGCTTCCCTTTGCCAGACATCCCGACGTTGGCCTCTACGGTCGATCGAGCGAAGCGGTCGGCGATTGGGTGTTATGGATTTCTGCTGGGCGGTTTTCTTTTTGAGACAGGCCATCATGACAACAGCTTTCCGCAGCTGGCCTTCCGAGGGGAGGTTCCTCCGCAGTGGCAATTCGTTCTGGCGACCCAGCATGAGGTGCACGGGCGGCATGGCGAGGATGAAGAGGAAGGCTTCCGCCAGTTAGACCGCGTACCGGCTCCTACGACGGCGCGGCTTCGACAATTGGTCGAAGGAGAAATGATTCCCAGCCTGGAAGCAGCCGATATTGCTCGCTTTGGAGAGTCGGTCTACGAGTACGGCTGTCTGGCTGGCGACTGCTATGCTTCGCTTCAAGGTGGCCGCTACGCGAACCCAACGTGCACTGATCTTGTCCAGCGGATGCGTCGCTACGGGATCGCAGGCGTAGGGCAAAGTTCATGGGGCCCGACCATCTTTGGTTTATGTGAAGATGGCCGGCAAGCCGAGGCACTTTGCACTCAACTACGAGAGCGGTATTCTGAAAGCCAGTTACATCTGGAGATTTCCCAGCCGAATAATAGCGGTGTCCAACTCGAGTGGGCCTCGCATGACGGCTGATTAGCATTTGAGAGGAATCGGAGTTCATGCCTCATTTGGGCGTTAATATCGATCACGTTGCCACGATTCGCCAGGCTCGCAATACGAATGAACCTGACCCGGTTTGGGCCGCGGCTCTGTCCGAATTGGGGGGCGCTGACTGTATCACGCTTCACCTGCGAGAAGATCGTCGCCATATTCAGGATCGCGATCTGGAAGTCATGCGGCAGACGGTCAAAGTGAAACTGAACCTGGAATTGGCCGCGGAAGCCGATGTGGTTTCGATTGCCTGTCGCGTGAAACCAGATCAGGTGACCCTGGTGCCGGAACGCCGCGAAGAAGTCACCACCGAAGGTGGCCTGGATGTCGTCACCCACGAAGCAGCGATCACCCGGGCGATCGACCAGTTCCGCGAAGCCGGCATTTCGGTCAGTCTGTTTCTCGACCCGGAACCGAAGCAGATCGACATGGCGGCCAAGCTGAAAGTTGACGCGGTCGAACTACATACGGGGCAGTATGCTCTTACCAGCGGGCGTGAACAGCAAAAAGAACTAACCCGCCTCTCCATCGCCGGGGAACAGATCCACAAGGCGGGCATGCAACTGTTGGCCGGGCATGGGCTGACTTATACGAATGTTCAGCCAATTGCACAGATCCCCGAAATGGCCGAACTTAATATTGGCCACAGCATTGTTTCGCGGGCCGTTTTCGTCGGTTTTCGCGACGCGGTGGCCGAAATGAAACGGCTGATCACGCTCTAGCCGCTACTGGCCAAATTTTCATGCGTATCGTATTATAGGCCGGTCCAAGACAGGTTTTTGTTCTTAGTTAATTCGTTTTCAAACTCTTGGTGTTTCAGCATGACTCGCAAAGGTAGCGACTTCGCAGGCGTATCGGTAGCAATCACGACTCCTTTCAAGGGAGACCTGGTGGACTACGACTTGCTGAAACAACAGGTCGAATTCCAGATTGAAGCAGGCGTGAACTGCCTTTGCCCGGTCGGAACCACGGGTGAATCGCCGACCCTCTCACACGATGAGCACGAACGCGTCATCAGCGTGGTAATCGAAACGGTTGCAGGTCGTGCGAAGGTGATGCCTGGGACCGGCTCGAACAGCACCCACGAAGCTCTGAAGCTAACCCGTTGGGCTGCTGCTGAGGGCGCGGACGCCGCTTTGGTGGTCGCTCCTTACTACAACAAGCCAACCCAAGAAGGCTTCTACCAGCACTTCAAGGCCCTGGCCGAAGACTCGTCGATTCCGATCTGCGTCTACAATATTCCAGGTCGAACCGGCAAGAACATCGAACCCGAAACGATTGCCCGGCTGTCCGAGCTTTCGCAGATTCAGCTGGTCAAAGAAGCTACCGGCTCGATGGATCAGGCATCGCAGACGCTGGAATTAACCAACCTGACGCTTCTCAGTGGCGACGACAGCATGACTCTTCCGCTGATGTCGATTGGCGGCGAAGGGGTGATTTCGGTGGTCGGAAACATCGTTCCTCAGGACATGCTCCAGCTGGTTAAGGCCGCCGCTGAAGGTAACTACGCCGAAGCTCAGAAGATGCACTTCAAGCTGTTCACGCTTTGTCGCGAAATGCTTGGTCTTTCGACCAACCCGATTCCAATCAAGGGCGCGATGAAAATGCTGGGCCGCGACTCAGGCGAATTGCGTCTACCGATGACGCCGCTGTGCGAGAACGGCGAAAAGCGTCTGGCCCAGGTGCTGACCGATTACGGCTTGCTCTAATCCTCGTTCTGGATAAATCGCTGAAGCTATCATGCCGCTGGTCGTCTATCTTTGCGAATATGGGACGATCTATGGTGGCGAGAACTCCATGCTCAGCGGACTTCAGGCTATGCAGCGCCGCGGCTTTGATGTCGCCGTGGCGTGTCCTGCAAAAGGTCCGCTGGCTGGGCAGTTAGCCAAGCTCGATGTACTTGATCTGCCGTTCTTATGGACTGACGGTGAGGGAAAGCGGTTACCGCTGGAGCAACTGCGCAACGATCTCGCCGACATGACGGCGATTTGGAAGGCCGATATCGTCCATGCCAATAGCTTGTCGGTCTCACGGATCCTAGGGCCGGTACAGCGGCCTCACGGGTCCCAGTTTGTCGGCCATCTGCGTGACATCATCAAACTGAATCGTCGCGTCGTCACCGACATCTCGTCGCTGGACGAAATCTATTGTGTTTCGGATGCGACACGATTTTTTCATTTGGATCAAGGACTCGATGCGGCCAAGTCATTGGTCTTGCACAATGGCATCGACCTAAAAGAATTCGCTCCGCTCGATACCAAGGCAGATCGCTCCCCTTTGCAATTGGTCTATGTGGGACAGTTGGTCATGCGAAAGGGCATTGACGTCTTGCTGGAAGGTTTTCGCCTGGCCCTCGATGCCGGAGCAGACGTCACGCTCGATCTCTACGGCGAGTGTCATTCCACCAAAGAAGAAGCGAAGCAGTACCTGGCGGACGCAACACGCTTCGTTGAACGGTTTCAGCTAAATGATCGCGTTCGGTTTCGCGGACGAACGGATCGCGCTCGCCAGATTTTGCAACAGGCGGACATATTGGTCCATGCGGCCCGGCAGGAACCATGGGGACGTGTTTTGCTTGAAGCCGGTGCTTGCGGGCTGCCTATCATCGCGACCGATGTGGGAGGTACCCGCGAAATGTATTCAGGCAAAGAGGCGTGCTTGGTACCTGTCGATGATCCGCCTGCCATTGCCGAAGCGATTGGGAAGCTGTGCGGGTCGCGGGCACTTCGCCAATCGATGGGAACGACCGCAAGGAAACGGATCGAACAATTCGACATTAACGATTATGCGGATAAACTGGCCGAGCGTTATCGAAAAGTGCTACGGGGCACCGTGAATTGATTCAAGAGACAGAAGTGACACGTATTGTGAGCTAGGTTTATGTGACCGGAGCGAATTCGATAGGCGGATTGTGCCCGGTCAGTCATTCTCGTCTGAAGAGCCTTGTCAATTCGCAATGTAGGTCTGCCATGAGCATGTCTTGCCAGGAACTTGCCAGCCGCATCGAACGGATGCAGCCCAATGCCGAACCACGGGATGTTGCCCGGCTTTGTTTGCTGCTTTCGAACTGCGTCGAGAACATTGGAGAACTCGACGACGATAACCTGCTGACGGCTGCATGGAAAGAAATGGGCCTGCGTCTGCAAGCTGCTACTGACCAGCATGCGGCTATGACCGATGAACTGGACGAACTGGCGAACTCAGACCCGCGAAAATTCTCGCCTGAACAGATTTGGGTTTTGATCCGAGCGATCAAGGTCCAAAGCCAGATTCTTCAGATGTACGTCGGGCATCCGCTGATCGACGTCTAAATCCACTCCTACTCGAGCAGTAAGAGTGCGACCTTCAGGTAAATCACAATACCGAAGAGGTCGATCAGCCCGGCCACAAACGGGTTGCTCATCAAAGCCGGATCGAGCCCAATCTTCTTGAACAACAAGGGCAGCATCGAACCGATTAAAGTTCCGGCTATCACCACCAAAACCAGCGTCGCTGGCACCACCAGCGCAGAATAGGGTGTTGGGGATTTAAAGAGTGCCAGTAGCATCCCCATAAATGCCATGATCAATCCTAAGATCAGGCCCATCGCCAATTCGCGGCGCATGATGATCCACCAGTCACGAACGCTGGCTTCTCCCTTGTTCAGGGCCGTAATCACGAGCGTAGCCGACTGGTTGCCTGAATTCCCGCCCGTCGAGATGACCAGTGGAATGAAGATGACCAGCCACGGGATTCGTGCCAGGTCCGCTTCAAACTGTTCTAAGGCGAATGTCGTGAGGAAGGCTCCCACGAACAGCACGGCGAGCCAGACGCCCCGTTTTCGGCTGAGCGTCAGTACAGACGTTCGTAGGTAGGTCTCTTCCAGGGGCTCGACCGCCGCCGCGCGGTAGGCGTCTTCGGCGGCTTCTTCAACGACCACGTCGAGAATATCGTCATGCGTAATAATGCCGACCAGCCGAAGCTCTTCATCGACCACGGGAATCGCGAGAAGGTCATAGTCGGCCATCTTGCGGAGAACGTCTTCCTGGTCGTCCAGCACGTTGGCGTGAATGACCTCGGTCTCCATGATCTCGCTTAAATGCATTTGTGGCTTGCTTAGCGCCGACACAATATCACGCGTCGAAACGACGCCATGCAAACTCCCGAAGTCATCGACGACGTACAAGTAATAGATTGTCTCCAAGTTCTCGGCCTGGTCGGTCAGTTCCCTCAGGGCTTCGCGGGCCGTGAGGTTTTCGCTCAAGCGGGCCATCTCCGTCGTCATGATGGCACCAGCGGTTCCCTCTTCGTAATTCGAAAGACGGAGCACATCGCGGCGATCGTCGACGGAAAAACAAGCCAGGATCTGCTCGGCCGTTTCCTCTTGAACCTCACCCAGGAGGTCGACCTGGTCGTCCGCCGACATTGTGGCAACCACCGGGGCGACCGATTCAGGAGGCCGTGCCTCAAGCATTTCCGCTTGTCGGTGGTGGTCGAAGTACGAGAGGATCTCACCCTGCAAGTTCAGATCGGCATGATCGAGCACTCCCCAGGCCTCTTCTGGGGACAGACCTTCCATGAATTCGGCTGTGCGCGCCGGATGCAGGGCCGTACAGAACTCGCGGAGTCCGTCCGAGTCGTGTTCGACCAGCATCTCGCGAAGTTCCGGCAGGTACAGGGTGTTGATCATGGGTGTCCTTGGATGAATTAGTCAAATTCGCTCAGGAATCACGGGATTCAGGTACTATCTTACTAATCTGAGCGTTTCGTGGGAGGGATGCCTTGGCCGCATAAATCCATCCACTAGAAGAACTTCAGGGCGATTTCCATTAAGGATGTGCAAAGGGGTAGTGGTAAGTGATTGACTTTCCTGCCCCCTGAAAGTAGTCTCTACGTATCAAATATTACCAATAGTTGGGTATTTCCTTCGTTTTGCTGGTAGGGTTTTGGCCACTCCAACGAAACGAAGAAAATATCGAACGTTACAAAATGGATCCGTTCGATATGCTACGAGGTCAAGACTCGCCGGCAACCGGTGAAGATCAACTCTCCCAGTGCGAACTGAAGCTCGGGTACACGTTCAAGAATCGTGAACTTCTGCAGTCTGCCCTGACACACGCGTCAGGAGCCAACCATCGGCTGGGTAGTAACGAGCGACTCGAATTTCTCGGCGACGCCATTCTCGGCAAGTTCGTCTGCGAAACCCTTTTTCGGATGTTTCCGAACTACCTGGAAGGGGATCTTACTCGAATCAAGTCGATTGTTGTCAGCCGTAGCACGTGTGCTCGTTTGAGCGATCAAATGGGGCTCGAGCCGTTTTTGATTTTGGGCAAAGGGATGGCCTCGACGCAGTCTCTCCCCAAGTCGCTACTAGCCGACGTGTTCGAGGCAATCATCGCAGCGATCTACCTGGATGGCGGCGATGAAGCGGTAAACGGCTTTCTGGCGAATGTCCTCGAAGACGAAATCGACCAGGCTTCTGCCGGCGAAGTGGGCAGCAACTATAAGTCGATGCTCCAACAATTCGCCCAACGCGAGTACGGCACGACGCCCACATACGAGCTAGTGGCCGAAAAGGGTCCCGATCACAGCAAGTTCTTCAATGTGGCGGTTGTTCTCCAAGGCAGCCGATACACATCGGCGTGGGGTGCCAACAAGAAGGAAGCCGAACAGCGGGCGGCCAAGAATGCACTTCACGAGATACAAGGGGAAAGTCCTCCCTACACGGAAGACATGGAGCCCAGCTAACTCTGCTTGAGTTCGCTGAGCCCTAACATCTTTCCCGATTGGAAAATCTTTCCGCCATCGCTTAGCGAATGGTGATCGCCTGTTTGAGTGGTTCCAGGATGTTACCAATCACATACTGTTCCAGCAGGCCGACTGCTTGATCGTGCAGACGCTCGAACGCGGTGACGTACGTTTCGCTCTCGTCCAAGCTGCCGAAACGACGAACGGTCAGGTAAACGCTTAGCTGTTCCTCAGGGAACTCGCCGGTGCGGACGTGATAAGCGGAGGTTCGTGTCTCGATGCTGAGTCGGAATTGGGTTCGACATTCGTCGTCGAGACTGCACTGAATTGCTGGCTCGAAACCGATGATTCGGTTATCACTCCCCTGCACCATTCTTTCCAGCGCTGGCGGAAGCCCAAGGGCGTCGGCGACCAGCTGGTTGTGGTTGCCGCTGTAGGTGAAGTCGAAGCCATACATCGCGTTGAGCGACTCGCAGTCCAGCGGACTAATCGAGAGCGCGTATGGGATCTGGTCGAGAACAAACCGGTGCTGCTCGACTGCGTCGTCAAACGAGCTTGGATTGACGTAGCCTGATAGGATTCGTTTGGGTTCAACGGACGTCCAGCGGTAGCTGCCGCCATCTTTATCTTCTTCGAGAACGAACTCGTTGCGATCGCGCGAGTAGAAATTCCGCATCTTGGGATAACGTTTGCGGACCTGCTCGAAAAAGTGAAGAACCGTGTCTCGCCCGCTAGGTAAATCCATCTCCGTATTGAGATTCATGTTGATGTAAAAATCGTCAGTCAGCGAGCGGATATCGACCATCCAATCCTCCTTATGATGTTTGTGCGCGGCGAACCACGGGGCTGGCAGGAGTGGCACAACCCACTTGCAAGTATAGAATGACCGTCACAAAAGTGTCAAAGGTGCCACGCTAGGTGAAGGACACCGCCCGTGACGATTCAATATGCCGTAACTTCTAAAGAAGACAGTCTTTCCCTGAGAACGGTTCAGCTGGAAACGTCTCTGGGCCCCGCGGAAATCAGCTGGATTGGCGAAAAACTGAGCCGATTCGCCTGGGTTGCCAAACGCGATAAGCGAAAGCGATCTCGGCTTCCGGATGATCTGACAGAAGCCCAGCGGGACTTGATCCAAGACGTCGTCGACTATGCTGCTGGCATCCGTATCGATTTTGCGGATGTTCCCACAGACCTGTCGCATGGTACCCCTTTTCAGCAGCGGATTTGGGAGGCCTGCCAGCGTATTCCCTATGGCGAAGTCGTAACCTACGGGGAACTTGCCACGCTTGCTGGTCGCTCTGGCGCAGCCCGAGCAGTTGGAACCGCTATGTCGCAGAATCGCATCCCCGTGATCATCCCCTGTCACCGCGTCATTTCAGCCGGCAACAAGATCGGCGGGTTCACCAGCCCGCAGGGAATCAGCCTGAAAAAGCGACTGCTAGACCTGGAAGCTGGCGGACCCACCGATTTTAAGATGCCGCAGAAAAGTAATTTCCGGAAAATGCCGAAGTAATAAGACCGCAACGACTTAGAAGTCGTGGGAGTTTAGGGCCTGAACAGACATTTTTTCACGATCCTGAACCTAAGTTCCCTGGTGGCGTCTTTACGGGAACCAATCACGTCCCTATAATCCAGGGTCTTGCGTGAGAGAGAATAGCCGATAAGGTAATTCACTTAAACCAATTACTTGTGGGTGTAGCTCAATTGGATAGAGCATCGGTCTACGAAACCGAAGGTTGAAGGTTCGAGCCCTTCCACCCACGCTGAGCGAAAACGCCGCGAATCAGTTTGATTCGCGGCGTTTTTTATGCGCTATCTGTTACGCGAAGTCGTCTCACCAGATCCTCTGTTCTGGGCTGTTTCGGCGCTCGTTTGTGAACAGTATGAACGCAAGTTTTCAGGACGAGATTCGTAGACTGCCGAATTGCGTCGGACTTGATCAAAGTGCCGGCGAGACTAAACCGGATCAAGATGAGGCGTACTTCCCAGGCGTTTGAGAAGGGCTTGAATTGTTGAGAGCTTTTCGCGAGTAGCTTGTTCGCCGATCGATGCAAGTTCCGACGCACTGGTAAACTCAGACATGCTGAATCCACTCGTATCAGGTTCGATTCGCACATCAGCTGGGAGCGAGCCTACCGAATTCATGTTGTAACTCTGTACTGCATAAGCACGCAGTAAAGTCTGTACTGAATTCGGCGGCTTACCCTGGCTCACCGGTGTATCTGGTCGGAGGCCAGCGAATTCCTTGTCGATTTTTGCAAGAACATCAACGGCAATGACGAGGTTACACCCCTGAGACACCAACACATCCGCAGGAACATTGTTCACGCAGCCTCCATCAATCAGTGCCTGACCGTCTCGAAGGATCGGCTTGGACAACAGGGGCAGATTGATGCTATCCAGTATGCCGTGTACAGCGTCGCCGACATTGCGGACAATTACATCGCCACTGACCAGGTCAACAGTCACTGCAGAGGCTGGAACCGGCAGCTGCTCGATGCACAAATCATTTAAGTATTTGCGCAGCATTGGATCAAACTTCCCACGTCGATACTTGTAAGTCAGATACCAGTAACCGCCCCTTGGCAGCATTCGAAATAACCAACCTGGTTGCAAGTCTTCGGTAAATCGATCGACAAGGTAGTCTGGACTATGACCTGCCGCACAAAGCAGTCCGACCATTGCTCCGGCACTCGTGCCTGCAATTCGATCGACGACGACACCTGCCTGTTCAAGTGCACGCAAAACTCCTAGATGGGCCATGCCCAAAGCCGCACCACCGCCGAGCGCCAACCCAACACTGATCCCGCGAAGATGGTGAATTACCCCCTCGACTCCCGGATCAAGCGTGTTTGTCGCGGAGCTAGAGTCGTCCGCTGGGGTCTTTATATCTCTTTGGGCAACAGACGCAATCTCCGGTGCAAATGGAGCCGTAGGGCCGCTACGTAGATTCCAAATGAAGGCAACTTTGTCGCGTACAGCCGGTGAATCGGCCTCGAGTTCCCTCAAACGCTGTATCGCTTCTTGCCAATTACTCTCATCAGCCACCCACAAGATGTGCTGGCTGAGGCCAATAAGACGGGATGCAACGTCGTCGTCAATGGTAGCCTTCAAATCGACGATGATTCGAGCTGGATTTCCCCAACCTCCAATCTGCTCGTGGATTTCTCCTTCGGATATCAAACGCTCATTGTTGTATAGACTGCGTACCTTCGTGCAATCGTCGTAGTTGTGGACCTCGTTGTCACTAAATATGCCAAGCGTCTCACCTGCCTTCGATAGCCTGTTGATGAGCCGCTTGGTTAACGGGCGAGTCTGTTCCGATTGATGGAAAACAACGACGATTGACGTGTCTGAAATCTTTGAATCACCGATCAAGTGTGATCGGATTGAGCCAGCTAATTTTTGATTCCAGTGCGAACGTAGTTCGGGAGATTGTGCTGTTAACTCCAAGGCTTTTTCATAGTCCAGCATGAGAACGGTCGAAGGCTCGACTGCCACGGCCGACATCGGTAAGGGTTCCGACATCGCTGCCCAGATCAGGCCGATAGACTCGCCTCGTTCTGCAAAACGAAACAATCGCTCCACGCCGCCCTAATCGTTGATCACACCTTTGAGCCGACCTCCGACGATGAATCCGACTTCTGCAATTCTTTGATTTGCACGATAGATTATATCCCCTGTCGCGAATCGCTTGACAGAAATACACCCAGAGATTCTCTCAAGGAGTTCATCACTTAGACCATGAAAGTACGAGTGCGACCTCATGTATTTCAAAGTATCGTCGCCATTGGATGTGGGCTTGTCGTTCATTATTTACTCATCCAATAACAAGGAATCTGCAGCATCTTTGTGCGAGGTGGTTGTTGACGGCAATGTCGATACCTGAAATAGCCCACGGAGTTGCTCGCTACGTTGCAATAGGTCCGAATCCACGAGTGTGTCGTAGTCCGAATAACCCTCTTCAGTCACAACGAAATCACTTTTGCGCCAGATTAGCAGTTCTACACGCTGAGCAAGCTGTTCAGGCAATTCGCTTCGTATCTTGGCGACTGCGGATGGTGACAATCCCTCACCGCCAAATACCTCGACCAAAGCTCTCCAGTGATCACCTGTCCAATTGAAGTGCATGCGAATGGGCTCGTTGTTTGTCTCATGCTTGACTGCGATGCGAATCGCCTCTCTGATGCCGGGTAGTTCCCCCGCCCTCTCGGGCGCCGCTGATTGAACATTGCTCCATTCGACTAGCTGAGGGCCATCTCGACCCTGCAGGCTCGCCACATTCATGCTTACAAACAAGTGCAGAGCCGGGTCATTAAATCTCTCTTGCAGAACAGACTCCAAGGCACCGAACTCTTGTTTGGATAGACGACGAATGGAATTGGCGTAGGCAACGATCACGCCTTCATGGTTATTGGAGATTCCGTACTCAATTCGGGTTAGTTCAAACCCTGGTTCATCCTCAAAGAACTCGCGCACGACCTGAGAGGCTAGTGATTCACGGGCTTCAAAGTCGTCAGACATCTCAACCAGGAAATCTCCATCAAGGTTAGGGTGGACCACCTGAAGCGACGCACCGAGGGCGCATACATCGCGAGATCGAATTGTCCGAACGACTAAGTCAACTGGTTCGCCAAGCGCAGACTCAAGACGGTCTTCGATCGCTGTAACCCATCTAGGAGAGATCGTGCTGTGCGACCGTACTGTCGCCAATACTTGTACACCTTTCGACGTACGGCAATGCATGAGTTCCTCTAGGTCTGTTCCATGCTTTAGCGCTAATTCTTCTTCGAGGGTCTTATGAATCCCGCTCTCAAGAGCTCTGTCCTTTGTGATTCGCAGCAAAGAGTTCGTCAAAATCACAACAACGACTACAAACGCAGTCGTCGTCAATCCAATATGGCCGAACACTCGTCTCCGGGAGTACATGCCTTTGCGGGCCAATCCGCCAGCCCAAAACACTGCCAATGCCACTAAAAGAATCGACACGAAATTCGCGAGAAAGAGAAGCATCGCTCCACCGGCGCCTGACCATGCCCCTAACGACAGGCAAAGTCCGCAAGTCGCAAGTGGCGGAACGATCGCAGTCGCAATAGCGACACCAGGAAGCGCCGGGCTCACACGCTCGTCGAGCATCGCATAGGCACCGGCGAAGCCAGCAAACACAGCGACAAGCAGGTCAAGCAGGTTTGGTTGGGTGCGTGCGAGCATTTCCGGTGTGGCATCACCGAAGGAAAGCTGTGGAATCCCGACCAGATATGCGGCCCCCACTGCCAGAGTGATTCCGATTGCTTCACTCCAGAGCGACCAGCCCAACAAGCGTGGATTGCCCCGTAAGATTCCCAATGCTGCCCCGAAAATAGGTGTCATCAGTGGTGACACCAGCATCGCACCAATAATGACAGCTGTACTGTTGGCAATCAACCCAAACGATGCAATCATCGATGCGGTGATTAGCAATACAAAGAATCGTCCACGAGCCTTTGAGCCGTGGGAAACCTCGCGGACAATTTCACGAGTTCGTTCTGCACTGACTTTTGGAAAACGAAACATCGAACACACCCAAGACAGAGAAAAGCAAGATTCCGTCCGAGGCAGCGAGTTTCATCCCTAACCCAATAATACATCACTCCCCTGAGTACTCCTAAAGTTTTTGTCCAGTAAGTACCCAGTGAATGACGGTGCGTCAAAGTGAAATGTCTAGCACCCAGTCCATTGGCGGCACCCATTTAGAAAATCAGGTCGTGCCCGGTAAGTGCGGACTTGAGGGGAGAATGTCGAACTATTCCGCTTTGGCCTCTGCGACGTATCGGATCAAATCGGCCAGTGCTTGCGGGTCCATTACCTTCTCGAATCCTTCCGGCATGAGCGATCGGCTGGTACTGCGTAGTTGTTCAATTTCCTCGCGCAATACCGTCTCCTCTTTGCCGCCTTGGCCGCGTAACGTGACGCTCGTACCACTTTCTGATGCAAGCATTCCTATGAAAGTACGACCATCGTCCGTCATGGCCGCGTACTCGAGAAACTTGTCTTCCACAGCACGATTCGGATCAAGGATCGCTACCCCCAGCGCTTCGGGAGATTTGTTCGTCAGGCCAGCCAGATCAGGCCCCACGAGAAAGCCGTTTCCTTCCAGGCGATGACAGACGCTGCAATGTTTTGCAAATAGCTCGCGTCCCTTGTGGACGTCACCTTTGTTCTTTAGCCACGCGGATTGATAACGCTGCACAACCTCGTTTCGGGATGCCGTCGAACCGTGTGCGAGATGGGTATTGGCAAGCGCGGCGATGTCCTTATTGGGATGCTCCGTCAAGCGTTTTCGTGCGGTCGAGCCAAGATCGGAGGCATGAATTCTTCCCTTCTCTATTTCCGCGAGTAGCATTCTGCACCAAGAGGTGCGGGCCAATACGGCCTCTAACAATTCAGCTCGAACCGCTGGTGTATAACCTGACCAGCCTGCAATCAATTCTTGAGCAACAAGTTCCGAATTGACCTTTGCTAACTCCTGGATTGCTGCAATCTGTAGGCTTGATCGATTCCGCGGTTCAAGCAGCGATGTGACCAACAGGATCTCGTCTTTGGAATTCCCTGCTGCCTGCAGGACCAGGTTGATATCGCTTCTAAGATCTTCGTCGTTCGATTCCAAGCCCTTCAGTCGATCGTGCGCTGCATCCAAGAGAGCCGACACCTTGGCGAGAGTATCGGCACTGAGCGAGTCTTCCCAGGCGACTCCGTTCTTTCGCAAAGCCCCGAGCAACTGTGCGAGTGCTGTTCTTTTCCACACAGGCACCGCCGAAGCGTCCTCCTGCATCAGAGATGCTGCCATCGTTTCCACGATTTCCGGCCGCTTGAATGCCGCGCCGACGCGTAACACTTCGACCAGTGTTTCCGGCGACAGCTCAGTGGACTCGCTGGAAGAAAGAATTATGGAGTAGGCGGAGAGGAAGTTATCCGAGTTCATCGAAGTTAGCGCGGCCGAGACGATCTGCGGCTCATTGTGATATGCTATCGTCAATTGGCCCAGCAACTGTCCTGAAGCTGAACTGTGCCATTGGCCAAGTGAATAGGCGAGTTGAAGAGCTACCAACGGGTCTGGGTCGTCGAGTAGCGCCGCCAACGGCTCATAGAGTGAGGCATCGGTGTCAAGCTTCGATTCAGCCAGTCGAATTGCATGACGTCGTACGCCTGCATGAGGATCGGCAAGTACCGAGGCGACAACATCGCTTGAGAGCGCGTTCAAACCATCCAACGTGCACAGGGCATGCAGGCGTCCGAATGGACTCTCGGACGTTTGTGCCAAATTGGCCAGTGCCGGAATGACATCTCTGGCGTTGCGTTCAATCAATAGGTGCTGCGCCATGTCACGACGCCATCCATTGGGGCTTGCCAACTGCTCGGTCAATTCCATATTGGACAACTTATCGAAGCGAGGAAGTGCTGACGCTGACTCCGTGATTGGCAAGATGCGATAGATGCGACCCTTGTCATGGCCTGCTCGCAAATCGAGTCGCTTTTCTTCCTCATCATCGATCCACTTGGGATGTTCCAGGACCAAACGATACATATCTGCAAACCAGATTGCGCCATTGGGACCTGTGCGAATTGCCGCCGGACGAAACCACGAGTCCGAAGAGGCGACGAATTCGCTGCGCTCCTCGCCCGGTGCACGGCGACCGGCGAAGGTGACTCCCTGCGGAATCAGTTGATGTCGGTGAATCAGGTTATGAACCGGTTCGCTAACCAGCGCGGTGGCGTCGAAGCTTGGGCCAAACCGTTCGTCACGATAGATGCAGATTCCATTGGCGGAGGTAAAGCGACTTGGCTCTCCGGGAGCGGGCGGAAGATATCCAGACCAATGACTCAGAACGCGGCTTCGGGGATAGATCGGCGTATTGTCGACCGAGGCGATACGCTGAATCGGTCTCAGTACGGCAACGCTTGGATTCCGCAGATAGTAATGGTCATCGGTGACAAAGTGGTAGACTGCGTGTGAGTTGTTGCACCCAAACCAGTTTCCCCAATCGTCCCGTGCGCGGCCATATTGGCTTTGCCCGGTCACCGCCTCCATCTCCCCGGTATCGGGGCGAATCCGAAGATCGCGGCCGCTGATGTTGAGTGTCTTTCCCGTTTTCACTGCACGGACGGTTCCCCCGCTATCGCCATTGGCGACGTAGATCCAGTTATCGAGGCCACGCCAAAAGCCGTTGACGCGGTGCTGTTGATTGCCTTCATGAAAGCCGACATACAGCGTCTCGCGTTTGTCCGCGGTGCCATCTCCGTCTGTATCTTCCGCATAGAAGATTTCAGGCGCCGCCGACACGATAATGCCCTTGCCCCAAGCAATCACACCGGTCGGGAAATTCAAACCTTCCAAAAATAGTACCGACTCGTCATAGGTTCCGTCGCCATTAGTGTCTTGCAGGTATCGGACGCGACCTCCCGGCTTACCATCAATGCCCAGAGGGTAGTCGGCCATTTCCACAACCCAGAACTTTCCGTCCGGTCCCCAATCGAACGAAACCGGATCCATTACCAGCGGTTCGGTGGCGACCTGGTCAATCCGAAATCCAGGCTGCACGCGAATTGTGTTGTGCGAAGCAGTGGGTGACTTCGGCTGGGTCTCGATAGGGCGAAGCATGTCCACGAACGACATCCGTTCGACTCCGTCAGGTAGACGCGAAGTGTCCTCGTTCTGAACCCAAATGGAATTGTCGGCAAACCAGGCTCCGTTGTTCTTCCCCAGACGCGAGATCATGGGGATCGCCCCAGCATCATTGCGCAAGCCCGATGAGACCTGGCGTGACCATCCCTTTTCCATGGACTGGAACAGACTCAGCGAATAACGAATCTCGTCAGAGAAGACGACATCGTCGAAGCCATCTTCATCCACATCCACGAATCGCAGCCCGGCGTCTAGTCCGGCGCTAAAAGTAATCTCCGTATCCTCAGGCAACACGAACGGAAGATGCTTCCAGACTCGCTCTTGACGATTCCACTGGAAAATTGCCTGCTTATTGGCCGCTCCGACGATCAATTCGCAGTTCCCGTCATTGTTGAGATCGCGAAGTCGTACGCCTTGATCAATTCCCCCCGCGGCAATTTGTACTGGCTTTCCATCAAGCTCCAAGCCATGCAACAATTCCGGATCTTCTGTCCAGGCATTTTTGCGGAAACGCCAGGCCGAACGAATTGACTCATCGGACGCTAAGGCGATGACCTCGCCGTTCTGAATACCAAACCGGACCCGTTCCTTTCGTGGCGAGCCATCTTCAGCGGTCGTTACCAGCTTTGCGGGAAACTCAACTTCCAACCAACTTCGTTCGACTGGCCGCCAAATTCGAGTCATTTGCAACTGGTCATTGCCAATCACGACGTCCATGTAGCCATCGTCATTCAAATCGAGCAGTCGAACGCCGTTGTCTTCTCCCTTTGCATCTCGCAATGGCTGCCCAGCCAATAGGTGCTCATTCACTCGATCCAGGCACTGCGAGAACTGCAGGAATGCGACCCGATCACCATGCCGGTCAACGGCATGGTTTACGATTTCCACCATTTGCTCCGCACGAATCCAGCCATGCGGATGAAAGACGAACGAAGCCGTTCCTTGCTTTAAGACGGCGGCGTCCATCGATGCTTTCCAATCTTCCACGGTCTTGGGATTGCCAGGTTGCTGCAGATGGAACCCTTGCCAATCGTCAGGAATGGTGCACGGAAATTCCCAAATCTTGCGGCCGATCACGTAGGGATAGGGGTAGTTTTCAACCTTGTTTACAAACGAGGGAAAGGGAATGTACTTGGTAAAACGTCCCTGGCCGTCGGCATCGGTAACTAGGTCTCGTGGAAGCTCCGGATCATCCGCTGTATGTGCGATCACGACCGACGAGTCGATCTGGAGAAAGTTGCCGTCGGCGGTGACGTTGGCCAGAACTTCGGCGATCATCCGTGGACTAGGGGTGTTCTTTGAGTCCATGCAGGGAAAACGAAACGCGACCGGTCGATTATTCGGAATGGAAAACAGCATGTCGACGCAATCTTCGTAGGAGCTCTTTCCTGCTTCAAAGTCCCCTTTCTGAAGACATGGGCAAGGGTGTGTCGCCGTATGAGCATCGAGCGCTACGCCTTCGGCCAACCACTTTTGCAACAGCGGATCGTCCACATCGACCGAGTTCGTCATGATGCTGACACTGGCGGTGCCCTCGATCTCCTTCAGACGTTCGAAGATCGGTCGCAGATACGCTTCATACTTCGCCGTGTCGCGCAAATCGTCGATCGCCAGGACGACCACCCCTTCTACGCCCTCTTCCCCGATCCATTGCGGGGTCGTCAACTTGGGAAAGTCGCGGCCGACATAGTAGGGATCGCAGAATTCGTCGAGGTAGGTTAGGCGATTCGCGTCACCGGCAATGGACTGGCCACAAGCCAAGAATAGAAAGAACGCAGCGAATAAATGAAATCGCAACATGGCGGAAGGTCTTTTGAGTGGAGTCATTTGGCGGGAAGCGCCGTCTAGACATATGACGACATATGAAAGTCGCTTCAGCCTGACCACGCTTGGAGTGGGGAGGCGAACTTTCGCGTACAGCGATGGTCCATTCGTCGTTCCCAGTTTCAATTAAAAGGAGACGCCGTTGGCTTGTCCATCGGAAAATTCTGGGAAGGTCGGATTCAACGCCTCCCCCCTCATATGCCTAGAATCGACAATTGACCTTATGGGGAAATACGCGAAGGGAATGACGCGGAATTCTTTAAAATGCTTCCATGTTGCGCCACAATTGCTAATAGATAATCTTGCCTGCCAACTCTCCTCCTCCCTGCAGAAACGCTCATGAACCGCCCAATTGACCGTCGCTCGTTTCTCGGCGCTACGCTCGGCAGTAGCGTTGCTTGGGGAATTGCTGCAAGTACTGCTCCGTTGTTCGCTTCATCTACTTCGCCGGAATTCAAGGCTGGACAAGGTATCGTCGATACTACCGTTCCTAATGGCGTTGAATTGGGAGGCTTCCATCGACCGCCGGATAACCCACGTGTTGCAACAGGCGTTCGTCAGTCGACCGCGTCTCGGGCGATCGCATTGCGCTGTGGCGAGGTCGAAGTCGCTCTCGTTTCGCTCGACGCTCTGGCCGTCTCCTCGGATTTCACCCGAAAGGTACAAGCTCGCGTACAGCGCCAACTCGGCATACCTGCGAATAATGTCCACATCACGGCGACGCACACGCACTCGACTCCGTCATTCATTCATCTGCGGCAGTGGGGTAAGATCCCAGAAGCTTACATGGCCAAGACGATCGATGCGGTCGTACGTTCGATTGAATTAGCCCACGCCGATCTCGCTCCGGCGGAGCTGTATCTAGGAAAGGCTCAAGCTAAAGGGGCGAACTTCAATCGAACCACACCAAATTATCGGACCGATCTTGAGTTCGATCAGAATGCAACGGACGACGAGCGTTGGGTCGACACGCTCTTGCAAACTCTACGTTTTCAGCGGACAGGCGGAAAGCCAGATATCGTCTGGTACCACTTTTCTTCGCATCCAGTCTGCTACACCGACACCCTTTCCGGGCCAGACTGGGTAGGCATGGTCGTGAACATGGTGAAGGATTCCGAAGGAGTTGAGCCGGGCTTCTGGCAAGGGCATGCTGGTGACGTGAACCCTGGCGATGGCAAACGATGGATTGGTGCCCCCGATCAGTCGGCGAACGCCGTTTATGCTGCCTTCAAAGACTCGCTCAGCTCGGCGGTCTCTGTCCCTGTCCGAGAAATTCGGCCGGTCAGCGGCGAGGTCCTCCTACCGTATGATCACCAGCGAGTCGCTCAAGATGTCGAGGCATACCGCACCAAACCGGATGCTTGCAGCAGTGGAATTTGGGTTGATCCAACGTTCGCCGCTGATTGGTACCACGCCGCAAAAGATTGGAGCACCGAACCCAAGGGGCTCGCCGCACCGATGTCCGCTATTTCCCTTGGCCCAATCGGCATGCTATTTCAGCCGACCGAACTTTATAGCTATTACGGGATCGAAATTCGCAAGACATCGCCGTTTGAGCATACGTTTGTCGTAGGCTACTCGGACGATGAAGTCGGCTACGTGACCGATCCTAACGCGTACAAACAGCATGACTACGCAGCGATCGTGGGTCCCAAGATCCTTGATCGCCCCTACTTTCTGCCCACCACGGGTCGCCAATTGACGAAAGCGGCAAAAACGATGCTGGCCAGCCTGACGTAGTCAACGGCGCGAAAGACACTAGCCAGCCGTTGCCGTGATCTAGGCGACTTCCCGGGCAACCTACTTGGTCGACTGGGAGATCATCTTTGCTTTTGTGGCCGACCAGTCGCTCTTGGGCTTCGCTTCCCAGAGGCTCAAATTCTTGAAGGACGCGGACTGGCCGCCAACCGTCAGGCCGAAGTTGGTTTTGTCGACGTCGATCGCTTCGTGGGAACCATAGGCAACCTGTTTCCCATCCAGACGAGCCAGGAACTCAGGCCCGTTGGACTCGACGACCAAGGTGTGCCATTGGCCGGGCGTAATCTTCGTTTTGACGGTCTGAAGTAGTTTGGCTTTGTCTGGTCCGGCGTGGTCGTGATCGTCCTTGCGAGCAGAAAAACCTCTTTCATTGATAATGACTCGCGAGTTGTGCCCCTTGGCGTCGTTGATGCTCAATGTCGTTCCCTTGGTGCCATCCAGTTTGAAGGAATACTGAATCACGCAATTGCGAACGGGTCGATTCACGCGAATGACCGCACCATGATTGTCTTCCTTAAGCTCCGCTCCCTGCGTCGCGCCGTCGACGCTTTCCCATTTTCCCTTGGCGATTCGCCAAGCCTTGCTGGGCCCAGTTTCAAAGGAGTCGCTCAGCAGAAGCTTGCCACGCTCGCACATGAGAGTATCGAGCGGACTGGCTGAAGAATCCGCGTCCTCTGCCATTGCTGTAAACGCCAGCAAAACGGTACTCAACCCAATAGAAAACGCGATCGATCGAAACATGATGGCCATCCAGAATCAAATTGGGGACATGAAATGGGCAAAACTTCTTTCGATCAACGTACTCCGTCCCGAGGTCCGGCTCAATAGTTCCGGTTCCATTTCCGCAGATGGTCGGGTTAACAAATGACGACGAGAGTAAGAGCCCCGTGTTTGTGCTTTTCTAACAAAGCTCGGGGTAATCTCAGATGTAAGATCGCGTCTCCTCTGTTATCTTCATAGTTGATCGATTCCCCAGCCGCCTGAATGAGTAAGTCTATGTAACATGTGGGGATACCTAATTGGAGACCATTCGCCATGAGCAGGCCTCCACGCTCTTCTGACAAATCACACGCTGACGAATTGCCGCCGGATTGGGATAGTAGTCTGCGCGACCTCCGTAAGCGAATGAAGTGGCGGATGAAGCAGGCGGAAAAGCTCATGTTTGTCTTTGGCGGCGGAATGTTCCTGTTTGGCTTCGGGCTGCTTTTCTTGCCGGTGTTGCTGAACGCGGTCGTCGGTGACGCGCTTCCCTGGTTCGGACTCTGTTTCGCGATGACGTTCGTGTCTGGGTTGGGTATGGGCATCAACCTCGTTCGTTTTAAGCAACTGGAACAGCAGGTAGACGAAGGCTTTGTCTTTGGTGGGCGGTCGCTGGGAAGCGGCCGCAATCGTGTACTGCTTCAGTCCAATCCTGGCTTTCTGCATGTCCGACTTAGTGGTGTTTTCAGTAGCTTTCTTCTGCTGGCTGTATTAGCTGGTATCGGTTTCATGGTGGTGGCGATTGCCGCTTTGTTTGATGCCACCTACATGATACGCAACCGACATGGAAGTGAGGTTGCACCGGCCTGGACCATGGGGGTCGTGTTCGCCATTGGTGGCATCGCATTCGGTTCGGTGGGGCTGCTCCCGCTGCTGTCTGCATGGCGTTTCGACTTTGATCGTCGGAAGAGTAGTGTTCGCATTTGGAATTGGTTTCGGAAGTACGAATTGCCATTGTCGATGTTCGAGCGGGTGGAATCAGAGCATCGCGAAGATCATGTTGAAATCAAAGATAGTAAGGGCCGAGGGACAGGACGCTATCGAACCGTCAGATATCGGTCGATCAATCTTTGCATTCGGGACAAGGCCAAGTCTCGCCTCCACGTAATGTGCGACAACTCGAATGGCAACGCTGCAGTGACGTTGCGAGAGTTCGTCTTTCCGGGGAAGGATCAGAAAAGGGGCGATGCACCGAAACGGTCTGAAGATAGGTCGAACGAACGCAGGAAACCTGCGATATTGCGACCCACATCTTCGATGCTGCCGAATCTGCGGCGCCGAAATATAGCAATCGTCACCATTGTGTTGATAGTCGGAGTGGCCGGTAGCTTGGGAGGGTATTCGATCTTTCGGCGAGTTGTCCCACCTCCAATTGATCGAGGTGAACTCGAGCGTATGGTCGGTCGTTGGCATGGTGAAATCATTGGGATAGACGAGTCGCGTCGTGTTGTGAAACGCGATGCCGAGATGGTCACCGATGGACACTTTCTGCGAGTTATCGAAACCCAGAGTTCTCCGGCGATGGAGGATTCGCTCGTTGTCAAGGCAGTTATGTACTGGACGTACGATGCGACACTTGATCGCTATCGTATGTGGCGGTTTTCCAGTCGTGGAGCGGCAATGAGGTTTGAAGGGTCATGGGACGACGGCAAACAGCAGTTCGATCTCTATTCAGACGTTTCGGATCAGAAGCAGCGAGTCGTTGTAAAATGCGGTACCGGCGGTCACATCGAATCGGAGTTGGAGATTCTCGGGGGCGAACGGAAGATTACTTTCCACATGAAGCTCGATCGCAAGAACGATATTGATGTTCAATCCCAATGGGGAGCGAATGACGAGCCACAACGACTGACCAACGGTATGAAATTTCTGGTGAAACATGCAGGTCATTGGAAACGCCGGGAATTCGTTCAGTCAGAGGCAAAGTGGTACGACTACGATGAATCCTCCACATGGGTGCTAGGGGGCAAGTTCTTAGAGACAGAGCGGATGTCCTCGGAGTCGGCACAACGCCAGTACTCTATTGCGATGCATGACGAGTCGTCTGAGAAACTTCGTTACTGGAATTTCGGCCGCAACGGTCATGTCAGCGAGCTTGATGGTGAATACAAGCACTTGGCCTATGTGCCGTGGACCCCAGCGAATGCCGAGACCACCGCTACGGCTCAGTGGAACTTCGGCACGGATACGACTTGTATGGAAACGTGGCGGTGGCGGGGCGAGCGAGGGAAGTGGAACGTCGTCACCGCAAACTTGAGACGACAAGAAACGTCGCCGGTTACGGAATTCCCTTTATACCTGAAGTCACGAGTACCGGTGGTACGCAGGCGAGAAACGAGTCGCACCTTTCCGGCGCTTTATCCACCTAAAGGTCCGAACTTGCTATTGAACGCGAGTTCTGAATCAACCGAGGGTGGTGGCAACCCCGATGCTGCGTTGGACGGTGATGATACGACATCATGGACAGCGGGTCGAAAGCTCAACGCAGAGCTTGAGGGCGAAGTAACAATTCGTCGCATAGTTATTCGACATCCCAAGGACCGACTTTACGGATTCCGCATTACAACGGGAGATACTAGCGAGAAGGCAACTTACGTCCATGCTCGATTGTATCGCAACCTGGGGCAACTGAATCAGGGAGGTGAGACAACCGCCTTTCGCAGCGTAGCCGGCATGGTATATGTCAATGGTCAGCCTTTGGAAGTGTATACGTCAAATCGCGACGTAGGTGTAGAAGCTCTTTCCATGATCGAGTACCAGTTTCTGCTGCCGGAACCTGTAACAACTTCCCAAGTCGGATTGATCATTGATGAAGCATGCGCATCGCCGGTACTGATCGCGGAGTTCGAGGCCTATGCGGACTAAAGATAAGCTTCCATAGGGCGACCCTTGCGTGATTGTAGCGATGTAAACTAGGAGCCGAAGCTGGAAGACCTCATCCGATGCGTAGACGCAAGTTGAAATGATCGACAAACCAGAGATCTTCGCCGTTTGCACGGAGACAAGTTGGTGATGGCAAATTATCGTGCTATGCGATTGCGGCTACTGAAGATGCCGGATTCGGACAGTTGTGGCCTCACTGCATTCGGTTGCCTCTGGACGGCAATGTGCGCGGTTATCTTTCCAGTTGCGTTCTCCAATGGCGACCCTCCAACCGTGTTGTACGTGTTTGTTGTGATCTTTCCCGCCATCGGCGTTCTTATGCTTGCACCCGGCTGCGTTGCGTTTCTGAGTCGACCGAGATACGAAGTATCGGTACCGGAAGTGCGAGTGAGCGGCAGTGATTCCCAAGAAGGCAATCGCTTGCTTGTGGAGATTCAACAGAAAAGCCGATCTCGCGAGTCTTTGCGGAACGTGACGATCTTCATTGAATTGTGTCAGCGACGGCGAGAAGGTCCGCATAGTTCCCGTTCAGGTAACGCACCTTTGACGGTCTATTTTGGAGAATTGTTTTCCAGTGACTGGGAACGCGGTTGGGCCGATTGTCACACAGAACGGATCGGGTTTGTCGCAGCCCGCGAGCACATGAACGTCAAACACGACTTTACAATTCCCGAACATCTTCGTGGTAAACAGAACCAACAGGTATGGTGGGGAATTGACGTCGTTACCGCAGCGGATGGTAGGGAACTGTTCGCCGGGACATTCTGGTTAGAACAGCCGGTTTAAGCATATAGGTTGCGGGCTTCCCTCGCATCCAGAAATAGAGGACATAGCCCGAGCAAAAAACAGCAATCGTTCGTGTAATTCCAACGGACGTGGATTACGAGCGCCGTTTCGGCCACGAGGGATCTGGGTGATGTTAGACAGTCCTCTTGAATACCGACCAGACATCTGCGATGCCATCCTCGAATCGCCTAGGCAGATGTTTTGCGTGTTGTGATATTCCAAGTAGCGAAGTGCATGATCAGAGGCGTCGTTGCTTTCGAAACTCGGTTGGGGTCATGCCAAGTTCACGTTTGAAAAGGTCGTACATTCGCATGGCTGATCCGAAACCGGCATCACGTGCAATATTCTTCAACGATCGATTGCTTTGAACCAATTCTCGCTTGGCACGCTCTAATCGGACTCGGCGAATGGTTCCCGCGATGGATTGGTCCAAGACCTTTCGAAAGCGATTCTGTAACGTTCGCGTCTCTACGCTCAGCGCTCGGGAAACGTCATCTTGTCCAATTCGACGATGACTATTGGTCGCGATGAATGATAAAGCCGCGGCAATCAACTCATCTTCTGTGATTAGGAAGTCGGTCGATTCGCGGACAACTAATCCTTGTGGCGGAATGTATACGGTGTTCTCAATCAGCTGCTCCCCGTCCATCAAGCGATGCAAGAGCTTGGCTGCTTCATATCCGACGCGTTCGTAACCCATCTCCATACTCGTGATGGAAGGACGAGGGCTTTCGCAAAGCGTCTCCTCGTTTCGTCCGGCAATCATCACTACGTCTTCAGGAACGCGCCAGCCTCGTTCTTTACACTTCTGCACGACGATTCGGCCAACGCTATCTGCGCCGACAAACGTGCCGATGGGCAACTCCCACTTATCCATCCACGTTGTGATTGTTTGGTTGAAACTCCGCCACTGGTCCAGCGTGTCTGAGAACAATCGCGACATCCAAGCGACTTCGCACGCGTAGCCCTTGCTGCGGATGGTTTCGACGAAAGCCTGCAACTCGAGGTAGTCGGCAGAGTCTCGACGGGAGCCAAGAACCGCAAAGTTGCGGAGCCCACGGGCAAGCAAGTGCTCGGCTCGTAATCTCCCTGAGGCCTGGTAGTCGGGGTATACGCTGGGAAGCTCGTCGCGCAAGGGCGAACTGCTCCACACGTTCACCAAAGGAACTTTCAGTTGAGAGCATCGCTCGGCTAACGATTTAGACGCCCGCGCGATGACGCCATCGTAGGGGATCGTCTTTCCGCGACGCGTCGGTAGCGAATCGAGTGCGTATTCGTCGATGACCGATTCCCAGCCTTGTTCATCGAAGTACCGCTGCGTCCCTGCGTAGACGCTGGCGTGTCGTTTGTAGGCCCAGTCGAGCTCCAGAACCAGAGCAACGCGACGTGTCTTGCCGTCCATAAGCATTCCTGAAAACGATGATCTTTTTCCTGAAAGCGATGTTCCTAATAATTAATATTAGTCCATGAACGTATTTTTGGCTTGCAAAATCTTTCATGCATCCACAAACGCCCCCGAAAAACTCATGCGCCTTGTTCTTAATCTTGCGTCTTTCCCACTAGGTCAACTGGCGTTGGAGGATTCAATGAAGAATCGGTTGAATGGATTTACTTGCAGCAATTTTCATCCCGGTGGCGCTCATTTCGCTTTTGTAGATAGTTCGGTTCACTTCATCGCCAAAAGCAACAACTGTCGCACCAGTAGCCTGGGCACCTATCAAAAGTTAGGTGATCGGTCAGACGGCCAAACGGTGGGAGAATTCTGAGTCGAGTAGAGTAATCCTTGCTCGGAAATACCGTTTGAAATTGGCCGCAAGATTGGCGGGGACGGGGCAGGCCTCGCCAATCTTCTTATGTGCGTTTCATCAATGGTGAACATGGCCAAGCGGAATGCCTGATCCATATTTGAACTCAGTAATACACGAGAAGTGAAATGGTTTATAAGTTGATTGAATTCCAACGAATTCTCCCCTTGGTCGCTGTCGCACTGCTGGTGGGTTGTTCCGAAAGTCCGGAGATCCCAACGGGGGAAGTTTACGGCACCATCACTTTGAATGGGCAGCCAGCCGAAGGCGTATCACTGACTTTTGTTCCCGACGCACCTGTCCGTCCGTCGCTTGCCATTACGGATAGCAATGGCAGGTATGCGGCGCGATTTGTATCCAATCAGTCAGGCGTGGCGCTCGGTCCCTGCGTCGTAGAACTTGGGATTTACCGCGGCGACTCTCCGCGGAACTACTTGCCGAAGCAGTTCAACAGCCAAGCCGCGAATAACCCCGACTTTCAATTGGATATAACTGAGGACGGTTTGGAATTCAATTACGACATTGTCTATGACGGTCAAATTCCCCCTCCATGACCCACGTGTTTGCCAGGTATTCGACGTCAAATGACGTCGATGCTTTGGTTATTTTATTTTCCCTTCCCGAATACTTCCGCAACGCTCTGTCGATCGACAGAGACCCTGCCCGTACAACATCTCACCGATAGACTGCCCTGATGAACAATCAAATCCGCCAATGGATCGTCCTCAGCATCATGGGGATCATGATGATCTCCGCTCCACAACTGCTCGCACAGAAGATGCCTCGCGAGGACGTCATTGATGTTCCAGCGATCGGAGATGGGCTATGTGTGAGCAATCTGTTCCAGACCAACATGGTTCTCCAACGGGATAAGCCGCTTCATATCTGGGGATGGGCGGAACCAGGCGAGGAGGTCACGGTTAGCTTTGCCGGCGAGGAGGCGACGACTACTGCTGACAAGGATCGCTCCTGGAAGGTTGAGCTTTCGGCAATGCCTGCCAACAGTACTCCGCAGAAGATGACCGTTAGCGGAAAAAACGAGACGCTTGTGCTCAACAACCTTCTCATTGGTGACGTCTGGGTGCTTGGCGGTCAAAGCAACATGGAGTTTGAGTTGTCCAAGGTCGAGAACGGAGCGTTGGAGATGGTCTCGGCCAATTTTCCATTGATCCGTATCTTGTCCATACCTCATGATCAGGGCCCTGAGGAAAAACAAAGCTTTGCCCGACTTCATCAATGGAGCGACTGGTCGAGTCGCCATTTTCGCAAAGGTGACTGGGACGTTTGCACGCCGGAGATCGCCCGAGAGCTATCGGCGATTGGCTATGTCTTCGCCCGTCGAATTCACATGGCCAGCAACGTACCCATCGGGGTGATCGATGCCAGCCGTGGGGGAACGACCGTCGAGACGTGGACTCCAATCAACTTGCTGCGGTCGCTCGACAGCAACGCGACTAAAACCAAGCTGGCACAGTTTGATACCAAGGTTGCTGAATGGAATGCCCAGGAGGACCTGGAAAAGCGTATCGAACAACATCAGAAGTGGCTGGAAAAGCAGCGGGAAGAAGGGAAGCAAATCCCGGCAGATCGATTGGAAGCTCCGAGCGACCTGCGCCCGGGTCCTATTGCGGACGCGAACTATCCCGGCAACTGCTATGCAGGCATGATTGCACCGTTGGCTGGGCTCTCGGTGAAGGGAGCCATCTTTCACCAAGGTTTCAACAACGCGTTTGATGGTTCCAGGGGTGCAGAAATGTACCGCGACGTTTTCCCTGAGATGATCAACGCATGGCGTAGCGCTTTTAACGAACCTGACATGCCCTTTGGTATTCTGTCACTTTGTACCGCAGGCGATCCTCAGACGCGTGACAACTATTGCGAAATGATGTTCGACGCTGGGGTCTATATTCGCGCCGCACAATACGAAACGTTCCTGGATCTCTTCCGTGCCGACGACAAGCACATTGGCTTTGTCAGCACGTACGATCTCCGCCGTCGATGGTACCATCCGCAGCTAAAACTACCTGCCGGCGAACGTATTGCCCGCTGGGCACTGGCAACCCAATATGGCTTTGAGCGGCAACTTCAGTGGAAGCCACCCTTGCTGGAGGGCACGGAGGCCTCTGGCAATGAAGTTCGGCTAACCTTTGATACCCAAGTAGGCGACCCGGAAGAAGGTGAGATTCACGGCTTCGCGATCGCTGGAAAAGACCGCAAGTTTCATCCCGCCAAAGCGATGTATGCGGTGAAAGGCCAAGATGACCGTGGCCGTACCCAGTACGACAAACGTCAGCTCATCTTAACCAGCCCGATGGTGCCGGAACCTACTGAATTTCGGTATGCATGGGGCCGCAATCCGCTGGCCAATCTCCAAGCGATCGGCAACTTAGACCTGCCATTTGCCACGCAGCGGAGTGACGACTGGCCGCTTGAGTCTGTTCCCAGCAGCGTCCTCAGCGACGATACGGAACTGCCAATTTCGCGAGGAGATCGAGGCAAGATCATTCAAGCGCTTCGCGAGCAAGATAAGCTGCGGCGGATTGAAGAAGCGAAAACCATCCTTCAGTCAGCCCAAGAGTGATCGATCCTTCCCGACTCAAGAAATCATGTTGGGGTTCGGAACAACCTCAACTAGGCGTTACCGAACAGACGATTAGGCTATCCATGAAAACCTTGTATCTCTCAGCGCTTCTTGTGTTGTTGACTGGGACGTATGCCCTTTGCGGTGAACCAACCTCGTCGGTATCGGTGCCGAAAGACGTGCAGGCTACATTGAAAAGCTACTGCAACGATTGTCATGGGGCCGACACGGCGGAAGGTGGCGTCCGATTTGATAACCTCGAAGAGCTTGATCTCGAGGGTCAGATCAACTTGCTGAACCGGGCTCAAGACCAACTATTCTTCGGTCTGATGCCACCGGAAGAAGCGGAGCAGCCTGCGGGTCGTGAACAGACTCAGTTGACCGATTGGCTGAGGCGTGAACTGCGCCGTCACAATGCATCTCAGTTGGATGCGCGTCTCCCGTACCTTGGGAACGGAAACCTCGTTGACCATGAGCAGCTCTTCTCCGGCGAGATCACCGAGATGCCCTACACGCCGGCACGCCGTTGGCGGGTAAGTCCTCAAATTTTCCATGAACGCGTAATTGACCTGTTTCAGTTAACGGGGCGTGAACGCGACTTCTACTCGAAGCATGGAAGATCGTTCTATGGCGTGACGAATCCCTTTGTCTTGCCAGAGCGTTCTGGTGTCCGCGACTTCGATCTGTCGACACTGGACGGTGGTCATCTTCTGGTCATGCTCGACAATGCGAAGTGGATCGCAGAAAAGCAGATTCACCGGGCACGCGTGCTGAACAAGGAACTGGAGGTCAACGAGTTTCCCAATGCGAAAGATCGATGGTTGCCTCCCTCTACGCCGGAAGAGTTCGAGATCATTATTCTCAACGACTCACTTCCAAGCGACGAAGAGATCGTTGATGCCATCCGGAAGCAATTCGAGCTTGTCCTGCAGCGACCGGCTACCGAGAGCGAGGTGGACAAGTATCTGGAGCTGACCGGGGAAGCGATTCAGTTGGGTGGGAACACCGCGGGGCTCCAGGAGATGCTGGCAGCCGTACTGCTCGAATCGGAGTTTTTGTACCGGTTGGAATTTGGGGAAGGACCACTCGACGAATATGGTCGAATGAAGCTTTCGCCGCGTGAGGCCAGTTTGGCTATCGCGTACGCCTTGGGTGATCGAAGCCCAGATACTCAATTGGTCGAGGCCGCCCAACAGGGACGCTTAACAACCCGAGAGGACTATCGTCGCGAAGTAACACGGCTTCTTAATGACGAGGAGTACTTTCGCGGGCAAATCGATTCTTCGCTGAATGGCAAGCACTACAAGTCCAATGAAACTTCTCATCCTCGGATAGTCCGTTTCTTTCGGGACTTCTTCGGCTATCCAGCTGCATTGAAGGTGTTCAAGGACGGAGGGCGTAGCGAAGGGAAATACATGAATCCAGATCGTGGCAGCCAGGGAACGCCAGGTTGGCTCATTCTGGAAGCCGATCGTATCGTCACCCGTCATATCGAACAGGATGAGAACGTCTTCGAGAACCTTCTGACCTTTGACGAATTCTTTGTTTATCACGACAAAGATGACGAGACTGGCCGGAAGATTATTGAAGAGTGGCGTGATGTCTACGAAACCCTCAAGGAGACCGATTGGAAGAACGATCCCCAGCGCGTTCTCGATGACAATCTAGAATTTCTCAAGGCGCATCAGTCGATGCGGATCAAAGACAATTCCAAGCCTGGGGAACTCGTCAACTTCATGCACTATTTTGAAGAGTCTTTTGGACAGGGACGCAATCCATTTACGACGGTCCCTTGGGCGCACGGATACTACTTTCACCACGCACCGTTCTACAACCTTCCCCCTACCCCGGTCATAGGCCGCTACGGAAGTTGGAAGTCTTCCAAGTATGTCGGTGATTTGGAGCCCAAGGAGTTCTGGGATTACCCTCCGGAGCAGCCGTTCAAGATCGAAAATCGCAAAGGAATACTCACTCACCCTGCCTGGCTTATTGCGCATTCATCCAACTTCCATACCGACCCAATCAAACGCGGTCGCTGGGTTCGTGAGAATTTGCTGGCAGGCTGCGTTCCCGATGTGCCGATTACGGTTGATGCTCAGGTCCCAGAAGATCCTCACAAGACGTTTCGCCAGCGTGTCGAGATGGTAACGCAGGAAAGCGAATGTTGGAAGTGTCACAAACAGATGAATCCTCTAGGTCTTGCGTTCGAGGCCTTCGACGATTTTGGCCGTTTTCGCACAGAGGAAGCTCTCGAAGATCCCGAGAACCTGATTCAGTCAGGCAACGGAAAGTCGTCCTTCGACGTTTACAAGACTGCCCCGGTTGTATCGAACGGTAAACTGGTCGGCACGGGAGATCCGGAACTGGATGGCGATGTGGACGATGCATTTGACTTGATTGAACGGCTTGCCAAGTCAGAAAGGGTTCGACAGTCGATCATTCGTCACGCGTTCCGGTTTTACTTGGGGCGTAACGAAATGCTGTCCGACTCGCAAACGCTGATCGATGCCGATCGAGCCTATGTCGAGAGTGGCGGAAGCTTCAAGGCAGTGATCATTTCCTTGCTAACTTCCGATTCGTTCATGTACCGAAAATCTTCCTAGATAAACAGAGAACCCATCGGCAAACGCCGACTTAATAATCTCAGGAGCAGAGTATGACTTCACGACGCGATTTCCTCCAAACCAGTCTATTCAGCCTGGGTGCCATGGCGATGATGAATCCGTCGCAGCTCCTTGCCTCAGGGACTAAGTCGCCTATGCGGTTTATCTTCATGCATCGCGGAAATGGCCTCTTTCCCAAAGTGATGGTTCCACCATCATTCGATGCGAAGCTGATGGAGAAAGAGTCGCGAAAAGAGGCATTCGAAGTCGATCTGGATGGGCATGAGCTGCCGCAGTGGATGAGTCCGCTTGTCGATCATGTGGACAACCTGACCATATTGCAGGGGCTTTCCGGGAAGATGTGCACGACTGGCCATCATTCCTGGTGTTCGTCGCTTGGTGTTTATAAAGCCAATGAACGGATCAGTTCGATCAAGTGGGCTACAGTCGACTTCGAGTTGGCCAAGCTGTTCCCATCGCCTGTGGAACATATTGAACTAGCCTGCTTTCCGCTCGGCGGAGGTAACGCTCGAGGATCGCTTGATGGAATCGCTCAAGGATTCTCGGCCCGGGGTCCGCAGCAGCCAAACTATGCCTATGGTTCGCCGAAAATCGCCTTGGCAGAGTTGTTCAAGTCGGTCGCAAAGGATCAGTCGGCGCAGAGTCAGTATCAACTGGATCGAATGCTGCTGAAATTTGTCGCCGGAAACGAGAATGCCCAGGCTCGCGGTCTGGATGGCTACGAGAAGGCAAAAATCACGAATTACTCGGGAGCGATCGAAGAAATCCGCAGGAGGAATGAAAAGATCGATGCGATGGCAGATGTTATCCGTCAACACGTTCCAGAGTTAGATCCGAAATACCTGGATACCGACGTAAGCACTTTTGACCGACAAGTCGGCCACGCGGAAGTCCTGCTGGGAGCGTTAATCTCGGGACTCACCAACGTGGCTGCGTTTACGGTCGATGAATTGGGCCATTCGTACACGGGCATTCCGGGGCTCGAAGGCGAGAAAGTGAACATGCACGATATCGGTCACGGCAAATCTGTCCGAGGAGTGGAAGCCGAGGAGATTCGTTCTCGGTGTCGACAGCACCACATGACGCTTGTCGAGCGTATCGTCACGCGCCTGAAAAGCATTCCGGAAGCAGGTGGAACGATGTTCGACAACACGATGTTGTTCTACTTCCCCGACTCGGGCGAGACGCATCACTCGCATGGGACGGAGTTTCCATTCGTCGTCATGGCGGGGGATAATTGTCGGCTCGACCTCGGCCGTCGTTACATTCGTCTTCCGAAATACGGCCAAGAAGGACACAAGACGCTGGGGAACTGGTACACAACGCTACTCAATGCGTATGGAAATGGAATCGAACACTTCGGATCACTCGACGTAGGTCTGCAGCATCTGGATCAAAAGGGTCCCATCCGGCAATTCTTGGTTTAGAATCAATGAGAGTCGAAATGACGGCTAGGTAATTAAAGTTCCGATCCACCCGTCGCATCGGAGCGAATGCTTGAGCTGCTATGGCCTATTTTCAATTCTGAGAACAAGCGCCAAAGATATCGGAGGCCTACGTGTTTCGAGCTATTCCAAGGTTCTTTCTGCTGGCTATTGTGCTGGGCGCAGCAAATCTCTCCCAAGCAGCTGATAGCCCACTTCCCGGTAATCACCCATTGAACGAACGTCAGGTGGGTGACTTGCTAGTTTCGGAACTGCGGTGCGCGGCCTGTCATGCTGGAATACAGCAGGACTCGGTCATTGAAAAACTTGCCCCTGATCTATCGCAAGTCGGATCGCGTCTATCGCACGACTATATTCGCCGGTTTATCGAAGCCCCCAGTACCGCGCACCAGGGGACAACGATGCCGGATATGCTTACGTCAAAATCGGATGAAGAGAAGAAAGTGATCGCCGAAGCACTCACTCACTTCTTGGTCGCTCAATCTGAAACGGCTATCCAGCCGGACATCGAACGAAGCAGCTCTCTTGAAAAGGGGAAAACGCTTTTTCACACGGTTGGCTGTGTCGCCTGTCACGGTCCACGGGAGAAGCCTAAACAAGAGGTGTCCCAAGGCGAACGGTACGAGGACGAGGATCTTGTCGAGAAACCGACGTTCGATCCGCAGGCGATCTCGCTGGACCATATTGCTGGCAAGTATCACGCTGATTCGCTTAGTCAATTCTTGTTTCAGCCTTTAAACGTCAGGCCTACCGGACGCATGCCTGACATGAAGCTGACCCGTGAAGAGGCCGATTCGATTGCCCTCTACCTGGCTGAGCAGAACTCACAGCCGAAGTCTAAGCTTGCCCCTCAGCCCACGCTGGTGGCCAAAGGGAGGGAGTATTTCACCCAACTAAACTGTGCCGCTTGCCATACGGTGAGTGGAATCTCCCCTGCTCCGAAAGTTGTGTCGCTACAGGAAGCGGATTGGAAACGTGGATGCCTGTCGGATACGCCGGGCCCCAATCCGCGTTATGAACTTGACGAATCCAAAGCGGAGGCGATTGCCGTTTCGTTTCGTGAACCGGCGGAGCCTGAGACGGACGAAGGGCTATTGGCCAAGACACTCACGGCGTTCAACTGTATTGCTTGCCATCGTCGAGATGAATACGGAGGAATTCACCCGGACTATAATCCGTTCTTCGAGACGACGGAAAAGAACCTGGGAGACGATGGCCGTATTCCGCCTCCGCTTACTGGTGTCGAGGAGAAGCTACAATCCTTGGCCTTGAAGAAGGTCCTTTTTGATGGCGAAAGCGTGCGTCCCTACATGATGACGCGAATGCCGCAGTATGGACGGGACAATCTTCATCACGTGCCTGATCTGCTTCAGCGACTGCATGCCGAGAAGCACCCCGAGCTTGTTCTTTCATCACCAGGCGAAGAACCCAAGATAAGTCGTGAAGAGCAGAAGGAAATTCGGGCAGCGGCCCGGGAGCTACTTGGTGATAAAGGTTTGAACTGTGTTGCCTGTCACAATTTCAATGGCTTGCCGGCACCGGTGAACAAAGGCATTGATTTGCTCACAATGCCGCAGCGTTTGAACAAGCAGTGGTTTCATCAATTCCTAAGAAACCCAGGTGCCTACCGGCCCCGAACGGTTATGCCAACTGCCTGGCCTAATGGGGTCGCCGCCTATAAGAACATTTTGGATGGGGACACAGACAAGCAGATCAATGCGATCTGGGATTACCTTTCCCTAGGGACATCGGCTCCAATTCCTCCAGGTATCCAGCAGGTGAATACCAACCTGGTTGTTGGAGATCAAGCAAGAGTGTATCGGGGCCGCAGCCGCGTTGCTGGCTTTCGTGGAATCGCGGTAGGCTTTCCAGAAGGGTTGAACTATTCATTCAATGCTGAAACGGGAACCCTTTCGGCAATTTGGCCTGGCGAGTTTGTCCGAGTCAATTGGAGCGGACAGGGAGCTGGCGATTTCAATCCGGCTGAGAGGGCAATCACTTTGGCCCAGGACGTATCATTTATCCACCCCGGAGAAGAAGGTGAGCCCTGGCCACTACTGCCGGTCATGACGAAGGAAGCTCCGGTCAATCCTGACCCGCTTTATCCGAAGAATCTCGGCTACCAGTTCCAGGGCTATTTCCTCGATGACAATTCCATCCCAACGTTTCTGTATCGATTGGGCGACATTGAGATCAAGGATTACTCCGTGGCGACTAGGGAGAAGGACACCAAGCGGCTGAAACGCCGGTTGACGTTCGATTCACCCAAGCCCGAAACTATTCTATTCCGAGCATTGACTGGCGAGGTTGCACGAGAAACGGAAGCAATTTATCGAAGTGGCAAGCTGCGATTGACCTTTCCGAAAACAGATGCGACTCTGCGACCGCAGACAGGCGATCCGGAGCATTCGGAACTGCTACTGCGTTTGTCGTTGCCCCAAGGTAAGTCGGTGATCGAGTTGGACTATGAGTTGGCAAATGAATAAATACTGGCAACATCTAGCGTTCGCACTACTGGCTGTCTCTCTGAATTTTGGGACGGTTTGCGCCGAAGATGTTGGTGATCGATGGGGCACACAACAGCGCGAGCGTGAGTATTATCCGATCGTCAACATTCCCATGCCGAAAGACTCGGTTATCGAAGCCGGTGCATTTACCATGTTGCCCAACGGCAAGATGGCCGTCGGCACGCGGCGCGGTGATATTTACATCATAAGTGGGATCGACGCCGAGAAGCCCAATCCATCGTATGAACTATTTGCATCCGGCCTAGATGAAATCTTCGGTCTCATCTGGGACGGGAACGGGTTTCGCGTGACGCAAAGTTGCGAGTTAACGCGTGTCAGTGATACCAACAATGATGGAAAGGCTGATCGATTCGAGACCCTTTCCGACGGTTGGGGATACGCGAACTACCACGAATATGCGTTTGGATCAGAACTTGACCCGAACGGAAATCAGTTCATCGCCCTTGGGCTGTCTGCCTCTTATTATTCCCGTGCATTGCACCGCGGAATGATCATGAAGGTTTCGCCCGATGGAAAGACAACTGCGTACGCCAGTGGCCTGAGAAGTCCCGGCGGTATCGGGTTTGATGAACATGGTGCCCTGTTCTACATCGAAAGCCAAGGCCCCTGGAATTGCTCCTGTAGTCTCAAGGCCGTGTCGCCACAAAGCTTTCATGGTCACCCGGCTAGTTTTGAGTGGTACAAGTATGCACCAGAGTTAGGGCCGGTGCCCAAGCAACCGAATTCAGGCACGCGAATCGCGTCGGAGAGCAAGCGGGTCGAGCAATTGGTTCCTTATGCCGTTGTCTTTCCTTACATCCGCATGGGACGTTCGATTACCGACTTTGCCGTAAATAATACCCAGGGAAAATTTGGACCATTTGAGGGGCAAATGTTCATGGGCGACTACACCCTCTCTGTCGTGATGAGGGCAACCACGGAAGAGGTAAATGGTGTCTGGCAAGGAGCGTGTTATCCGTTTCGGGAAGGACTTTCGACCGGAATTCTGGATGTCGCATTTACGCCAGAGGGAAATCTCTTGTGTGGCGGAACGAATCGAGGATGGCCAGTCCGCGGAATTAAACCATTTGCATTGGAGCGAATCGAATGGAGTGGAGAGATGCCATTCGAGATCAATCGCATCACCATCGAGCCGAATGGATTTAAGTTGACATTTACGAAGGCCGTTGACCAGCTCAGTGGTCAGAAAGCAGAGAACTACGCGCTCTCAGCATTTACGCATCCCTATCATGCCGGTTATGGCGGGCCAGAAATCGAACAGCAAGGCTGTCCTGTCGAATCGGTAACGCTAGCTGAGGATGGCTTTTCCGCGATTATTCAGACTGGGGAGCTGAAAAAAGGATTCGTTTACGAGTTCGATTTGGCTGGGCTACGTTCTCGCGACAAGGAAGAACTCCTTCACAAGGATGCGTATTACACGGTGAATGAAATTCCAAGCCGTTAGTGATTAAATCCAAACACGTCTTGTCCTGAGGTACAATACTCCAAGCGGCATCATCTTCTCGCTGCTTTAGACTGGCGAAGATAAGACTCTTCTCGAATATCTGTCTGACGGACAACAAAGCATGTTTAGAAAGACAAGCATCACACTTGCCTGCCTTTGTATAGTTATTGCAGCGCACGTTAATTCAACGGCAACTGCTGCCGAGAAACCAAATATTCTCTTCATCTTTGCCGACGATTGGGGCTGGGGAGATCTGAGTTGTCACGGTCACCCATACGTGAAGACCCCGAATATAGACCGCTTGGCCAAAGAAGGCACAGACTTCCATCGTTTTACGGTCGCAAGCGGCGTGTGCTCGCCGAGTCGGACTGCCGTCATGACGGGGCACTTCCCTGCTCGTTACAATATCGACGCTCACTTTGCCTGGGTACCGCAGAATCAGAAACGCAATATGCCTGACTGGCTGAGTCCACAGGCTCCTCTGTTGCCTCGTTTTCTTCAGCAAGCCGGATACGCGACGGCCCATTTTGGCAAGTGGCATCTGGCGAACGATATGATCCCGGATTCGCCTCTGCCGAGTGCCTACGGGTACGACGAGTACGGCGCTTTCAACTGTGCCGGTGAGCAAATGCCGGTTCATGAGGATGCCGATAATGCGATTGCGTTCATCGAGAAGAGTCATAGAGCGAACAAACCGTTTTTCATCAATCTGTGGATTCACGAACCTCACACTCCATTCCATACCGTTCCAAAGTACGAGTGGCGATTCCGCGAGATGGAAAGCCGCCCCGATGCGATCTACGCGTCGGTGCTGTCGCACGCAGATGACCGAATTGGCCAAGTGTTGAATACGTTAGACCGCTTGAATTTGACTGATAACACGCTTGTTATCTTCAGCTCGGACAACGGCCCTGCAAGAGCAGCTGGTCCTACGGAGTTGAGCCTGCAGTACGACACGGCAACGGGAGCCGGCTGGGGGATTGGTGCCGCGAAGGGAATCACCGGTGGCCGCAAAGGTTATAAGTCGGCGCTTTTTGAAGGGGGCATCGGGGTCCCGTTCATTGCTCGCTGGCCAGGTAAGATCGCGGCCGACAAGGTCGACAAGACATCGTTGATCTCGGCAGTCGATCTTCTGCCGACATTTTGCGAGTTGGCCGGCGCTTCGTTGCCAATGGATTACAAGCCGGACGGCATCAGCCAAGTAGCGACACTGCTTGGACAGCCGACGACAACACGCGACAGTCCGCTGTTTTGGAAGATGCAGTCTGCATGGCCAATTAGAAAGGCACAGCCGTACCACTGGGTTTCCTGGGCCATCGTTCATGACGACTGGAAACTACTTGCCAATCGCGATTCGACACACATCGAGCTCTATGACATCACCACGGATCCCTACGAGAAAACCGACGTTAGCAAAGAGAATCCAGAGGTTGTCAAGCTGCTTCTTCAGGAGATTGATGACTGGAAAGAGACCCTCCCCAAGTCGCCGTCAGGCCATGTGTTTTCCAAGCTGAGGTCACGGTCTCCCTCCGAATGAAGCCGCCATTACCTGCCCATCTTTGCTTTTCTGCCGATCAACCTAGGACCCCAAACATGGTAAGCGAATTCACCGCGCGCATAAGCAGCCTTGTTTTATGCATTGGCCTGACGGGTCTATTTCAGTCCGCATTGGCCGAGGACACCTTTCCCCCGTACCAAGCCAGTGACGTCCCACAAACCGTGGCGGACCTGTGGAAGGACTATGACGCGCGACATGAACCGCTCGATGTGAAGGTCATCAAGGAGTGGAAGTTCGACGGGGTCGTCACGCGGTACGTGACGTTCAAGGTCGGTACATTCAAAGGGGTAGATGCGCGGATCGCGGCTTACTACTCATTTCCGGACAATGGGAAAAAGAACGCGGCATTTGTCTGGAGCCACGGCGGAGGCCAGCGAGCCGAAAGGAGCCGAGGGATCTACTTCGCTAAACAGGGCTTTGCGACCGTCGATATCAATTGGCTCGGTCGACCTATGGATGCGGAGATCAATGAGAATACGGATTGGGGCAAAGTCGATCCGACACAAGGACCGCAGTTCTATTCCAAAGCGCTCAGAAACGGTTGGAAACAGAATCTTTTGCCCGATGAATTCTCACTGGATCCGGTTCCCAGCCCGCGTAATTCTAACTGGTTTCTTCTGGCGGTCGCCGCTCGGCGAGCGATAACATTTCTCGAGGAACAACCGGAAGTTAACGCACAACGAATCGGTTTGGCTGGTTATTCGATGGGTGGCATGATCACATCGCTGACGGCGATCGATTCTCGTGTCAAAGCCGTTGTTCCCTTTGTTGGTGGCACGGGATTCAAATACATAGACTTTCCAGGTGGGATCGAAGGAAGTAGCATCCGGCAGCATTTTCAGCATCTGGAACTTTACAAGAATACCATTGATGCGAGTGCCTATTGGCCGCTGGTGAAGTGTCCAGTCATGTTCATTAGTTCCTCAAACGACTTTCACGCTGCATTCGAGCGAATCTATCGGTCGATGGCCCTTCTGCCGCATAGCGACTGGCGCGTCAGTACGAATATTCACCAGAACCATGGGCCGGGACCCGAGCAGTGGGTGCTTTTGAATTTGTGGTTCAATCAATATCTGAAGGGAATCGAGCAGAAGATTCCGAAGACCCCTGTTTCGACATTCAAAATAGACGGCAGTCAGGCAACATTCACTGTGACTCCGGCCGATCAGGATCGACTTGGAAGTACAGATATCTATTTTAGCTATGACCCAAATGCGCGGACGCGATTCTGGAACAAGGCCGAAGCAAAACGTTCTGGCGAGAGTTGGTCGGTCAAGCTGCCTGTGCATGACAAGTTGCCGCTGTATGTCTTCGCGATGTGCCACTACGAGTTACCTCAGACGGTACTTCTTGAGCGAGGTGAGACGTCAACGTTTGTGTTGAACTCAATCGAACAGGCGGTTGTTCCGAATACCGTCGATTTAAAGTCGCTGGCCAAGCTGCCAAAGACGCGCAATGTATTGGAAGACTTTAGTCACGGTAGCCAGGACTGGTCTTCGAGGGATCAGCGGAGTATCAGCACGTATAAATTTCAAAGCCCTGACCTCGACCGGTCGCATGGCAAGAAGCTTTCATTGACTATCGATCCGCATGGCAAACGCTTGGCGCTGCGACTGAGCGTTGGAAGCCGCTTCTTGAGCCGGCCAGAAAATCTTGGCAGCTTTACCTGCGTGAAGACGATTGACGGTAAGGGGCCACAGCAAGTGATTATTCGGCGAGAAGATTTTACAAGTGAGGACAGTAAAGAGCTGGAATGGTCGAAGATAACGACGTTCGAAATTACGCTTGTCGATCTCGAAAGCAGATCAAAGCTTGACTTGACATCGAAAGAAGGCCATGCCGTGCTGCGAGAAATTAGGTTGGTCGACTGAAATGTCAGCGCCTGGTTACGAAAAGGGGGACTACCGAGAGAGATAGTAGAATCCACGTCCGGAAGTTGATAATCTGGATCAGCCGTATCTGGCCAAATATCGACCCATCCCCCCCTGAGCCTCAATATGAACGTCCTATCACTGCGAACTTGCCTGTTCGTGCTTTGTGCCTTGCTGGTTTTTGTACCTTCCGTATTCGCACAGAAGACATCCGGTGACTCGATTGCAGCGGCAGTGCAGCCGTACGTCGATCGCCATGAACTGGCTGGGGCGGTGATGCTTGTTGCCGACAAGCACAAGGTACGGTACGAAGGAGCGGTCGGATCTGCCGATATCGACGCTGGGAAGGCGATGCAAACCGATTCCATGTTCTGGATCGCTTCGCAGTCAAAGCCGATCACCGCTGCCGCGCTAATGATGCTGGTTGACGAAGGGAAGGTCAACGTTGACGATCCGGTCGAGAAGTATTTGCCGGAATTCAAAGGGCAAATGGTGATCGCTGAGAGAAGCGATGATCACATTTTGCTGAAGAAACCGCAGCATCCGATTACTGTGGCGAATGTCTTGTCACACACCAGCGGGTTGCCATTCGCTTCGCGCATCGAGACGCCGACGCTCGACCGGCTTCCACTGGCCGATCGAGTCCGCAGCTATGCGATGACGCCGCTTGAATTCGAACCGGACACCAAGTACCAGTACAGCAACTCTGGCATCAACACGGCCGGACGGATTATTGAAGTTGTATCCGGTCAGACGTTTGAGACGTTTCTACAAGAGCGGCTGTTCACACCGCTAGGTATGAACGACGCGACGTTCTGGCCGACCGAGGACCAAGCGGCCCGGATCGCCAAATCGTACAAGCCTGGTTCAGGTGGTAGCGGACTGGAAGAGACGACGATCGGCCAATTGCAATACCCGCTGACCGATCGAAAGGATCGTTATCCGATGCCAGCCGGAGGGCTGTTTGCCACGGCCATGGACCTGTCGCGATTCTACCGGATGCTGGCCAATGGAGGAGAGCTTGACGGGCGTCGTTACCTGTCGGAGGAAGCAGTGGCGACGATGACCAGCAAGCAGACTGGCGACTTACAAAACCAGTACGGCTTTGGCTTCTCGACGGGCGATCGCGTTGGCCATGGCGGCGCCTATTCAACTAACTCCTACCTCGATAAGAAGCAAGGCCTGATTCTGATCTGGCTGGTGCAGCACGCTGGTTTTCCCGGCGAAGGCGGCAAGTCGCAGGAAGCATTCCGCCGCGCGGCAATCGAGCGACTCGGACCGAACTAGGTCGCTTTTATCTCGGAAAGTATTCTCAACCCACTTTCGCGCAGTAGTTGTCCATTTATGTACGCAACCAATGGGGGCTCGCCATCGGCTATGGCGATCTGGCTTCTTCGTGGTTTTGCGTTCGGTGTTAATTAAGTCCTAAATGTTGGTCACTCTGGCCCTTTTTTGTTGACCAACTGCGACTCCCCGTTCAAGGTGAAGGACACTTGCCTTTCCGATTGCTGTGTCTTCTATCGGCAATCGATACCGCGAGAATGGCGAGACAGGATAAATACAAAGAGACGAGTTATGAGTTGGCACCAGTTGATTCTCTTGAAGTTTGTCGTGCTGTTACTCTGTGGAGTAACCCTGGCATCACCCGCCCACGGCAGTGAAGTCATCACCGGGCAAGTCGAGGGTAGTCTGAGCCCGATTGCCGGCTCCGTCGTATCGCTTTGGCAAACGGCAGACAACGCGCCGATCAAGCTCGCGGAAGTGACGACTGATAAGGAAGGGCACTTCAAGCTCACTTTCGATGCCCAAGATAAGCGAGATGGAGTGCTCTATGTTTTGGCGAAGGGACCTCATCCGGCTATCGTGCTCATGGCCACTTTGGGAAAGACGCCACCAGAACGCGTGACGGTCAATGAACTGACCACCGTTGGTTCAGTCTGGACTGCGGCACAGTTTCTCGATGGCGATCAGATGAAAGGGCACGCGTTGGGTTTGCAAATTGCTGCCGATAACGTGCCAAATCTGGTTGATGTAGAAACAGGCAAGCTGGGAACAGTCATTCAGGATGGGCTCAATAGTTCACAGACCACGACTCTGGCAAAGTTTAACACGCTGAGTAATCTCTTGTCGGCCTGCATTCGTCGTCCTGAATTAATCGAACAATTGCTTGCGCTAGCGACACCGCCAGGCGACGAGGCTCCAGCTGATACGCTTGCGGCGATGCAAAACATCGCACGGAATCCAGCGCACAACGCCAAAGAGATATTTGAGCTGTTCGAAAAGCTCTATCCGGTTGCCGAAGGTGAGGCCTGGCGGGAAGTGCCTGTGATTCCCTATCTCAGTTATCCACCTCGTGCATGGACTCTTTCGCTGGTTTATGCCGGCGGGGGTCTGAACTCGCTAGGTGGGATTGCGATCGATGGCGAAGGAAATTTCTGGGCAGGCGACAACTTTCTGGTCGGAGCCCAGTCAACGATCTTCTCTTCTTTCGGAGGTGGAATCTCCAAACTGTCTTCCAATGGCCGACCACTCTCGCCGATGACTGTTGGTTTTCGAGGTGGTGGCGTCGACGGCCCCGGGTTCGGATTGGCGATCGGAGTGGATGATAAGGTTTGGACCACGAGTCTCGCCGGTAAGAACATTTCAGTATTTGATCGAATCACGGGCAAGCCACTTTCTCCTGCAACCGGCTATAACTTCGGTGGAAAGCTTGGCCAGATGCAAGGCATTATCGTGACTCCAAATGGAGACGTTTGGGCTCTCGACAATCAAAACGACCAGGTTGTGCACCTACCCGGGGGCGACGCCTCGAAGGGACGAATCCTGGGGCATACCGAGGATGGGAAACCAACGGATGGAACGCTAAAAGTCAAAGCTCCGTTCCATCTGGCGATTGACGCTAAGGATCAAATTTGGGTAACCAACAGCGGTTCAAACACGGTCGTACGCTTCCCTGCCAGCGATCCTGGCAACGCAGCGGAGTTTGAGGTGGGCTTCGCCCCCCGAGCAGTTGCCATTGATCGCCTGGGAAATGCCTGGGTCTGTAACACGGTCGGCCATCCCGTGCTGCGAGAGAAGCTCGAGCTCGTGAAGACAGCGCTGAAAGCAAAGGTTGAGCAGCGTTTCGGAAATTCGTCGAAGGATCAACAAGCGGCCGAGGAATGGATCAGCCTGTTTGAGATCTTGCAGAAGTTCCCTGGCGGTGACGTATCGATGATTCGTGCGGATGGCACCGTGTTGGGACCATTCAACGCGGGAAAGACGATGAATGGACCGTGGGGTGTTGCTATCGATGGAGACGACCACGTCTGGGTTGCGAACTCCACGGGGCAGGCAATTATGCAGCTGTGCGGGGCAAGAACAGAGACTATCCCCAAAGGGCTTAAGACGGGGGACGCGATCTCTCCACCTGGTGGCTATGTGGGAGGCCTTCAAATTATCACGGATGTTGCCGTTGATTCTGCTGGCAATGTATGGGCAGCCAACAATTGGCAGCTACCCGAGAAGGCAGGCTTTCAGAAGGTCCCGCCCGAGGCCATTTCAACCCGCTTCGGAGGGCACGGAGCCGTAGTGTTTTTCGGAATTGCCAAGCCCGTGCTTCCACCGCTTATCGGGCCGGTCCGAGTTCCGTAAAACGAGAGAGGCGAGACCCGATGCGGAATGCGACAAAAGCTCATCTTTTGAAGAAACTTTCTGTTCGGCAAGGGACGTATGGAATGCACGTACCCATCGTAAGTAGTCTTGCGTGCGGCCGTCAGGATCTGTCATGATCGTTTGCTTCGCTACTACCGTCCTCCCTACAAATGATCGTGGCAACGTCGACTTCTGAGGCCGCGTATTGTTATCACGAAGCCTCCCTATGCAATTGCGTCTGTATGTCTTGATCGTGCTTGTCATCGTCATCCCGGTGGCCGCCATGGTCTTTGGTCCTCGCTTGAGAGGCCGGTTATCTCCCGATGAACTTTACTCCGGTGGAACGAGCTACCCCGCCTCGGAGTTGTTGTTCCAGTACCAGCCAACGCAGAGCGATTTCAAGGGGTTGCCGCAGATCACGAACGTTCAGATCACAGACTTTGATCAAGATGGTAAGAACGACCTGTTGGTTTGCGATTCCCTCGGAAGTCAGGTCCTGCTTCTCAAGCGAAGTGCGGATGGAAACTGGGATGAGTCGACGCTTATTGCCGACGTCGCCGCACCTGCGCATGCCACCGTCGTCGATATCGACGAGGATGGAGACAATGATCTAATCGTTTCCGTACTGGGAAACATCATGCCAGATGACGGTGTGATTGGTCGGGTTGAATTGTTCGAAAACCAGGAAGGGGCCTTCCAGCGGCATGTAATTCTTGATGAGGTTCGACGTATCGCCGATGTACAGTGTGGTGACTTTGACGGAGACGAGGACCTCGATCTAGCGGTCGCAGTATTCGGGTACTCGCGCGGCAATGTTTTGTGGCTGGAAAACGTGGGAGGTTTCCAGTTTCGCGATCATGAGCTTCTTAGTGGCCCGGGTACGATCCACGTTCCGGTAGGCGACTACGATCAGGATGGAGACCTCGACATTGCTGCGATTGTTACTCAAGACGAAGAAGAACTCTGGGGGCTGGAAAACTTAGGAGACGGAAAGTTTCGGCGGAGACGCCTTTGGATGACGATCAACCCTGACCTGGGAGGTGCCGGGCTGGTTCGTAATGACTTGGACCAGGATGGCGATCTTGATCTCATTCTTCCGGCCGGAGACAACCTGGAAGACTTCGATGCCTATCCCCAGCCATACCACGGTTGTTACTGGTTTGAAAACCAAGGCAATTGGGAGTTTGAGCCGCACCGCATTGCGGATTTGGGAGGAACCTACGCCGCCGCGGTTGATGATATGAATGGTGATGGAAACTTAGATGTCGTTTTGGTCAGCCTGACGAATAACTGGCTGGAACCGAATAACGCGAGCATTGTGTGGTTGGAAAACGATGGGCAAGAGAACTTCACAACCTGGCAGATTGATGATGCACCGTTGCACCTGGTAACCGTCGATACAGGGGATCTGGATGAAGATGGATTCCCCGATATCGCGGCCGGAAGCCTGAATGTTCGCCGACCACATCGGCACTTAGGAAGAATCAGCACGTGGTTGAACCAAGGTGAGGCGAATCGATGAAATTTGCCACAACTTTATTGATTGCCATCGTCTTGATCGAACTGGTTGTTGCGGGGCTTTACTTTCGACATCAAACACAAACAACCGTCCCGCTTTTGCCCCACGAAAGGTTGGCTGACCCTTCGATCATGCCGCAACTGGAAGAGCTGGCGAATGCCGCGCAAGATGGCAGCGCAGACGATTGGAGCCGACTCGGTGAAGGATTGCTCGGGAAAGGATTTTACGCGCACGCCGAGTTAGCGTTTCGCGAGGCGCTCCGCCAAGATCCGGAGCGATTTGATGCACTGTTTGGGGTCGCGTTTTGCCTCGATCGAACCGGGCGGATCCAGGAAAGTAGCGTTGCTTATGGTCGGGTTGTACAAGGGGCAGCGGAAGCGCCTGAGCAACAGGCGATGCAGGTTTATGCATTGTACGCTATGGGGCGTAATGCCCTTCGACTGGAAGATGGACAGCAGGCTAATCGTCTTTTCAAGCAAAATGCCGATTATCCTGCGGCCGAGTATCAGCAAGCCAAGTTGTTGCTTCGCTCTGGAGACGCGGAAAAAGCTCTGCCCTTGATTCGGAAAAATCTGGCGAAGATACCCTACTCGCTCGGTTTTCACTTTCTTGATCATCGCGCACAGCAGGAGCTAGGAAATGAGCGTGCTGCATTTATGGCACAGTCAATGGTCGAACGTTCTGCCTATCTTGTTTCGCTCAATTTCAGCACCAACTATGTCGCTCCACTAAACGATCAGACAGGTATTGATACCCAAGTTGCCAATCTGGCAGAGGCCTTGGAAGAAAAGGATTGGGCCAAGGCAGAAGCCATTTGCCGTGAAGTGAACGCTACGATCGATGATGCTCCTGTGTTCGTTGCAAAACCGGTTTGGGATGCCATGCTGCAGATCGGTCTCCATGATCAACGACCTCAAGATGTACTCACGTTGGTCGAAGAGTTGGAGTCGGAAGGAAGAGTCGATGCAATCACGCTGGAAGCCGCCGGCGATGCGCACCTTCTCTTGAAGAACCTAGAGCCGGCGATCGAGCGCTGGCAACGTGCTCTTAAATTGAGACCAAGTGTTTCACTTCATCAGAAATTAGCCGATCATCTTCCGGATCAAGAGAATTTTCATCACAGCAAGATTGCTTTCCTGCGAGGTTTAGAGCACTACCGCAGAAACCGCCTACGTTCGGCGATTCCGGAGTTTGAAAGGGCGATCGAACTGGATTCGAATTCTACGATGGCTTGGTACTATCTCGGCGAAATGTACTTTCATCTGGATCAGTCGGAAAAGGCCGCCGAAGCCTATGAGCAATGCCTTCGGGTGGCGCCGGAATTTCAGAGAGCGGCGGACAAACTCGCTTATCTAAACGGTGAATAGGTGACCAATTGGGCCCTGCTATACGATGCAATCTCTGCTATGTGTAGTGTTGCGCAACTATTATTTTGGGATTTCCTTGCTCTTTACACATAACCCCTAGCAGGCTACTATGAGATTCCTCTCAAGCTAGGCATCATCCCTCCCCTCTCATTCCTCACCCCACGAGATCCTCCCCATGCAGAAGCCAGCAATTGCTTTGCTGTTGGTACTATTGGCTCTTTCGGTCAACGAAGGCTGTTCCAGCAGAGACCCCAATCTTCCAAACCTGGGAGAGGTTAGCGGAACGGTTACGCTCGATGAAAAGCCGCTTCCAAACGTTTCCGTAGCATTTGAATCGCAAAGTGGGCAAGTCTCCTTCGCCAAAACGGACGATGAAGGCCACTACGAGTTGATATTCCGCGATGGAGTCATTGGAGCGGAAGTGGGTCGCAATACGGTTCGTATCGAGACCGTCCAAGATGCTCCTCCTGGACCTGGGTATCGCGATCCGATTCCAGCTAAGTACAACCGCGATACCAAGTTAGTGGTCGAGGTAGCCGAAGGAGAAAACACGCACGACTTCGTGCTTTCCTCGAAATAAGAATTGGGCCACGCAAGATTCGACGCTTTGTCCTTTGGTTAAGTCAGGTCGAGCCGTATTGCGTGGTTGGCTGATTCATGAAGCTTTCCTGTTTTCATAACGCCTGATCTTTTTCCGATCAGTATTATCATCTTCCTTTTCTACTGAGACTTTTCATGAGTATACGTAAGCATCGATCTCCGCTTTCAAAGTGTGGCTTTACGTTGGTTGAGCTCCTGGTGGTTATTGCAATCATCGGCGTATTGATCGCGTTGCTGCTACCTGCCGTTCAGCAGGCACGTGAAGCAGCTCGTCGCATGAGTTGCTCGAACAACATGAAGCAAATCGGTTTAGCGCTGCACAACTATCACGATACGTTCAACATCTTGCCTCCGGCGTTTGTTGACACGAATCCGGACATGAACAGCCCAATTGATTCGGCCGACAACAAAAATGCGCTCGCATGGAGCGTGTTAATTCTGCCGTTCATCGAGCAGAGTGCGTTGCATGATCAGATCGGTAACGAAACCGGTGGCTTTGCTTACAACTGGTACGACAAGAATCACGACGACACGCTGAGCGACCCGATCGATTCTGCTAAGGTCGGGCTCGAAGCGTATAGCTGTCCTTCCGATACGATGCCCCTGCTCAATAGCTTCCGTGGCGGATTCGGTAAGACGAATTACAAAACGAATTCCGGCAACAATGCTGCTCGTGACAAGAAGGGCATCATGTGGGCCAATTCGGATCTAGGTTTTCGTGATATTACCGACGGCACCACGAATACGATGATGGTTGGCGAAGCGTGCGCTACCGAAGAAGCTGGCGTCTCCAATTGTGGTGGTACACCTTGTAGGTTTTCCGGCGGTCTTTGGATCGGCCCTCGTAAAGCTCCGTCGGCAGCCACATGGCACACCGGTGTGTACTCGATGGATGTGGTGAGCTTCGGTGGTTCCGGGGCAAACATGCTGATCAACCGTTCCGCAGCCACTTGGGGCGATGACTGGATCAGTTCGAGCACGCATCCAGGAGGCATCATGTCCGTTCAGTGCGACGGGTCCGTTCGCTTCATCCAAGAGAATATCGAGTTGGCTACCTATCGCCGGCTGCGTGACCGAAGCGACGGTGAGGTCCTGGGCGAGTACTAAGACGACGTCTCAGTCGCCTGAAATCAGATGGCTTTCGGTTACGTAAGCCAAGTTTACCTATGGTACAGGAAGAAAACTGACTTCCTGTACCATTTGACGTTCTTGCTGCTGTCATTTCCGATCATTCTCTTTCGGCTCCATGATCGGTACTACGAGATTCACTTGAATCAATGCAGATAGTGTGGCTTGGCGTTTCCGAAATTGTAGAAGTCGCAACATTTCGTTGGCAAATCGGCTCGGGGAATCGTATTCTCAGTCCCCTCACGAGGTGAATCGCGATTTCTTGTAGGAATCGCCCGAATCGTTGGTAAGTTCTCGCGTGTCTAAGGCATTAAGCAGTAACGCCCATGAATGAAATCAACCAACACACCCTGCAAGTCCAACAGCTATTTGTGCAATATCAGCCGGAACTACGGGCTTTTGCCTTGGTACTAAGTGCTGATTTTGTCCAGGCCGATGATGCGTTGCAGGAGACATTCCTGACCGTCACCGCCAAGGCCTCGGAATTTGACTTGGAAAGTAATTTCCTGGCGTGGAGTCGGGCTATTTTGCGATTCAAAATTCTGGAAGCCCGCAAGAGAAATAAATTGCCGACAGTTGATTGCCTTGATTCGCTGATTGCATCATGTCCCGAGAATTGGGGTAGCACAGAGCGGATGCAAATGCTGACGGAATGCGTCGAGGCTCTCGCGCCGAAGTCACGAGAGATTATCGCCATGCGTTATCAGCGAGAGCATTCACCAACGCAGATTGCTGAGTTGCTCGATCGGTCGGTGAATTCGGTCAATGTTGCGTTAAGCAAGGCGCGTCAGGCATTACGGGAATGCATGGATCGTCAACTTAGTCTAGGAAATTCGTAATGAAGGATCCTCATCTCGATCAGCTGATTTACGCGTTTCTAGATGAAACGCTTTCGGATCAGGAACGTTCTGAATTCCAATCGCTCATGGTGCGTTCTGAATCGGCGCGAAAACGTTTTTGGGATCTTGCAGAAGTACATGGCTTGGCTTCCCAGGCACTGGCCAACGTAAGTATCGAGGATTACGTCGACTCCAAAGTCGAAAAGCGAGACACCACCTCTACTGCCAATGATACAAATCAGTGGAGCGAAGCCTCTTCTCTGTACCGCCACCGTAAGTCTGGTGTGGCGCTGATCGGTGGTATTGTGCTTGGCGTTCTGTTTTCTGTTTTTACCTTGCCTGTACGCGGCATGCCTCAGCAACCAAAGTTAACTCCGTTGATAACCGAGAGCTTCGAATCCGAGGTTACCCCAGAAGGGCTGGGAATCCCCACGTCCGTCGGCAACTGGAGTGGAGATTATTGTGAAGTTGTCTCTGCTCAGAATGGCTTGGTCCCTGCCGATGGTGACAGGATGCTGCAGGTCTTACGAGCTGACTACGAAGGGAAACCAGAGCCGGAGGGAAGCTACTGCGGCGACATGTACCGGCTATTCGATGTGCGCTCGCTTCGAGAGCAACTTGAACGCGGGGATACGGTCGTTCGTGCTTCCGCGATGTTCAACATGTTGGCTCAGCCTGCGGACGAAAACTATCGCTACAACGTTACAATTCTGGCAGTTACCTCGGAGTTGGTGGCCAACCAGCGACTTTTTGATGCGGCAACAATCGAGAGTTATTCGCTGGCAACGGCAAGTCGACAAAACTTGCGACTTGATAATGATCCACAAACCTGGGAGTTGGGCGCCTGCGAATTACAATTACCTTCTGATACCGAGTACGTGATGATTTACCTGGCGATTTCCTACGGTCACTCAGCCGATGATGTTCGCCGCATCACGTTTCCCGGCCATTTTATTGATGATATTGAGGTTGCTTTAGCCGATTACTCCCACTGATTATCCTGCCATCCTCCTTCGATTGCTCCTGCCTCCAAAACTTATGAACGTTTCAGCGTATCTCAAACTCCTCGGCACATGTCTTTCCGTCTGTTGGATCAGCACGGTCTCGGCTGGTGATTTGCCCGTGGTCTCGATCCAGAAGGAGAGCATGCTGCTTCTGGAGAAGCACTGCGCCGATTGCCATGCCGGCGAACTGGCCGAAGCTGGATTTCGCGTCGATACTCTTCCGCTGTCGATCCACGACAACGCCACCGCTGCGCGTTGGCAGAAGGTACTTAATGCGTTGAACTCAGGGGAAATGCCTCCGTCTGAGCAGGCACCTATCGACAAGGCGGAGAAGGCCGATTTTCTAGAGCACCTGGCGAACAAAATGGTCGACGCACGTCGGGTGCTTGCCGATCAAGGTGGCACGGTCACGATGAGGCGATTGAATCGGCGTGAATACGGAAACACGCTTCGCGAGCTGCTTGGCGTTGAGATCAACGTAAACGACCTCCCTTCGGACACCGGGACAGGTTCGTTCGATACCGTCGGTTCAAGCTTGTACATGTCGAGTACTCAGTTCGAGCAATTTCTGTTTCTTGGCCGGGAAGCACTGGACGAAGCATTTGAATGGGAAGTCGCGGCTGGCGTCGAGAAGAAGCTTCGATTTGAAACAGAAGAAATTACCGCCAAAGTCGCCGCGTATATCGAACATCAAGTCGATGCGGAGAAGCGTGGTAAGGCCTGGATGAAGAAAGTCGATGAAGCCACGGCTGATCCAAAAAATGCGGCGATAATCGAAGAGATTCGTGCTGGTCCGCTAGGTAGTCATCGAGACATTCTTTACCGCAATTGGAAGAAGCTGGATGGGGCTCTTGCTCCTGAATCGTTCGGGTTTCAAACCAAGGAGGACAACGCCGACAAGGCTTTGACGGCTTCACGGCCGTTCCATCTTCCCTACCATCGTTACTACATGGAGCAGCCTGCGATTGACTCGGGGGCTTACCTGGCCGCCCCGAGCGTTCATCCTTCGTTACTAGATAACGCCACCATAAATTTGCTGGTTCCCTTCAGTTGGCCTGTTGGAAACTACATCGTGAGATTCCAGGTCGCCACAACGGAACATGCCACAAAGGATCGCAGGTTCATTGAGATCGGGATTAACCCACGAACACAGCAAGCGATCAGCGTTCATGAAGTCACTGGCACGATGGATAATCCGCAGGTCATCGAAGTTCCGCTGACCATGACGCGATCGAACAAGGAGCGCGCTAATCGGTCCTTGTTTCTGCGAGAAAAGGGAACCCGAGATAACTGGGATCAGGCCACACGCATTGCACGTGAGGGACGAGAAGAAAACGACGGCATTGGTCGAACCTTTGCTCTGTGGGTCGACTGGATGGAAATCGAGCGAATTCCCCGTGATCCAGAAGAGAAGGCACCTGGGCTGGCCGCTTTGAGTCAAATCCCCTTGGATGACAAATCTGAGGCCCCCAAGCCTGCAGTGCTTCGCGCTGCACTGGAGCAGTTTGCTGTGGAAGCGTTTCGGGGGGACCAACCATCGCCACAATATATTGATCAACTGGTTGATATCTACCAGGCGTACCGTGAGCTTGGGGAGAAGCACAGCGATGCCCTGAAGGATACATTGGCCGTCATCCTCGCATCACCCATGTTTCTCTATCACTCGGAGCCTGGTGATGAAAGTCAGGCAAGACCCCTTAATGATCGAGAACTTGCGAATCGCCTGGCCTATTTTCTCTGGGGCGCTCCACCTGATCGCGAACTCATCGAGTTGGCAGACGAGGGAAAGCTGAAAAATGAAGAAACCTTGGCCAAACAGGCCACGCGTCTTTTGGAAGATCCGCGTGCTCGGGATTCGATCGATGCACTGGCTTATCAATGGCTCGGACTAGAGCGTCTCGATTTCTTTCAGGTGAATATGGATCGTCACCCCCGCTTCGATAACAGCACGCGTATGGAAGCTTGCCGCGAGATCTATGAGATGGTCGCGTATCTTGCAGCAACCGATGGCAAGCTTACCGATCTATTGCAATGTGATTACGCCGTCATCAATGGTGTATTAGCCAATTACTACGGAATCGATGGTGTTCATGGCGATGACTTTCGCCCCGTACCCCTGCCCAAGGACTCGCCACGCGGTGGGCTGCTGGGAATGGCTGCCGTTCATTTAATGGGAAGTAATGGCGATACCACCAGTCCAGTCGAACGTGGAGCATGGGTGCTGCGGAAACTACTTCACGATCCACCACCGCCAGCTCCTGCCAATGTTCCGCAGCTCGCACGACTGGCCGGAAAGCCATTGACGACTCAGCAGAGATTGACGGCCCACCAGGAGGAACCGCAGTGTGCCAGTTGTCATCGCAAGATTGATCCGATTGGTTTTGGGCTTGAAAACTTTGACGCTGTCGGTGCCTGGCGAGTCGAAGACAGCTTTCAGGCTCGGGATGATAACGGGAAACCGGTACCCGATGGAAAGATTGCGTGGAGAATCGACCCGGCCGGGAAACTTCACAGAGGTCCGTCGTTTGCGAACTTCATCGAATTGCGACAGGTGATTGCCGGTCGTGAAGAGGAATTCAGCCGAGGATTCACTGAAGCGCTCATCCAGTATGCATTGGGTCGTCCAGTAGGTTTCTCGGACGAACAACTGATTGAAGACATCTTGCAGCAGGCACGAAGCGAAGGCTATGCGATTCGCTCCTTTGTGCACGCTTTGGTCAACAGCAAAGAATTTCAAACGAAATAAGAGGCAAACCATGTTTTCAGCCAATCCAACGCGAAGACAAGTGCTTCGATCGGCAACAGCGGCAGTCGCTCTTCCTTTCTTGGAGTCGCTTGGTTTTCGACGTTTTGCCAGCGCGGCGACGCCTGTCGAAGTGCCAAAACGTATTGTATTTCTCGGCTTTGGCTGGGGTGTCACTGAAGAGTCTTGGTATCCCGATAAGAATGTTCCTGGGGCAGACTACGAGTTGCCTGATGGGCTGAGGCCCCTCGCACGTCACAAGTCGGACTTCTCGATCGTCCAAGGGCTGCGGAACAAGTTCTCGGTCGAAGGGCATGCTGGCAGTACCTGGTGGTTAACGGGCGCGAATCCGTATGCTCAGCCTGGGCAAAGCTATTGCAATACGATCTCGGCGGATCAAGTTGCGGCAAATGAGTTTGGCCGCTTCACTCGATTCGCGTCGTTGCAACTGAACCACAGTGAAGGGAACGATAGCTCCGGTCATGGTCCGGGGCTCTCGTTGGCGTGGGATGCCAGCGGAAAGCCTATTGGAGGCGAGAATGGCCCCCTGGCCACTTATCATCGCTTGTTCTCAAAGGACTCGATGCCGATCGAACATCGACGCAAGTTGATCGCTCAGAAGCGAAGCGTGTTAGATACGGTGCTCGAGAATGCTCGCAGTGTAAAGCGTGGACTAGGAGAAGATGATGTCCAGAAACTGGACGAATACTTCGATGGAATCCGCAATATCGAAACGCGGCTGAGCAAGGATGAAAAGTGGATGGACAAGCCTCGGCCTGAGGCCCCATTCGGCGAGCCGAACTCGTCACTCTCGGGGCGTGATGAAATTAAGATGATGTATGAGCTGATGGTCGCTGCCTTCCGAACCGACAGTACCCGGGTCATCACATATCGTCAGCCGGTGTCCTCGCTGTTGACAAGCATTGGAAACAAAGTGGCGCCGCACGATATGAGCCATTATCACTCCACACGCGGCGAGAAGCTGGTTTGCTCGCAGGTGAGAGATAGTACGCAGAGTGCGCTTTTGGCGGGACTCATCGATCAACTGAAAGAAACCCGTGAGGCCGACGGGAGTCGACTGTTCGACAATATGGTGCTTGCCTACGGAAGCAATATCAGCACTGGGCATAACCTGACGAACTGTCCGACCCTCATCACCGGCGGTGGCGCTGGAATCAACCTCGGCAAGAACATCGTCGTCGAAAAGGACACTCCCTTGTGCAATGCCTGGCTAACTCTTTTGCAAGGCATCGGCGTCCCTGCCCAGCGTCATGGCGACAGCACCGGCGTGGTGCCGGCAATGCTGAGTTGATCTTCGCGTGTCCAAGGCAATTCGTCTTAGGAAAGCGGCTTCGGCCATGCTCTAGGACTTTCTTGTGAAAGAATCTTCGAAGGGGACTGCGGAAAAAGGTGGTCCAACTTTTGGGGACAGCGTAAGTGTTCTCGTCCGCAAAAAGATTCCAGAAATACCTCTTGGCAAAAACAGACAGGTCTGTATGATATGGGCATGGGTAAAACAAATGCCAAATCGAGTGCACGGCAGCGGTTGTTAGACACGGCCGAGCAGCTTTTTTATGCCGAAGGGGTACGAGCTGTAGGAATTGACCGCATCATTGCCGAAGCAGATGTGGCCAAGACGACGCTCTACAGCCACTTTCCTTCCAAGGATGACTTGATTCTAGCTGTGCTCGAGAAGCGCGAGGCTGATGTCGACAACATGTTTGACAAGTCGATTCAGAAGAGCGTAAAGAATGGAGGAACCAGGCTCGAGGGCTTTTTCCTGGCCTTGAAGAAGTGGTTCCAGGAGTCAAAGTTCCGTGGTTGTTCGTTTATCAATGCTGCCGTGGAATTAGCGGACCCGCAGCACCCAGCGTCCCAGTTTTCGTCGGCGCATAAACAGCGATTTCATGCCAGGATCGAGGAAATCATTGCCGAAGACTATAGCCCGTCGCTGGCCAAGGTGGTAGCACCGGCAATTTCGCTGCTGGTAGAAGGAGCAATCGTAACCGCCCAGCTCGAAGGTTCGCCCATAACAGCTGATACTGCTAGGGTCGCCACGTATCAGATGATTGAAACCGTAAAATCTGAGCAGTCATGAGAATGACCTAAACTGCTCACATTTTTTTTGCGAAGAACAAGACAGACCTGTCTGTAGTGTCAGGCCATTTGATTGATAACCTCTGTTTTTGAAAGTAGGAGAATGTCCATGCAACGTTTGAATTCAGTACAGCCCGAAAACGCCGAAGCCCGCGCGAAAGAACTGCTGGATACCGTCCAGCAGGCATTTGGCACCGTCCCGAATGCGGCCAAGGTAATGGCAAACTCGCCAGCGGTGCTCCAGAGCTTCTTGGGGTTTAGCACGGCTATGGGAGAAGCTCGGATTGGTGAGAAGCTGCATAACCAAATCAAGTTGAACACCAGTGAGAACAACGAGTGCGAGTACTGCACTTCGATTCTCAGTGCCGTAGCACCGACAGCCGGACTGTCGGCCGAGGAAGTCTTGGTCGGTCGAACAGGGCTGGCAGAAGATACCCGCATCAAGGCCGCTTTGACGTTCGCAAACGACGTCTTGGAAACGCGGGGCAAGGTCACCGATGACCAACTGGCATCGGTCAAGTCTGCAGGATTTGATGATGGGCAAATCGTGGAAGTCGTTGCCAGCGTTGTGTTGGGATGCTTTACGAATTTCCTGAACAACGTGGCTGACACTCAACTGGACGTTCCCCCGGCTGAAGCGATCGAGCCGTCGGCCGCCTGCAGCAGTGGTGCCTGTTCAGTTCACTAAGTCTCGACTATGGGTACCAGGCCGCGTGCAGCCTAAGCATGCGGACCTGGTTCCTTCGACTCAAATCATCCCAGTTTAAGAGTGAGTAAACTATGTCTGCCATACGACCTCCGTTCAATCAAGAAACAGCGACCGCGAAGGTCCGTGCTGCCGAAGATGCCTGGAATAGTCGTGACCCAGTGCGAGTCTCCCTGGCATATACCGAAGATTCTCAGTGGCGAAATCGAAGTCAATTTGTCCACGGACGTGAAGCGATCCAAGCATTTCTGTCCGACAAATGGGACCGCGAACTCGAATATCGCTTGACCAAGTCGCTTTGGTCGTTCAGCGAAGACCGAATCGCAGTGCGCTTTCAGTACGAGTATCACAACGCCGATGGCAAGTGGTTTCGGGCATACGGCAACGAGTTGTGGGAGTTCGACGAACAAGGACTCATGCGTCGCCGGGAGGCAAGTATCAATGACGTCGCCATTGATGAAAGCCAACGCAAGTTTCATTGGCCAGCCCCTGGACCACGGCCGGAAGCCGACAGCGGGATTGCGAGTATTCGATAAACGATAGATGGACTAACGTGTGAGGTGGAACTGATGACCCGCTATTCAAGCGATATTGCCTTCACGCCAGTGGTGAAGGCAATTCAGTCGAGCAAAGGTTCGCGTCAATCGTATGCGAAGATGGAAGCGCGTGGTAGCTGGCAAACCGCAGTGACGCCTGACCTGGAAGTATTCCTTGCAGAACTCGATATGTTCTACCTGGGTACAGCCAATGCACAGGGCCAGCCTTACATTCAATATCGTGGGGGAAGTCCTGGCTTTCTTAAGGTGATCGACAAACGAACATTAGGGTTCGCCGATTTTCGTGGCAATCGACAATACATTACCCTGGGAAATCTATCCGAAAACCCAAAGGCGTTCATCTTTCTTATCGACTACATCAATCGTCGTCGCGTGAAGCTCTGGGGCAGTGCGGAAGTGGTAGAAGGAAATATGGAACTGCAGCGGCGGTTGCAAGATCCCGAATACCCGGGCCAGGTTGAGAGGGTTGTGCTATTTCATATCGAAGCGTGGGATATCAACTGTCCGCAGCACATTCATAAGCGTTTTCCGCAAACGATGGTGACAGGCGTCATCGAAGATCTTCAGAAGAGAATCCATGAGCTTGAGGACCAGGTTCGCAGCTTACAACGCGACGACCGAAGATAGAAGTCGAGAGCGGCACATGTCGAACGCTTCGAGCATTACACTGATGTGAACGGGGGGATGTCAATTCTCTTCACGAACAACGCGGAAGCCAATATAGCTGAAAGTATCATGGGCTTCTGCGAACGCTCGAACCGACGAGCGGCATTGGAGCGGCGCGACATACCAGGAACCACCGCGTAGCGACCTCCAATCACCATGCTCGTGCTTGGGAGTATTCTCAGGCCCTTGTGGATCGACGATTGGCTCGGGCTTGGTTCGTGAGCCTTTTTCGCGAGCTTCAGCGAGCATGTCATCATAGTAGCGGTCGGAGTACTTATCGTAGCACCATTCCCACACGTTGCCGTGCGTATCGTAGATACCCCAGGCATTGGGCCGAAATGACTTCGCTGGAGCGGTGAAGGCAAAACCGTCTCCGTCGTCTGTTTCGAGGCGCACAGTACGCTGGCGAAGAACATCTTCCGGATGCAGGGCGTAAAAACTGGCGTCGGCTACATTGCCTACCGCGTACACGCTATCGGGCTCTTCGCCACTGAAGTAAGAACTGCGCGTGCCAGCGCGGCAAGCATATTCCCACTCGGCCTCTGTCGGCAGGCGGTAAATGGCTCCTTCCTTTTTGCTGAGCCATCGACAGAATTCCTGGGCGTCGTGCCAGCTGATGCAGGTGACCGGATGCTTGTCCGATTGCTCGAAACCCGGATTCTTCCAGTTGGCACCTTGGACTAATGAGAATCGATCGAGGGGAGCTTCCGCATCGGGCTTAAATACCCAAGCCTTGCCGGCTTTCTCGGCATCGGTTTGATAGCCTGTGGCATCGACGAAGGCGCGGAACTGCGAAACGGTTACCTCGGTTTCACCGATCGAAAAGCCATGAGACAGCCGAACCGGGAAAGAAGGCCTTTCGACGTAGTCGTGGATTTCGCGCTGGTAAGCGCTTGCTTTGTGTTCGAGCTTTAAGCGATGCTCGTCGAGCATGCCCATTTCGAACTCACCTTGCGAGAGACGAACCATCGTCATACCGAGTGAGTTACGCTCTGCCTCATTATCCTCACCATGTAGGCGAGCGTTCCAACAGACAGCTTGCAGGAGTATCAAACTAAGGAGGAGTGTCCAACGTGCCATCTAACTTACCAACGCTTCAACAAGGCCTGAACTGTCTTGGAACTCGTTACCTACGTCGACTCCGACTCGGTCCAGCATCGTATGCCAGACAGACGCCAGCGGAATCTCGGATTGCAGCTTCAAGTGGCCGCAATGCTTGACCCCGAGCGCCGAACCACCACTAACGATCGTAGGCAGATTATTCTTACTGTGCTCGAAACCCATGCCACTTGAGAGCCCCAGAACGGTTCGATCCAGTAGGGTTCCATCGGCTTCTCGGATCGACTGCAAGCGATCCAAAAAGTAGGCCCAATGGTTCATGTATATTGCGTCAACGCGTGCAAGTTCCTCGAGACTTTGTGGATCGTTGCCATGATGCGACAACGCGTGGTAACCCTTGGATACGTTGAACTCAGGATACACGCCCCCTGCCAGTTCCTTACGTACGACATACGAGATGACTCGCGTCGAGTCGGTTTGGAATGCCAAGGCGATCAGGTCGTACATCAACTTGGCATAGTCGTCGTAAAGATAGTCGCCGCTTCCTTCGGGGCCGGCCATTTTCTTCTCGTAGGTGCCGTGCAGGTCGTCGGTTTCTACCGGAGGCTTCGGCGTATCGGCCCACTCAACGCGACGAGCGAGTGACTTTTCGAGTTCTCGGACCGATGTGTAGTATTGATCCAATTGATCGCGATCGCTCTCACCGAGTTTGCTTGCTAACTGCTTGGCATCATCACGGACGAGATCGAGAATGGATTTGCGCCGACGAAACTCGTTCTTCTCTTCTGCTTTTTGTTCTTTAGTGTCGGGCCGGAAGAGGCGGTCGAAGAGCACTTTGGGATCGTTCTCAGCTGCCAGCGGTACGCCTTGCTCGTTCCACGATATCGTAGCGAGCGCCTGGCTGCCGTAGTTCGTTCCACGGTCAACAGAAAGTTGAAGCGAGGAAAATCGCGTATCGGAGCCGATCGCCTGGGCTGCGATCTGGTCAGGGCTTTGCCGTTGTCGTTCACCTTTGGCAATCGAAGTACTAAACGGATAGGCACCGTCGTGGCCACCCCCTTCTTTCAAAAAGGTACCGTTGAGGGCCGTGAACTTTCCCCGGTGCTTGTCGAGCGGCTTCAAGATGCGCGAAGCCTGATAGTCGAGGCCTTCCTGATCTGGCCAGAACTGCCGCATGTTCATACCGGTTCCCAGGTAGAACATTCCCATACGGGCCGGTGCTTCCGGCGTGGGGGCCGCTAACACGCTCGAAGGCATCATCGCTTCGAGGTAAGGAAGTGCCATCGCAACTCCGGTTCCTCGCAGGAACGTACGCCGCGAAATCCAAGGCTTCTTGGAGCAAGGCATGAGGAATCCATCCTATGAAAAATGCGTGAGTTACTTGGTGTGAAACGCCTGGCTGGCGACAACGCCGTGAATCAGGGATGTAAGGGTATAGTTGTCGGCCTGCATTTGCTCGGCAAGTCGATCGATCAATGGCCGATCGGTTGGTTCGATGGGACGACCCAGGGCGTAGGTCAGCATTTTTTCCGACAGGCCATGAGCAAAGCGATCCTTTTGATCGAGCAAAAGTGCTTTGAAGTCCTCAAAGCCATCAAATGAGTTTCCATTGGGGAGTGTACCAGAGGCATCAATTGGTGGAGTATTGCGACCACGAAAGTCTTCTCCGTCCTGATTGGTACGCCAAGCTCCAATAGCGTTGAAGTTTTCCAACGCCATTCCATAGCAATCGATCGTCCGGTGACAGGCCGCACACGAGGCAATCTGCTGGTGTTGGATCAAACGCTCCCGAACGGTGAGCTTCTCACCTTTAATATTGGGTTCCACCTCACCCGCATTGGGTGGTGGCGGATTCGGCGGGTCATTGAATAGCACTTCGCGAACGTACACTCCGCGGTTCACCGGTTTGGTTCGGTTGCCGTCGGAGCCTCGCATAGCTACGCCAGCCATCGCCAGGAGACCACCACGCGGGGAGTCGTCAGGCAGTTTCACTCGACGGAACTCATCCCCTTCGACACCGGATACTCCATAGAAATCGGCAAGTCGCTCATTGAGCATGGTCCAGTCGGCGTCGAAAAATGACAAGGCCGACTCGTCCTTCCGGAGGACCTCGTCGAAAAATGCAATCACTTCGCCGACCATCGCCTCGCCAAGTTCATCGTCGTATTCCTTGTACAAGTTGGCGTCTGGCATGAAATTGCGGAACTCGTCAGTCTTTAGCCATTGGGCTCCAAAGCCATGTACAAAGCCTTGGCTCTTTTCGTCGGCGAGCATTCGGTCGACCTGGGACGAAAGAACATCCGGCTGGCGAAGCTGCCCGCTCTCAGCCAGTTTAAACAGTTCTTCGTCAGGCATGCTCGACCAAAGGAAGTAACTCAGCCGCGAAGCAAGCTCCCAGTCAGTGAGGGCCCGCTGCTGATTGGACGAGGATGGTTCCACAATGTAAAGAAACTTCGGAGAACACAGGATCGAAATCAGTCCCGTCCGAACGGCATCGTGATACGACTCGCCAGCATCGAGTTCGGACTGACAGAGCGTGACGACCTTATCGATTTCACCCTGGGTGACTGGACGCCGAAACGCTTGTGGCAGGAACTGAGTGAAGATTTCTCGGAGGTAAGCTTCATCCTCGCCGGCATCTTGTCCTCGAAAGAAGAGCGTTTCGTGACTCTTGGGTGGCCACTGATCGTATAAAGGGCCTTCACACTCAAGCCAGTCAACGACTAGTTTCCGTAGCTTAGTCGTATCCGCAGCATCGGGATTCGGCCTCCCCCAAGTCAAGTTCTCTAGCTGTTGGCGCGATTGAAGCCGCATCACCCTTTCGTAATCTTTGGCTTTGCCGGCCTGTTCCTGTTGTCTTCGAATTTCGCTGCCGACGCGGCTGGTTGTCTGAAAGCCTGTCTGATTGACGATCAAAACGTTGTATTCACCACACTTCGGGTCGCGGGGGACGATGATCTCGTAGATCTTGGGTTCATCCGTTACTTCTGTTTCGAGTAGAAGCTGCTGGTCGGCGCTTGGGTGCCCTTGTCGCAAACGCATGATGACGGGCTCGCCGTCGGCACCACGCTGCCCCCAGGCTCGAACGCGAATACGATACATCCCGTTAACGGGGATTTCGTTGCGGGTTCCGGGATACTTCATCACGCCAAACGATCGAGTCGAGCCTTGCATCAAAACGATCGCCTTTTCCTGGCACTCGATGCCGGGTGTTGCGCATAGGTAATCGATTGCCCGATTCTGAGCGATATCCTCCATCTCCAGCCGCATTGTCTCGGTGGCGAATGGTGGTGGGCCATCCACGATCGCCTTGTCGGCAATCCGCTGGGCGACCTCGAAGTACTTATCTAACAACGATGGATCGAGCATGAGTGCGACGGATACTTTGTCGAACCCTTCAGCCGTACCGTCGGGCGGCAGAACACTCTCGGGACTTTCGCCTGGTAGAAACTTGAGATGCAAAAGGTCGCGCACTGTGTTGGTATATTCGGCACGATTCATCCGACGGAGGATGACCCTTCCCTCGTTGCCCAGACTATGGCGTTCGGCTTGACGTAACTCGGCCGCGATCCAGTGGGTAACGGCGGCAAGCTCAGGTGTCGTAGGCGAAGGTGAATCTTCCGGGGGCATCTCTCCCAGGTTCATCTTGTCCATGACCTCGATCCAAATGCTGGCCGAGGTCGATTTGGTAAAGTCCGTTTCGAGCGTGTCGATCCTCAGGTCAGCCTCTTGAGTTTCAGCACCGTGGCAGTCGTAACAGTACGCCTTAAGCAACGGCCGGATTTTCTGGACGAAGTGTTGGTCCTGGACCGATGATTGCGGCGACTGGGCACAAAGCTCATCGACGAGAGCAACTGCCATCAGCAGTGGGATAATGATCGACAGGAAGTACGCCGATCGGGTATAGCAATTGCGGGGTGGAATCATTCCGAAGACCTACGTGGAATGGCTTGGCTAGGAAGCGGTTCCGATGATGGGACGGGGGAAGGAGAAGGAGATGCCTAGGCGGTATAAGCCTATGATCTAAACTAACAAATGGTTACAGTTTCTCGAATTCGATTTCATTGCCATCTATTACCAGGAAGTGGCGGAAGATCGCACGTCGAGGGACGTTCACTCACCGGTTCGGATCAAGAAGATTGTCCTTAGTTATTCTGCTACAAGAAGATACGGACGAAGCATGAAATCCTGACATAAGAATTCATGAATTAGCTGGTTCCTGCAAATAAATCGGGGCAAAGGTCTCAACCGTCTCAAGAGTGGTTGCAAACCTAGCGGATAATGTTAAAAATCGCGCAAAAAGATGACGAGCCAGCCACGGTTTCGGACTATCTTAGATGAGGAAATCCAGCCTGTTCGGCTAATGTTTCCGATGCAAACCGCCCGCATATATCTCGCTTGAGTCATCCTTGATGAAACGCTCCTTCCCGCTTGCCATCCTTCTACTGGCCTTCCTTTCCCTTTCCGCTACCGCTCAGACCTTCCCACCGACATCGCGTCACGAAGAAGGGTTGCATCGCCATCCTCTGCGTGTCTTTGCACTCACAGGCGGGAAAGTGATCCGTTCAGCCGGCAAAGAGCCAGAGTCGGGTACCATTCTGATCCGCGATGCCAAGATTGTAGCGATCGGCAATAAGGTGAGTATTCCCGCCGAAGCGAAGGTCATCGATCTGGATGGCAAGTTTGTCTATCCCGGCTTTATCGACAGCTACGCCGAAGTATCGTTCGAGGAGGCCAACAGTCGACCGCCAACCAGCTACTGGAATTCAAATATCCGGTCTGAGTTCGACGTACGAGGAGCTTTGACAAAGGGCGACTTGGCTGCCGGCGAACTTCGGAAGCAAGGGTTTGTAGCCCGCCTGATCGCCCCACAAGATGGAATTATCAAAGGTCGATCAGCCATCTATGCGTTGGGCGACGACGAACTATCACGGTTGGTGCTTCGGGATCAATTTTCCCTCGTCGGTGAATTAACGCTTGGTCGCAGGCGTGGACGCGGTAACTACCCGAACTCACCCATGGGCGCCGTTGCCCTTTCTCGCCAAGCCTTCTATGACGCCCAGTGGTATCGCGATGCTCACAAGGCCGTGCTCGCAGATGCCGATCTTCCGCTTCCTGAGCAGAACGTGACACTGGCTGCTATGCAGCCGTATGTCGATGGCAAACTACCCGTCATGATCGAGACGAGCAACGACCAATTCCTGCTGCGTGCCGATGAGTTTGCCCGGGAATTCGGTCTCGACTTGATCGCCATTGGAAGCGGTCGAGAATATCGCCAACTTGACGCGATTGCGAAAACGAAACGAACGCTTGTTGTGCCTATCGATTTCGCCAAGGCACCCAATGTGGCGACGCCCCAGGCAGCGGACAATGCGACCCTGCAAGCCCTCATGCACTGGGATCATGCTCCAGAAAACTTGGCACGGCTGGTCGATCGTAAGGTCGAGGTTCTGCTGACAACGCATCGACTGGAGTCCCCTTCCCTGTTTCTGAAGAATTTGCGAATCGCCGTACAGCGGGGGTTGGATGAAGCAGATGCCTTGGCGGCAATGACGACTGTGCCTGCCAAACGCTTGGGAATTGACAAGCAACTGGGCACCATCGAAGAGGGCAAGCTGGCTAGCCTGGTCGTGACCTCGAAGCCTTGGTTTGAAGAAAAAGCAGAAGTTGTCGAGACGTGGGTCAATGGTCACCGCTATGAACATCAGGAAGAGAAGCCTGAGGGGCTGGCGAGTGATTGGAAGATTTCGATCCAAGAGGCACCCGAAAAGACCGACAAGGTACTGTTGCTCAATCTGGTTGGCGACAAGAACCTGAAAGGTACCATTCGTCCAGCGGAAACGACGCCGAAGTTCAAGGACAAGGTCGAACTCAAGTCGATTAAGTTCGAGGACGGACAGTTCACCGCACAGTTCATCGCCGATAGCTTCGGCATTCGAGGCGTCGCGACGCTTTCCATCGTGTACCAGGATGACGTCGAGACGCGGCACGGCACCCTTCGCTGGCCCGACGGGTCCGTTTCGCCAGTCACGATGATCCCGTCAGGAATGCATTCCGAAACGCTCGAAGAAAAGAAGGATACTAAAGAGAAAGAATCGGACGATAAGTCGAACGACGCGGAACATCTGAAGGAAGACGAAGACAAAAGCAAGCGTGTCCGTATGGCCAGTTTCCCCGTGCAATATCCATTGGGTGCCTACGGACGAGAAGAAGCCGTCAAGCGAGAGGCGATTGTCGCGTTCACCGACGCGACGATCTGGACGAGTGGCCCTCAGGGAAAAATCGAAAAGGGAACTGTCCTGATCAAAAATGGAAAGATCGAAAAGGTCGGTAAGAAAGTCGCTGTTCCCAGCAATGCACTAGTCGTAGACGCGACTGGGAAGCATATCACGGCCGGCCTGATCGATTGCCATTCGCATATCGCGACTGACGGCGGTATCAATGAAAGTGGTCAGGCGATCACGGCAGAAGTGCGAATCGCTGACTTCGTCGATGCAGACGATATAACCATTTATTGGCAACTTGCTGGCGGCTTGACGACCGCTAACGTCCTGCACGGTTCGGCTAATCCGATCGGCGGTCAGAATCAGGTTATCAAGATGCGGTGGGGATCGAGTTTTGATGATCTCAAATTCCGAGAAGCCCCAGCCGGTATTAAGTTCGCCTTGGGCGAAAACGTAAAGCAGAGCAACTGGGGTGATGACTTCAATACCCGCTACCCGCAAACGCGGATGGGTGTCGAGCAGGTGTTTCGCGACGAATTCCGCGTGGCCGAGCAGTATCAACAGGCACACAAGGACTATGCGAAGAATAAACGTGGTCTTCCGCCAAGACGTGATCTCGAACTTGATGCGATCGTTGAGATCTTGAACGGAAAACGCTGGGTTCACTGCCATAGCTATCGTCAGGACGAAATCTTGGCCCTGATCCGTGTGCTGGACGAATACGACATTACGATCGGTTCGCTCCAACATATTCTCGAAGGCTACAAGGTTGCCGATGCCATGAAGCAGCATGGAGCGACTGGATCGACGTTCTCGGACTGGTGGGCTTACAAGGTCGAAGTGAGGGACGCGATTCCTTACAACGGGGCGCTCATGCACGACCAAGGTGTGGTCGTCTCCTTCAACTCCGACGACTGGGAGCTCGGCCGACGTATGAATCAAGAGGCCGCCAAGGCGGTCAAGTACGGAAACCTCTCGCCGGAAGAAGCACTCAAGTTCATCACGATTAATCCTGCTATTCAGCTGCGGATTGAAAAGTTTGTAGGTTCAATCGAGCCTGGAAAGCATGCCGACCTTGCGATCTGGTCGGGCCCGCCTCTTTCCAATTTCAGCGTCTGCGAACAAACCTGGATCGACGGAAGCAAGTATTTCGATCGACAGGAAGAACAGAATCGACAAAAGAAAGTCGCCGAGATGAAGAATACCCTGGTTCAGAAGATTCTGGATACGAGGGCGCCCATGATGGAAGAAGGAGAATCGCTGGAGGATGGTTCTCAACTCTGGCCACGGCACGATGAGTTTTGTCATAGCCACGACGAGCACGAGCACGGCCACGAGCATTAATTCATGGCTATGACGCTCTGATCCATTTTCCTTCACTGACTTCCAAAGAACGAAACGATGCATATTTCTATCCGACTGCGAACGATCCTCATCCTGGCCTGCCTTGTAGGCGTGTCCTCGGCTTCTGATCAAATCCCTGGAGCAATGCCGAAGGGACCAGTCGCGATCGTTGGAGCGACGATTCATCCCGTATCAGGCCCAGCGATCAAGCAAGGAGTTTTGGTCTTCGAGAAAGGAAGGATTACGGCAGTTGGCGACAAAGTTCCCGTTCCCAAGGGTGCGCAAGTCATTAAGGCGAATGGTAAGCATGTTTATCCGGGCATGTTTGAACCGTATTCGCGAATTGGCCTGACAGAGATTTCGTCGGTCAGAGCAAGTAACGATTATCGCGAGTCAGGCAGTCTAAATCCGAATGTGAAGGCACACGTCAGCGTTGATCCAGATGGCGAGATCATCCCAGTGACTCGGTCCAATGGTGTTCTCTTAACGATGACGGCACCAGCAGGCGGGTTAATTTCCGGGCAAAGCGCCGTGCTTCAACTCGACGGCTGGACCTACGAAGACATGACGGTATTGCCTCGCGCCGGCATGATTATCTCGATGGATAGCCAAGAAGAGAAAGAACGTCTGGCCGAATTCTTTGACGAGGCACGGCGATACAACCAGGGGCAAGAGGCAAAGTCGAAGATCCTGCATGATGCCCGCCTCGAATCGATGGACAAAGTACTTAGTGGCGAGCAGCCCATCATCATTCATGCCGATCGGGCAAACGACATTACCAGGGCAATCACCTTTGCCACCGAGCAGGAGGTGAAACTGGTCATCTTTGGCGGCTATGACGCACCCCAATGCCGAGAGTTGATGAAGAAGTATGACATTCCGGTTATTGTCTCGGCCATCCACCGTAACCCACGTCGTCGAGACGACCCATACGATGCCGCTTACACGCTGGCTAAGCGACTTCAGGATGCTGGAATTCGATTCTGCATCTCAGGCTACGAACGATCCAATGCGTGGAATGTCCGAAACCTTCCCTACCATGCGGCTACGGCGGTCGCGTTTGGTTTGAGCAAAGAGGAAGCCATGCGGGCCATTACGCTTTCCCCAGCGGAAATTCTGGGTGTTGCCGACAAGGTCGGAAGTCTGGAAAAGGGAAAGGACGCGACTTTGATTCTGTGCGACGGCGACCCCCTGGAAGCTGCTACCCAGATTCAATCGGCATGGATCGCTGGTAAGCCAGTCGACCTAAGCAACAAGCAGACGATGCTTTACGAGAAGTATCAGCAAAAGTACCAGCAATCGAAAAAATAGCCGATTGCGTCTCACAGTCGCCAACGCTGTTTAATTTCCATCAACGTTCTGGCATTCTTTTCCGCAAATCCTCATGATAGAGCCATTCCCGACGAACTAATGGTCCTGGCAAATGTCTTTCTAAGACAACAGGGCGAAGGAACACGTTGGCACAGGATGTGGAATGGACTACTGTCAGTTTTTGGAAACACTGCTCGGAGAGGGCCGCGCTTCGGTTCCCGATTTGGGGCCTATCCCGCCCCAGCAGAAATCCGCCGCGGCAGAGGTTCTTGCGCGGTATGAACGGTTGTGGCGTCTCGAGTGCCCCAGCCCTGTTCCTAAGTACAATCCGGAAGCGGCAAGTTGGGCGGCCGAGCAGTTTTGTTTGGCTTGTCAGTTCGCGATCTTTCGCGCCGTGGACGAGCAGGCGATGCATGCGGCGCTCGCTCCATCGGTCGACGGTAGAGCTGGTCCCGAGGTGCATTACTCGGTCGACCTTGTATTTCGCTTTCTGCCAGATCTCGTCAAGTTTGTGCACTCTGCCTCGAGTGACGATCCCCTGGAAAAGATCTTGAGGGGTTGGGCTCACAACTGGCCACTGTCCTCGGTGGGCATGGCAGGCATCGAAGATACCGACCTCCAAGCAATGTACCAAAGCCCAGGACTTATGACGCTATACGTCGATCGGGTCATCTCGCAATCAGATCAGTCTCGACTCGCTGACGACCTGGTCCGCGAGCATGTGCTGGCTGCCGTGGGGATGTACCCCGAGTTGGCCGCAAACCTAGCATTAATCGATTACGCAACTGAGAATGGAGAGACGGCGTGAGTGTTGTGCGTTCACCGGAAGAAACGGCCCAGATTCTAGAGCTAGGTGAAAAGCTACGCGAAAGCGTGTTGGATCCCATGAAGCGGGCTTTCGTGGGCAAGGACGAGATCATCGATCTGTTGGGGATATGCCTCGTTGCTCGAGAGAATCTCTTCATTTTGGGACCACCTGGGACGGCCAAGAGCGCTTTGGTGCAGCAATTAGCCCGGCGGATGGAGGGTAAAGTCTTTGACTATCTGCTAACGAGATTTTCCGAACCGAATGAAATCTTCGGTCCATTCGATATTCGTAAACTTCGCGATGGCGAATTAATCACCAATACCGAGGGAATGTTGCCGGAGGCAACGTTTGTTTTCCTTGACGAGTTGCTGAATGCGAATAGCGCAATTCTGAATAGCCTGTTGTTGGTTCTCAACGAACGAATCTTTCGCCGCGGTCGCGAAACTCGCCACCTGCCGACGCTAATGGTGGTGGGAGCAAGTAACTGTTTGCCCCAAGATGAAGCGCTGGCGGCTTTGTTTGATCGTTTTCTGTTGCGCGTCCGCAGCGACAACGTACATCAGGAGCAGCTTGCCAGTGTCCTTTCCGCTGGTTGGAAGTTAGATACGAGCCAAAGCGACCTGGTCGCCGAGGTTACGGTGGAAGATATCCAGCGGCTCAACTCCCTACTGAGTCAGGTCGACCTCTCCGGCGTGCAACCGGTCTATGTGGACTTGGTGCATCGGCTGCGGCATGTAGGCGTTGCCGTCTCAGATCGTCGCGCGGTCAAGCTGCAAAGAATACTGGCTGCAAGCGCCCTGCTCTGCGGCCGGCTGGTGGTGAATCGCACCGACATGTGGGTGCTACGTCACATTTGGGATCGTGAAGAACAGCAAGACGTCCTTTCTGCCATTATCGATGACGTCCTTCGTGAGGCGACTGAGGAGGAAGTCGCAACAAGTCATCCTAGAAGTCAAGATAACGATACGCCCGACGCTGAACGGTTGGCTGCTGAGTTGGACCGCATTTCAGAGCGTATCGAGACTGGCGAGCTTCCTAAGACGGACCGAGCTTACGTCCGAGATCAACTCGGGCTCCTTGCTGCGCGGTGCCAATGGGTTCGTGATTCTCAGCAGCGGACCCACCTTGAAACAACTGTCAATCAGCTTTTAGAGCGTCTGGGAGCCGACTCGTGACAACCTTCGTATGGAAGATGCATCGCGACGCGAGCGAGCTACTAGGTGCCGTGCGTACGCAGCCGAGCCTGGAGGTATGTCCGGAAGGTGATACCGTGTGGATTCGGTGTGAGGATGCCAACGATGAGATTCAGCAAGCGTTCTTGCAACTCCCAGTGGTTCATAGCATCGCGACCGACGACGGTCAGCTCATCAAGCGGGGGACACGTGTTCCGCACGGGTACGTTGCCGAAGGGCCTTGGATACCCATCGCCCAGTGGATAGAGGTGAAGCTGCCTATTGCTGGCCTAAGCGGTATCGCACCAAGTCCGATTCCAGTTGAGTTGGTTCGTAGCGAAACGTTCGAGACACCACAGCTTCTCAAGACGAATATCCAAGTGTGGACCCAGTACGCCGTCGCCGCGCCCCGGATAAGACTCGATCGACTTGCGTTCGCTGCGAGGGCAGATGGTACGGTTTTCGTGTGGGGAGAACCGCTCCCACCGATCTTCGGAAAAAGGTTCGTCGTGCACGGGCGTGTCGCTGTGGAGGCCGGTTGGACATGGCAACCGGCGGTGGACGTCGGGGTGCTTGAAGCAGTATTGGCCATCGATCCAGGGTACCTGGCCGTAATGGAGGAAGGAGGGCACTGGCTGTCCTTAGCGGACGAGGGTTTTGTACAGGCGACCCGCTCGGCTGTTCGAACCACTTCGGAGGAATTGGGCTATGTCTGCTGAGATGACCAAAGCGCAGAAATACCTGTTGCCGCCGACCAGGTCCTTCTGGAAATGGTCGGACGATGGTGAAGTAATCTGCTGGCACGATAACCGTACGATCATCTTCAAGGCTGAACTAATCCAGATCTTGGAGCGACTGGCACCACAAGGGTTACCGACGCTGTCGAGCGTGGTCGTGACGATGGCCTCGATGCGCGAAGGTTGGGAACAGTCTGTTTCCGAGGTCAGAGGTAGCGTTGAAGTTTACCAGCCATCGGTCGAATCAAGTCAGCTAGTCGAGAGCGTTCTGGTGGGTGACGGAGGTCTCAAGAGACTTACGATGTTACCTATGAGCTTAAGGAGTTCAACCGAAGCACGAGTGACCGTCTGTCAGATGGTGTTCGAGAACGTGCGACCGTTTTTCACGGCTGAAGAAGCGTCGGGGGTCATCCAGTACTTGACCCACGGGATGGACGAAATTCTCGCAACGTATAACTCGCCAGGCTTTCAGGTAGTGCCGTTTCGAGCACTTTCGTTGGCGGACCTCATCCAGCTCAATCGAGGTTTGGAAGGAGTCGACGAGCAATCCATTCAGCTACGACAGCGGACTTCACTTGATGCATTGCCGCAGCGGGCTGAGATGGAACTTCCCCAGTCGCAGCAGATGCGTTGCTTGCTGGACCAGTTGCAACAGGATGACAGTCTTCAAGGCGTGGCCAAACTTGCCAAACAGTTGATGGGTGCCGTATCGCTGCCTCGAAAGGTCTCGGACCCCGATGAAGTACCTACCGGTGGGATTTCAGACATCTCGAATCGCGGGTCACTCGATCGTTTGATGCTGACCGAACTGGCACACGATGACCTGACGCTTGCCGTTCGTATCAGTTCCAACGAAGCTCTTTACCTTCGCCGGGAATCTCCACCCCAGGCAACATGGCGTGAGTTCTCCCTTTTTCTAGATTGTGGGATTCGCATGTGGGGAGTCCCTCGCTTCTACGCCACGGCAGTCGCATTGGCCTTAGTTGCGAATGCTGATGAGTACACGGTCGTCAAAGCATTCCGTGCCGAAGGTGCTCATGTCAAAGAAGTTGATCTTCTCACGCGTGAAGGCATTGTCGAGCATTTGGAATGTCTACAGGCAGAGTTGCACCCCGGGCCAGTACTGAAAGCATTGGCGGCCAGGTTAGACCCAGACGAGGAAAGCAACCCAGTACTCATCACGACCGACGATGTAGCGAACGACAAAACGTTTCAGGAAGCGCTTGTCGCTCAGGCGTTTCCCATGTTGTACCTCGCGTCCGTGAATCGTGACGGATCGATGCGCATGGAGCAGCGGGGTGCTCAAGGAAAGAAGGTGCTGAATGAACTTATACTGAACCTGGATGACCTCTATGGCAGTAAGCCGAAGAAGCTTTCTGCTCTCGTCGAGAAGGATTGGGCAAACGACCTACCGGCCATCTTTTCAGCGAAGCCATTTCCACTTCTGCTATCTGTGAACGTTTCGAGTGACCAGCAGATGCATCTAGCCGATCATGGCGTCCTCGGGATCACGAAAGATCGGCGACTGGTGCACTGGCACTCCCAGGTCTATGTCGGAGCCCGTCAATTGGCTGACGACTTACCGGCGGGACGCCTTCAGTGGTACCACTTTGATGAACCTGACGACGTGGTCTATGCCGTCATCGTGGAAACAAATTCTCGCCAACAGTATTTGTTGAAGGCGAGCCTGAGCGAACAAGCGACCTCTTTAAGCGAAATCCAGACCGCCAGCGAAATTGTCCCGTTGGCATTGAAAGCGGGGGTGCTTCTTGGGCAGAAAGGGGCGACGGCTCTTTGTGCGATTGATCCGAACTCTGGTGAAGAAGTGCAAAGCAATGCCATGCCTAGCTCATGGAAGCGATGCTCAGGCCGTTTCTTCCGGAATCCTCGGAATGACGAATGGTGTGCGGTGTCGTTCGATGGACAGGCGATCCGAATGGAGAAGGTCTTCTCTTCGCCTCCCGACGAAACACCTTGGCTGATGGAGATGTTTGAGTGCGACGAAATCGAGGGTCCAATCGGTATTACCCACAAAGGAGACATATGCTTCACGGCGACCGGTGAGATTTGGGAGACTCAAATCCCGAAGCAACAATCCAGCCAAGTACGTTTGGCGGGGCAGCATGCCAATCGGTTGTGCCTCACTTCTTCAGGTCTGGGAAACTACCTAATCGACGTCGCGAAACGGTCAGTCGCCTCGGTAAAGGGAAAGAGTACGGCGAGCCTCCTTCACGGCAACTCTCTGGCATTCATTACTCCTAGCAACACGCGGCATCGCTTTACCGATATTCAAGTATGCGAAAGTGAGCTGGGCCAGAAACGACTTGGACTAATCACGCGGCGCGGTCAAAGGATGGTATTGGACATTACTTATGGAGCCGTTCATCTGCGGTTTCCACGCGAGTCGATGACGACAGAAACACATCTGAAGCGTCCATTCACACCGCTTGAGATTCGTGAAATTGGTTTTCAGCTTAGTTGGGCCGCCTGGGACGATGGAAGCGAAGCATTCCTGGATAGCCGAGGTTTGTTGCATTTGCGGTCGGCCGATCGATCGGTCCCCGAAGTGACGATCGCGTTGACCGACGGAGCTATTGCAGGCTGGGTGTCGGATGGGCGGCTGTGGGGGGCCCATTACTTTACGCAGAAGCGTGCCAATCAGAAGGCAGATGAGGTGATATTCGAGAAGGTAATACTCGGATTCCTGGAGCAGTTGATCTAATGCATGCCGTACTACGTCTGGAATTCTCCGCACACGTCGAGCGTCCGACCACTTGTTGGTACGTGGCTAGCCATGATGTGCGCGATTGGATCAACGCCGTGTTGGAAGGTTTCATTCCGGGAACTCAGCTAGCGATTCGCATTTTGCCGGTCCCACATTCCACGCAGCGACGTGAACCAATCGGAGCCGTCCTCGTGGGCCCCCGCGTCGTGCATAACACTTGGCCTAAAAGGTGTCTGCGATATACCCATCTTACGGACCGATTGATGGTCCCAGCTCAGTCACGTCTAAGCTCCGAGGCTACGACGATCGAACTCGATGAACTATTGTCCGCTTCTCGGCAGTATGTCTGGCATCCGCAGGCCGGGCTTATCGCCTTTGAGCCAGACGAAGTGCTGACCTTGGCTGACTTGATCAAATATCGACCAGTGGAGTCGACCGAATTCCTAAGTGGACGGCCAGGCTTACACTTGCCCACACGCCTGACATCGATCTATCCGTCGACGCCCCCAACCATGGAGATGGTTCTCGAACAGGGCCAAGATGGGATTGGAACCAAGGGACAGAGCAGCGATAAGATTCCACCCCAAGAGGGCGAACCGAAACCGGGCGTCGGTAACTCGCTTGGCCGCGTTGGACTTTCGATCTTTGGTGCTGGCTTGAATATGGCATCGGCAGCAGGTGAGTTCGTCGGACGCCATTTAGGATTGGGTAGTGGCGTTGCCGGTGGCGGGACCGGCGGCATAGGTGGTAGCGGCGCGACAGGCGGAACTGGCGAAAGCTGGCTAGACCAACTCAAAGAGTGGACTCGGCAGCGGCTCGAACATCTAAACGAGGCTGTCCTCTCGGAACGGGAAAAAGAGATTAATCGCCTGATGAACCTCTTGGAGATGAATCCTGACGAGGGGCTCAAGTGGGCATTGCCAATTGGTGGGGAGGCTCATCGTGGTATGGCAACACCTTCGAGTCACCTGCGCCAGCGCAATCCGAGTTTCAGCTTCGGGGGCCTGGGAGGTGGAGGACCGGCCGACCACTGGGATTTGTCCTATCAGCGACAACAGGAATTGATCCAAAAATACCGCGAACTAGCCAATCGCGAGATCGGCCTGGGCCGCTATCGCCGGGCTGCGTACATTTTCGCGGAACTACTTGCCGACTTCGGTGCGGCCGCCGACGTACTCAAACAAGGAAAGCATTGGCGTGAAGCGGCGCTGCTCTACAAAGATAAGCTCAACAACCCACGTCAGGCAGCAGAGTGCCTGGAACACGGAGGCTTTTGGACCGAGGCGATCGAACTGCATCTGGAACTGAAGCAGTTTGAGAAAGCAGGCGACTTGTTTCGTCAGCTGGAACAAGAGAAGGAAGCGTCCGAGTGTTATGAGAACGCAGTGATTGAATGTCGTGATCGACGCGACTTCCTGGGAGCCGCGGATCTGCTTGAGAACAAAATTAGCGACATTCCTCGAGCCATTGCATCCCTGGAGGAAGCCTGGCCTCATAGCAATCAAGCTAACAGTAGTCTCCGGCAGTTGTTTGCCCTCTATCAGCGACATGGATTTCACGAGGAAGCCAAGGAAACGATTAACGCTCTACAAAGGGGCTTTCCGCCACCACAGACTCAAGTAGCGTTGGTCGAGACGCTGTCGGATAACGCGACCAACTATCCTAATCGAAGCGTGAAGCAACTGGCCTCCGATGGTACGCGCGTGGTAGCTTCGAAACTACTAACTCAGTCAGGAATCATCGACCGGAGTCGAATCCTCCAGGCCGTAAGACGGCTAGAACCAGACGATCGCCTGCATGCCCGAGACTGCTTGCGATTCAGCCAGCAAAAGAAGAAAAAAGCTCCGAAATCGACACCAAGATTACAGAATATGGTTCGTGTCTGCTTCGAACGGATGATTGAACTCCAGCGGACTACGCCGGAATGCGAGTCAGTTGCATCCGCTGTTTCGGCCAACGTGATTTTTCAGGCTGTTCAGAACCAAGCGAGTGGGCATCTGCGGATCTTTCGTATGGCATGGGAGGATGGTTCTCAAACGTTGAAAGAATGGAAGAACCTTCCCGTCCGCCCCGAAAGCTTCTATGCGTTCGCTGCGGACCCGAATCGACCCAATCGCGTGTTCTTTAACACGCTGCTTGGCAATCACCTCGTGCCGCCTACGGTGACGTTTCCACAGGAAGACCGAATTCCCTTCGATACGAAACTCGCGAGTATGGGTATCGATACGCTGGGAGCGAGTCTCACGTCTCATGGAATACGATGGTCGGCCCAAAGATCTCAGGATGGGTTTGCGCTCACGGCTACCGATCAGAACGAAAAGCTTGTTAGCACGGTTTCGCTTAATGAGTACATCCAGCAGTTGATGATGTTCATCGAGGCACCAACAAGGGCCTGTCCGATGCATGCCACGTCGAAACACGTTTTCCTTGGTCTGGGTAGCGAACTGGTGTTTCATGATCACCACACGACCCGTTCGGTGACTTTGGATCAACCGATTCATCGCATTGTCGGCTCGTATCCCAACACACGTCCGCGTCTGCTTGTTTCATTGGAACAAGGCGCGCGGATCTATTGGGATGACTACTTCGATGGACGTGAGTTCGATTTTGCGACCGAGCTTAGCAGCCCTTACCTGGCATTTACACGCGGGGGCAACGTAATCGCCGCTTCGGATCAGGCCTGTCAGATTTATTCGACGCGAAATAGCAAAATGGAATTGGTCGGAGAGCTTCAGTTAGGAAAACCCGTGCGTCAGGTAATCACTGGTAATGCACCGGAACAGTTCGGAATCGTGCAAAAGGAAGGTCGAATCGCGATCTATTCGTGGTCTATGCAGGGGCACTAGCCCAAATTCGCAGGACGACGCAAAGGGATACGCCGCATGGACTTGGTAAACGATCTGGCCTAAATCCAATCCGTGAGATACGATTAAGAGTCCTGCCTCTTGTTTTCCCCGCCCTTAGGCTCCTGCCGATGCAACGACTCTTACAGCGCGTTAGCGATTCGCGATACGTTCTTTGCACGATAATGCTGCTCAGTACGTTCGTCGTGTGGGAGTGCCCAGCCTGTCTGGCGGATGAGCTTTCGCCCGAAATGTCGAAGTGGGGGCAGCTTTATGCAAAGGATATCCTGCCGATAATTCAATCGCGATGTATCGACTGCCACAGCGGAAAAGACGCGGATGGGGAATTCGACCTGAGTCGTTTCACCAGCGGTGATGTTGCGGCGAAAGCCGGCGACGTTTGGGAACGCGTTGCCAGAAGAATCCGGCAAAACGAAATGCCACCGGAGGGTAGTCCCGGACTGACCGACCCGCAGAAAGGGGCTTTTTACGGATGGCTTGACTCGCGACCAGATCAAGATCTTTGTAATCAGCTTGCATCCGACGAAACCCAAGCCTGGTATCGCGGCCACGTGATGAGTCGTCGCTTGACGCGGACCGAATATCGTAACGCAATTAGGGACCTCGTCGGCTTGGAGTTGAAGCCAGACGAGCTTCCTCCATCCGACGGCGCTGGTGGCGAAGGCTTTGATACCGTCGGCGATTCATTGTTCACATCCCCGATTCATTTGGAGGCTTACCTGGTCGCAGCTGATCGAATCATCGAAACCGCGCTTCCCGACAAACAAGAGAGTGCGTCGACGGAAGTGGTCAACGCGAGAGCATTGATACTCTCGGGGATGGACGAAAAGAATGATCCCAAGTCCGATGTTGAACTTCGTGAAGCTGCGAAGCACTGTATCGAGCGGTTTGCCCGGCGAGCATGGCGCCGGCCGGTCGCGGAGGAAGAATTGGAACGGCTGCTCACCATTTATGATGCTGCGTTCACCCGGGGGCATGCATTTGTGTCAGCACTGCGGGAACCGCTCAAAGCAGTTTTGATCTCGCCTCATTTTCTGTTTGTTGTCGAATCGGAACCAGCCGGTGGCGGCGTTCAGCGAATCACGGCCCATCAACTGGCAACACGCCTGGCCCTTTTGATTTGGTCATCGATTCCTGACCAGCATCTATTGGAACTGGCGGACGAAGAAAAGCTATTTGACGAGATTGTACTTCGCCAAGAAGTACGCCGAATGTTGGTGGACCCCAAAGCAGTTGCACTAGGCGAGAACTTCGGGCTGCAGTGGCTGGGGCTACGAGAGTTCGGCAATGGGCCGCGCCCCGATGAAGAGGTTTTTCCTCAGTTTGGCGACGCATTGGCTGCCGACATGCTTGAAGAGGCCATCCTCACCGTTGCGAATGTCTTTCGGGAAGATGAGCCTTTGACCAGGTTGGTCGATGCCCAGTACATCTACGCCAATGCGCGTCTGGCTGAATACTACGGACTGTCGATCTCCGACGGAGCCGGTTGGCAGCGTGTTGAATTGCCCAACCGACAACGCGGGGGCGTGATGACGATGGCCAGTGTACTGACTTCAGCCTCATACCCTCGTCGTACTAGCCCGGTGCTGCGAGGAAGGTGGATTCTCGAAGAGGTCTTAGGATCACGTGTTCCACCTCCGCCCCCGAATGTTCCGGCGTTGGAAGAGTCGCATGAAGAAGGCAAAAACCTGACGCTGCGCGAGCGTCTGGAGGTACATCGCCAGAAAGCCGAATGTGCCAGCTGTCATAACCGGATGGACCCTCTGGGATTTGGTTTGGAGAATTTCGATGGAATCGGACGCTGGCGAGAAAGCGACAATGGACAACCCATTGACGCTGCCGGAAAGCTTCCTTCTGGAGACCAGTTCAGCGGACCGGAAGAATTGAAAACAGTAATACTGAAGCGGAGTGGCGAATTCCAGAAGCATTTCGTCCGTAAGCTGATCGGATTTGCTTATGGTCGGAAGCTGAACAAGTTTGACAACTGTGTTGTTGATCACTGTTTGAAGACGCTGAAAGAAAACGATTTGAAGGCCGCGGTCCTGATCGAAGAGATCGCCTTGTCCTTTCCTTTTCAGCATCGCTACTTCAAATCAGACAAGTAAGAGCAGAGATTTTCACTGACCGGAACGGTTGCCATGAGAAAACATATTCAATCCGCCAAGACTCTTTCGCGTCGTCGTTTCCTGCAAGGATGCGGTGTTGCGCTAAGTTTGCCGTGGATGCCGTCGCTTGCCCCAAGAGTTGCCAGGGCGGCCGAAGCCAGCGGTCCACCGGTGCGTTCTGCGTTTCTGTACTTTCCTAATGGGGTCTGGGAGAAAGATTGGATCCCGAAAGAGTCGGGCGACAATTACGAGCTCACCCCATCGCTGAAGCCACTGGCAGACGTGCGTAAGGATGTACTTGTATTGACGGGGCTCGATAAGAAGCACAGTCACGGTGGAGATGGTCACTACGCGAAGACGGCAAACTTCCTGACTGGTATGCCGGTTACCAAGACAACCGGCAAGGATATCAGTAGCGGGGGAATCTCGGTCGACCAGTTGATGGCCCAGCATACCGGCCAGTTCACTCCCCTGCCCTCGCTGGAGCTCGGGACCGAACCGGTGATTAGCGGAATTGATAGCAACGTCGGTTATACGAGACTGTATGGTTCGCACATCTCGTGGCAATCTCCGACTCGACCAGTGGCCAAGGAGATCAATCCACGTCTCGTCTACGAACGCTTGTTCGGGAAGACGCTAACTCCCGATTCCGCCAAGGCAGAGTCTTATCGTAACTTACTAGACTATGTGTTGGAGGATGCGCGGCGTCTCCGCCCCAAGCTTGGTCGTGACGACCAATTTAAGATGGACGAATACCTCGATTCGGTCCGGGCAGTGGAAAAGCGAATCGAGTTCGCGACCAAGGGGGAAAATGGTGACTGGCAACCAGACGTGGATGATCATGTTCTAGCCGCGTCTCGTCCTGGCGTGCCTGGTGACTTTCGCGAACATATTTCCATCATGCTGGATCTGATCGTTCTAGCGTTTCAGACGGATTCCACACGTGTTGCGTCGCTGATGTTTGCCAACGACGTATCTGGCAGAAACTTTTCTTTCCTTGACGGCGTTCGTGGTGGGCATCACGAGCTGTCGCACCATGAAAATAAGAAGGAAAAGATCGAACAGTATCAACGCATCAATCGTTGGCACGTCGAACAGTTTGCCCAAATGTTAACTAAGCTGCGAAGCATCAAGGAAGGTGACGGGACCCTGCTGGACAATTGCATGATCCTGTTCGGTTCCAGTATGTCGGACGGAAACCGCCACGATCCGGATAACCTCCCGATTCTCTTGGGAGGTCGTGGTGGACAAAGCTTGAACTCAGGACGTCACCTGCCAGCCGAAGGTCAGGTGCCGCTATGCAATCTTTACCATGCGATGCTCGATCGCATGGGAGTCGAAGTGGAAGCATTCGGAGATAGCACGGGGCCGTTGAAGGACTTGGCCTAACTATTTCTCGGAATGGTCTTGCAGCAGCTTGGTGATAGCGCCCATCAAGACCTGTTCCGATCGGCCAGATACGCGCGAGGCGGTGCGGCTCGTTTCGTAGCCACCTTCTCCGTAAGAGACCTCGGTGCCAATGTAGCCTGGGGCGTAGTCGCCATACGCGGCCATGGCGACAAACAGATCAGGCCGAAGCTTTTGAGCCGCCAGCTGATATTCGACGAATAACTCGCCTGGCATGTGTAGGATTCTTGCATCACCGATGGCCAGGCACTGAATCGCGATGGCGTCGCCTGCTTCGTGACGGCGCAGCCACGCCAATTCGCGAGCGGCACGGAAGTGGGTCAAACGATCGAGCTCCTTATTCTCTAGCTCGCGAATTGCCTCTTCTTTCTGAATGAAAGGAGATAGCGGAAGAAGCACATCGACAGATTCCATGGTCACATCTTCCGCGTGGATTGGTTGCTTCTCGGTGGCTTCCCAGGCATGCTGCATCCCGTCTTCGACTCGCTTGGCCAATACCGCGCGATTCGCTCTTGCGCCATCGTTCCATTTGCCCGCCCCAATATTGCCACCGGCGCCATTGAAGTGAATATGGAACGTGTCGGTCTTCTCTTCGCGGGCATTACGGGCCATGCCAGGGAAATCTGGATTGGCGAGACCCGTTCGGTAGTAGCTTTGCGGGTGGGTCGCGTAGTAGGTCATCACCGCCAAAGGGCGGTCGTCATTCCAAAAGCTGATTGCCTTGCACAATGGATCGATTGTCCCAATCGGCTGTGCGCGAACGACTGGGTCTTTGGTCGCCGTATATCGGACATACTTCACCTTACCGTCCGGTCCAAGGATTCGACGGTTAGAGGCAACCTTTTCAATCTCTGCCTGCCCGGTCCCGATGTGCGTTACCGTTTCCAAGGTTGTGAGCGACTGCTTCGCCGCAGTTGCCGCTTTGGTTTGGATCTCTTCGATGAACTTCAGATCGAACATGTCGTAGTCTAAGTCGAACTCATCAAAGACGGCCTGAGTGGTTGCGTCACAGCGGGGAGCATCGTGCTGGTGAATTGCATGAATCACGACATACTTTGGTTCGGTGTCGACCGCTTCGGCAATAGCTTGTTTAAAACCCTTTTGCGAATCGCTTGATACGCCAAGCCAGTCGACCGAGCAAAGGACGTACGTATCTCGTCCTTGCAGAATGATGCCCCGGAAAGAGAGTGGCATTTGGATCCCCTTGGCTGGATCGTACGCGAGAGGGCTTCCAACTGGCGGGGATGCGTCGACTTTGAATGTCGCAACCTTTAAGGCCTCGGCGTGTAGGCCGGTCAGCGGAATTGCGGCAAACGCAAGGGTCAGTAGAAGGATCATCAAAACGGAAGGAGTTCTGGCGAGTGTCATGGAAAAGATCCTTGAAACCAGGTCAGCAAAAGTGTGCTTGTTATCTGTAGGAATGTTCAAAGGTCATTTGGAATCAGTAATGTAGTTCAGGAGGTCAGACATGGCCTGCGGATCGATCACCTTTTCGAGGCCTTCTGGCATCAACGAGACGCCCGTGCTTCTGAGTTGGTCGATATCGATCCGAAGAATGGTTTCTGACTTATTATCTGCTTGAACAAGCGTAATGCTCGTGGCTGTCTCGTTCGTGATGACCCCGGAAATGGTTCGTCCGTCGCTCGTCAGGCAGAGGTAGTTCATGTATTGTGGATTGACTTCCGCGTTGGGATTCAAGACGTTTACCAGAATTGCCTCGGCTCCTCGGTTCTTCATAGCGGCTAGGTTCGGACCGATGGGATGCCCTTCGCCATTGAGCTGATGGCAGGCCGTACAGTGCTTGTTGAACACGTTTCTGCCCCGGTCTTTATCTCCCGCCATCGTGAGTGACGAGCGATACGCTTGGACAATATCGGCTCTATCGGAATTGGTTTGGCGATTCATGAGCGAGTCAATCTGCTTACGACGTTCTTCCGAAAGGAGCGGTTTTAGTTTTGCCAATTGCGGTAAGTCGATGTCAGCCGCTGGAATCGAGTTGTCGTGGATCGCATCCAGAAGAATGCCAACCCAACTTGTTCTCGTACTGAGAAGCTGTGCGGCCTTTGTCCGCATTCCAGGTGCCATGCTTGGCCAGTGAGTAACGATCAATGTTGCTACTTGAGGGTCATCGAATCGCCGCATTGCTCTCAAGGATGCGTCCTGAATTGCCAGCGGCTGAGAAGGTTCTAACAACCCACCAAAGATCGTCGAATCCAACTTGCCAAAGGGAAGGACATCGATGGCACGGAGGCGTTCTTCTAACGGGGAATCACGCTTCTTTAAGGTGGCCTGGGCTTGATCGATCATCTTCTGGATAACGGCTTCTGACTCACCACGGGTGGCTTTGGCCAACTGTTGGGCTAAAGAACTGCCAGAAGCTGCGTCGAGATGGGTAATCACTAGCTGAAAGACCTCAGGTTGGTCACGACTCAGCTCCGAGAGTAGCTTCGCCACGACCGCAATGTCTTCTGGTCGCTGCTGCTTGCCAATCTGGCGAGCGAGGGATGAAAGCAATTGCTTCGGGCCAGCACGCTGCCCAGCAAGCTCGGCTAGTAATGGCCCAGCGCTTGTTGATAGGGAACTTTGAATAGCGGTGAGGAAATCGTGGTCAGCTCCATCTAAAATGGCAAGTCGCTTAAGCACGTTGACCTTGTCATCATCTGGAAGGTAGCCGGCCGCAAGAGCCAATTGAAACCGGACATGCACATCGGAATCATCGACAAGACTAGTAACCTGTTTTTGCAGTTCCGGAGAGTTCTTCAGTAGCGGTTCGGCAAATCGAACGGCTTGCTGGCGAACACGTGGGTGCTCATCCTTGAGAGCGGCGAGCAATATGTCGGCCGACAGCGTCTTCAAGCCAGCCAGCGCTGTGAGTGAGACGACTCGACCTTCAGGGAGTGATGCACTGGTAACGCTCGTTTCAAGTAGTGGTACCACCGTGAAATCCTGGCGTTCGTAAATGAGCCTGGCGGCCGTTTCGCGGTGCCACGAATTCGGATGATTGAGCAGAGAAATCAATTCAGCGGTCGGCATTTGGGTCATACGAGGCGTTGGTCGCCGCTGGGCGTCGCTGGCGATTACGCGATAGATTCGACCACTATCTCGGCCACTGGTAAGGTCAAGATGCTTCTTGATCATCGGAGGAAGTGACTTGGGGTGTTCGATTACCTCTCGATACATGTCCGCGACATAGAGCGATCCATCCGGAGCGTTGGCATATTGAACGGGGCGAAACCAGATATCGCTGGAGGAAATGAACTCTTCACCTTCATCAATTCGCTGGCCTTGGTAGGCGACTCCGTGTTCGATGAGCTTCTTGCGGTGAATCAGGTTGCTACCGACATCGCCGATAATTGCCATGCCCAGAAATTGCTTCGGCCACGCATCTCCACGGAAGATGGTGGCACCGGTCGCTCCGGTGAAGTAGCCTGCCGGACGCCCTCCCCCTTCGACAATGCCAGGGACAATTTTGTCCGCACGAAGTTTCGTTCGGATAACACGCCACGCTTCAACTGGGCTCGTTCGATAGACTTCGGCCTGCGGGCCATCTTGCGCGATACTCCGCCGAACGGAGGATGCGCTTAGATAAGGATTACGTGCCAGATATCGGTCCTCGAAGACAATCTGCTGCAAATGATCGCTATTGCTGCACGTAAACTTTTCTCCCCAGCTGTTCATACTCATCCCATGCTGACCGCCGCCACTGATCGCGATCATGTCCATGGTGAGCGGATCGATCGAGAAGTCACGTCCCCGCAACGGAATTGGTTCGCCAGTTGGTTTCCCGTCAACGACCTTCTGTACGTTTCCTCCACTTGAACTTGTGACGCCGTGAATACGGTTATCAAGTCCCCACTTGAACGTATTAAGAAGTCCTTGCACGTTTGACTTATTGAAACCAGTAAAGACAACTTGTCGCTCGTCTGCCTTGCCATCCCCATCGGTATCTTTCAGCCAAAGAATATCCGGAGCGGCGCCCACGAGAATGCCTCCGCGTGTACAGCATATAGCGGTCGGCCACGAGAATCCTTCCGCGAAAACGGTACTTTTCTCGTATGTGCCGTCGTCGTTTTCGTCTTCGAGCATTCGTACACGGCCGAGGATTTCGCCGTCGTCTTCGGAATAGCCACGCATCTCGATGACAAACAGACGACCATCGGCATCAAACGCCATGGCGACAGGATCAACCACATTAGGCTCGGCCGCGGCCAACTCGATACGAAAACCATCGGCTAGCTGAAAGCTCTCAATCGCCTCGGTTGGCTGCTTCGGGGGAACGGGCAGCAATTGGTCCTTGTAGTCAGGCTCACCCGCAAAACATGCCAGAGGAAGCAGCAACAGCAGGCCACTAACGACCAAGGTTGGCAACTTGTAGAAGATATAACGTGGTATCATCATGGCGAAGCAGTGGTACGGTAAGGAGACAGTTGAGAAAGTTCGCAGATTGCGAAAGGAAGGAAATGGGGCGAATTGGAAGCAAGCATCGTTGCCGTACCTCGAGTTTAGGAGTTCTCCCTGGAAATGTGAATCACATTTCTCATGTTTTTCGTTGAAACCGCCTTCTTGGTACCTAATCGGGAAATGCGTGGCACCTCGGAATCTTAATGCGTAAAGCATTTAGCTTCACAACCGGATTTGTCCGATGGTGTATGATGGAGCCGCGCTGTTGAGTGCCTGGGATTCACGACCATCGATGTTTAACGAGGAGATAGAGACGATGTCGCTTCACGCCAAGAGGGCCGTTCGTGAAATGCTGGACGATGACATCTATGCATCGAACGATCTTTCGGTTCAGATTCCCAAGTACAAGTTTCCATCGGACGAGAGTGATCCACGGCATGTTTACTCGATCGTTCACGATGAACTGATGCTCGATGGCAATTCGCGGCAAAACCTGGCAACGTTCTGTCAGACATGGGTCGAGCCTGAGGTTCATAAGCTGATGGACGAGTGCATCGACAAGAACATGGTTGATAAGGACGAATATCCTCAAACGGCTGAGATCGAAGCTCGCTGTGTTCACATGCTGGCCGACCTCTGGAACTCTCCGCATGGTGCCGACACGGTTGGGTGTTCGACCACAGGCTCAAGTGAAGCAGCCATGTTGGGTGGTATGGCGATGAAACGTCGCTGGGAGGCCAAGCGCAAGAAGGCAGGCAAATCGATTGATAAGCCCAACCTGATAACCGGACCAGTTCAGATCTGCTGGCACAAGTTTGCTCGATACTGGGATATTGAGCTGCGAGAGATCCCTTTGGAGGGAGATCGCTTCATTATGACGCCGGAAGAAGTCATGAAGCGTTGTGACGAGAATACCATTGGCGTCGTACCGACTCTCGGCGTGACGTTCACGTGTCAATTCGAGCCTGTCCAGGCAGTTTCCGAGGCACTCGATAAATACGAGAAAGAGACCGGGATTGATATTCCGATTCATGTCGATGGGGCGAGCGGTGGATTCCTGGCTCCGTTCTGTGCTCCCGACCTGGTTTGGGACTTTCGTCTGCCACGCGTGAAGTCGATCAACAGTTCGGGACACAAGTTCGGTCTTGCACCACTGGGTGCTGGCTGGATCATCTGGCGTGAGGAAACGGACTTGCCGGAGGATCTCGTATTTTGGGTCAACTACCTCGGGGGTAACATGCGCGACATCGCGCTCAACTTCTCGCGGCCTGGGGGACAGATCGTTTGCCAATACTACAACTTTCTGCGACTCGGCAAGGAAGGTTATCGTCGTATTCACACGGCATGTTACGAGACCGCCCAGTATCTGGCGGCCGAGATTGCCAAGCTGGGACCGTTTGAAATCATCTATGGAGGCGGGATGGATTCTGGTATTCCAGCGCTTTGTTGGCGAATTCGTGAAGGCGTGTCTCCCGGCTTCACGCTGTATGATCTAGCAGACCGACTCCGGGCTCGCGGTTGGCAGGTGCCTGCGTATTCACTTCCAGCCAATCGCCAGGATCTGGCAATTCAACGTATCTTGGTTCGTCATGGTGTGAGTCGCGACTTGGCGGCTCTCTTGCTACAAGACATGAAGCGGGCACTGGAATACTTTGAGCAGCACCCTATTCAAACGCCACTTACCGCGGAAGAAGCGTCTGGATTCCATCACTGATCGATGAGTATGGATCAAGTTGATGATTCACGGGGGATGCCCGAATGCATCGAAGCGAGCGGGCCGTTTCCCTTTAAGACGCATCGCGTGTTCCGACATCCTGGAGGGCTGCTCCAGGATTGGCATTCGCGTCACCACCGTAAGAAGCTACTCCGCCCCGGACCGCTAGGGTTGAAGCTCCTTTCGCGTTTGATCTCGCATGGAGCATGGCTTCCCCAGGAATTGAACTGGTGGATTGGAGTGTTGTTTGCGATCGGTGCGGTGTTTTTCTGCAGCGCGAGCATTCTTTGTTTGCTCGATGTGGGTACATCTGCGGCGAATGTAATTTACTTTCTCGGCTCCGTTCCGTTCACTCTCGCGGCGTACCTGCAGCTGTACCAAGCTGCCAATACAGACCCACTACCTTCAGAGGCGAAGGCCGTAAACAACCAGCCAGCCTTCTTCGGCTGGCGTCCCCACGACATCGGTTGGTTAAGTTGCGCGTCGCAGTTTGCCGGCACCGTATTGTTTAACTTCAATACGTTTGATGCGATGATCCCTTCCCTCTCTTGGTTCGGGCAAGACCTGCTGGTTTGGATTCCCAATTTCATCGGGTCCATTCTCTTTCTGTTTTCAGGCTACCTCGCATTGATCGAAGTATGTCATGCCTATTGGGCTTGGAAACCGAGAGACCTGTCCTGGTGTATTACTTTCACAAACCTGCTGGGGTGCGTTGGTTTCATGATCTCGGCAGTTCTGGCGATTGGGCTGCCCGGCCAGCCCAATCCACTGCGTATGACCTTATCGGTGGCATTTACGCTACAAGGTGCCGTTTGCTTCTTGATAGGGGCATTGTCGATGCTGCCTGAGGCATCTCATGATGTCGATTGATCTGGGACGATCGCTTCGTAGATAGCTAGCGAAAGGAAGTGGGCAGAACAAAAATGAGATTTCTGTAGGCCATTGATCGCCTGATCTGCTAATATGGTTGTGATATGCTTAAGTGCTTGAATACCAAGTGTGCTGAGCGTGTCCTTTCATTTGTCCTACCTCAAAGTGCCCGATTCAGTTATGCGGCATCGCCTCTTATATAGTTTGCCACTGGTGGCGCTCCTATGCGCGACAGCGACGGCTGAAGATCGAATTGATTTCAATCGACAAATCCGCCCGATTCTTTCGGATCGCTGTTTTCAATGTCATGGTCCGGACGAAGAGGAACGCTACGGCGGATTCCGACTCGACGTACGCGAAGGTGCTATTGCGGAAGCCGATTCTGGGAGCATCCCGATCGTTCCCGGAAAACCTGACGAGAGCGAACTTCTCTTACGCGTTGTGACCAATGACGAGTCGCTCCAGATGCCTCCGCCAGATGCCAAAAAACCGCATCTGACAAAGCGAGAGGCAGACCTCATCAAAACATGGATTGAACAAGGTGCTCCCTGGTCGCCACATTGGGCGTTTGTCGCGCCGAAACGACCGGAACTTCCACGTGTTGAGAAGTCGCAGTGGGTTCGCAATCCGATCGATCAGTTCATACTGGCTCGCCTGGAACAAGTAGGGCTGAGACCTTCGCCAGAGGCCGACAAGCGAACACTCATCCGTCGCGTAACGCTCGATCTTATTGGTTTGCCGCCCACGCCTGAGGAAGTTGAGGCATTTGTCAACGACGACTCACCGGATGCGTACGAAACGTTGGTTGATCGACTCTTAGCGTCGCCGCACTACGGCGAACGAATGGCATGGCCGTGGCTTGATGCGGCTCGCTATGCAGATACCAATGGTTACCAGGGCGACCCGGAACGCACGATGTGGCCATGGAGAGATTGGGTGGTGAAGGCCATGAACGACAACATGCCTTTCGACCAGTTCACAATCGATCAACTGGCCGGAGACCAAAGACCCAATGCCACGCATGCTCAGATAATCGCTTCCGGCTTTAATCGGAATCATATGCACAATGGCGAAGGAGGAAGAATTGCGGAGGAGACCCGCGTTGAGAACGTCTTCGATCGAACGGAAACGACAGCCACCGTATGGCTTGGCCTGACCTACACATGTTGTCGCTGCCACACGCATAAATTCGACCCGATTACTCATACCGAGTATTTCGCGTTGTACGATTTCTTTAATCAGACTTCGGAAGGAGGCGGAATTCGCGGAGGCGCTGTCCCGCCTGCGATCGCCCATATCAGTGAAGAGAATCGCGCGAAGTTGAGCGAATACGATCAGCAGATCGCCAGTCTCGACCAGGGGCTGTTACATGATGACACCGCCGCGGACTCGGCCCAGGCTATCTGGGAAGAAGAGCAACGTGCGATTCAGCCATGGACCATTCCGACGTTGATTGATTTCAAGACGAGTGGTCAATCGAAGCTCGTCAAACTGGAAGATGGTTCGCTGCGGGCCGAAGGTGCTCGCCCTAATCAAGATGTCTACACGATCGTAGTCCAAACGGATCGGCAAAACCTGAAGGCAATACGTTTGGAAGCAATTCGGGATGATGTTGCCTCGCCGGCCGGCAGTACCGGCCGAGCCGACAATGGCAACGCCGTGCTCAGCGAGTTCGAAGTGTTTGTACGGCCTTTGAACGCACCAGATGAGAACGAAGTTCCTTTGAAGATCGTGAGTGGCAAGGCGGATCATTCCCAAGTAAGCCATCCAATCGAAGCCGCTTTCGACGGAGAAACAACCGGCGGGGGTGGCTGGGCGACCGAGGGGTTCCGCCGCAAGGAAAGCAATACGGCTATCTTCAATACCAAGGAACCATTCGGGTTTGAAGGTGGTACGGAAATCCGCTTCGTGTTGCGGTGCGAGTCGAAGCACATTGCTCATACGCTTGCCCGCGTCCGGCTCTCAGTCGGCGATGGCGACGGCAAGGAGTCGCCAGCGCCAGAGATCTTGCAGGTACTTAGAAAACCTGCCGAGACGCGTTCGGCAAAAGAAACGAACGAGCTGCGTCGACTATTTCGTAGCAAATATTACCCAGGCAACGGCGCTAACGGGCAGACGTATCAAGAAGTTGCTCGACAGATTCAAAAAGCGGAAACAGATCGTAAGAAGCTACGCGAGTCGCTTGATAAGACCAAAGTGATGGTCATGGATACGCTCGGTAAAGGTCGTGAAACTCGGATTCTCGAGAAGGGACTATACAACAAGCCGATCGGAGACGTGGTGACCGCGGGTGTGCCCGAGGTGCTCCCGGCATTACCAGGCGATGCCCAACGCAATCGTCTGACGCTGGCCAATTGGTTGGTAGACTCGAATAACCCGCTGACCTCGCGTGTGATTGTGAATCGCTATTGGCAATTATTTTTCGGGAAAGGTCTGGTCACGACACCTGAGGATTTCGGTACGCAAGGAAAGCTCCCTTCGCATCCCGATCTGCTTGATTGGCTCGCGGTTGAATTTCAATCGAGCGGATGGGACGTCAAGGCCATGCATCGCCTGATCGTTACCAGCGCGACCTACCGTCAAAGCGCTGACCAAACGCAGGAATTGCGAGAGCATGACCCGCAGAATGTCTTTTTGACTCGGCAGAATCGCTTCCGGCTTCCATCGTGGATGATTCGAGATCAGGCGATGAGCGTCAGTGGATTGGCTTCGCTTGAGATGGGCGGTCCTTCTGTCAAACCGTATCAGCCGGAAGGGATCTGGGCCGAGGCGACGTTTGGTAAGAAGTCGTATAAGCAGGACCATGGAGACGCACTCTATCGTCGTAGTCTCTACGTGTACTGGCGCCGCATTGTAGGGCCAACCATGTTCTTTGATGTGGCAAATCGACAGACGTGCTCCGTCAAGACAGCGATCACGAACACGCCACTCCACGCGCTGACAACACTTAATGATATTGCCTACGTCGAAGCCGCACGGGGTCTGGCAACTCGGGTCATCCAGGACGTCGAACAGCCAGACGATCGAATCGAAGCAATTTACGCGTATCTTTTGTCTCGGCCACCAAGTGAAGAAGAACTGGGCATCGTTCGGCGCCGGCTTGAACTGCTCGAAGCGGAATTCAATGGTGATCCAGAGAAGGCCCAACAGCTTCTGAAGATCGGTGAATCAAAACCGGATGAGTCGATACCAGCGGTTCAGTTGGCCGCCTACACCGCGCTTTGTAATGCTCTTATGAATTTAGACGAGGTCCTCAATCGACCATGAGTACCCACGACATAGCTAGTCCTCAGAAAGACCATGCGATCGTGATGACGCGGCGCCAACTTTTGGGCCGCGCCGGAATCGGCCTGGGTAGTGTTGCGCTGGGGTCGCTATTAGGTGGCGACTCACTGGCCGACACCGGCGGTCAATCATTCTCCTTGCCGCACTTCCCTGCGAAAGTAAAACGGATTATCTATCTGTTTCAAAACGGGGCGCCATCGCACGTCGACTTGTTTGACTACAAGCCGAAGTTGCAGGAGATGCATGGGACGCAGATCCCCGACGAAGTCGTGGGAGGCAAGCGATTCAGCACGATGACTGGAGGCCAGACGGCTCGTCCTTGTCTCGCTCCGATCACCAAGTTCGCCCAGCGTGGCCAAAGTGGGACGTGGATCGCGGAAGACTTCTTGCCGCGTACGGCAGAGATTGTCGACCAGTTATGCTTTGTCAAATCGATGCATACGACCCAGGTCAATCATGCACCGGCGATTACGTTCTTTCTCACAGGGGCCGAGATGGCCGGGCGTCCAAGTATGGGGGCTTGGCTGACCTATGGTCTTGGCTCCGAGACTCAGGAATTACCGGCGTTCGTGGTAATGACCAGCCGCGACAAGGAAGCGTCGTGTGGGCAGATTTTCTACGACTTTTACTGGGGAAGCGGATTTCTTCCCAGTAAATATCAAGGCGTCAAATTCCGTGGTTCCGGCGACCCGGTACTGTACCTCTCGAATCCAACAGGCATCAGCCGGGAAATGCGCCGTGGCTTGTTAGATGATTTGGCTCAATTGAACGGGCTTGCCGCGGAGAAAACTGGCGATCCTGAGATTGCCACGCGCGTCGCGCAGTACGAAATGGCCTACAAGATGCAGGCATCGGTTCCCGAACTGACCGATTTCTCGAAAGAGCCGCAACATATCCTCGATATGTATGGCCCTGATGTGGAGCGGAAAGGATCGTATGCGTACAACTGCCTGATGGCGCGAAGACTCGCCGAGCGTGGTGTCCGCTTCATTCAGTTAATGCACGCAGGCTGGGATCAACACCGAAATCTCAACACGCAATTGAAAATTCAGTCTACCGATACCGATGCCCCCAGCGCGGCGCTCGTCAAAGACCTCCAACAACGCGGGTTGCTAGACGATACGCTGATCATCTGGGGCGGTGAATTTGGCCGGACCCCATTCCTGCAAGGCGCGATATCCGAAACGAAAACTTGGGGTCGTGACCATCATCCGTATGCGTTCTCGTTGTGGATGGCTGGTGGGGGCATTAAGCCAGGGTTTTCTCACGGCGAGTCCGATGAGTTTGGACACAATGCCGTCGTTGATCCTGTGCATGTCCATGATTTGCAGGCGACCATCCTACATCTGCTAGGCATTGATCACGAACGGTTCACCTATCGGTTCCAAGGACGTGATTTCCGACTGACCGATGTTCATGGACACTTGATCAAACCCATCCTGGCGTAGTAACGAACGGATGCCGGGCGGACGCAGGCTACTGCGTGATGGGTTCAACTATCAGCCAATTGATGCACGTATTGCTCCCGCCTTTAGGCGTTCCCAACGTCAGGGTTAATCGCCCGTCTTCAATCGTGACATCGGTGACAAGCTCAGCAAAACTTCCGGATTGCGTGTCTAGATGCTCGGCGATCACTTTTCCCTCGACCTGAAGGTTCTGGCCAACCTGTTCATGCCCCGCGTCTCCGAGGCAGACCGTAACGCGGTACTGGCCTGCTGGCAAAGTGTATTCCCACACATCTTCCCTCCGTGTAAAGACAAATGCGCTGGCCAGCGGTTTGTCATGGGCTCCGCGATCACGGATGTTTTTTGATAGATCTTGCGCCCATCCGTAACCAGTCTTAGTTTGAAACGGCTTGCCCACATCTTTCTGAAAACCAGGGACATCAGGACTGCTACCCGCGGTAAAGTTGATCGCGATCGCGCCGGCACCGAATGGTGCTGCACGATCCGGAATGCCATCGCGAGTCGGGTCTGGCTTCCAGGACTTGCTGCCTGGCGTGTATGGCAGAGGGTCTTTCTCGTCTGGCAATCCGTCCGCATCGGCATCGGTGGGATCGAGTCGCTTCCAATTGGGTGTCGTTTGCTTTGCCAGAACCGTCCAGATTTGTTGGGCCGCCTCGCGACGAGTTGGTGGAATCGACATGTCGTTCAAAGCCGCGACGTCGTAACCTTGCCGGGTGGCATTGGACAAGATCTGTGCGTACCAGCTATCCGTGGTGGGCTTGTTAGCTTCGAATGAAGTGTCCGAGGCTCCCAGCTCTAGGACTCGTCGTAGGGCCAGTTGTTGAATCGCCGCAAACCCAGGCTCAAACGGGTCGACATCGGCAAAAGGCCAGATGGCTAGTGGGGCTCCGTCTTCGGCGTCGAGCAAACCATCCCAGATCTCGGCGAGATGCTTTCGTTGTTTATGAAGCTGGGAAGGACTAATGTCATTCCGAATGGAAACCGCGGCGACTGCTCCACTGGCCTGACCAGCATGAATCGATTGATCGTGCAAGCGACAGGAAGAACTGACAATGCTGGTGTAGCCCAGATTCTTTTGAGCCCCCAGCAAGCCATCCATGCCTGTAGGAACTAAAGCTCGCAAGGGAAAGACTGCCCGGCCGGTACCTTCACGGCCAAAGCGACGATTGCCACGAAAGCTTGCCTCCCAAGGCCCCTTATCGAGCTGATCGGTACGCCACGATCGCTTGGTCGGATGAAAGTCGAGCTCGAACTGCCACGAAAAGACTGCATCAGGAAACATGGTCGTGGCATAGTTCGACCGTGCTTCGAAGCCCAGGACTTCTTGTTCCGTGATGACATGCTCGGCCCTAAGTCGGATACTCTCGCGGATGTACGGTTTCGGCGGCAAATGATTCGCCGTGCCGAATTCAGGGCTGAGCCCCATCTTCCGAAACTTGGGAAACTTTTGCTGCAGGTAGTAGAGGAACTTGAGCGAGTGATTCTGAGCATCCGCGAAAACGATCGACCGCTGAGCTGGCGTCATGGCTGCCAATGGTTTTTGAGATGCTCCCTGTTCCGTTTGTTCCAAAGCCTTGGCGACATCCGCAGTAAAGACATCCAACGGGTAATCAATCGGGGGTGTGTTGAGGAGCAAGACATCCGGGTGATCGATTTGGTCATAGCCATGACCATCGACAAGCCTGCGCGTGGTGTAGGCAAACTTCTCGTCGATCCATCCCCATTGGCCCGTAAAGTAGCGTTCGTCGTAGCCTTCAGGTTGGGGGATTAAGCTGTCCTCTTCATTCTCTTCGACGATCAGGCACCACGTGATTGGATTAACGTCTGTCTTGGGTTCTCCCGATTCGGGAGCGCTGGGTTCGTTGTATTCGCGGCGGGCGTCGATACCAACATCCCACCCTGCCCCAGACTTCTGAATGACATCTCCCCAGTCACTGGCGTCGATTGTCATTTTGGCATTTACAGTCAGATTGGGTTTTCCATCGGTTGATCGGAAGACAACGCCATGCACACGAGCATTGTCCGTCAGTACCGATTCAACCGCGTAATTGGAGTAGCGTTGAATCTGGCCGGCAGCTTCATAGGGAGCTAGCAGCTCTCGGAAGACTTGCTCGGAAACGACGGGACGACTGGTCGTAATAACTCGCGTGTTGCCTGGTCGTCGAACGCCGCCGTACAGTTCGGCGTTCTTTGTTTCTATGGCATCAATGACGTCTCGAAAAATTCCGCTACGAGGAATGGGAACTTTGCCGTTGTATCCGTGTCCACGGTTCTCATCGATCGCTCCCAGTGCCTCGGCGCTAAATTGCCCACCGAGCCATTCAATATCATTGACGAGTACGATTCGCTTGACACCCATGCGAGCCGCTTGAACGGCCGCCGCGCATCCTGATTCGGTTCCACCAACCACCAACAGGTCGGCTTCAACTTCTTCCTGAGCGTGCAAAGTTGGGATCAGGACAACGAGAGAGAGAACGAGAAAACAAGATCGCAGAAGGGAGTGCGTCATGGATGGGTGCTCCGTAGGGATGTACGAAAGCAACCGGCTCTAGCGGATTCGCGAGGCGGGTTGGGATGGGTTGCATGAAGACCTTTATCATAAGAGTCGTCACGCCCGCCCACAAATAAACTTTATGAGAAGTGCTTGGTCATCAAGTCTCGATACGCCAACTGATCATCATGGAGCCGCTGAAACACGGCGTACTTTGATTGATGATATTGTGTCGTTGGCCCTTTTGCCGGCTCGAGAACCGTTTCCGCGGCACTCATGGTGGCCATAGCATCAAGCAAATCGCTCTTTTCGCCAGAGGCCACGGCTCCTAACATCGCACTTCCCAGCAGGACAGACTCGGGCTCCTTGGGTAAAACGACACGGCAACCGGTGATATCGGCGTGCTCGCGAAGAAATACCGGGTTCTTCGTACCGCCGCCACAAGCAAAAATCGTGTCGATGCGATAGCCGGCGCCGTTCATGACTTCGATGATATGTCGAGTTCCGTAGGCGACTGCCTGAATCGTGGCGAGGTAAAGTATGGTCAGATCGTCCAAAGATGCGGAAAGTGAGTGTCCGGTCACCATGCCACGCAGCGTTGGGTCCGCCCATGGAGATCGGTTGCCGTGAAAGTAAGGGCACACATGGAGTTCACGGGTGAGTGAGGCGGGGACTTTGCGATCTTTCGATAGGACTTCCAGTCGTTCGTTCAGCACCTCGTAAATGCTTTTGTTGGCAGCATCGGCAAGTTGATCTAATTCAGGCTTAGCTTGATGACTGTCGATCACAAAGTCGATCAGGGCTCCAGTTGCTGACTGGCCTCCTTCAGTGAGCCACATGCCTGGGATCATGGCCGAAAAGTAAGGTCCCCAGATCCCTTGAATGAATCGTGCGTCCTGCGAAGCCGCCATGTGACAACTTGAGGTACCACCGATCAGTGCGAGGCGACGACCCAATTCCTCGGCATCCGGCGAGCAGCCTTCGAGCGTGGCTCCAATCATCCCAATACCGCCCGCATGGGCATCGATGATAGAAACGCCAACTGCCGTGCCTTCACTCAGGCCTAGTTCCACGGCAGCTTCATGCAAGAGTCCACTCCCCACCGCTTCCCCCATCGGACGAACCTTCGTTCCAATGCGGGCGAAGTTCTCCTCAGCCAAGTCACCCAGACCAATAGATTCAAAGTACTTGGCATCCCAGCGGCCGGTTTCCTCGCCTGAATTCTCGTGCCCCAGGTACGTCCACTTGCAAACGGTGCTACAAAGCGAACGCGTTTCGTCTCCGGTGGCACGATAGGTCAGGTAATCTGGGAGATCGAAGAACTTCGTCGCCCGCTGCCACGTTTGCGGAAGATTCTCTTTGAGCCAAAGAAGCTTCGGGGTTTCCATCTCAGGCGAGATAACGTTGCCGACATACTTTAAAACGTCGTATTCCCCTTCATTGATTCGTGCGGCCTGAGCGGTGGCGCGGTGGTCCATCCAGACGATCACGTTCTGATCGTCGTTGCCATCGGGGCTTACGGTGACCGGTTGACCCTTGTCGTCAGTGGCAACGAGTGAACACGTTGCATCGAAACCAATGCCACGGACCGTAGCGGCATCGATCTCTGCTGTAGCGATGGCTTCACGAACACACTTGCAGACGGCCTGCCAGATGTTCGTGGAAGACTGTTCCACGAAGTGGGCCTTCGGGCGGAACGTCTCGATGGGATGCACGGCCGAAGCAAGCATCACGCCGTGGCCATCGAAAACACCAACTCGAGCGCTGCCGGTACCGACGTCTACCCCAATGAAATGGCTGTCGTTCATGTGGTTATCCCTTTTGATCCCAGCGAGAGCCATCCTTCTTCGTACCGCAAAGGTTGACCTGGATACCCAAAGCCATGGCCATGGCGGCGCGAGTCCAGAATGCTTCGTCCGCTGCCGCGGCATCGTGGGCATAGGCTACCTGGACGTGGTTGGCCTTGTGCTTGGCCATCATTTGGTCGCGGGAAACGCCATACGTGACGCCGTGCATAATCGGCCAAACAGAGGTTGTGGCCTCCAGGCGTCGTTTCGTTTCTGCGGGAGGAAGGGTGATCGACTCGCCACGACCGAGATCCATGTGAAGAGCATTGTTGGCAACGTAAATACGCGACCAGACGATTTCACCGGGACGAGAAACGCCAGACAGCGTTGATCCGCCTTTGGGGAAATACATCGCAGGCTGGCGGTAGCCGTGGCACTGTTCCCATCCGCCAAGGTGTTCGGCAGGCGCAGACCCCGAGATTTCAAAGACCCAGACGTATTCGTTCGTGGTCCCAGACTCATCGAGGCATCCCCAGCGAAGATCATGGAGCGTTGTCTCTACCGGTTGATTCAGAGCCCGATGAATGCGATTGATCATGACTGCATCAAGGCCGGCACATTCGTCGACTTCATTAAAGTGAGGAATCGCCTGCCCGGCGAATAGTTCCTTCGATCCCTCGCGGTCAAACACCGGAGGGCGGCTCGTGCTGTTGAGGGTTCCTTCGACCAAGTCACTGGCAGGCGTCAGATCCTTGAGACCTTGTTGATACTGAATGCCGATCGTTTCACAGCCAAAATGATCGGCCAGTCGAACAGCCGCAACGTACATTCGGCATTGTTCAAGTACTTGGTTGGGCGTTAGTTCTTCGGCGTCGTCCTCTCCGAAATGAAACTGCATCCCTTCTTCTTGGAACCAATGAAATGCCTTCTCGGCGTCCGCGTGGCTTACCTCTTGCATTTCGGCAAAAAGTGCAGACTGGCTCAAACGTTCCTTAAAGACACCCAGTGGGTGCAGAAGATGGTCTGGGATGATTGCGTTAAACATCCCCATGCAACCTTCGTCGAAGACTCCCATGATGGCCTTCTGTTGCCGCAACTCGTCGGCTAGTCGCTTTCCCGTTTCGTTAGCCGATTGGGGAATCCATTCAGGCGCGAGCGTGGCGACATGTTCCGTCGTATGGTGAACCTGACCGGTTTCCAGCCATGTTTTCAGATGGCCGAGGAAGAAGTCGTCGGTGAAAGCTTCACTCCAGAGCGTGGAGTATTCGGCTCCGGCCTTCGTCAATGAACCGTTGAGGTTCAGCATTCCTACCAGACCTGGCCACTGTCCAGACCAGTTGGCGAGGGTCAGGATCGGACCACGATGGCTGAGAAGTCCCGCCAACACATGATGAGAATACTGCCAGACAGCTTCCGCGACGATTAGTGGCGCGTCGGGATCAATGGTACGAAACACTTCCATACCGCGTTTCTGGCTATCGATGAAGCCATGTCCCTCTTCCGTCACCTGGTGAGCACGCTGGAGACGGTAGCCAAGTTTCTCGATCGCGGCTTGCAGCGCTTCTTCGAGAGCTTTTTGAGCAGGCCAACACTTCTGATTTGCGGATAGACGAGAGTCGCCACTGGCGACCAATTGCACGGGGGGCTGCTGGGTAGGCATGAGCTTAGCTTTGGGTGACAGGGATATCGAGCTGATTCAAGATCTCAGCAACTTGTAAACGCTGGGGCGTGCGAAAACTATGAAAAGGTTCGGCCATGAAGTCGTTGCAAATTCCCATCAACGAAAGGCAACACTTGGTCGCCTTGATGTATTTTGAGGCGTATTTGCCGATTTCGTAAATGCGCTGAAAATCGTTAATGCGATCGTGTAATTCTGCCAGTTTGACGTCGTCATTGGCAAGCTTTGCTTCGTAACATTCGACGAACAGCCGGGGCAGGACATTGGCTCCGCCTGCGACCCCGCCATCGCCTCCCAGGGCCATGGCTTCTGGCAGCTTTGCTTCCGGACCGATCATGACCGACCAGTCGGGACGGATGGCTTTAAGCTTCGCGGCGTCTTCGAAGTACGCCATGTCACCGCTGCTATCTTTGAGCCCCACAATTCCGTCCAGGTCAGCAAGTTGCTTGAGTGTTTCGATCTCGAACCACACCTTGGTGAGCTGCGGCATGTTGTAAAGCATCAGCGGCAAGGGAAGCTCAGGCGTGATGTTGCGAACGTAGCTGATCAGTTCGGTTTGCCCCGCTGGGAAGTAATAAGGAGTCGTCAGGACAACCGCAGCTGCCCCTGCCTCGGCAGCATGTTGCGCCAGCGCAACAGACTCCACGAATGCCGTATCGGTGATGCCGACCAGCACAGGAACGCGGCCGTCGACGTGCTGACACGCGGCATCGATTAGTTCTCGGCGTAACCGGTAACTTAGACTCGGGGCTTCACCAGTACTACCGAGAATGAATAGCCCATGTACGCCGCCATCGATCGTATGCTCGATCACGCGTGCCAAGCCATCATGATCCAGTTCATCTCGCCCCATTAATGGTGTTACGAGTGGTGGAATGATTCCGTGAAACGGTTCGTTGGGCGAATTCACTAGGTCGTTACCTTGAGGAATAGAGTTCTCGGTCGCAAGCGTGGGGCTCGTGTTCAGGTTTGTTCATCGGAAGCCGTATCGGTATCGCCAGTCGCATCTTTGGCTACGGCACGTGCAAAGACGTGTGCCAATAACCAGCCGACTAACAGTATCGTAAGCGTTCCGAAGACAATGACTAAGTAGTTGTTGAAGGGACTTGCGATGGTGACCCAGCCATCGGGCCATATTTCGGTACGGGAAAGGGTCATCCATAAAATGACGGCCACACCGAGTATTACCCCCACGACAGCGGCCGCGTTCCCAGCTTTTCGCGAGAGCATTCCCAGCAGGAATAAACCAAGCATGCCTCCACTGAAGATTCCCGCCAGTTGCCACCACGCATCGAGAATGCTTTGAACCTCGATCATGGCAATTGCAGTCGTCGTGCCGATCACGCCCCATGCCATTGTACTAACGTAGAGGACTACCATCGATTCACGCTCGCTGGCATGCGGGCGAATGAAGCGGCGATAGTAGTCTGTCAGCGTCAACGTTGCCGCCCCATTCAGGCTTGTTGAAAGCGTGCTCATGGCCGCAGCAAAGATGGCGGCGACGAGAAGCCCTGAGACACCGGTGGGAAGTCCATCAACAATGAAATAGGGAAAGACACCGTCTCCCTTGCCTTCGGCGATTTCTGCTTGAAGGGATTCAGGCAGAAGGTCTGGTTGAACGTAGTAGTAGGAGAACAGCGCCGTTCCGATCCATAAGAAGATGATCGAGATAGGAACGTATACGAGTGCCCCGATCCAGACCGACTTTCGTGCATCCGCGTCCGATTTTGCGGCGATGTAACGCTGAACGTAACTTTGATCGATGCCAAAGTTCTGCAGATTAATAAACATCCCGTAGATCAACACGACCCAGAAGGTCGGCTGAGAAAGACTGAAGCCCATGGAGCCGAGGCTGAACTTGTCGTGGTTCGTTGCGATCTCGAGCATCTGCGACGCTCCGTCCGGCATCGTCATGGGAAGGATAATGGCACATGCCACTGCGCCAGTTGCCAACACGATGCTTTGCAAGGCATCAGTCCAGATGACCCCTTCGATTCCACCAAGGAGCGTGTAGAGCGTCGTAAGACCGCCTGTTACCAGGATCAGTGCTGGTACATTCCAGCCCAAAAGTTGATGAAGCGGAAGCGCCAAGAGGTACATCACCGAGCCCATCCGTGCGACTTGGGTCAGGAGATAGCAAGTTGCCGCATAGGTTCGAGCCCAAACGCCGAAGCGTTGTTCCAGGTGTTGGTAGGCAGAAACCGCATCTCCTTCGCGATAATAGGGGACGAACCAGATGGTGGCGACCCATGCCGCCAGCGGCAGGGAAAAGCTAAATGCGAGCGCATTCCAGTCGCTGGAAAACGCCTTGCCTGGTAGTGCTAGAAAGCTGATGCTACTAACGTACGTACCGAATATTGAAAGTCCGACGACCCAGCCTGGCATCGAACGGCTGGCGGCCATGTAGCCTTCGGGATTGCGGCTTTTGCGGAAGAACCAGACGCCGAGCCCTACTACCCCGAGAAGGTAAGTCACGAGCACAACGATATCGGCGACGGCAAATTGGTGCACAGGAAGAGCCTCGTTCAAATGCAGAGAGGTTTACGAGCAGCATGGGCCAGAATCTACTGGAATACCACTGGTATCCCAGAGTATGAACGTCCTGAGACTGTGATGCAAGTCCTTTCGTGCTGCGAGCGCGTCGGCGGCATTAGTCAAATCCCCTTCGTTTCTTCAGCAAGGCACTGATTGCCTGCATTTTCAGGCAGTTTATTGATCGAATGTGACTCGATTGTCCGAAGTCGCCCGAAAAGTGCGTGTCATGCGGATGAGTCCGTGTTTTGTTAGAATGTGTTTTGGATAACCAATTTAGCTGGTTTTCCAGGTGCATGTATTCTAAGCGGTTACTGGGTCCTTTTCTCACTTGGAACTTATGGAAAAGATTCCGCGACGCAAGCAAGCGTACCAATATATCCAGCAGCGAATCTTGTCCGGCGACTTACCGGCCGGAACGCAAATTTCCGAACTTGCGCTGGCGAAAGAAATCGGCATGAGTCGAATGCCGATTCGCGAGGCGATTCGGCAGTTGGAAGTCGAGGGGCTCGTGCGACAGGTCCCCCGGTTCGGGACGATTGTTCATTCCTTGGATCGTTCGGAAATGGCTGAGCTCTACGAAGTTCGCGAGGCCTTGGAAAGTCATGCCGCGGAGTTGATTGCCGGGCATCTGAGTAGTGAAGACACCCAGATTCTGTCGTTATTGTGCAATAAGATCTTGCTCGTTGGTCGAGAACTGCGGGACACCAAAGAGAAGATGCTCAGTCCGGAGCTTATGCAAAAGTTCCTGGCGGCGGACATGGGTTTTCACATGGTGATCTTGCGCGCCAGTGGCAACCGCCGGATGATGAAGATTGTTTCCGACCTGCGGGTACTGTCGAGGATCTTCACAGCGCAGCGCGAAACGCACGACCTGAAGATTGTGACAAGCGTCTATCGCTACCATCGTCGCATACTACGAGCGCTTAAGCGTGCGAATGGGGATTTAGCTCGTTCTTGGATGCGGGAACATATTCGCGAAAGCCGCCGCCTTGCGCTTGAATCGTTCGATCGTCGCCAGGCAATGGGAGACGCTCGAAATGCTCTGCCGCTTGCCCTTCCGCAGGACTTGCTCGAAGAAATCAATCAAATTGAAGCGGGCGAGACTTAACGCGGAGTTGCCATTCGAGCATGGTGCTCTTGCAGATATTGATGCAACGCCTTGGTCAACTCGGCTGCCTTCGCCGGTGCGACTTCGCTAAGGTCGATTTGTTCCGACAGATCACGCGAAAGATCGTACAATTCAGCATGATTGTCTTCGGCAAACCAAATTAGCTTGTAGTTGCCTCGACGAATTGCTGACTGCGGTTTCGTTTTGCTGACGGCGAAATCATCAACGCCGATCGTCGTTTTCGCCTTACCATAGCCGCTTTCGGGATGGTAATAAGGAAAGTGCCAAATGAGGTCTCGCTGATCAGCTGGATCGGAATCGGCACTTAACGTGATTGCCTGCCCGTCGACGTCTTCGATATCGCCATCCGCTGCCTGGACGAATGTCGATAGTAGATCATATCCGGCGGTCGGAGAGTCATTTTCTGAACCAGGCTCTGCATGACCGGGCCAACGCACGATCATCGGCACACGGATCCCTCCTTCGTACAGGTTCCACTTCGATCCACGCAAAGGCGCATTGGCTGTGTACTCTGGATGGCCACCGTTGTCGGAGAAGAAAACGACAAGCGTCTCGTCGGATTGGCCACTTGCCTCTATGGATTGCAGGATCTGGCCTACATGGTGATCGAGGGTTTCTAAGAATGCCGCGTACTTGACGCGGTTGGCTCGGTTCTTGGCGTCTGCAGGAATCGTCTTCTCGTAGTGATCGGTCAACCATTTCAGTGGTGTTCTGACAGGCGTATGCACGTAGAATGAGGAAGCCATGACGAAGTAGGGACGATCGTGTGGTTGGCGAATGTATCGGCATACTCGATCCACCATCGAGTCGTCGACAAAGTCACCCTCTTTAACCACATCGGCAGGCGGCTTGCGGCCCCACGAGTAAGGGTGCGCACCAAAGTCCTCTTCGGCGACTTGAAAGCCTTGCTGCTTAGGGCCATGCGTAGGGCTCCATCCCAGGTACCGCCCGTGGTGTTGGTTTAGATGCCACTTTCCAAAGAAGGCCGTTTCGTATCCTAGATCTGACAGCCGCTCGGCGATGGTGCGTTCGGAAAGCGGAAGATTAAGTGTCAGAGGCGGGGCAATAAGCACCGTCGGTGCGTCAACGTTTTGCCTGCCAGGTGCCCCTTTGGTCACGAATTCGAAACCGAGACTCGCGGTTGTCTTACCAGTTAGAAGGCTCGCTCGCGATGCCGAACAAATGGGCGCCGAAGCGTAGGCGCTGGTGAAGCGTGTTCCTCCTTGGGCTAATTGATCGATGTTCGGCGTTCGATGCCAAGAATGGCCATAACAACCGAGATCAGACCATGCCAAGTCATCAGCGAGGATGAAGACAAAGTTCGGTCGAGTTTCCTCTGCGATGGCAAAGTTGGTCCAACAAATGGGCGCCAGGAAGGCAATCAAGAGTGTCTGAAATTGAAGGTACTTCATGGGGCCTACCTGGCGTGGCTATGGTTTTTAAGCCGCTGGGGAAAAATCGAACGTATTGCATCTCAACCATTTCCTTCGACGAAACCCCTAATTTGTCGAGCGTTCTGGTCAGCGCCAAATAAATACTTGATTTCTTTTCAAGTATGCAATAGCCTGGGATCCCAGCGGGATGCTATTATCGCCTCAGATTACAGCTGGGGTCAAATGGTGTTCTTATTGCCTTGTTACTCCCGACGGTTCTGGCGGATCGATTAGACACGTATGATGAAAGGCCTAATCCATAGGGGGTGCCCATCTTTACGCCCTACTCGGGTCGAAACGTCGTTGGTGGTCCGCACCGTGTCGAACTTCGTGCCTTCGACGGGGTTTCCTACCAAGGCCGTGAAATGGAAGTGGAAGAAGGTCGCCCACTTTTCGGTTCGCTGATGACAGAAGTTGACTTGCCTGAAGATTCCGCCATGTTGGAAGCAGTGGTCGAGACTCAAGGAGATAAGCCACAGTTTCTTCTCACGGTTTCGCGGTAACATCATCAAGATTGAATTTCAATTTCCCTCCCCAAGAATGCCTTTCCATGCTTAAAGAATCCCTTTCGTTACTAAGACGAATAATCGTTTGTGCAGCACTGCTGCTTGCTGTGTGCGGTGGTAAATCACATGTATTTGCGGACGACGACCTGGCGGTCGTGAAATACCGAAACCCTGGTTTGAAGGTCGACTTGGGGGTGGGACTGTGGGCTTGGCCTATGCCGATGGATTGGGATGGAGATGGAGATACCGATCTTGTGGTCTCATGTCCCGATGTTCCTTTTAACGGGATGTATCTTTTCGAGAATCCCGGCGATGATGCCAGGTTCCCAACTTTTAAACCGCCAGTGAAAGTTGGTCCAGGCATGCACTCGGTGCACGTCTCGTTCGTCGACGGCAAGCCTCGCGTTCTTTCTCCCGGCACCGAATGGGTGAACTTTTTAGGGGGTGAATTCCAGGAGAATAAGTCGATCTATCCGACCAAGAACGTCCACCCGAATCGTGTGCGAGCTAACCAGTGGCGCTATGTCGACTACGACAACGATGGCGCGACGGACTTGCTGATCGGCGTAGGTGACTGGAAGGAGTACGGCTGGGACGACGCGTTCGACGCTGAAGGAAACTGGACTCGTGGACCGTTGCATGGATATGTTTATCTCCTTCGCAATACAGGGACGACGGAGAAGCCGACCTATGCCGAACCAACCAAGCTGGAAGCTGGTGGTCAACTGGTCGACGTCTTTGGCATGCCTTCTCCGAACTTGGCAGATTTCGACGGCGATGGCGATTTAGACTTGCTCTGCGGAGAATTCCTGGATGGCTTCACCTACTTCCAAAATGTAGGCAGTCGAGAGCGCCCGAAGTTTGCGTCTGGTAAGCGGCTTTCCTACGAGGGGCAACCGCTGGCGATGGACCTGCAGATGATCACGCCGACCGCATTCGATTGGGATCGGGATGGTGACTGGGATCTTGTCGTGGGTGACGAAGATGGTCGCGTCGCGCTGGTAGAGAATACCGGAAAAGTTGTCGATGGCCTGCCGCAATTTCTCCCTCCGAAATACTTTCAGCAAGAGGCTGACTCGCTCAAGTTCGGTGCGCTGGCAACGCCAGTCGGTGTCGACTGGGACGGTGACGGCGACGAAGACATCATCACAGGGAACTCGGCCGGGAACATCGCCTTCTTCGAAAACCTCGATGGTGGCAATCCTCCCAAGTGGGCAGACGCAAAACTGCTGAAGGCGAATGGCAAACCAATTCGTCCCCAGGCAGGACCAAATGGATCGATTCAGGGACCGGCCGAAGCAAAGTGGGGATATACAACTCTCAGCGTGGCCGACTGGGATCATGACGGGAAGGATGACCTGATCGTCAATTCGATTTGGGGCAAGGTCGAGTGGTATCGCAACCTTGGAAAAATTGATGAACTAGCGGAAGCCCAACCAGTGGAAGTCCAATGGGAAGGAGCTCCTCCCCATCCGGCGTGGAACTGGTGGAAGCCGGAGGGTAAGGAGTTAGCCACCCAGTGGCGTACGACACCGGTTGTGATCGACCTGGACGAAGATGGACTGAACGACTTGGTCTGTCTGGATCACGAAGGGTATCTAGCTTGGTTCCAACGAGAGAAGGTCGGCGACCAATTGATCCTGCGGCCCGGCAAGCGAATCTTTACCAATCGAAGGGGCGAACCGCTTCAGCTCAATGCGAAGATGGCCGGAGGAAGTGGGCGACGCAAGATCTGTATCGCTGACTGGGATGGCGATGGCAAATTAGACCTGCTGCTCAACAGTCGTAGCGTCGACCTGATGCGAAACGTTTCGACGAAAGATAAGCCGTGGGCTTTTGATGCACCCGTTCAAGTCCATCCTCATCGCCTGGCCGGGCACACGACGAGCCCTACGGTTGTTGACTGGAATAAAGACGATCGCCCCGACCTATTCATCGGAGCGGAAGATGGTCACTTCTACCACCTTGAGAACAACTGGAAGCCGTACGATACGAAACAGGTTGGTCCCTTAACGATCGAACGTCGTGTGATTGCTGTGCATCCATTTGAAGATGGGGCAAAAGCATACGGAAACCGGCCCTATGTCTGGGACTCCGTGCCTGAGCGTTTCAAGGGTTGGCAGTTTCTACGCGGCAATGGTGGGGAAGCTGAGCCTGCATTTGTCACCACTTCCAAAGACGAAACCGTTTACTTGGCGATTTCCGCATCGGTAAAACCGGCCGAGCTGCCGGAATGGCAACCGGTCGAAGGTGTCACGTTTCACTACACCGATGGTGGCCGCACCAAGATGCGGGTCTACAAGTGTGACTTGTCTGCTGGGGATCGGATCGCGATTCCTCAACTAACCTGGACTGGTGGAATACTCTTGCTGCCACCAACACCAGCTGTGGATCCAAAGCAAAAGACGAGTTTGGCGCCTGACGCGCCGAATGTGTTGTTCATCGCCGTGGATGACCTTCGCGTGCAGTTAGGATGTTATGATGACCCGATCGCTCAGACCCCCAACATCGACGCTCTAGCCAGCCGTGGTTTGTTGTTCCAGCGTGCTTATTGCCAACAGGCCTTGTGCAATCCTTCTCGTGCTTCGCTCATGACAGGCATGTATCCAGATTCACTCGGAATCTGGAACCTCGTAGCACATTTTCGGGAAAAGCGATCGGACGTCGTAACACTTCCCGAGCGTTTCAAAAAGGAAGGATACTTCACGCAGAATCTTGGCAAGGTCTATCACAACTATCGTCAGAACATTCAGAACGACGCACAGTCGTGGAGCGTTCCGGCAAAATACGATTGGGGTGCTCACTCGAACGATTGGTACGTCGAGGGAGAGCCATTTGAAATGCACCAGGTTCCAAAAGGACCAGCCACTCAAATGGTCGACGTACCCGACGAGGCATACCTCGACGGCCGTATCGCGAAGGCCGCGGTCGAGGCAATTCAGCAGCGAGCTAAGGAAGGACGGCCGTTCTTTCTGGCCGTCGGGTTCTGGAAGCCCCACCTCCCATTCAATGCCCCGCAGAAGTATTGGGACCAGTACGACGTGGACGAGATCGCACAGCATATCAAGGATCTGCCCGGATCGAATGCCCCGGAAATCGCGCTCCATGATAGCCGAGAAGTTCGCGGTTATGCGGACATGCCAAGGACTGGTGAAATTACCGCCGAGCAGAACCTGCGATTGAATCACGGCTACTACGCCGCGATTTCCTTTCTCGACACGCAAATTGGAAAGGTACTCGATGAATTGAAAAAGCAGGGACTCGCTGAGAACACGATCGTCGTGCTTTGGTCGGACCACGGATTTCACCTTGGCGAGCATGACCTGTGGTGTAAGACAAGCAATTTTGAACTCGATGCGCGTGTACCGCTTATCATCTCTCAGCCTGGAATGACGACCTCCGGCAAACAAAGTCGTTCGCTTGTCGAACTCGTCGACCTCTATCCCACGCTTTTGCAGCTAAGTGGAATAACGCCGCAGTCGCCCCTCGATGGCAAGAGTCTAAGGCCCGTTCTCGAGAACCCGGATGCCGTCGTCCGCAGCGGAGCTTTGACGCAACACCCGCGTCCTGCCTATTACAAGGGAAAGCCAGAGGTGATGGGCTACTCGCTACGTACCAATGATTTCCGCTATACCGAATGGCGTGACTTTAAGACCGGACAGGTAGACGCAGTTGAACTGTACGACCATAAGAAGGATCCGGAAGAATCCAACAATGTTGCAGATGAGTCGAACTACCGATCGATTCGGCAGACGTTGAGCGCCCAGTTAGCCAGTCGTCTGACTGACAACGAGTGAGTTGAGATCCAGATCCTTTCCACTACTTTGCAAACAGATCGGTCGAGAAATATCGTTCCATACGATCTGGAAAGACAGTCAAACAGACCGGATCGCCACCGTGTTCTCGGTATGCATGGACGGCTGCGAGATAGTTCAATCCAGAACTTGGACCTACCGGGAAGCCGGCGCGAATCAACTGCCGTGTGGTGTGGATGGCTTCTTCGTCCGAGATCTCAAACTGTTTCAATGCTGGCAAGTTGGCTTCGCGAAAGATCGTGGAAAGCCCATCAACGACGCCAGGGATTCTTGTACTGAAGCTGCAGCATTCAACGTCGGCAATGAGTCGATTGCTGACGGGACGAGCCAATACCGGCGTGAGCCTACAGCCTGCGGAGGTGAGTCCCTGGGTCACGCCGACAAGAGTCCCTCCTGTTCCGACGCCACTGACAAAGACGTCGACCTTGCCGCTAGGAATCTGGCAAAGCACCTCGGCTGCGGTTTCATCGCAGTGGGCTTTCGCATTGTCAGGGTTTGAGAATTGACGCGGCCAGAACGCATTGTGTTGCTCGGAGATTTGCTGAGCCAAGCGAATCGAAGCATCAATTCCGTCCTTGGCTTGGGTAAGCTCGACGTGTGCACCGTAAGCTCGAATTATCTTGACACGTTCGGGGCTGACGTTCTCTGGCATTACGGCCGTGAACTGAAGTCCCAACTGAGCCGACACCAAGGCAAACGCAATACTCGTAGAACCACTAGAAGCCTCGACGACTTGGTCGCCTGGTTGAATTAGCTGACTGCGCATCGCTTTTGAGAGGATGTAGCGGGCAATGCGATCCTTGGTCGAGCCACTTGGATTCAGATACTCCAGCTTGCACCACACAGGCACTCCGTGTTCGGGCAGCTCAATGGGAACCAACGGAGTGGTCACGCGACTGTTTGCAAGGATGGCTAAGGGATCGATCATTGTGGTTTCGGAAGCAAGAGCGATAAAACAACGTGTGATAAAACGCAAGCGAAGTCCGGAAGTATAAATCGCGGCAGCATTTGGTTAAAGTAAGGACTTGCGCTCCTGCAATTGATTCTTTCCCTTCCGACGACAAAACCTGAGAACCTGATCAAAAGATGCTCATCATGCGACAAAAACTCCTTCTGATTGCTCTTGTCTGTCTACTAGTCACGTCATCGCTTGTGGCGACTGGAAGAAGTGAAGAAGCAGATGTTCCTGCCAAGGACAAGTTTCACTTGTTTCTCTTGGTGGGTCAGTCCAATATGGCTGGACGTGGTAAGGTCACCCCTGACGACCAAGTGAAGAACCCCAAAGTGCTCATGTTCAACAAGCAGGGTAAATGGGTACCGGCCGTCGACCCGATGCACTTTGATAAGCCAGGCATCGTGGGTGTGGGCCTGGGGCGTACATTCGGGCTGGAGGTTTCCAAAGACAACCCGGACATCACTATTGGCTTGATTCCTTGTGCTGTGGGTGGTTCACCAATCAAATCGTGGGTGCCCGGTGCCTGGGATGCCCCGACCAAGTCGTATCCGTACGACGACGCAATGAAGCGAGCCAGCGTAGCGCTTCAATCAGGCCAGTTAAAGGGAATTCTTTGGCATCAGGGCGAATCTGACTCGCGACCAGAAAGAGCCGAGATTTATGAGCAAAAACTGCGTGAGCTGATCGCTCGGTTTCGCAAGGAACTCGACGCGGAGGATGTGCCATTTATCATCGGCCAGTTAGGCCAGTTTGAAGAGAATCCTTGGAACGAAGCCAAGTCGCAGGTTGATAAGGCACACCAGGATATCGCGAAGGCAGACGACAAGGTCCTCTTCATCAAATCAGATGGACTAACGCACAAAGGTGACAAGGTCCACTTCAATGCTGATTCGTATCGTGAGTTCGGAAAACGCTATGCAAAAGCATTTCTGGAGTTCAACGCGAAAGCGACCCAAGAGTAGTTTTCTACTCTCCAACGCTCATGGCTGCGGCGGTAGAACCTGAGGAGCCTCGGACGGCGAGGATCCTTCGTCTGGCTGGCTTTCCGTCGGGTTTAGCCGCTGGGCAACGGATTCGGGGTTGTCGACCGCTTCTTGGTCTGGTTTGACCAGAAGCGACCAACCGTGCAAAACGCCAGACCTCTCGCTACGACTGGCCCGAATCATCAACTGCCAGGTCCCTTTGAGGTTTTTGCCTTTGAAGTGGTTCAGCCCTGGCTGCCGCTTCTCTAACGCTTCCGGTCGAAACGTTCCGCGGAATGGTGCGCGAGAACGCGTGATACGCTCGCCGTTGTCGTCGTCGAAGATTGTCTTGTCGAAGTGGTCGTCGCTACCTCCGACACCAGTAAAGAGTTCGATGCGTTGGCCATCGGGGCCGATCAGGTAGCCATCAAGTTGTTCGGTATAGGTGTGAGTAATAGAAAGCTGCACGTTCAAATCTCCGATCAGATAATCGTCCGATACTTCGATTTCGGAGACGACCATCGATCTGGGAAGCAGCAATTGAGCCTGAGAACTGGAGAACTTTCCGCCCGCAACCGTTTGAGAGGTTAGCACTTCATTAATCGTGATCATGCCATCGCGATTATGATCGTACGATGCGAATTCTTCGAGCTTCGCTTCGTCCCACTCTTCGGTGAACTCAGACATTAAGACTTGCTTGTCGCCATCTCCATCCCGCTCGAAAAACCAGGTCGGGATCGCTTCTTGACTAGCGTTGGCTTCCCGTTCCAGTTCTTCGTTCAAGTATCGGGCAAACTCGTTCTCGTCGACTGCCCCGTTTCGGTCGTAGTCGACTCTGGCAATCGAAATTCCAACGCTGGCCATCTCTTGCGGATCAAGTTGGTCGTTGCGGTTGAAGTCATATCGCTCAAGGATGCTATCGGCCAGCGAAGCACTGCCGCGGTCACCACCCCGAGAACTGCCGGCCCGCATTCGATTGCGGCGATCGCTGTCATCTCGATTGTCTTCTTGTGATTGGGGTGCCTCGTTCAAAGAACCGACCGACATGATCGTGCGCTGCGACTCGCTACGGCGTCGAGCATATCTCTGAGAGAGTTCCAGCTTCGTGAGGCTTCCATCCTTATCGAAGTCGCTATCGAGTGGGTCATGTCCTGACCATTTGGCCCGCTCAATTTCTCGAGGATCTAACTTGCTGTCGTCATTACGATCCCAGCGACGAAGCATGGAGTCGGCTTCGTCGAGATCCGCTTGCGTGTAGGGGTATTTCACTTCACGAAGACCAAAACCGGGAATTAGCGGCTTCTCGGGATCAACGCCGAATCCCTTCATGCCTTCCGGTTCTCTCGCGGGCGGCAAAGTGGCGTCTTTGTCGCGATCACGGCGAGCGGCGTGAAGCCGGGCTGCTTGTTCCAGTTTCTTGACGGAGTTTGGGCGAGAGAGACTCAGGCCGTAAGGAATTGCGAATTCTTCGAGATAGCGTCGACCTCGCTCGGAAATCTCATCCGGTTCGATGTAACCATTGTTGTCGTCGTCGATACGATGGATCCATTCGCCTTGCCCAAAGCTGACGCCGGACATAATCGCGACCATGATTGCCGTCAAAAAAAAGCGATAGTCACACAGTTGGGGAATCATTTAACGCCCCTTCGTTCGGCTGGTGCTTGACGATGAGGACGAACGCGAGGGAGTGCTCGTTCGGGACGAATCGCCGGCCTGTTCAGCCAGAACTTGCTCGATCATTTCCAGGTTGATTCCGTTGGTCGCCGTGATAACTCGTACGGCTCGTTCGCTACGTTTGTCCACCGAAGCGACCAGTTGTTCCACTTCCGCAAAGAGTGCATCCGGAGCGGTAATTACGAGCGAGTTACTCGCTTCGTGAACGGCGACAGCCATGGTCGGTTTGCTTCCGCGGGTAGGCTTCTCTTGAAAGCCTCGCTGATTGTCATCGCCGCGTTGGTCTTTATTGTTCCCCTTGTTGTTATTCTGAGCGGCGTTTGCCTGAAGAGCCTGGGCATTTCGCTGGGCCGACATGTCGACACGATCAGGAAATGCCTCGCGGATCATCTCGGCCACTTCCGTTGCGCGGGCATGCTTCAATTCAATGATCCGCGAACGCCCTGAAGTCTCAACATCAGTGATACTGGAGTCCTTGTCGATGATTTTCATATAACTTTCGATTGTCGCGATATCTTCTCGAGTGCCTTGAACGATCAAGCGGTTGAGCCGGGCGTCAGACACAATCGTTGCCGTGCCGGCGGTAACCGTCGTTACGCCGTCTCGCTCGAAGAGTAGGCTGCCATAAAAGCTGCCGAGATTCCCCACCGAACCGCGTACGAGCGTATCGGTCGGTGTATCATTCAAGGCATTCCCACCATCTAGCAGGTCGGCCAGCATTTTGACCGCTTCTTCTGCGGATACATACTTCAGGTAGTAGATCACCGTGGGCGAAATCGCGTTCTTGTCTTGCGCCGAGAGCAAGCGGAGATGCTCTTCGAATCGATCCAACGCTTCGATATCGTCCGATTGAAGAAGAATACCGTTGGGGACTACTTGGCTACGAATCGGAGCGTTGGCGTTTTTCACCGTCGCTGAGGTGTTGATCGTGTCGCCTCCTTCTGGCAGGGAGACAAAGCTGTTATCACTCTCGTCGTCTGGATGCTCTGGCGAGCTCTTCAGACGAGGAGCGTCATCCTGAGATGAGTTCGTGGGAACAACTTCTTGCGTGTCCTTGTCGCTTTTCTCGTCTTCGGAGTGAAGCGAACGTTCAATGAATTGTTGCTGGGTGGCTCTTTCGGCAGGCAAGATCTGCAGGCAGTTATCGCCTCCCCACGACTTCTTGGCCGTTTGCAATAGGTTCTGACGTTTGGGACCGGTCAGAGGAACGAACCGTAAATCGGTCCCGCTGCTTTTGCGGGATTCCAAACGTTCAACCAACTGTTCAATTTGTTGAATTTGCTCCGCGGTACCGCGAACAAACAGGCGTCGATTGCCTGGGTCGGCATCTACCTTCGGCGGTGGCACACGAGCTTCGTCGTCACTATCCTCGTCTTCGTCTGTGACGCCGAACATTTCTGCCACGAGCGAGACGGCAAAGTAAGGATCAACGGAATTCAGTTCGACAACAGAAAACTCAACAGAAGGAGCCTGTAGTTCTTGAATTGTGTCGCGGATAAGCTGGTGAGTATCAGCATCGGCCAGGGCGACGATCGAGTTACTATTTTCCTGCATCGACAGACGAAGAGACTTATCAGCCAGGATCGTTTGAAGCACGTCATAAACGGCTTGCAAGTTGTCTCCGCTAACCGAATGGGACACGAGCGTCTTTTCGATCGGCGATTCTTCCGATTCCTCAGGCACGTCAACGACTTTTATCAGCGATTCAAGTCGATTGAGCTTCTCCTCCGAACCCACCGCGTAAAGGCGTCTTCCTGACGTATCCGTGGTAATCGTGATGTCGATCCCACTCATTTCGTTCTCAGGAATTCCCAAATGAGTTCCAGCTACCAGCAGCACGGTGGCCGCATCGGCATGCTTCAGATCGAAACGACGGATGGCCGCTTCGTCCCTTTGAGGTTCTTGCATCGATGCGAGAACTTGCAGCGCACTGCGAAGGTTCTTCGCCGTATCGGTGATGATGAGCTGATTTGACTTAGGAAGAACAACCGGGGTGGTCATCAGCGAAAGAGGTTCCATCTCGCTGATGGCTTCCGTGGCGACAACATTCCCTAGTTTGATGAAGCATTTAACCACTTCATGATCGTTCAGCTGGTCGAGTTCATCGGTAGAAACGACCCGGGCCATCGCGTTCAACTGTTGAAGCCCGCGAGGATCGCCGAGATTGATAACCGATAACAATTGCCCCTTGCGGACCAACGCATAACCACGAGGCAACAGGAAAAGATTCAGGCGGGTGACAGCATCGTCGACCGTGAAGTACTGGCTGTCCGAATACGTAAAACTGCCAGTGGGCACATCGTCGACGTAGAGCGAAAGGTCTCCGGCTTCCGCGATCCAGTCGAGCACCTCACGCCATGAAGCACCACTGAACGAGAACCGCAGCTTTCCCTCCATATCGGGCGACGCCACTTCGGTTCCGGTCTCGTCGCTGATCACCATTTCAACTGGTGGGACTGGTAGCTCGACAGAAGCGTCTTTTGCTTGCCCGAATGCATTGGTTTGACCCAACAGCGCCAAGGCAAAGGCGCCGTAAAAAGAAGCAGATAACGAATAGGAAACGCGATACATGGTTTGCTTCACCGGGTAAGGCTCCCGGCTCCCGTGGTTGTTTCAGCGGGCACGCCAGTGGTAAGCGATGTATTGCTGTACCTGTTCGCATGGGGCCAAGTTATCAATGGCAGATAAGGCAGGACTGCTTGCTTGGCATTGCGGCGGAAGCTGTCTCAAACGAACTCGAGACAGGGAAATCCAGGTGGGTACAACGAAATCGTTGGTAGGCAATCGGCAGGACAACAAATCTTTACTAAGTAACGTTTTAGATCGTCTTCCCGATTACGTCAATGTTTTCTATTTCCATGCAATTTAGCCTCTTTTCGCCTCAGCCAGCTCTGTGACCAATGACGTAACACCCGACAACGTCCAGACCGGCGTTTCAGACTTGGGGTAACAAACGCTTTCCGCCTCATTATTTGCCAGCAATTGAGGAAAAGAGTTAGCTAGCGAGTCGTCGTCGGCGCTAATCGAATCTAAGCATGTCTAGGCGTTTTTGGTTTTGTGGTGCGCAAAACAAAGAAAGTTTAGTCATTTATCGTAGAGAATTTGCGAGATAGTCCTTGCTAGAATTCTCCGTGTCAGTGGGTCTTATTCATTTTTTCGATCGACCTGAGGCTTCCTGGAGGCATTCGGGCGTCGATTTTCTACTTTTCCTAAAAGGACTGGTTATGAAACGCTCGCATCGGGCCCAGGGCTTCACGCTTGTCGAATTGCTCGTCGTGATTGCCATTATTGGTGTTTTGATCGCACTTCTACTGCCTGCGGTGCAGCAAGCCCGGGAGGCCGCTCGCCGGATGCAGTGCAGCAACAACCTCAAGCAGATCGGCTTAGCACTTCACAACTATGAAAGCACGCATCGGGTTTTTCCACCTGGGCAATGCCGTGATACGAGCGGTACCCCGGATGCTTCCACGCACGCTTTTATCTTGCCCTTTTTAGAACAAGGCAACAGCTACAAGTTGTTCGACTTTTCGTACTCTATTAACGGAAGCACGGTCAATTCGGAAGCTACCAACCAGTTGATCACGCCTTATCAATGTCCTTCCGATATTCAACCGGCCGGAAATTCGATCGCAGGCAGCGGTACGGTGTACGGTGGAGCGAGCTACATGCAGAATCTGGGGGCAACGGCCACGGTGATCCCAAGCGAAATTGCCTCGCAACTTGGAGGGCCTTTTTTCCGCAACTCGGCTACCCGGTTTGCGGACATGACTGATGGCACAACGAATACGGCACTGTTTTCTGAGATTAAGAAGGGGCCGAGTGGTTCTTCAACAAAGACGGTCGTCGCAGCCGGTGATCCAAATGACTTTCGTGTCGCGACGTCAGTCACTGCGGGCTTCTGGAATGCCGATGCCGAAACGCCTCCGTCCGTTTGTGAAACCCGTAGCACTTCGGCGTGGAACTATCGCGGACTGCAATACTATCGCGGCCTGGTCGTGACAACGTTCTACACTCACACGCTGACGCCGAATGCCCGACTTCGGGACTGTGTCGACGGTTCGCACGGATCGCGCGGCCACCTGGCTGCACGAAGCTATCACCCCGGTGGCGTACAAACGGCGTTTGCCGATGGTTCTGTCGCGTTTATACCGGACACAATCGACGACGCAACCTGGCGAGCGATGGGTAGCATGGCTGGCGGCGAAGTCATTTCTCGCAATTAACGAGGGCAATCCTACGAACCTGCTAAGAGGTTGAATACGATTGAAAATGAGGTTTCCTGTGATTACCGAACGTTGGCCAGGCGTTTCACTAAGACTTGTTTACGTAGGGGCACTGATCCTCGGTGCGTTCGCGTTGGGCTGCAACAATGTTCCAACGGGCGATATTGTTCCAACCTCACCGGCCTCTGGTGTGGCTAAGTACCAGGGCAAACCGCTCGAGTACTACCAGATTCAGTTCATTCCGGAAGAAGGCAGACCTGCCGCCGGGATCACGGACGAGGACGGTAACTTCACGCTGGGGACGAATGATGTCGGTGACGGAGCCCCGAGCGGTTCGCACCGCGTGGCAGTTACCTACGTTGGTCCCCCTCCTCCGCCTGATTACGGGGTGACCAATTTCGATCCGATTCCCCCACCGAAGTTCAAGATTCCGACAAAGTTTAATGATCCCAAGAAGTCTGGGATCGTGGTTGAAGTTCCAGAGGACGGAAAGACCGATTTTCTGATCGAACTAAAATAGGCCCACTGTTGCAGGGCGAGAGGGAAGCCATGGGGCTTCCCTTTTTTATGGGTAGATCAGGAAGGGGGCGCGACGCTCGGCGAACTTTTCGAGGTCGTCCTCGTAAGCCTGAGAAATCTCTTGCGGAGACTTTGACTGAAGAATGTTCTGCTTGACGCGTCCGTTACCTAATAGGACAGACAAACGATCGGTCTTCCAGGCATCGGGGTAAAGCTCGCGAAGGCTGGAAGCTGTCGCCCAGCCGAGGTCAAGGGGCCGAAAAGTGTCCCAGTCTGTGATGATGAAATTGACGCCACCGCATGGCTTGCCTTCGTACTTGCTGGAATGAGGAGTGAACTCGACACCGATGACTTGGACTCCAGGCAAGTTGTACGCGTTGATCCGAGAAGCGAGCTCCGGACCATCGATCCACGGAGCCCCTAGCACTTCAAATGGCGTATCCGTACCGCGGCCAACAGATACATTGGTCGTCTCCAGTAGCCCTACCCCAGGATAGATCATCGCTTGGGTTAAGTTCCGCATGTTGGGAGACGTGTTTCGCCATGGGAGCCCGGTATCGAAAAGAAGTTGGTCCCTCTTCCAGTCTGAAAGAGGAACGATCGTTAGATCGGTCTTCCAACCACGTTCCTCGTTCATCATCTTCGCCAACTCACCGATTGTCATTCCGTGCCGAACAGGGACGGAGTGGAACGCAACGAAAGACTCTTCTTCGCGATCAAGCAGAGGGCCTTCAATCACAACGCCGCCTAGCGGGTTCGGACGGTCGAGCACCACAAAGGGGATGCCCTGCTCTGCTGCGGCTTCCATAGCCAACCCCATCGTGGAAATGTACGTATAGAAGCGGCAGCCGATGTCCTGAATGTCGAAAACCAGGATATCGATCCCTTCTAATTGCTCAGGCGTAGGCTTGCGAGATTCGCCATAAAGACTCTTCACCGTGATGCCAGTTGCCGGATCGACAGCATCGCCAATATGAGACTGATCGAGACGGCCAGCGAAACCATGTTCTGGGCTGAATAAGGCCACCAAGTTCACTTCCGGCGACTCGGCAAGGAGCAAATGAGTCGGCTTGCCGGCTTTGTTTCGGCTAGTGTGATTGGCAATCAGGCCAACCTTTTTCCCCCGGAGCAGTTCGAACCGGCTATCGGCGAGTACATCGACGCCCAGTTTGGTGCCCGTGCTGGCTGAATTCATGTCAGCCTTTCGACAAGCGTCTGCGGCGATCGTTCCAATCTGACCGGCAAGAGCGTTGACAGAGCCCTTCTCATTCGGGTGAACGCGATTCGAGAGAAAAAGCACCACCAGTTCCAACTTGGGATCAATCCATAGTGCGGTTCCCGTGAATCCACCGTGGCCGTACGCGGACGAACTCATCGACTTGCCGCGATTGCTCGAGTAGCCACTTTGCTTGTCCCAGCCCAGCCCACGAAGATTGCCTGCGGCATCGTATGAGTTGGTCATTGCTGCCAACGTTGTTGCCCCGAGCCGTTGTTTGGACTCTGGATTGCGGGCGTCGAGCATTGCCTGGGCATAAAGCATCAGATCATTTGCCGTACTGAACAGGCCTGCGTGGCCGGCAACGCCATCGCAATAGCGTGCGCGCGGATCATGCACCGTTCCCCGCAACCACGTTCCGCCAACTTTGGTAGTGGTAACGGCACGTTTGGCTAACGTTTCGCTTGGGTTGTAACCCGACTCGTTCATGCCCAGTGGTTTGAAGATATGTTCGGTGGCGTACTGGTCCAGTGGCATCTTCGCAACGCGGGCAACTACTTCACCAAGCAGAATGAAACCGACATCGGAATAGCGAAAACGCTCTCCAGGTTCTGACAGCAGCTTGAGATTGCAGATCTTCTCGTAAGCCCCTGGCCAGCCACTTTCATAATCGGATAAGGCATTGTCCGGGGTAAGGCCACTTGTATGGATCAGAAGCTGCTTGATGGTGATCTCTTCTTTGCCATGCCCGCGAAACTCTGGCAAGTAGGTGACAACTGGTGCATCTAACTCCACCTTGCCAGCTTCGACCAGTTGCATCACGCTGGTGGCCGTGACGATGGGCTTGGTAAGCGACGCCATATCGAACACCGTATCGGTCGTCATCGGTTCGACCGAGGGTTCAATTCGACGGTTACCGTGTGCCTTCTTGTAGACGACTTGTCCGTCACGAGCGACAACGACCACGCAGCCGGGCATCCGCTTCTCGCCGAGTGCGGCTTCAATTGCCTGATCCATATCCGCAGTAATAGCCTCTGCCAGGCCTTGGGACTGGGGCGGTGTAGCAGACAAATATGTCCCCGGAAGAAGCCAGGCCAGAGCGAGTAGGAAAGCAGCCAAACAACGCCGACTCATTAATCTTCCTCCAAGGAAGCAATTTGGGAAGTTTCGCCCCGCCAGGAGACCACATATCCGAGAAATACGGTGACCCCGAAGGAAGTACCACAACAAATCAACGAATACCAGTAACCACTGATGCTCGTCTGAAAAGCGACCAGCGTAATCACAGCGGCACCTGTAAGCAGACCGATGTTCGCCAATATGCTTGAGACGCGGCCAACGACCAGAGCAACAAAGAATAGCCCCAGTAATAGTCCTGCCGAAAAACCAGCGATGGCCAAGGCCTGATTGACGACGGTATCGGCGAAGTCGCCACGGAAAGCAATAACTGCAACGGCTGCCTGCGAGAGGGTGAAAAGGACAGTAAAAGCACGGGCAAGTCGAAGCCGCCGTTCCTCGGGCAAGTCACTCCATGCCTGGCGTCCGAAGTCTTGCAGTAGCGAACTGGAAGACGAATTGACGGAACTGGAAAGGGTTGACATAGCGGCGGCAAAAACGGCTGCCAGGATGATTCCCCGGATGCCCAGAGGAAGTTCACCCACGATAAACGTTGCCAATGCCTGGTCGCCAGCAATGTTGACCTTCGTGGGATCAAACTCTGTGAAATAACAGGCCAGAGCGACGCCAATTGCTAGAAACAAAGCAAACTGCGCGAAAACGATGGGCCCGCTCCACAGAAGTGCCCAGCCGGCGGAACGTTGATCCTTCGCGCAGAGATATCTTTGGACAATCAGCTGGTCGGCACCATGCGTCGCCAGGCTGAGCATTCCCCCGCCCAGCAGTCCTGCCCATAGCGTTAAGTGACCTTCTGTCGGAAACAATTCGAGATCGAAGAGTCTCAAGCGGCCTGTTTCCGAAGCAAACTGAAAGTATTGCTCGGTGCCACCAGGAAGACGCATCAGGATCACGGACAATGCAATCATGGCGCCAGCCATGTAAACGCCAAACTGGAGACAGTCATTCCATACCACCGAGCGAACTCCGCCGAACAAAGCATAGATAGCAGTGGCAACGGCGAGGATGGCAACACTAATCTCAAACGGTAGTTGCATTACTTGTTGCAGGGCGAGCGCTGTGAGAAAAAGCCGCAGACCATCGCCAAGGGTGCGAGCAATCAGAAAAAAGAGGGACGCCAGTCGCCGGGTCGAGCTGCCGAAGTTTCGTTGAAAGACTTCGTACGCGGTCGAGTTTTCGTTTTGGAAATAGAGAGGAAGCAGAAACACCAGTACTAGAACGCGTCCGACGATGTAGCCGAGTGCCAACTGGAGGAAGCCGAAGTTGCCCCCTTCCTTAAACGCCAGACCAGGGACGCTCAAAAATGTGACGGTGCTCGTTTCCGTGGCAACGATCGAAAGCAGCAGAGCCCAGGTCGGCAGGTTCTTCGATCCGAGAAAGAAGTCGTTTGTTGAATTGCCCCCCTTCCCCAACCAAATTCCCAGCAGGGTCGTCCCCACGATGTAAATAGCGATTATCGCTACATCGATCGGATGAATCGCCAAAATCGCCAGGATTATCATGCAGGCGAGCCGGTCCTTGGGTTGGGGATAAATGGGGGAAACGAAGCCGCGACGGACCATTTTTAGTCTAGCTTGAGTAGCTATTTTCGCTAGATGATCAAGCGCACAATTATCTCGCTTTTGCGCAGAGAAGCTATGCCGCTAAGCAATCCGCGTCTAAACTGGGCTGAATGTTACGCACCCCACTTTCCCGCTGGTCCCTATTCATTGTGCGATCATGCTCGATCATTTGACGACCGAAGCCAGTAATCCAGCGTCTGAAGACCTCGATGAAATGTCGACTTTGGATCTGGTGAATCTGATCAACGGCCAGGACGCAGGCGTGGCTTTGGCTGTTGGACAGCAAGCGCTACAAATTGCCGCGGCGATCGATGCCATATCAACACGACTGCTGCGGTCGGGTCGCTTGATTTACTTCGGTGCGGGAACATCCGGACGACTGGGCGTTCTCGACGCAGCTGAATGTCCTCCAACGTTCAGCTCTGATCCCAAGCAGGTGATCGGTTTAATTGCTGGTGGCCCAACTGCCATGACAACAGCGGTGGAAGGAGCAGAAGATAATCCGGAGCTCGGGGCCAAAGACCTGCAAGCCATTGGACTATCGTCCCAAGATGTCGTTGTCGGGATTGCTACCAGCGGGCGTACGCCCTACGTTATTGGTGGACTTGACTATGCTCGGGAATCGGGAGCCTATGCGATTGGTTTGACGTGCAACGATAACTCCGAGTTGCACTCTCATTGCGATTTGGTGATCGCCCCGGTTGTTGGTCCCGAGATCATCAGTGGGTCGACACGCATGAAGGCCGGAACGGCAACCAAAATGGTGCTCAACATGCTAAGTACGGGCGCGATGGTTCGGCAAGGAAAAACCTTCGGAAACCTGATGGTCGACCTGCGGGCGACCAACTCCAAGCTCAATGCACGAGCCAAGCGAATCGTCAAAGCGGCTACGAAGCTCTCCGAAGATGAGGCTTCTCGCCTTTTAGAGCAATGCAATGGCGAGGTGAAGACGGCGATCGTGGTTCATCACACGGGCGAGTCTGCTGAGCAAGCACGTATCTTGCTCAGCGAGGCCAATGGTCACCTTCGTCAGGCTATCAGGGGAATAACCCGGGAACGTAGCTGCTAATGCTGACTCACCTGAATATAACAAGCAGCATGTCCCACCGAGATCGATCGTCCGGCGAACTTGTGTTAGCGGTCGATAGCGGTGGAACGAAAACATCTTGTGTCCTGGCTCGTATTGGGGCTGATAAGCAATACACAATTTTGGGAACTGGCCGTGCAGCGGCTGGTAACCCGCGAGTAGTCGGACTGGACGCAGCGGCCAGGGCAATTGCCGAGTCGGTGAAGTTGGCCAAAGCAGAGGCGGGGATCGATGGTTTTCCTTGCCATCGCGCGCTCTTTGCAGTCGCGGGTACGCTCCACGAGCGAATACGAGACGGTCTTTGCCAACGTCTTGGGGAAATGGAACTGGCCGAAGAATGCTATGTCGTTCCTGATCTTATTCCCCTGGTAGCCGGTTGCGGCTCTGCTGTGTCGATCGGATTGATCGCGGGAACCGGTTCGGTAGCTATCGGCCGGGATGCGCTGGGAAGGTATGCCGTTGCTGGTGGCTGGGGGCCCTTGCTGGGGGACGATGGAAGCGGCTTCGCGATCGGACGGTCAGCGCTTCGCGCGACTTTAAGCCAGCTCGAATCTGGAGAGTCGACAAGCGGGTTGGCCAAGCAAGTGTGCGAAACACTTGGAGCAAGCACATCCCTTGGAATGAAAGCTGCGCTCGCGGACACGGCTGATCTGCGTGAGTTGGTTGCGTCGTTCGCGCCGATCGTCTTGTCGGAGGCAAACGGTGCTGATCCGCTTTGTGTCGCGATCATTGCCAAGGCAGCGACCGATTTAGCTGAGATAATCCAGTCACTTCAAACGCGATTGGAAATCCCGCCTGCGGGGATGAACATCGCGCTCTCAGGCGGAATCTTGCAAGCAAAATCTCCGCTGATCGACCAGCTTTCTGAGCAGCTGAACGCTCGCGGGTTTCAAGCCACACTTCAGCGGATTGATGATCCCGTCTTGCCGATTCTGAATATGCTTGCCCAGCCTGAATTGCCGAGACAGTCCGAGATCCTTCCGTAGCAATTACGGCGTCACAAATCCGCCGGTGGTCGGTTGCGAGCAACCGGTTGTTTCCGGAATGGTTAGTGGTAGATTTCGCAAGCTACGTACGGCCAACCAGGCGAAACATTCTGCTTCGAGAGTCACCGGACTCAGATTGCGCTGATCGATGGTTCTTACCATCGGGTATCTCTCACGAAGACTCTTCATAATCACCGGATGATGCGCTCCACCTCCGGTTACCCAGAGGATCCCCAGAGGCCCTGGCATCGTAGCGATTGCGGCTTCCACAGCCCCTACGGTTACGGCACAAAGCGTGGCAGCACCATCTTCGACGCTCAAACCGGAAACATCGATATGGTCGAATTCGAAGCGATCTGCTGACTTTGGAAGTGGTCGCTGAAAATAGGGTGCAGAAAGAAAGTCATCAACAAGCACCTGTTGAACGGTACCACGGCTAGCAAGCTTGCCATCGATATCGTGGCTAAGTCCCGCCATTTCCTGGGTCCACTCATCCAAGAGACCACACCCGGGGCCGGTATCTGCGGCGACGATCGACCCGTCCGCGCCAAGCCAGGTCAGATTGGCAATACCTCCCAGGTTAAGTACCCCAACGGGAAACTTCTCGTCGTGGAATAAGGCCTGGTGAAAGAAGGAAGCCAGCGGCGCACCCCGCCCGCCGCGAGCCATGTCGCGGCGTCGGAAATCTGAGACAACTTGCAGCCCGGTGTTCTCGGCCAGAAGCCAAGGATTGCCCAACTGCATGGTCACTCCATCATTGGGAAGGTGACGTACCGTATGGCCGTGAAAACCAATCAGCTTGGCTGAATTCGCGATGGTTCCCAGCTGTTGTTTGAGAACGTCGACGGCCTCGGCGTGATGCAGGGTAATCTCACGTTCCAGCAACAACAGCTCGTTCAAGCGAATGTTGTGCTGCGAGGCTTCCAGAATCCGCGATCGTAGCTCTTCGTCGTAAGGATGCCGTAATCCTCCGTGAAACTTTACGAAATCTTCGCCGTCAGTCGAGATGAGCGCTGTATCAACTCCTTTGGCGGAACTGCCGCTCATGAGTCCAATAACAGTGCGACGATGGTGCTGACTCTCGCTCATGGGTACCTTAGCGCACTCGTTTTCCACCCTGATGCGGGGAAGGTGTCGGCAATGGATTGGCAACGTTCGATTCAGCTTACTCCTCTGCTGAGTTGAAGATAGCCCCCAGCAAAACGACATGAGCAATTTGATAAATAATTCTCGCTTCTGCGCAATAGCCATGGCTAAGAAAAGCTAGAATGCAAGGAAGCTCTTTATAGCCCGAAGATCACTAAATCGATGTCCGATGATGACGAACACAGCAAAACCATCTGACGAAAAACTCCTGGTCCAGGTCGTCGCCGTGATGGTCGAAACTGAGACGAGCTGGGGGCGTCGAATAATTCGAGGTATTGCTCAATACGCAGAGAAGAACGCCCTTTGGCATTTACTAATTGACCCTCGTGACCATGAACAGCGTTCGTCTTTGCCGGACGGATGGCGAGGTCACGGTGTGATTGCCAGATTGTCATCGCGACAGCAAATCGATCAGATCCAGCAACATAAAATCCCCGCCGTAGACGTCGACGACGTGGGACCATCGGTGCCTGGGATTGGACGAGTTGTCACGGACGAGGCTGCCCGGGCAGAGCTTGCGGTGGAACACCTGTTGGCAAGAGGGTTCAAGCAGTTTGCTTACTTTGCCCCGCCGAGCCATCGCTATTCGAACAATCGGGGCGAAGCCTTTCAGCAGGCGGTAGCCATCCGTGGACACGAGTGCCATACCTATCGCCCCGGATACCGTGCAGGGCGAAAGATGTCTTGGGGAGAGCAGCAGCGCCGCGTCAATCGCTGGCTGCATTCGCTTCCACGCCCCATTGCCATCCTGGCGGTCGATGCCCATCATGCTCGCCAGTTGGCCGAAGTCTGCCACTTCTCGTCGATTCGCGTACCGGACGACTTTGCGATCTTGGCAGGTGACTCGGATGACCTTCTGTGCGAGGTTTCGACGCCTCCCCTCTCGGCTGTCTCGCTTGCTTGCGAACGAATTGGTTATGAGGCGGCGGCGATGCTTCATCAGATGATGGAAGGTAAGAGTGCCCCGAGTGAGCCCGTACTGATTCCGCCGCAGGGCGTTGCCAGCCGTCAATCGACCGATTTTTTAGCGATCGATGACCCCATGATCGTACGTGCCTTGCGATTCATCCAAAACCATACGCACCAAGGGATTGGAGTGGATGATATCTTGAGGGAAGTCCCTCTTTCACGTCGCAGCCTAGAGATTCAGTTCAAATCCTACTTGGGGCGAACACCGGCAGAGGAAATCCGCCGGGTGCAGCTAGAGCGTGCCAAGGAATTGCTTTTAAATCGCGACCTATCCATAACCGAGGTCGCACTGAGTTCCGGCTTCAGCAATGCCACGCGATTTGGTATAGCCTTTCGCAAGAAGTTCGGAACCACGCCGCGCAGTTTTCGGAAAACGCTTCTTAGCGAATAGATACAAGTTCTCTGTCGATTCGTCAGGTAACCCGTCCGTCTTATTCCACCGAAGATGAACTTCTAAATTCTTCGACCCGTTTGCCTGGTCGTTTCGCGATGTTATTAGCGACGGATTTTCTTCAGATCCGAAGATGTTTGCGCCTATAACTCGGGAAACTGCATATGTCACCGTCCGATCGTCGGCAAGATCTTCGTCAGGCAATCCAGTTTGCCATGCAAAATCTAAAATATTGGAAGCTGGACGCCAGCGTTCAAGAGTTCTACGAAGCATGGCTGCAACGACTAGATGCCACAGACGAGCCGTGTGAATACCTAAGGCCTCCCGAAGAAGACGAGGCCCCAAGAGGCCCGCGGCAACAGCTGCGCTACCGTGCTTTTCTCAGCCATGAGCTAGACCAACACGTACGCGAAGGGCGTCTTCCCGAACATTTGGTGGCGAACCTGAAACGAGAGAATCAGCGCATTGAGGGAGAGCTAGAAACGGAGATCAATCAGACGGTCGAGCGGCACGGGGAGAACCATGAGAAAGAGGCGGCACCTGAACCAGATGTTGATCTATCCACCGACGATGGTTCCGCTGTCGAGAACGACCATAAGGTGTCGTACTCGATCGCTGGTCGACTTCTCGAGGCCGTCTTAGATCCGCGGAGCCTCCAATACTTGATGATGCTCGGTTCGGCCCTTTTAGTTTTGGGGCTGGTTATTTGGCTTGCGACTCAAGGTTTCTTTGACGACCCGAAGGTGATTGCGGCGTGCGCAGCGGTCGCAAACCTCGCGGTACTTGGAAGCGGTGCCTACTTGCTGCGATTCACGCGATACGAAACGGCCGGCCGTGGGCTTACGTTGTTGGCTTGTTTGGTCATGCCCCTGCATCTTTGGTACTATGATGCTCAGGGTTTGATTGTTTTAGATGAGGGAGGGCACCTGTGGATTCCTGCCCTGGTCATCGCCGTCCTCTATGCTTCTTGTGCGTACTTAGTTCGTGATTCCCTATTCGCCTATGCAATGGTCGGGGGCATCACGCTTACCGGGCTGATGATCTTGGGCGACCAAAGTGTCGCCAGATTCTGGGAAGGCGCCGCGGTTTCCTCGCTGTTGATTGCTATTGGTGCCGTCGCAATCCATGCCGAGAGAGCGTTCGTCCCCGGTGATGGGCCGTTCAACCGCGAAGACTTTGGCAGGGCTTTCTATCGTGCCGGACATTGTGTCCTCTTGGGTGGACTTTTCGTGCTCGTGAGTTGGACGGTCAGTTCCTGGACCTACGGCGGGGTATTGTCCGACTTGTGGAGTCTCTGGTGGAATGGCCCATTGCCCTTCGATGAGCCATCACTGGTGACAAGCACCAAATTGAAGTTGCTGGCCGTCGGTCTTTGCCTCGGTGCGACATATCTTTATGGCTATTCCTACTTGTTCGTGACACGACAGGCGGTTTGGGTCTGCGGAGGGATCGCCACTTTTCTCTGGGCCGAGGTGATGTTCGTCGACGCGCTGCCAGTCCCGGTAACGGCAGAACTCATTATGCTGGTCGTGGCGGTGACGGCAATTGTCTTCCAGGCATTTGCCTGGGCCACCGGCAGCCTGAGGAAGGCAGAGCAAGAGGGAAATCGATCGATCACATTGTCTACCACGATGCAGACGATGGCGTGCGTGTTTCTACTGGTTCCCTTGTCGATGGCAATTGCTGGATATCTTCGAACGAACTTCCAATTCTTCCTAGCTCAAGAGATAACGCTGTTGTTTGCTGCCGCCATAGGGACAACCGCAGTGGCGTGCTGGCTGGGCCTATGGATGGCGCGAGACCGGCAAGTGTATCTAGGCATGACGTACGCGATATGCTCATGCATCGCCGTGCTATTGACCGTGTTTAGTGGATTGGCCTTGTTGAACTGGGAAGCTTGGGATCTGGCTGGCCCGTTGCTGATGATCGTTCCGCTAGGGTATTGTCTCGTGGCGAGACGATTCGGCAATCAAATCGGCGCGAACGTGCTGGTAGCGGCTTTGTGCGGAACGGGACTGCTCACGCTCGCTGTGATCGCTTCCGCCTACGTGCTACCGATTCGGAGAACGGAGCCACTTACAGGGCAAGCGAGCGAACTGATGCTCGCACTCTATCTTCTCGAAGTGAGCCTGTTTTTCGTGATTTACTCAACCATATCCAATCGGTCAGCTGGGAACATCCTGGCACTTTTAGCCGGCAGCGCTGCCGTGGTGCAGCTAGAGCACTATTGGGGTACTTCGTATGAAGTGGGGCTGTTTACGTTTGGATTAATCGGGCTGGTCGTCATACTCGTGGACCGCATATTGGATCTAGGACGTGCTGACTCGGGGGCTGGACGTCGTTCACTTGGAGTCAGCGGACAAGTTCTTTTGAGCCTGGCTGGGACTGGTAGTGTGCTGCTGGGACTGAATCGTCTGCTGATGGTGGGTTTTCATGGCGGAACGTTGATTCTCTTGCTGGGAATGATTGTCACTTCGCTATTCGCGTCGATACTTGTTGTTCCCCGAGTGGCCAGTCGATGGTACGTGGCCCTGGCCATACTTCAGGGGTGCTCTGCGTTGTTACTGATTGCATTTGGTCTGACGCTTGAGCCTTGGCAGAAACTAGAGATCTTATTGGCAGCTTTGGGATTCGTGATGCTGATCGCTTCTCACATTGGGTGGGCCCAGGAAGGCGAGCGTCAGGACGATTGGGTCACACTAGGACTGGTTGTTGGCAGCCTGCTCATGGCCGCTCCGATGGTGACCGGCCTGCTAGGCCAACGTTTTGAGTTTTACAGTGAAACGACGTATTGGCGACTGGTCCACGAAATAGGAGCGATCGCCGTCGGACTGAGTCTGCTTGGGACTGGAATCTTGTTCCGAATACGTTCCACCACCATCTTCGGTGCTATTGCCATGTTGCTGTACGTTGGCACGCTTGTGGTTTACATCCGCCTGCCTGAGCAGCTCCAAGGCGTGGCGGTCTACATGATGATCGGCGGCGGAATATTTTTTGTTGTGTCGATGCTCCTGAGCATCTTTCGCGACTATCTTCTGGCCATGCCGGAAAGATTTCGCAGTCGCAAAGGTCTATTTCGCGTGCTCACCTGGCGATAGATTGTCAGCCAGAGCACATTGTAAGAACTAAACGCGTTCCGCAATCGCAGATGATGTCGCTGGCTGCCGGCCATGGTTGACGAAGTAAAACGAAGCGACAAATAACGCCAAGAGGGACGCGCCCGTGGCGATCCAACATACCGAAGTGAAAAAGTCGAGGAAGTTCTCGCGGCCGATAAACAAGTTACGCGAGAACATGATCACCACGTACCCCAAATAACCAAACGCATCTGCGAGATACATGAGAAAACCAAGGTTTCCTCGTTCGCGGGTCATCGCCAGAAGGCGTTCGAAGACGGTGGTGTGGATCGCGACATAGGGTAGATATAGGCCAAAGCCAATGAGCACCATGAACTGAAACGCCCCAATGGATTGCGTTTGTTGTCCAAGCAAAGCGACTGCGACGATGACAAAGCCAAGGGCACATATTCCCAAGGATAGATAGAAGGCCAGGCGATTGTTGCGAACGTAAATCGAAAGACCATTCACAAACATGACTCCCAACGCAACCCACATCTCCGAGCGAGTGAAAAGCAATGGAACTGCTTCTTGTCCTAGATCTCCCCATAATTCCGCGGCGAAGTCAGCCCGGATGCTGCGGATGATGGTGATCAAAAGGTAGATGGCAACCAGAATGGATAGCCCCAGGGCATAACGGCTAAAGAGCGACCAGCGATCTTGCGGTGTCATCGTATCGCGGGGCGACCTGGCTTCCACATCTTGTTCGTTGGGTGCGGGAACCTTGGTTAGCATCGCGACGCATATGCAAAGGGGGAGCAAGAAGATCAGTCCGGCCGTGAACGGCATCCAGTCTTCACGCACTCCGTTGGCCAATAGCCACGCTCCGACCGACTTGGTGACCCCGTCGGCGAGAATAAAGCTGGTGCAAAGACCGGCCACCAGTGCTTCGGTAAGACGTCGCCCCTCCAGGAAACCGAGTACCAGGCCAAAGACCATCCCCAGACACAATCCATTGAGAAACAGCCCAACCGCATTCCATGGACGAGGCATGATGCCAAATAGAGCCAGTGCGGCCTCGGCGGCTAGAATCAGTCCGAGCAGGGCAATCGCACGACGTTTCGGCGGCATCTCGGAAATGATCTTGATGCCAAGGAACTTGGACAACATATAGCCCAGGACTTGGGTCGAGACGACGATCGTCTTGAAGTCGATTCCACCGACCATGGTTCCGTCATATTCGGCGACTGTGAACGGCTTGCGAAAACCGTACATGCAGAAGTACGTACCGAATGCGGCGAAGACGGCCCAAAATGCCCAGAAAGACTCTGATCGCTTCGAGGATTGATCCGGTAGGCTGGCGGAACTCATGGGTCAGAAGTTTCTGGGGGAACGGATTGGGTAAACGGATTGAAACAGATCGCTTAGGGACGTTCTCCAGCAGCAAGCCGCTGATTGATGTGACGTAGGACTCGCGGGAGATCTTCGATTGAGGCAATCGTAAAATGACTGCCGGCGTTCTGGAATACGGCAGACGTTGTTTCAAGTCGCTTGGTTTTTTCATCCGTATCCAACTGACAATATTCTTCGCAACTCAGGCCCATGATGCTGCTACTGTCACAGATTCCGACGGTCCAACACCCGGCATTTCGCCCAGCTTCAATGTCCGCGACGGTATCACCGATCTTGACGACGGTTTGCGGAGGGTACACGTTGAGCGTCTGCATGAGTTGGTAGATCATCCACGGGGCCGGCCGGCCCTTGGGGACATCGTCGGCACAGACGTTGGCGTCGGGTACAAAGCCCTGCTCCTCTGCTGCCTGGGACACCAAATCAGCCGCAGCGCGGAAGTAGCCTGTGGTACTACCGATTTTGATTTCGTCCGCCCGTAAATTGCGGACCACCTCGAGTAGCTGCGGCACCAATTGACTGCTTTGTTGGATCGCTTCGAGTTGATACGGAACGAATTGATCGTACATCTGCGAGACATCGGCATCTGTCCAGGAGGTCCCTTTGGAATCGAGCCAGCGTTTTGCGATCTCGTAGTTGCTGAGCATCGCGACGAGATGTTCCCGCTTATTCAACCCCATCGGACGACGTGCTTCTTCGTCAGATACCTGAACACCGTGAGCAGCAAAGACTTTGGCGAAAGCGGTTGCCGGAGCACACGAACCGAAATCGATGGTTGTGCCGGCCCAGTCAAAAACGACAAGCTGAATACTGCTATTGGATGGGGTCATGGGATCTTAAGTGTAAGGACTGCGATGAATATTGGGTTAACCGGCCGTGGCTTTTGGCGGAATCGTTTTGCGTCGGCTTCCGTTGAGGATCGTCGCTCTACCTTGAAGAAGTGAAAATAGTTCTTCCTGATTGGCCATGCGGGGATTGTTAGAAAGCCGAGCAGCGTTTACCCGACTAGCCAGACCGCGCAGGCTTTCGTCCGTACGGATACCAGCGGCAGCGAGGGTTGGCTTACAGCCAAGTGAGCTGACGAATGCTTCAATCTGCCGGCAGGCTTCTTCTACGGATGCCGCCTTCAAAATATCGAGAATCAGCGATAGCCGCTTCCGAACATGATCAGTGCCTCGCTGGTCGGCACAATCTGAGTTTGAGATACCGAAGTTATAGGCCAGAACGCTGCTCAGGGTTGTCGCGACAGCCGCCCCGTGAGGAATACCATAGTCGGCGGTTATCGCATAGGAAATCGCGTGAGGAAGCGTCGTCTTGCTAATGTTGATTGCTTTGCCGGCGAGATGCGAAGCGAGGCTCATCGCACGCCGAGCTTCAGGGGTCGGAGCATTGGTAGCCGTTGGCAAGTGCTCGAAAGCGAGCGTCGCGGCGGAGGTCGCATACGCGACCGATTCGTCAGTGGCGCCGACCGCCCAGATCGATTCGATGGCCTGGCAAAAGGCATCCAATCCGGTTGCGGCAGTCATTCTTGTGGGAACACTATAGGTCAGCTTGGGATCAACCACGGCAACGGCTGGTAGCAAGCATGGATCGGCAACCGAATACTTCTGACCATCAACGTAAACGACGGCAAAATGAGTTGCTTCGCTTCCTGTGCCAGCTGTGGTTGGAACGGCGACCAAAGGTAACGTACCTTGTTGCAGTGATAGACCTCCAACTGCGATGTCGCGAGGACTTTCCCTATGACGCGTCATCGAAGCGATCATCTTGGCGAGGTCGATTGCCGTACCTCCTCCCAAGGCAATCACCAGGTCAGGATTCGCGGCACGACATTTGGCAACCCCGCGCTCCACATCTTCTATCTTGGGGTTCGGCTCGAAGCCACTAAAAAGGGTGATCGCATCGGGCGGAAGGAACTGACGCAGCTGTGCCGCCGCTCCTGACAGCTTGTACGCAACTTCGTCAACAACCAGGAACGTGTGCGTTGCACCGTACTGCTGACAAATCCTTGGGAGCTCTGCGAGGGAGCCCTCGGATAGATAAACTGTTTGCGTATTTCCAGGGTGCGGCAAAACTCTTGGCCCTTAAAAGTTCGAAGTCCGTTTTAACGAAGCGACAACTGCTCGTCCGTGAGAGTTACATCCCACATTGGACGTCCTTTCATTTGCACCCACTCGGCATGAAGGCGAGCCGGCGACTGGGTACTGTCGACCTCGAGTCGGAGCCAAACGTGAGGAATCGCTTCACCCCGAATCAGATTGGGATGCGGCACGTTGAGTTTCGGAATCACGCTATCGTGAATCGGCGAAACGATGAATTGATGAATCGGATAACCGACCGTCTTCTCGGTTTCGTATTTGAGGTGTCGCGAGCAATGGATGTCGCCACCGATTAATACGACTCCTGAAATCTTATTTTCGCCTATGAACTCGAATAAGGCGTCTCGCTCGTGCGTATACGATCCCCAGTCGTCCGATTCTGTATTCTCCTTGTCGTCCCAAATCATGCCGCACGCAATCAGTTTGAAAGGAGCGGTGGAAGCCAACAGGGCCTCTTTCAGCCATTGCCACTGCTGTTTTCCTAAGAGTGTGGGCTGACTAGGATCGACGGGCGACTTTTCTGTCCGAGCAAACCATCGTGTATCGAGCAGAAAAACCTCGACCGGTCCATATCGGAACTTCGTGTAGATACCCGATTGGTCATGACCGAAATCTTGGTTGGCACGGTATTCAACAAACGCTTGGCGTGTGTTCTCTTTGCCCTTAAGTCTTCCATCGGAATCGTTGCGTCCAAAATCGTGATCGTCCCAAGTACCCCAGGTAGGCGTATGGCCAATGAGTGAGGCTAATTGAGGAACCTGAAGAAAGGTCCGATGACGGTCCCGGGCAACCGACAGGTCCGTTGAGTCGATATAGGGCGTATCGCCTAAAAGGACTAAGCCTTGGGCCCCCCGCTGCTCCATTTGCGTCCACAACTCTAATGGCTTGTTCGGAGCACATGACCCAAATGCCAAACAAACGCGAGTGGCCTTTGTGGGATCGGGGGCCGTATCGAAATAGTACTCTTTCCCTGAAACCAGCGGTCTGTTGGGCCCCGAGACCTTGTACTGGTACTTGGTACCTGGCTGCAGTCCGGCTACGTGCCAAGTCAAACAATTGTCGTTTTCAAGCTTAGCTTCCGCGTGGATGATACGTTCTTCGGTTCCCTCTTCTTGCAAGACTTGTAGTGAGTACTTGCCTGGCGTAGTGGGGCGAAACCAGATATTGGCGTCCACATGGGAAACGTGACCGACCATTGGGCCGGTAACACTTGGGAGGTCGCCGTCATTGGCTTCCGCAGAAGTGGCCAACAGAGAGGCGGCTGAGACGGCAAGCATCGACCGCCGATCCAGGTTGTAGGCCATTGTTTGCTTCGCTCCCATCGATATGCGTTCCCGAAGGTTAGTTGTCGGAGAAAGGTGACCACGAGTCAATATTCGTGTTCGACGTGAGCTATTCTTACCGAAAGTTGCCTGAGAGTCAACAAACGTGTTGTGAAGGCCCCGTTAAGATTGACGCGTCCCAGAGCGGAAAGAGGGATTGGGCGACGGGTGAAATCAGCAATGCCCATACAGCAACGGTACGGATCGCTTCAGAATTCAAGATCGCAGGCAAAGAACTAGGCTTGCGGTGATTGGAAGATACAAAGCACGACGGCTTGCTTCTTGTACGAGTTTACCAAGCGATGGGGAACGCTGGCGTCGAAATAGAGACTGTCTCCAGATTGGAGCTTGAAGACATCGCCATCGTACTCAAAGTCGACATTCCCAGACTGGACTAGCAGAAACTCCTCGCCCAGGTGGGGCAAGGCCTCTTCACGGGCAACCCCTGGGGGAATCGTGATCATGAACGGATCCATCGAGCGAGATTTGCGGCGATGGGCCAGCGACTCATAGATTGAGGTATTTGCCTCCGACTGGTCTCTTTCGATGACCTTTCGCTCGTTCTTGCGAACCATGGTTAGCGAGGGCTTCTCATCCAGCCCTTCTACCAATTTGGAAGTCGGAACTCCCAATGCCTTGGCAATCTCGGCTAAGGCCGGCAGAGAGGGCGTGACGCGAAAGTTTTCAACCTTCGATAGCCAACTGCGTGTTAGCCCGGTGCGTGACGCTACCTCTTCCAACGTTAAGCGTTGGTCGATGCGGAGAGAGCGGATTCGTTCAGCAAGTTCTACGAGGTTCATCGCGGTATTATATTCAACATGCCGATCGCTACAACATGCCTGATACCAGGAGTTTCCAGCTTTTGGACGGTCCCAGGCAGTGCTTAGAAAAGGGGCTCCGCCATCTCTTGATTAAGGGTCTCCCATTTCCTTAATAGGCCCTTCATCATTTTGTGATGATCCTGACTCGTTGAGAGATCATTCTGTTCCGATGGGTCATCCTGCAAATCGAATAATTGCCACTTGTCCTCCGAGTTGTGTCCGTTGGGAGCGACGATTTTCCAACGGCCTTGTCGCAGTGCGGCACGCTTTCCTTGTCGCCAATAAAGCGTTCGATCGCTTGCCAATTCGGGATTGCGGATGACACTCGCGATGTTGATGCCGTCTAATTCGACCTGTGACTTGTTGCCGATCATGCCAGTAATCGCAGGAAAGAGATCAAGCGTACTGATAATCGAATCGGATACCGATCCCCCTTCGACCTGACCCGGCCAGCGAATCAGAAACGGAACGCGAATCCCTCCTTCGTACATGCTGCCTTTGCCATCACGCAGCGGAAGATTGCTGGCGGTCGTTTCTTTGGTCGGTCCGCCGTTGTCGCTGAAGAAAACGACCAACGTGTTTTCACTTTGACCTGTCTTCTCAAGCGTCTGCAGAATCTGTCCGACACTTCGGTCCAGGTCATAAAGCATGGCCAGGAAGATGCGGCGATGGATATCGTCTTCATCCTTGAAGAGGGCCAACGTGTCGTTTTTGGCTTGCAGCGGACTGTGCACCGCATTGTAGGCAACATAAAGAAACCAAGGGCTCGTTTGGTATCGCTCGATGAAGGAGGTCGCCTCGCGGGTGATCGCGTCGGTAAAGTAAGCTTCCTCGACAACCGGTTGTCCTTCGCGAAGTACAGGGTTATTCGCATCGTAGTCCGGTTCGTCATGCCCCATATGCGATGAGTAGATCAGTTGTGGAGAAACTTCGTACCGACCTTGTTTCCCCTGCGGAAGCCCTTTGCGACGGATCCAAGTGGTCGTCTCGTTCCACGGACTAGGGACAAAATAGTGACCCTCATGCAGAAAGCCGAAGAACTCGTCGAAGCCATGCCGCTGCGGATGAAAGTCGGCTGCTCCACCGAGATGCCACTTGCCAACCAGACCAGTTGTGTACCCGGCATCGTGCAGGTATTCCGCTATGGTTTGTTGCTTGTTGGGCAGCCCTGTTTGCGGGTCTTCGTTGCGGGCACCGATAGGATTGAACTCATAGCCAAATCGCAGCGGAATTCGACCGGTTAGAAACCCAGCCCGCGACGGGCTGCAATTGGGAGCCGTCACGTAGGCTTGCGTACATCGCACAGCCTCCCGACTAAAAGCGTCAATTTGTGGCGTTTTTACGACGGCATTTCCTTGGCAGCCAAGCTCGGCATATCCAAGGTCATCGGCGACCAAGAGCAACACGTTGGGCGGTTTTGGCAGATCTGGCGCATTGGCCAATGCTGGCCTCACCAGAATACCCAATAGTAGGCAGGCAATGCCGGTCAGAGTGCATTTGCAATTGAGGGAATATCGCATGTTGTCGTTTGGATCTTGGAGAGCGATCAAGGGAGATTGAAGGACGATTTGCCGGGTTTTTGCGATGGGATGAGACGTTCTAGCTTAGCCAAGAAACCTTGACGAAAGCAAAAATTCTATGGATATTTAAGGTTCCTTCCTATCGCTTCCGTTCGAAGTCTTGTTCCCTCCTTATAGATTGTTGATTCGCCAAACGCCATGTCCGCTTGCGTTCTGGCCCTTCTCAATAGGTAATGCTGATGAGATTGCTTCGCTGCCATCTACTCGTCCTAACTTTCATGATGGTTTGCATTTGCGCAACTGTTCACGCATCTGAGCCCGTCGTGATGTGGGACTTCGGTGCGGAAGAAGAAACACCGCTCATCGCTCACGGGGGTGTCCACCGTGACGTCCCTGGACCACGTCCGCCTTCGTATCCCGATTTTGATGCAGACAATACGGCGGTGAAGTTTGATGGTCGGGGTGCCTACTTCTCGTACGACGACCCGGGCCATCTCAGTCCGTTTGACTTTACCAACGGCGATTCCATCACGATCGAAGCCTGGGTGAATGCACGCGATCTAAAAGACGGTGAGAACCTATACATCATGGGTAAAGGCCGTACCGGCAACCCGGAGTTCGCCCCTGACAACCAAAACTGGGCTCTGCGACTTCGAGGAGAGAAAGGAACGGCCTGTGCCAGTTTTTTGTTTGCGACCCCAGGCAAGGGCTTAAAGTCACACTGGCATCGCTGGACAACTCATGACGGTTTTATCCCTCGCACAGGTTGGCATCATGTTGCTGTCATCTACGAGTTTGGCAAACCCGAGAGCGTCCAAGGTTGGATCGACGGCAAGCAACTGCCTGGTGCCTGGGACATGGGTGGACCAACAACCGTGCCCCCTTTCGTCGATGATGACAGCGTTTGGATCGGATCTGCATTGAACGGTAGTGCCTCGAATTCGTTTCGCGGATATCTGGATGCCGTCGCACTTCATCGCGTGGCACTTGATGGGGAAACGCTCAAGAAGCGATTCCATCGTGTTGGTGAAGCTCCGAAGCCGGAACCGGTACCTGAGTCGATGCCGAAACTTGGCGAACTTCCCGCGGATCGCGTCACGGTCACGTTCCACGAAGGGATGCCGTCTCATACCCGGTGGCTTGATTTCGATGAAGACTATCCGGCCGAAGCCGACCGCTGGGAAACCACCGAGTTCCTCACACCACGGCTTCCGTTACGTTATGACAACTGGGGAATTCGTGATAGTTGGAACGCACCGGTATTGGTACGCATGGCGGCAGATGTTGCTTTGCCGGAAGGCGAGCAAACGTTTCTTCTGCGTGCACGAGGACTCAGCCGACTGTGGGTCGACGGAAAGCTTGTCGCCAAGACGGGTGCTCTGCAAGGCTCACCAAGCGGAGAGGAGCCCATCACCCCCGTCGCCGATCCTCCCCTGCCCGGTCATCGGATCAAGCAGCATCGTCTACACGAAGAGAAGGGAACTTTTCAGACCTCCAACAAGGGTACGCACCGCGTTGTCGTTGAGACGATGGCCGGTGGCAAGAAATTCCGAGCTGAGCCAGGAGAGTTTACCGTTGCGATTCTTTCCCAGGACGGTAAGCAGTATCACGTGCTTGGCCCTGTGGGAAGCCCCGATGCCCCGCTTCCATTGACGGATGAGGCGTTCGAAGGTGCGCTGGAGCGCATCGAGAGCTCGCTGGCATCGCACGATGACCATAACCGACGCAAGGCCACCAAGTCGCGGGATACCTTTTGGGAAAAACGGCATCGATTGGCCAAGCAGTGGGCCGAAGGCAACCCAGGCCCAGCGATTCCAAGCAGCGCGTCAGCCACCAATCCGATCGATGCATTCATTGCCAGTCGAATTGAACAGGCCAAGGCCGCTGTCAAAGGAACATCACCGGACGAAGCGAAACAGTTTCATTCCGAGGTTCTGCCGATCTTGCGAAGCGAGTGCTTCCGTTGCCACAGCGAAAAGGATTCAGGCGGGCTGCAGTTGAACTCACGCGAGATGGCGGTTGGCGGTGGTTATTCTGGGCCTGCGATTGTGCCTGGAGATGCCTCTGCCAGTGAGATGATGATCCGCATTCGCCACGAAGATGCCGATATGCGGATGCCACCAACTGGCAAGCCACTTTCCTCCGAGCAGATGAAGACCCTGGAAACATGGATTAACGAGGGTGCGAAATGGCCGGAGCTCCCCCTATCGGCGGAAGAAACGGAGCTTTCGCCGGTTGTTGGCGATGCCAAGTTTATCCGCAGGGCCTATCTCGATACGGTGGGTGTGATTCCTACGGAGGAAGAAGTACGGGCCTTTCTTAGCGACAACTCGTCGGACAAGCGTGCCAAACTGATTGATCGCCTATTGGAAGATCCACGTTGGGCCGACCATTGGGTCAGTTACTGGCAAGACGTGTTGGCCGAGAACCCAACATTGATCAACGCGACGCTGAATGCTAGCGGCCCATTTCGTTGGTTCCTACACGATGCGTTGCGTGACGATAAATCACTCGATCGGATGGTTACTGAGTTGATGATGATGCGAGGTAGTCCGGAAGATGGTGGTAGCGCCGGTTTCGCGAAAGCCGCACAGAACGATTCTCCCTTTGCCGCAAAGGGGCATGTCGTCGCCAATGCGTTCCTGGGGATAGAACTGCAATGTGCTCGCTGCCACGACTCCCCTTATCACAGCACAACGCAAGAGGATCTCTACTCCATCGCGGCAATGTTCGCCAGGAAGCCTCTTTCCGTTCCCAAATCGAGTTCGGTTCCGGTCGCGTTCTTTGAGAGCCAGGATCGTGAACCACTGATTGAAGTGACGCTTAAACCTGGTCAGGCGGTCCAGCCCCAGTGGCCCTTCTCGGATGAGACTGGCATCGAGGATGGCGAATCCTTGGCGGCCTATCTTGAGGACGAAAAGGATAGCCGCGAGCGATTGACGGCGCTGGTAACTGCCCCTGAGAACGAGCGTTTTGCCGAAGTATCGGTCAACCGCATCTGGCGGCGACTAATCGGTGCTGGAATCGTTGAACCGCCACACGACTGGGAAGGAGCAAAGCCAAGTCATCCGAAACTGTTGAAGTGGTTAGCCCGCGACTTTGTTGCTAGTGGATACAGCGTTAAACATACCACGCGTCTGATCATGAACTCGAGTCTCTACCAACGTGAGGCGACAGGTAACCAGCAGGATGCCGATCCCACTCGGCGTTTGTTCAACGCTCCGCAGCGTCGCCGGATGACTGCCGAACAGATCGTCGACTCGTTTTACGAAGGGGCTGGTAAAGAGATCAACGTCGAGATGCTAACACTTGATCCGGATGGTCGTCGTCCGGCCAGCAATCGAAACAATCTGGGCTGTGTCGAACGTGCCTGGATGCTGGCAAGTATCTCGAATGAACGCGACCGGCCTAGTTTGACGCTTCCTCGAGTTTCAGTCATCGACGACGTGATGGTTGCCTTCGGCTGGTCAGCCGAACGGCAGATTCCTCGCACCGATCGCGAGACCGATCCGAACGTGCTTCAGCCAGCGGTGATCGCCAACGGCACGATGACCGTTTGGCTGACTAGGGCATCCCACGAAAGCCCTCTGGCAGATTTGGCCGTTGAAGCCAAGTCGCCTGAGCAATTGGTCGATTCGGTCTTCCTGCGGTTCCTAAGTCGAATGCCAAGTGAACAGGAACGGGCACTGTTTGCCGATGTACTTCGCGATGGCTTCGATAAGCGACTGGTTCCCAAAGATCAGATTAAAGAGCCGGTACCGCTTGAGCGTCTTCCGCAAGTGACGTGGTCGAACCATTTGCGTTCAGACGCCAATACGATTCAACAGGAACATGCTCGCCGAGCACGAGTTGGACCGCCTGCCGACCCACGGCTTCAGCCTCAGTGGCGAGAGGTCTACGAAGATATGGTGTGGAGTGTGGTAAACCTGCGAGAATTCGTCTGGATGCCATAACGGACGACGGCGTTCGCGAACCGATCAAAATCACTCATTTTGAAGCAAATCCGATGAGCAACAGTAACCAAAATTCCGGCGTCAATCGGCGACAATTCCTGGCTGCTTCGGCAGCGACGGCCATGGCAACGTCCGTGGCCGGCGCGATGCCGGCGGGAAATCGTATCAGCGGACAGGCCGAACATGTCATCTCCATCTGGCTGGGTGGCGGCATGGGACAGGTCGATACGTTCGACCCCAAGACCAAAGGGGATCCGAAGTCCAAAAAACCTGGATCCTATTACGAATCCATCCCGACTTGTTTCAACGATGTCCAGCTGTGCGAGCACCTTCCGAAGCTGGCTCCGATTATGGATCGTGTTACGGCAGTCCGTACGGTCAATCACGCTGTGATCGACGAGCACGCCGCGGCGACCAACTGGATGCACGTGGGGCGGCCTGTCAGTGGAACGGTCGTCTATCCATCGTTAGGATCGATTGTCGCGCACGAGCGCGGAGCGGCTTCTGATGATGTGCCAGCGTACGTTCTGATTGGTTACCCGAATGCGACTCGCGGGCCAGGCTTCCTTGGAGCGCAGCACAGCTATCTCTATCTGACCGAAACGGGCCGCGGACCGGCTGGTCTTTCGCCTCCGCTAGGTGTGGATCGCGCGAGACAGCAGCGGCGTGAGAGCTTTCTGACCAAGCTTCGCAGCCTGCAACCGGAAACGCGCGAGGCTGCGTTGAAGGATTACGAGGCGACCATCGACCTCAGCTTGAAGCTGAGTGGCCCTGAATTCATGAGCAGCTTTGACCTCGACCGAGAAGCGACTGATCTGCGTGAGGGGTACGGTGGAGAGTTTGGTCAACGATGTCTACTCGCCCGACGGCTGGTTGAACGAGGCGTTCGCTTTATCGAAGTCTCGCACAACCTCAACTTCCTGAATGGCGCTGGCTGGGACGTCCACAACGGGGGAATTCTGGAACAACACAAGCTGATCCAGGAACTCGATACGGCCATGGCAGCCCTGATCCTCGATCTTGAGCAAAGGAAGATGCTCGATAAGACGTTGATCGTGGTCACCACTGAGTTCGGACGACCGCCTGAGTTTGACAGTGGCGGCGGACGTGGTCACCAAGGGTCGGCATTCACGTGCGTGCTTGCTGGTGGCGGGCTGAAGCACTCAGGTGCCTATGGTCAGACGGACGAGCTAGGAAAGAAGATTGTCAGCAACCCAGTCTCTGTCCCTGACTTCTTCGCAACCATTCACGCATCGATGGGCATTGATTATGCCAAATCGCTATACGATGGCGATCGTCCCGTTCCAATCACTGACGGTGGTCAGCCCATCAAGGCCCTGTTCGCTTAGTGAGTGAAGCTTAGGCGGTCCGCTGGACGGTCGTTCCGTTGGTGCGTACGATTAGCCGCTTCATTTCTAAGATGCTGAGCGTTGATAGAACGCGGTGCACGGGCAACTTGGAACGCGCGACCAGTGCGTCTAACGACATCGGTGTCAGATCGATGTGCTGAAGGACCTGTTGTTCCTGTTCGTTGAGCTTGAGCTCGGCTGGCTGAAGAACCGTTTGCCCGTCGGAGACTTGCAGTGGTTCGCGAAGCGGCCCGAGTTGCTCGATCACGTCGTCGACCGACTGAACAAGCGTGGCGCCATCGCGGATGAGGCTGTTTACTCCGCGAGCAACTGGGTTATCGATTTGACCTGGCACGGCGAAGACCTCACGGTTCTGTTCCATCGCCATGCGAGCGGAAATCAACGCCCCACTGCGGGCAGCGGCTTCAATGATCACAACGCCGAGACTCATCCCAGTAATCAAACGATTCCGCTGTGGAAATGCTCCGGCGATTGGGCTGACCAATGGTGCCGCTTCGCTAACGACGGCGCCGTTTGCGGCCACTTCTGCAGCAAGTTCTTCGTGCTCCGGCGGATAGATCTTCGAGACGCCACCCCCAAGGAAGGCAATTGTGCGACCCTTGGCCTTGAGTGCCCCGCGATGCGCCGCGGCATCAATCCCACGGGCGAGGCCGCTGGCGATGGTGAAACCAGCTTTGGCGAGTTCATACCCGAATCGCTCGGCCTGCTTCTTGCCGTAGTGCGTGGCATGTCGCGTACCGACGACTGCCACAGCGAGTTCGTCACAAGGGAGGAGCTCTCCTTTGACAAACAGCAAGGTAGGCGGATCGGCGATCTCACGAAGAAGCTCCGGAAAGGCTTCACAGGAACGCGTCAAAATCTGGATACCGAAGTCCTGACAATGATCCAGCTCGCGCTGCACATCGAGCTGACTGGCAGAAGCGATCGTCTTGGCGACTTTCGGCCCGATACCAGAAACCGCTTGAAGTTGGCTTGTCGTTGCTGCGAGGGCTGCGGAAAGCGATCCGAAATAGTTCTGCAGCGCCTGAACTTTCGCAGGGCCGATCCCCGAACTGAGTGCCAGGCGTAAGGCAGCAATAAATTCAGGATCTTGCAGCGTGTTGTCGTCGACGGAACTCATGCAGGCCTCACCGTAAGGGCGGTATGGTAGTCCGCCATTATAGGGGCCGCTGCTCTGGAGTCGAGCAAATAGTCCGCTGACTAGCTGGAGTATCCGTCGGTCCAGGCCTGCATGGCGACATCTGATGGAACGTCCGGTGTCAGAACCACTTTGCCAATGCTGTGCGGGACGATGAAACGCAGCTTGCCATGCTCGACCTTCTTGTCGCGCTGCATGGCCGAAAGAATGGCATCTTCATCCACCTTCGGGACTTCCACCGGCAACCCGAGTGCCGTGAGGAGATGGTCTTGCCGTTGGGTTGCCTCCGAATCGAAGACCCCCAGTTTTTCTCCCAGGCGAGAAGCACAGAGCATCCCGACGGAGACCGCCTCGCCATGAAGGTACTCGCCATAGCCGGAAACCGTTTCCAGGGCGTGGCAGTACGTATGGCCGTAGTTGAGGATCGCACGCAGACCGGTCGTTTCGCGTTCGTCTTCGGCGACGACCTGAGCCTTTAGTTCACAGCTCCGCGCAACAATCTTCTGAAGCACGGTCGGATCACGGTCAAGGATTGGCTGAACGTTCGCTTCCAGATAATCAAAGAATTCCGGATCGAGGATCACGCCATACTTCACCACTTCCGCCAAACCGGATAGGTACTCGCGACGCGGAAGGGTTTCCAGGACCGCCGTATCAATCAGCACGCCTTTCGGTTGCCAAAAGCATCCCACGATGTTCTTGGCCGCGGGCAAGTTGATACCGACTTTGCCCCCGACGCTGCTATCGACCTGAGCGAGAAGCGTGGTCGGAATCTGAAAGAAATCAAGACCACGGGTCATCGTTGCCGCAATGAAACCAGCCAGATCACCGATCACACCGCCCCCCAGGGCCACGACAATCGACTTACGATCTACTCGATCTGCCAGCGCCTTTTCCCACAGCTCTTGGGAGGTTGCTACCGACTTGCTTGGTTCGCCTGCCGGCACGACCAGTTTGGTAACGCGAATGCCTTCCGCTTCCAGGCTTTCGTTGACAGGATCCAGGTAATGCTTGGCGACATTGGCATCACTAATCAGCACGGCGTGAGTCACGCTTCTTAATGACGTGATCCACCGACCGACCTCCGCCAGGTTGCCTGTCCCGATGGAAATATCGTAAGAACGCTCAGACAGCGGGACGTGAACGGTCTGTGATGCAAAGGCGGTAGGATCTGAGGCGGTCATTGGAATCTTTGGAACTATTCGGGGCTTGTTTAGGTTTTCGCTTCCAGGCGAGCCACGTCTTCTTGCGTTACGGTTATCTGTCGACAGAAGCCCGTATGTAGGCGAACGTACTCCAGGTGGCCGCACGATGCGGCATCCGCATGAAGCTGCCGAGCGATTGGCCCGCGCCTTTCCGCAGGGACATCGGCGAGCTCATCTGGCCAGATGGTCTTTTCCTCGACAATCAACGATTCGCGGTAGGGGTCGAATTTGTCTGGCAACCGACTATCCTTTGAGAGTCTTGGCACGCACCTTAGGTTCGCCGTCACGACGATCCGTGATTTATTGAGTATAAATCAGGTGAGCTTCGCCGAACATTCCCGATAGGAGTTCTCGTTGTCAACTTCCCGTAAGAGTTCGATTTCCAGGCCCGGCGTCAGCTCGGGTAAATTGGTCGTCGCTGCCATGATTCTGATAGCCGCGGTTTTGGCTGGCATTACGGTCTGGCATCATTGGTCGAAGGGGTACGCTTCGATCGCTTACTGGGGAGCAGCCAACGGCGAAAACATTCGTTATGCACCGATTGTGAAGCTGAAGACAGCCGGGAAGTCGTTCGATATTTCCAAGGCGCGTGGGCTGGTCCATTTTCGCCAGGCGTTGATCGAAGACGCCAGTTTTACGGGAACCACTGCCCAGGAGGCGTCGGAGCCGGCTTGGACGCACGAAGTCGTCTTTTCATGGCCGGAAAAGAGTGACGTCACTGTCGTTCAATTCGATCTCGAAAGAGGGTTACTGGCACTACCAGAGCACCCCAATGCCTTGATTGCTAAGCCAGACCCAACTCTCAGCGGCCTTTCTACATTCTTCGCCGATGTGACCTCAGACGCATCTCAGTAAAGCCCGCGAACTTTTACCGTCGCGAGGACATTGCTTGGATGTAGCCCGTGAGCATACCGGCTACCAGGCCGCCCGTATGGGCAAGGTTGGCGACGCCACCCATTAGTCCAAACCAACAAAGGAAAAACCACAGCATCAAGATGATGATTGACGACTGGTTAATCATGATGCCAAAGGTCGGATCGTGGTTCGAGCGAATCCAGAGATAACCAAACAGCCCGTAGACAACGCCGGAATAGCCGAGGAAGTTCACCCCGCCGTAGTAACGTTCGTATTGAGCGAGGTCGCCGCCGTATAGTTCGATATACATTGGGATTACCCCCTGGGCCAGATTACCGGCGAGCGCCAAACCAACGTTCAGCAGCAGGAACTGGAAACTGCCCATTCGGCGTTCCAAGATGGGGCCGAGCATGAAGAGCATGTACATGTTGAAACCAACATGCAAGATCGCCATGCTTCCGCTGCGGGCATGCAAAAAGGCCGGCGTAATCAGTCGCCAGACTTGGCCCCGCTCAATAGTGCGTAGCGAGTTCGGCTCTGGCGAGATTCCGTAGGCTTGCAAATCTTGCGGAGAAAGAAAGCTGAGTGCTCCGTAGATCTGATCGCCCAGACCTGGGTTCTTCATGGAATAGTTCGACGCGAACATCCCAATGGCGGCGATCACGACACAGATGATCAGAATGCCCTTGGTGACCGGCGCCCCAGATAGTCCTGCGCCCGCACCAACCGAGCGATGCTTCACCTCGTGGACGTTCTTGCGACGCTCTTTCTCGCGAAGCTGCTCCATCTTGCGGATGCCAGCGGCTTCATCACCGGCGGTGCGATAGCGACTGTCATCCGGGTTCGAGCGGAATGCTTCGAGTTCGGTTCGTGCCTGATCGACTTGGTTTTCTTCGTGGATCCAGACAGACCACTCACCCTGCGAATTCGCATCGGCTTTGGAGTGGATGCCTTGCGTCAACAAATAGTCGACGAAGCGGGCAGCATGGGTTTCGGAAGAGAGCTTACCGATTTGGCGCATGACAATCTGTGGTTATTTGACTTCTCCGGATTGAAGCCGCCGATGCGCCTCCTCTACTTCATCGTAGTAGGAACGCCGTTGCAATTGCGAGGCCGATTCTTCGTCGAGAATCACGACCACATCCTGATGGAACTGCAATGCACTACCGGTGACTTGTGCCGTAACTGGTCCTTCGACCGTCGCGGCAATTGCTTCGGCCTTATCCTTGCCGAAAGCGAGAAGTATACACTTCTTCGATTCGAGGATGGTACCCACCCCCATCGTGATGGCCAACCGAGGCACGTCTTCTTCGGTGCCGAAGAAGCGAGCGTTGTCACGAATGGTTTCCGGAGCGAGCGTCTTCAACCGAGTACGGCTTCCCAACGATGAACCTGGTTCGTTGAACGCGATATGTCCGTCGCGGCCAATTCCCAGAATCTGCAGATCGATGCCGCCAGCCTCGGCGATCATGGCCTCGTATTGAGGTCCATAAGTCTCGTAATCGAGAGCCCGACCGTCGGGAACGTGGGTATTGCGGATGTCGATATTGATGTGACGGAATAGGTTTTCCGTCATGAAATGGCGATAGCTTTGGGGATGAGTCGGTGGAAGACCGACGTATTCGTCCAGGTTAAACGAGGTAACCCGGGAAAAATCAAGCCCTTCGCTCTGGTGCATGCGAATCAGTTCTTGATAGAGCTTCAGCGGGGTTCCGCCGGTCGCTAAACCCAGGATAGCACGGGGTTTCTTGCGAACCAGTTGAGCGACAATCGCGGCGGCACGCTGACTTCCGTGTTCGGCCGAAGATTCGATAATGACACGCACGGGGCGTTTCCTCTAGCTTCTTGAAGGGGCTTGGCAGAATGATGCTATCAAGCTTTCGATCATAGACCACAGTTACCTAACCGAAAAGGCAACGACCATATAAACTTGCGCGGGAATTCAGGGAAAACCGGTCTAGAAATCATTTGGCGGTCCTGATTACAATCCCCCACGATGCTGGCACCGCTGCACGCGCCAGAATTGCCGGAAAGTTTCGCTTTACAACAAGGAGGTTGTCATGCGGTCGATTGCTATTTTGAATCAAAAAGGGGGCGTTGGAAAAACGACCACCGCAGTCAACCTCGCTTCGGCCATCGCTCGTATGGGGCACAAGGTCTGTGTCCTGGATCTCGATCCCCAGGCACATGCCTCGCTACATCTCGGGATTGGGGTCGCTTCGGGAAGCGAATCGATCTACCAGGTGCTCATGGGCGAAGCTTCCCTGGAAGACGTCCGTCACGAAGCTGGCGAAAACCTATGGTGCATCCCCGCTCACCTCGATTTGGCCGCCGCCGAAATGGAACTGGCTGGCGAAGTTGGTCGCGAGATGATTCTTCGTGACGCGATGGAAGTCCATGGCGAGCAATACGATTACTTGATCATTGACTGTCCGCCGAGCCTGGGCGTACTTACTCTCAATGCGTTGGCTTGCGTCGATGAAGTCTTTCTACCGCTACAGCCTCACTTCCTTGCCTTGCATGGTCTGAGCAAACTGCTTCGTACGGTGGATATCGTCTCCAAACGAATCAATCCCGGCTTGAAGCTTTCCGGCGTGGTGCTTTGCCTGTTTGAGTCGGGAACGCGACTGGCCGGAGAAGTGGCCGGCGACGTTCACGAGTTCTTCGGTCAGGGTACGTCAGAAGGACGGACATGGTCCAGTGCCGAAGTGTTTCAAACGCGTATCCGTCGCAACATTCGCCTGGCAGAAGCACCTAGTTTCGGGCAATCGATTTTCGATTATGATCCGAATTCCAACGGTGCCGAAGACTATACAAACCTGGCTCGGGAAGTCTTGGGCCTCGGTTTGGCCAGCAAGTCACCCGAAGAAACCATGGCCGAATCAGCAGCGGCTTAGGACCACAATTCGGCCTTAGACGTTGATTCTTTTCCCCGGCGACGGTATTGATTAAATGGACGGCACGTGTCGTCCATTTTCGCTATCCATTGGGGATTTTGAGCGAATGTTTGGGTTTCGCTTCAGTCTGAAGAGCCTTTTAGGGCTGTTTGTCGTGGTTTCGATTGCGATCGTTGTCACAACGCAGTGGCGCTATCGTGGCCGTCTGACGACTTATTTCCTGGATCCGACGTCTGCCGAGGCCAAGGCTCTTCTCTCGTCTCCAGTACTGGCCGATGACGAAGTCTTACCGACCGCCGAGTACCGGGCCAATTATCGTGATGTCCGGTGGTTGTTCTCCAAAGCGGAAGACGCGGTGGCGCTTTCCGGGGGGCTACAGGCCGATTTTGACAATGACCGTGTCGTGATCCGAACTTCGGAACCGGGAGATTTAAAGCAACTGATCAGGAAGATGGCCGAGGCCGACCACCTGGAAGAAGATCATGGCGTGATTCGCGGCATTGCTGTGGACGAGAATGACCGGCCGGTAGCCAACCTGCCGGTTGACCTCTTGGGCCCCTCACAGTGTCTGAATGCCTATTTGACGCGTCCGGACGGTAGTTTCAGTGTCCCTATCGAATTTACGCCCAGCGACGACTACACGCTTCGTTTTCGTCGATCTTATGCCGAGACCTATCAGACGATGCCCTTTTCTCTCAGAAAATCAAAACGCGAAGTGGTTGTTCGGGTTGTGATTCCGCAAAAAGGTTAATTGACCGGAACAGATCGCCAGTTGCGAGGTTGAATTTTACAGCCCCCCCAGTGAGAATGAGGGGGAATCAACCTGCTTGATTGACCAATGTCTCTATCGCCATTTGTTGCAATTCTGGGCTCAGGATGACCTCGTACGCACAGTGCACGCATTGCCAAACCCGATTTAAAGCCAAAGCCGAGCTTCATGGCAAATCAGTGCGTTGCCCTAAGTGCAAGAAGGTGTTTGACGTAAAGCTGACGGATACGGCCCCTTCCACGGAAGAGAAGGCAAAGCACGGATCTGCGGCGAATCTGTCGAAGTCTAAGGTTATTCCCAAGAGTCAATCAGGATCGAAGGTTTTAGGCGAGAAGAGTGCCGCCGGGAAGAAGTCTCAGAAGACAAAATCGGCAGACCGACCCAAGTGGGCGGGGGCACCAGAATCCGAGAGTGCTTCCGGCTCGGAATCAGCTGCCAAGAAGCAGCTTCACCAGATTCCTGCGGGAAAAGAGAGCCCAATCCTTCGCAGTCGCCGTACGCTTTCGGCGGTGATCTTGCCTGGTGACCGCCATATTCCCGCGTTAGAGGTTCCGTGGGGAGCACCATGCAATCCCCCCAAGGACTTCTTGAAAGAACAAGCCGGCGGAAGTGTGCAAATGCAGGCTCCGGTCGTTGCTCCTTCTGAATACGCACCGCTGATATCTCCGGAAGAAAAAGAGATTCGCATCGAAGCTGCCAAGCCGGGCGAGAACGCTCCGATTGTTGATTCGGACGAAGCGGAGTTGGGGCTTCAAGAAGATGCGCCGACCAAGCCCGTCTCGTCTCCTTCCAGCAGTATGGACATCAGCGAGGACGAGCTGATCGCGGGTGTTTCGGAAGAATCCTCCAAGCCCGCGAAGTCAACACAGGAGCAAGCAGGCTTCCACCGTTCGGCAAAGGAAAAGGTCATCGAAGGGACCTTTACCGATGAAGTGGTGACCGCAGACAACGAAGGTGGTTTCTACCGCCCTGCCCTGCCCGGTCAGCATGACGATATCTACACGCAGGATCCGGCTGTTCTCGAAAGAGCCATGACTGCCGCCAAGCAGCTTATCGGTCGCAGCGCGTCCATCGATGATCTAGAAGCTGTGGAGGGCTCGAAATATGTCGAGCAGGTCGCGGCGGTGTTGGCCGATCAACAGGGGTTCGGCGAGAGCAAAGCGTCCGGCGGAAAGTCACTGCCAGTCAGTTCGACACTGGTGGTGAGCGCCGTTGGTATCGTCTGTGGCGTCGGACTACTGGTTTTGGTGATTTATGCCCTCAGCACGATCAGCAATACCTTAGGTTCCGGGGGCGGTGGGCCGAGCAAGTTTAATTACGTCACCCAGCAAACCAGTCAGTTTCCTGACGAGGCTCGTGGTCCAGCGGGGCTGGTGACTGTTAAGTTTCCATCAAACTTCGATCCAATTCCAAGTATCGAAAGACCGTGGCTAGGCACAAAAGTTGACGGGTATCGCATCATTCGCAACGACGAGTCGTTCGTCATGATGTACAGCTCTTCTATCCCGGGAAACCCGCCTAAATCGAATCAAATGCCATCCAAAGAACAACTGGAAGTTTTTGGATTGCAGAACCTGATGGGTGCGAGCAAGTACCTCACCAAGACCGAGCAGATGACGCTCGACAACTACCCCCTGATTGAGTATCACTTTTCAGCGGATATCTTGCGGAGCCAGCCTGGCAAAAGTCGGGTGGTACTCCTTTTTACGCAGCAACGGATGTTCATGTTCCTCTGGTCAGGCAATCACACCTCTTCAGAAGTGAGCAAGTTCTTTCAGTCGATCAGTGTAAAAGGAAATCCGTACCCCGGTTCCGGTTAGTCCGCTCGAGTCCACTTCAGTAGTCTGTCTCCGTTTTAACAACAACCTCACCGAAGATCGGCAGGTTTGGTGTGACGACGATTGCTAAGTGCACGAACTGTGATTCGGCCTTCAAAGTTAAAGATCATCTGGTCGGCAAAGCTGTCCGCTGCCCTCGCTGTGGAGAGGCATTTCGCGTTGAAACAAGTGGACGTGCCACGAAGTCTACTGCCAAGACAACTTCTGTTGCCGAAAAGAATCTAGCTGAACGCAAGAAACAGGAACCGAGCGTAGACCCACTGTTGGTCGAACCGTCAACAGAGCTCGCTTCATCGGAAGGCTTCTTCGACACACACGAAGATGTCGACGCCATCTATGCGGCCACCGTCGTCTCAGCCAAGCAAAAGAAGCGGCAGCGACAATTAATATTCATGATCGCCAGCAGCAGTGTGGCCGCGATATTGCTTATTGTGGGAACGGTCGTCGCATTTCAATATGTCTACGACAATGCAGACATCCCATTAGAGTTGAACATTCCCGTAAATATTGACGTCTCGAAGCTGGAGGGGAACTGGAGGCCATCAAGCGATCCCCAGTGGGGCTATACGGTCCGAATGCCAGGCGAACCAGAGATATCTACAGATGATGATAAGGTAAGAACTCTGAAACTCCGTGACCCGCAGTTTGGGACCATGACACTCGAACTGCGTAAAGAGGCTCATCCAGAATGGAACGAGTTTTTGGCTAAGGTGGATCGTGACGAAGTCTTCCAGGGTGTACCGGCAGCCAATGTCATGAAGATCAGCTCTGAGGTCACTTATCACACCGATTCGGTAGCCGTGCACCGCTACATCTTGGTGAGCAAGGACAGCCGGTTGACCAAAAATGTCGCGGTTGTCCATAAGTTTTCGGTCGAGGGCACGACAATCACCGCCATGTGGTCGGGGAAACGCGATCGAATTCGTTCGCCCGAGGTTCTCTACTTCTTTTCATCCCTCGAAATACTAGGCGATAAATACATCACGCACTAAAACGCGGGTAGCGTGTCTTTCCTCGCCGGTCGTCATGTTACAATTGGAAAACCGTTAACCCTTAGCTGTCCATTGTGATTTTGAGGATGGAAAGTATGGATTGGTTTCTTTCCGATCTTCACATGTTTTCTCGTCGTTCGATCTACCACGAACATGAGGACGAGATTCTATCACGCGCCGCGGAAGCACGCGTTTTCGTGCTTGGCGGCGATATCGTCGACTTCTCCTGGACCACACTGCCTTCGGTCGAGGCGACGATTGATGCTTCGATGCAATGGCTTACCGATCTGGTCGAGTCGAATCGTGGTTGTCAGTTCCACTACTTGTTAGGGAATCATGACTGCCACGCCGATTTTGTGAAAAGACTCGGAGACGTCGCCGAATCGCACGAAAACTTTCACTGGGAACCTTACTTCCTGCGCATTGGCTCGGCCGTGATGTTGCACGGTGATGCGGTTCATTTGAAGAACCGAACCAATCTGGCTCTCGCTACGCAACGAAACCGGAAGCATCAATTCAAGCAGCCTGAATATCGTCACCAAATCTATGAAATGGCGATCCGTTCGCGCTTGCACGCCGTTGTCGGCAAGTTGGCCAATCCTCGTCGCGTCGTCGCGGGGCGGATTTGGGATTATTTGACGAACGAGAAAGTAGACATGGGCAATTCGGTGCGTAATGTCTATTTCGGACACACTCACGTTCCCATGAGTGATTATGCCTTTCGCGGGATTCAGTTCCACAACGGTGGGGCGTCGATTTCCGGTTTGAAGTTCAATATGCTGCCGATGCAACTCGACGGGCATTGCCATCCCGTGGCAGACAATTCTCGTCTCGCATGAAATGACGTATGCCGAAAGAACCAGACCCCGTAGAGATTGTCGAGTTCCTGAAGTCGCATGGCGTCCACATTCGGATGCGTAAGAGCGGTCAGGTACACACCTTGGACTTCTCGGCATGCGATTGGAAGCCTTCCGATCAGTCAATTCGCCGATTCGAAGTGCTCCAGAACCTCGAAGTCTTGAACTGTGAGAAGTCACCTCTGACAGACGCTTCGGTGGAGTCCATTCTGCAGCACCCAGGGCTGAAGCTCATGACGCTGACAGACACAGGACTATCTCCCGAGGCCATTAAACGCCTACGACAGAATCTGATTGGGTGCCGCATCATCGCATGAAATAAGGCCCTTCATGATCAGATCATGAAGGGCCTTTTGCATCATAGCTTGTGAGACATTCGGTTAGAAAGTCCACTCGACGCCGCTATAGATGGCGGCATCAGAAGTCGCGTAACCGGTGACCTCTTCGTACTGTTCGTTGAAGAGGTTGTCGATCTTGTAGAACCAACGCATGTTGGGACGAATCCAGTAGTCGCCGTACACGTCAATGACGTTGTAGTTCGCTAAAACCACGGAGCCGTCGCGAGCATCGAGACGGCTTCCGACCATCCGGGCAGCCAACGTGATCGAACCACAATCGCATCCGAAGTAACGTGTGATGCCGAAGGTACCCTTGTCCCTTGGACGACGCACCAAAGGAAGGCCGGTGTCGGCATCCCACGTGTCGGTGTGGGTATAAGATCCCCAAACGGTCCACGCTGGATTGATATACCAGTCAGCGGTCAGTTCTACGCCATGCGAGCGAGCCTGACCAATATTAAGCAACGTGAAGGTCATTGGATCGAAGAGAATCAGGTCTCGATAGTCGTTGCGAAAATAGGTTGCCCCCAAGACCACGTCGTCATCGAGCAGCGATTGATCGATCCCATACTCCCAGCCACGGCTTCGCTCGGGACGCAAGTTGGCGGTGCCGAATGGAAACAGGTTTTCCGACAACGCTGGTGCCCGATAGCCTGTTCCGAGACTTGCTCGAAGTCGGGTATTCGTTTCATGAACTTCATAGGCTGCCGTTGTCCGGTACGTTTGGTGGGCGCCGGCCGCACTATGATCATCCCAACGAACGCCGGCAGTCAGGTGCAAACGATCCCAAAAGGAGATCTGATCCTGGAAGAAGATACCTGACTGATACTGACTCGCCGAAGCAGGAGGTGACGGAATGAACTCGGTTGTCGCCGATTCGTCCCAGTGCTGAACACCGACTGAAAACTCATGATCGGGCCACAACAGTGCCGTTCCCAGGTACGTAAACTGACGGGTTGCTCCCTCTGCGTTAGCAGGGAAGATATCATCCCGATCGTTACGCTGGTACTCGATGTAGTCATAGGCAAACTGCTGTTGGATGTTTCCATCGAGCAGAGTGTTGTTGATCTCGAAGCGTTGAACGAAGTTCGTCGTCAGATTGAGACGTAGCGGGTCATCGGTAGGCGGAACGCCAATGGAAAACGACGCGTCATCAATCCGTGCTCGAGCGTCCGTGTATCGCAGGCGATAAACGAACTCTGTATCGTCGGTCAGCTGAACGCCAAACGCACCGGAAAGTGCACCTACCTCGAACGGATCGTTTTCGACTCCACTGGATGCCGCCGAAAATGATTGGGTATCCAGCCATGAACCAGAGAAGGAGTAGTCGAAGGCGCCGTGACTACCTTGCACGTAGCCCCCTTCGCGATGCGTGCCATAAGCACCGCCTTGAGCGGATAACGCACCCGACAAAGGGCCTTGCCCGCGACGCGTGATGATGTTCACGACACCTCCAATGGCTTCTGACCCGTAGAGCAAGCTTTGCGGACCCTGCAGGATTTCGATTCGCTCAACATTGTCAAGCGTCAGATTCGCGGCATCGAATCCACGGCTCGGACTGCTTGGATCATTTACCGGAGATCCGTCAATCATCACCTTGGTGTGCTGCGAGTTGGCGCCCCGCAGGAAAATGGATCGAACGCCGCCCGGTCCGCCTGAGTTCACGACATCGACTCCTGGCTGTCGAGCCAGAATCTCGCCCACGGTAAATGCATCCGACTGTTCAATCTGTTCGCGAGCAATCACCTGAACGGTACCACCAAACTTTCGTTCCTCGGTACCGGTAGCCGTTGGTGTAACGACGGTCGCATTAGAAAACGTTGCGTCGTAATCGCGTTGGGAATCGCCGCTGTTGGGTTCGCTCTGTACGACAACGGGAGGCAACAGTGGGACGTCGGAATCGGGAACCGGCGGAACGTCAGGCACATCGTCCGAAGCGTCCGCCGTATCGACTTCTTCCTGCAAGGATGCCTGTTGTACCGAGGTTACTTCGGTCGGTACCAACTCTTGAGCAGCCGCCGGTGCTGCCCAGCAAGTCGCGGCAAGTAAACAAAGTGAGCCCAAACTTGGCGGGCCCCAGCCAATAATCCATTTCACGTGTTGACCTTTCCATCCCTCGTGGAAATGTTTGAAAACAACAACGTCTAATGGGGCGAATATCCTGACTTCGATTCAACCTCACGCCACCCTTCCCAAAACAGCCTATGGTTGCTTCAGTGGTTTGTGACGCTCGTCCTCGTTACAGTCGCGGGGCGGTGGGAGACTTGCACTCCACTTCCTCGGTTCCCATAGACACGATGGCGACGCACGCAATGCTAGCGAGTGGTTGGTGCATGCGTCGTATTGATTACATCGACCTTGCGGGGCACATGCTCCTTCAAATCCGATCTGACTGCCATGGCTTGCCGAGCCGGAAAAGTTACGCGCGTCAGGGTTTACCGGCATGGTTGGAATAGTCTCAGTGGCGGAGATATACTCAGGGTACAGCTCATTTTTGCTCACCTTATGCTCCCCCTCCTATTCTATGAAAACCAACCTCTTGCCGTTGCTTGCATTGCTCGTTCTTGTGTCAGAAGCTTGTTTGCTAGCGGCTGATCCGCCGAATACGCCCGAGCAGCAGCAAAAGCTCTTTCATCTACCCCCTGGTTTCGAGATTCAGCTAGTCGTGAGTGAGCCGGAGATCGGGCAACCCATGAATTTGAATTTCGATGCCCGTGGGCGGCTATGGATTACCAGCAGCGTCGAGTACCCCTATCCGGCGAAAGGCCCTGGCGTACAGCCGAGGCCAGATCGATTCGCTGGCATCGGCGAGCATGCTCCGCGTGATTGGGTGACCGTTGTCAAAGGTTTTGCAGCAGACGGCCGCGGCAAGAAGGTCACCAAGTTTGCTACCGGGCTTAACATTCCCATTGGGGAAACGCCCCTTGGCGATGGTGACGAGGCGATCGTTTACAGCATTCCCAATATCGACAAGCTGATAGATTCTGACGGAGATGGCGTCGCCGACGAAAGAACCAAGCTGTATGGTTCGGTAGGAAACGTCGACACGCACGGCATGGTCAATTCGTTCACGCCTTGGATCGACGGTTGGATCTACGGCTGCCATGGGTTCTCGAACACGTCGGAGATTACCGACGGCGAAGGTAACGTAACCCGATTGCAGTCGGGCAATACCTATCGTTTTCAGGCCGATGGCAGCCGGTTTGAACAGTTCACCTTCGGCCAGGTCAATCCATTCGGCATGACGTTTGATCCGCTAGGCAACCTGTACGATGCCGACTGTCATTCGATGCCGGTCTACCAGTTGCTACGCGGTGCCAGATATCCTCATTTCGGTGCCAAGCCCGATGCCTTAGGATTCGGACCAACCATGATCAATCATAATCATGGTTCAACAGGCATCTGCGGTCCGGCTTACTATGCGGCCGAGCAATTCCCGCAGGCGTTTCGCGACCATCTTTTTATCTGCAATCCAGTGTCGCAGGTCATCCATCGTGACAGGCTCAAGCAGTTTGGTTCTACCTATCAGGTTGATACCCAGCCAGACATGGTGACGTGCGACGATACCTGGTTCCGGCCGGTCGACGTCATGATGGGACCAGATGGTGCACTGTACATTGCCGACTTCTACAATCCGATCATCGGGCATTACGAGTCGCCGTTAGACCACCCAGATCGCGATCGAACTCATGGACGCGTTTGGCGAATCGTCTACACGGGGGAAGACAACTCTTCGGTGCCAGTTGCCTCCCCTGCCGACTTGTCGAAGCTTTCCACCGAAGAACTGTTAATTCAGCTAGACAGTGCGAACTTATTCGTTCGCACCATGGCTACAAACCTGTTGGTCGAGAGTCATGCCGAGACGGCCGTTCAAGCGATTCATTCGCTTCGAGATCAGGCGAGTCCGCGGCAATTGGCCCATGCCCTATGGGTTGTGGAGCGAATCGTAGGATTGAACGACGACGAAATACAACAATTAGCAGGCCATTTGGATCGACTCGTTCGCGTTCACTTGATCAAGGCCCTGGCCGAACGCGAAACCTGGTCGGCGGTTGAACGAGACATCGTCCAGCATGCTTTGCAAGATCAAGATGCATTTGTTGTCCGTGCCGCAGTCGATGCCCTGGGACGTCACCCAGATGCCACCAACGTGCAACCGATGCTGGTTGCCTGGCAGCAGACCCTGCCTGAAGATAGCCACCTCGTGCATACGATTCGCTTGGCACTCCGTGAGCATTTTCGTTCGGCCGAAGTCGTTGCTCAGTTCGATTCGCAGAAGTGGAACGATGAGGAGGTCAAACAACTTGCCGCCATCGCGAAGATCTCGGAGAGCGAACCAGCAGCCCAATGGCTGATTATGCGAACCGATAGCAATTCCATCGATTGGGAAGTTGTCCGGCGAGTAGCCAGACAAGCGGCAAGTCAGAACGACTCGAAGATGCTTGAGCGAATCATTGAACTGACCAAGCCGTCACCGGCGTGGAAACAGCTTTCTGTTTTGAGCCAGTTTAGCCGTGCCGAACAAGAGGCTGGTCGGCGTCCTGCTGATAATCCGCTGGCACACCAGTGGGCAGAACGTCTCTGGAAGGATCTGTCTCCGGAGCTGGCAAGTCCCGAGTCCTGGACAGTCCATTCTCTGTCCGATGATCGTCCTTCGGCGATCAACCCCTGGGGACCACGTGATCGCACGACATCTTCCGGCGATACGCAGAAGTTCTTGGATAGCATTGTCCACGGAGAGCAGCAAACGGGCATCCTGCGGAGTCGCAGCTTTGCCTTGCCCAGCGAGATTCGCTTTTGGATGTGTGGGCAGGACGGCCTGCCGGGAACAAAGAGCCCCGAGGCAAACCTTGTTCGCGTTTTGTTGGCCGATGGGGACGAGGTAATCGCGCAGCAAACGGTTCCTCGCAATGATGTCGCCAACCAGTACACCCTTTCACTTGGAGAGCATGCCGGTAAGCCAGGCTACGTAGAAGTGATCGATGGAAATGCGGCCGCTTCTTACGCGTGGATCGCCGTATGTGACTTTTCGCCAGAGGTGCCGCCCTTGACGTTCGAAGGCGAATCGCCTTCGAAGATCGAGCTGCTGCAAACCGTACAAGGGTTCAAGCTGACATCGGCTGTGCCCCACCTGACGAAGCTTCTGTCCGATCAAAAACTAGATTGGAAGACAAGGCTCTCCATCGCCGAAACCTTGCATCAACTGGGAAGTGGTGAGTTAGTCTCCGACAATCTGGTTGCTTGGCTCACGGAGTCCCGTCTTACACCATCTGTGCAGCAGCGAACTATTCGGCTACTCGGATTCCAGGCGAATAGTACTGCGCATCAGGCGCTCGTCGAACAATTGAAGAACTCCGCAGCCCAGCAGCAAGCTGAAATTGCGCTTGCGCTTGGGCAAAACCAGGAAGGAGTGGAAGCTCTACTCAATGCCGTTGATCAAGGGAAGGCATCACCACGCGTGCTGCAAGATCCGAAGTGGCAGCAACAAACGGAAGCAATCGTCCAATCGGGCGACCTTCGGGATCGGATTGCCAAACTAACTTCGAACCTTCCACCGGCTTCCGCTCAAGAACAAGCGAATATTCAGAAGTTCCTAGAACTCCACGTGTCGAGCCGAGCATCGCTTGAAGCGGGTGCGAAGTCGTTTGAGAAGCGATGCGCCGCATGTCATAAGATTGGCGATCAAGGCAATCTCATCGGGCCACAGCTAGACGGAATCGGCAATCGCCCCGTGGTGCGGATTGTTGAGGATGTCTTGGCACCCAGCCGCAACGTCGATGCTGCCTTCAAGACGGTACTCATTCAAACCATTGATGGCCAAGTGATTTCCGGACTTCCGAGGCGGGAAGAAGGAGAGGTCCTCGTATTGGCAAATGCGGAAGGAAAAGAAGTTCGTATTCCTAAGGACGATATCGAACTTCGTAAGGACTCTCCACTATCGTTGATGCCAAACAACTTTGGCGAGCAGATTCCCCAAGCCGAATTGCACGGACTCATTCGCTTCTTGGAATCTCAGAAAGCGAACAAATCGGAGTAGTGACTACTCGTAGGGGCTACGGTTCCAGGTCACCGGCGGAAAAGGACGGTGATAGTCACCTTCGTAGTAGTATGCAAAGGGACGCCCCTTCTCTGTTGATATTAACGTAATGACCGCAGCTGGCGCCGTCGAATCCCAGTCTTGAACCACTGGAATACGGAGAACAAAGCAGTCCTGATCATAGATCTTGGCTGTGATGGGCGGTAACGGATCTTCAAATAACAGGTCGTAATGGAGCTGATCTAACAAGCGAGCACCAACTCCTGCATCCAGTTTCAAATTGTGACCTTCGATTGCCAGGAACCCGTCGCGCAGTTCGTCTTCCGAAATCTCCGTTCCATTCTGAATCGCCAGTTTGGCTTCCTTTTCTGTTGGGTACGTTCCACGATACGAACCTGGCATCGGTCCCAGCGTAGCGCACAAAGCCTTTACGGTCATGTTGTTCGGCACTATGAATATCCACTCATTTCCTGAGACACAACATCCACCGTTGGTCCGTAGGCAGCGGCTTGTGGGATCAACGTTAAAGTACCCATTACCTGGATAGCCCATGCCTAGAAGTGTCGCGCTTCCATTGGCGTAACTGAACGTTGCCATGACCACAGCCAGCATGAACGGGGAGAATGCAACGATTGAGAAGGCAGCCAGCAGCTGTCTTTTACCAAGAAGGCGGGCCATAACTATGATGGCTAGAAGCGGGAAGAGAAAGCTAAAAGGCCCAAACATCGCCAGCACCCAGCAACCGAAAATCGTCCCTACCACAAGCGGCATGTTGACGCGTTCTCGTTCCGGGTAACTCCAATTCGATCCTCGATCTTCCGCAGGCTCAAGCACCGTTTGTCCGAATGGCTCCATGGCGACACCCTCCATCGTGTGGTTGAGTAGTGCTTCCTGTACTTTAGCGTTGCTAGCCGGAGCGAGGCAAACAATTGGCGCACAAAAAAGCGTTCCAGTCGAAGACAACTGGAACGCTTTCGTATTTCGGAAAAGAACCAAGTAATTAGACCACGTATTCCACGTCGCGGTTTTGACCGGGCATTGGAACCGGATACTTGCCTTCTTCATTCGGCGTCACCGGGGCTGGCCCATCGGCGGTCAGCTTGTCGACGTTCGGTGCGAACTCCTGCTCGCAGTGGAGCATTTGTTCGTAGGTGATCTCTTGGCCTGTGTGAGCTGCCATACGGCCCATGCTCGTCACCAAGCTTGCTTGAACACCGCGATGAACTTCGTTGTACGGCTGATCGTTGACGATCGCGTCGACAAAGTCATTCCATTCTAGTTGGTACGGGTTCTGTTCTGGCTGCGGGTAAGCCCAAACGACTTCGCGGCGATTCTGGTTCTGGCCCTTGAAGGTACGAACCTTACCAGGCGTATGCCCCGAGGTGCTCACGATTGCCGAACCCTTGCTACCGTGGACAACGCTCGACATGTCGTTGCGGCAGCCAAGCATCGTGCGGCCATTGAAGAACAGTTTCGAGCCGTCCGGGTAGGTGTACTCGACGGCGTACGTATCGAAGTTTTGATCGATGAAGTCGCCGCGGTAGTGACGTCCACCGAGTGCCTGAGCTTTGACAGGCCACGCATTCTTCATCCATGAAGTTTCGTCGATCTGGTGGATGTAGAAGTCACTGAAGCAACCACCGCTGGCCCACAGAAAGCTGTGGAAGCGTTCGATCTGATACATGACTTCCGGTTTGTCTTCTGGCTTCGGAGTGCTGAACGCCGAGGCAACCGGGCCGTGCATACGGTAAGCACGCATGCAGACGATATCACCGATTTCGCCGTTCTGAATTCGCTCGTGTAGTTCCTGACGACCACGGCAGTGACGCACCATCAGCCCCACAGCCGACTTGATGTTCTTCTTGTCAGCAAGTTCTGCCAAGGCGATCATCTTCTTGGCACTAGGACCATCGGCGATGACCGGCTTTTCCATGAAGACGTTCAGGCCCTTGTCGATGGCGTATTGATAGTGGACCCAACGGAAAGCCAGCGGCGTGGCGAGGATTACGATGTCGCCTGGGTTCAGAGCATCCATTGCTTGCTTGTAGGCTTCGAAGCCCACGAACTGGCGATCTTTCGGAACATCGACTTTGTCTTTGTTTTCCTGGAACGTACGGTTCAGTGCGTTGTAACTGCCATCCAGGCGATGCTGGAAAACATCGGCCATGGCGACCAACTTCGTGCAGCCAGCAGGCACGTTCAGCGAGTCGGCCGCCGCACCGGTTCCACGACCACCACAGCCGACCAGGGCGACTTGGATCTTGCCAATCTCTTTCTCTTCGGCGTGAACGTTTGGTACGGCGAAAGCACCCAGGGCGGAAGCCGCACCGGCAATCTTGATGAAGTCGCGGCGATTGTTCTTGGTTTGCAGTCGTTCGCTCATAATAAGTCCTGTGACCAATGGAATAGGGAGTTGGGGATGATGAATAGGAGTGGGGTTTAGTAGACGTCTTTGGCACTGTTCCAATAGAAGTACATTTCCTCGGGCGAGGGTACCTTCACGGGGCGAACAATACGAAAGCCTAGTTGCTGAGCATCGGTGTGATACCAGATGCTCTTGGGAAGCTGAGGATCTTGCTGCTTCCAGACCGCTTCACTTCCGCGCCGCGCTGCGCTGCGAAGGCGATCCGGATCATCATCCCATCCGCCACCGCGAACACTTCGCGGATAGAGGCTTACGGGTTTGATGTACGGGTTCTTGGTCGTTTTCTGAATCTTCTCGAAGTAGTCGGGCACGTACTGGTCGGCACACCATTCCATGACATTGCCATGCATATCGTGCAGGCCCCATGGATTAGGCTTCTTCAAACCGACCTTCTGATACTTTTCGTTCGCATTATCATAGAACCAAGCATAATCGAAAAGCTTTTCCGGGTCGTCGCCGAATGAGTAAGCCGTGGTTGTACCGGCACGACAAGCGTGTTCCCATTCAGCCTCGGTTGGCAGACGATAGAAATGTCCGGTCTGAGCACTGAGCCACTGACAATACTTGTTAGCTGCGTGCTGTGTCATGCTGATGGCTGGATAGCCATGCTGCCCCATCCCGAAGCTCATCTCTGTATAGGGTGGCGTCGGCTGACTGACAGCATCGACGATCGTGTGCGATTTGGTGTCGTAGTCGATACGCGAACCATCTTTCCGGCGATCAACCTGGGTGATCATGAACGGCTCGTATTCATCCCAGGTCACTTCGCACTTGCCCATCCAGAAAGGATCAACAGAAACCTTGGCTTGGGGGCCTTCCTCAGGGCGTCGAAATTCTTCGGTTTCTGGACTTCCCATAACAAACTCGCCACCAGGAATGGCGATCATTTCGTACTCGACCTCGGTAACGGGAATGGTGTTTTTATAGTTTGCCGGGTCTTCCTGCTCTTTCTTGGCCTGGGTAACAATCTTGGCGTGAATCTGCTTCACCAATTCAAAGTCGTCCGGCGTAGTAAATCGTGGCCCTTCCTTGGCACGGGCCTTGAGCTTCATATCGTCGGGCCACTTGGCTCCTTGAGCGATCCAGTTCTTCAGCGTCTCGGTTTCGCCCTTCGAGAGAGGACCACCTGAACGAAGCGGTGGCATCAACTGTTCGTCGGTACGTGGCAGCACGGTCATGGTGTAGAACATGCTGTCTTCTGGGGATTCCGGAAGGATCGCACCACCACTGCCGGATTCAAACGCATCCTCTTTTGTCGTCAGTAGGTAATCGCCAGCAGGCTCGTCGCCGGAGTGACAGGAAACGCAATTCGTCTCCAAGATAGGAGCCACGTCTTTGGCGAAATCAACGTCAGCAGCCGACAAATAGCCAGCAGCAATACCAAGGGAACATACCGATAGAAGAAGCGACAGTTTCATGCGAAGTGCTTTGAGACCCGTTACGGAAACGACGGTGGCAAATGGAAGTTAGCGGGAGGGAGAAACATGAGAGGTGGTGACTGGGAATGTCACGAGGCGTGCGATAATTCTAGGCGAACGTCATTTCGTTGCAAGAGTTTGCGATTCAGCGTGGTATAGCCGCTTTATTAAAGGATCGTCGGAGATAACGCGGGATATTTCTCGTGCATGGGTGTCGATTGCAACAAAATGGCAAAAGGCCGATGACAAAATTCGAATAGAAACTTTCAGAATTGAGCCTGGTTACGGTTAAATCAGGGCGATTTTCGCAGAGAATCCCATAATATTTCGGCCGGGTGTAGCGCCTTTCGCTGCGTCCCGTCGTGGATTTGATGACGGCATGAGGTGCCTGGGGCGGCCACGACGACCTCGGATGGTAACTCCCGTACGCGAGGGAACAGGACCAACTCACCAATCTTCATTGATACATCGTAGTGTTCCACTTCGTAACCGAAAGAACCTGCCATGCCGCAGCATCCACTGGGGATCGTTTTGACGGTGTAGTTCTGAGGTAGACTGAGAGCTGCGATGCTCGCTGACTGCCCCGCGAGCGCCTTTTGAAAGCAATGTCCGTGAAGGTGGATGGATTTGGGCTCGTCGGTAAATGAATCGGCGGAGATGTTTCCGGCTTGCATCTCTTGTTGAAAGAACTCTTCGAACATCAGGCACCGAGGAGCGATATCCTGGGCGATAAATCTTAGTTCTGGCTCAGCTAACTCTAACGTTTCATCACGAAACGTCAGAATCGCTGAAGGCTCGACGCCAATCATGCGTACGCCTTCGTGCATCGCTTCTTTTAAAGCCTGTAAGTTTTCTTCGATTCGCTGCTTGGCCTCTCGGAGCAACCCTTTCGATAGCCAAGTCCGTCCGCTCTCTGTGATGGGAGCAAGCGATACTTCATACCCTAAGTGCTCCAGCAAATTGATCGCCGCAATACCGACGTGCGGATCATGAAAGTTGGTGAACTCGTCATTAAAGAAGAGCACCTTACCTTCGCTTCCAGCTTTGGCATGAGGTTTATGTCGGGCATGCCATGCGGACAGCGTCTGCTTAGGCAAGAGCGGAATCGTGCGATCAGGATGAAAACCAGTCAGGTAATTAAGTTGTTTCCTAATCGCTGGCGTACCAAACATAAGATTCCAGAGCCAAGGAAGTCTGGCAGCCACTTTCTGCTTGTTGAAGAAGTCGGCAATCAACTTCGATCGCCGAGGTACGCCGTGCACGTCATGGTAGTGCTGCTGAAATTCGGCTTTCAACTTGGCCATATCAACCGTCGAAGGACATTCCTTCTTGCATCCTTTGCAGGAAAGACAAAGGTCCATCACATCCTTGAGGTCTTCGCTGTCCAACGGGTTGGCTGAATCCGACTCGGTGATGATTTGACGAAGGGTGTTCGCCCGAGCTCGCGTCGTGTGCTTCTCGTCGCGCGTGGCCATGTAGCTCGGGCACATCGTTCCACCAGCCAGCTCTGTTTTGCGACAATCGCCTGAACCGTTGCACATTTCCGCCGCGCCGAGGATGCCGAAGTTTGCTGAGAAATCAAACAAGGTCTCCGGTTGGCGTGGCTTCTGCCCTGGTGCATAGCGCAATGAAGAATTCATCGGAGGCGTATCGACGATCTTGTTCGGGTTGAAGACTCCTTTCGGGTCCCAGGTATGCTTGACTTGCTTGACCAACTCGTAGTTGCGCTCGCCGATCATCTGCCGTAGAAACTCCCCGCGAAGTCGTCCGTCTCCATGTTCGCCGCTGAGCGAGCCTCGATAGTGTTTGACCAACTCGGCAATCGTTTCGGCGACTTGGCGAAACTGCTGATTCCCTTCAGGCGTCTTCAAGTTAATGACGGGGCGAAGATGGATCTCTCCACTGCCTGCGTGTGCATAGTGAACACATTCCAGTCCGAACCGTTCTTTCAGCCGCCGGTTAAACTCGGCGATGTACTCTGGCAGGTCGTCGACATCGACGCATGTGTCTTCCACCACCGGAGCAGGCTTGGCATCGCCTGGCATGTTGCCGAGCAGCCCCAGCCCCGCTTTGCGCAAGTCCCAGATCCGCTCGGTATCGTCGCCAAAGAGTACCGGGTAGGCATAGCCGAGCCCTGCTGCTTGCATCTCGGCGATGATCCGATCACACACCGCTTGGACTTCTTCCTGGGTCTTGCCGCGGATATCGACCACAATGATCGCTCCAGGCTTGCCTTGCACGAAGAATCGGTTGGCGCGATGCTCAATGCTCCGTTCGGTGCACTCCAGGATGAAATGATCGATTAGCTCACAGGCATAGCAGTCGTGCTGTACGGCGATCTGCGTCGCTCGTAGCGATTGATCGACGGTCTCGAAATGAGCACACAGTAACCCACTGACCGGCGGAGGCAGTGGCAAGCAGTTCAACTTGATCTTAGTAGCGAAAAAGAGCGTACCTTCGCTTCCGGCAATTAACTTGCAGAAGTTGAATCGCTTCGTACTGGACGGATCGAACACCTCGGCGTCCATCAATAGGTCAATCGCGTAGCCGGTGTTTCTTCGAGGGATCGAAGGCTTGGGAAATTCCCGTTCGATTTCCTCGCGGTTCGCGGAATCCGAAAGCATCTCTCGGATTTGCTGATAGATGGATTTTTCTAACGAATCAGGAGCGTTGCACTTGGTTTCGAACTCGTCGGCCGTCAGTGGCCCAAACGTGACGAAGGTCCCATCCGCGAGAAAACCCTCGATTTCTAACAAGTGATCACGCGTGCTGCCGTACTTAATCGAGTTCGATCCACAAGAATTGTTCCCAACCATGCCGCCGATCATCGCTCGGTTCTGAGTTGATGTTTCCGGGCCGAACAACATTCCGTGAGGCTTGAGAGCGAGATTCAGCTCATTGCGAATCACGCCCGGCTCGACCCACACGGTTCTCGCGCTGGGATCGATCTCGAGAATCTGCGTGAATTGTCGAGAGACATCGACCACAATGCCGCTGCCGACGACTTGCCCTGCCAGGGAAGTTCCTGCCGTTCGAGGAATAAGGCCGACTGCATGTCGATCGGCAAACAAGATGAGCTGGCGGATATCTTCCTTGGTTACGGGAATTGCGACAGCGAGTGGCATTTGCTGATAAGCGGAAGCATCGGTCGCATAAAGACGTCGCATCAATGATCCCGTGTGCAGCTCTCCCTGCAGATGGGATCGCAACTCATTGAATGCATCGGCGAGATCGGGGGTGACCGTTTGGGACGAAGGGGGCGTCGACTGCATAGGGTGACAATTCAGGGATGTGAGGTGGGATCATCAGGTGTTGATATCCCATCTTAAAGTACCGGCGGCGAATTCCCATCCTGGATCGACTTCATTGTTGATTTTGTTGGTTGGGAAGAATTTGCCATTGGCGGCAGCTGGCATCTGCAAGAATGCGAAGGTCCAAGAAACCAAGATAAAATGTCGTTGACAAACCAGGCATAGTGTCGATAATACACTTAGAAAGTGAGAAGACCATGCTCAAGCAACTTTATCAGCCACCGTTGGCGCTTCTGACTGACCTTTACCAGCTGACGATGGCCTACGGCTATTGGAAGTTAGGTCGTGCGGATCAGGAGGCCGTGTTTCATCTCTTCTTTCGCAAGCCACCTTTTAAGGGTGGTTATGCGATTACGGCGGGACTGCAACAAGCGGTCGACTATCTCGAGGCATATCGCTTTGATGACTCGGACGTTACCTATCTTGCCGAGTTAACAGGGAATGATGGCCAGCCGCTCTTCGAACAGGCATTCCTGGATGAACTGCGTGATTTGAAACTCACCGTTGATGTCGATGCGATGCCTGAAGGAACGGTGACGTTCGGCCAAGAACCAATGCTCCGTGTGAAGGGGCCGATTCTTCAGTGCCAACTGCTGGAAACGCCCTTGTTGAACATGATCAACTTTCAGACGCTGATCGCGACGAAGGCATCGAGGATCCGGGCTGCAGCGGGTGAAGATCCGGTACTGGAATTTGGCCTGCGGAGGGCGCAGGGAATCGATGGTGCCCTTTCGGCAAGCCGTGCCGCGTACATAGGTGGGTGTGCGGCGACGTCGAATGTCTTGGCAGGCAAGCTGTATGGTATCCCCGTCAAGGGAACGCACGCCCATAGCTGGGTGATGTCGTTTGATAGCGAACTTGAATCGTTTGAGCGATACGCAGAGGTCATGCCTAACAACTGTGTCTTTTTGGTGGATACGTATGATACGCTCGAAGGCGTCCGTCAGGCGTGCCAGGTAGGAAAGAAGCTCCGCGAGCGTGGCCATGAGATGGTAGGGATTCGGCTCGACTCAGGTGACTTGGCATACCTCAGCATCGAGGCCCGAAAGATTCTTGATGATGCAGGTTTTCCGAAGGCCACAATCGTCGCGTCGAATGACCTCGACGAACACATCATGGAAAACTTGAAGAACCAAGGTGCTCAAATTGCCGTGTGGGGCGTGGGAACCAAGCTGGCGACCGCGTTCGATCAACCAGCACTTGGTGGTGTTTATAAGCTGGCCGCTATGCAGCTCGAAGATGGCAGCTGGGAGCCGAAGGTGAAGCTTTCGGAACAAGCGATCAAAACCTCGATTCCCGGCATGCTGCAGGTCCGCCGATATCAAAGCGAACAAGGGCTGATCGGCGATATGATTTACGACGAAATACGCGGCATCGATCCGCGAGAGATCATCGTCGACAGCAAAGACACTACGCGAAGAAAACGGCTCAGCAAGCATGCTGAGTCGAACGACCTACTGGTCCCGACGATGCGTAACGGCGTACGCGTGGGCGAAATGGAGCCACTCGAAGACATTCGTGCCCGAGCTCTCGAACAGTTGCAATTGGTTCATCCGACGATCCGTCGGTTCATGAACCCACACGAGTATCCTGTGGGACTCGACATTGGACTGCACGACGTGCGAGATCGCATGATCCACGAAAAGCGTGGGCCACAGTTGGGTGATTAAGAAGGACAACCATGCGAAACAAATTGTCAAAGAAGTTCCAATACGAATACCCGCGGGCCGCATTAACGGTAGATATCGTCGTGTTTGCACTCGACGAAGAAGACCTGAAGGTCATGCTCATTCAACGTGATTTGAAACCGTTTCAAGGGCAATGGGCGTTGCCAGGCGGATTCGTTCATGTGGACGAAACCCTGGATGCTGCCGCAAGGCGTGAGCTTCAAGAAGAAACAGGGCTGAAGGATATCTTCCTCGAGCAGCTATTTACCTTTGGAGACCTGGATCGCGACCCACGCGAGCGCGTCGTGACGGTCGCGTATTACGCCTTGGTCAATTTAGAAGGTCACAACGTCCAGGCCAGTACCGATGCGAGAAACGCTGCTTGGTTTTCGCTGAGTGAACTTCCCGAACTCGCGTTTGATCACGCGGAGATTCTGAAAGCCGCTCACGAACGATTGCGGGGCAAGGTGCGGTATCAGCCAATCGGATTTGAATTATTGCCAGAGAAGTTCACCCTGCGTCAACTTCAGCATATGTACGAGGTCATCCTGGATCGAGAGTTGGATAAGCGCAACTTTCGTAAGAAGGTGCTCGGGATGGAGATTGTCCAAGAAACCGATGAAATCGAAAAAGATGTCGCGCACCGCGCTGCTCGACTCTATCGATTCGACCAAAAGGCATACGAACGATTGACCAAGCAAGGATTTCACTTCGAGATTTGAAAGGCAGACATGAAAGCCTTACTGCTGATCGACATACAAAACGACTTTCTCCCAGGAGGAGCGTTGGCGGTTAACGAGGGGGATCTGGTTGTGCCCGTTGCGAATCGACTGATGGGTCAATTTCCGTTGACAGTCGCAACTCAGGACTGGCATCCGGTTAATCACCGCTCTTTTGCCAGCCAACACCCGCAACGGAATATCGGCGAGGTCATCGACTTGGATGGACTACAGCAAGTGCTATGGCCTGACCACTGCGTACAAGGAAGCCACGGAGCAAAACTAGCGCCAGGTCTGAACCTGCAAGGGATCGATCACGTCATTCAAAAAGGGACCGACGTTGAAATCGATAGCTATAGCGGCTTCTTCGATAACGATCATCGTAAGTCAACAGGACTTGGAACACTGCTTCGCGATCAGGGAGTACAGGAGGTCCACTTGGTAGGCCTGGCAACAGACTATTGCGTGAAGTTTACGGCGCTTGATGCCGTATCACTAGGTTTCGAGACTTCCGTCATCCTAGAGGGTATTCGTGGCGTTGAATTAACGTCGGGTGATTGTGCGAGAGCGGTCGACGAGATGCTTTCGGCAGGGGTTGAGGTTATCTAATCGGGAGAGCAATGATGGCGATCGAATTTTATTCCACGAAAAGCAAGTACGGCGAGTTCTCTAACTTTGCGGCCTTTGGATTTCGTATCGACGGACATTGGTACCGCACCAGCGAGCATTACTTCCAGGCGATGAAATTCGAGGACGAAGATTACCAAGAGAAGATTCGCGAGACGAAGAGTCCGATGATTGCAGCGAGGCTCGGACGTAGCCGAAAAGTCAAGATTCGAGACGACTGGGAAGAGGTCAAGGTCGATGTTATGCGGACGGCTGTCCGTGCCAAGATTCATGAACACGACGAGTTGCAAGAGCTTCTGCTGGGAACAGGCGAAGAGCCATTGATTGAAGCTGCAGCGCGAGATTACTTCTGGGGCGTTGGCAAAGATGGCACCGGTCAGAACTGGTTGGGGAAGATATTGATGGAAGTTCGCAGTGAACTCCGAGAAAAGATTGAAACGTGAAGGAATACGGCAAGATGAGCCGAACGAAACGTGCCAGCATCGCTCAGGAGACAGTTAGCATCGTCGCTAACGGCAGCTATGAGTTGGCAGATAGTCGCACGGTCGACGTAACAGAAGAAATTCGCCATTCGATATCGAAAACCAAACTGATTCGTCCGGATGAGTTCGACTCCTTGGTGGTACCCGATTCAAACGATCTGGTTACCCAGTTTGAAGTTCGCAACGAAACGACCCTATACGCTGCCGAGCGACACGTAGTGGAGAGACAGCACGACAATGTTCTGTGTCTCAACTTTGCTTCGGCCAAGAATCCTGGTGGCGGATACCTGGGTGGCAGTCAGGCACAAGAGGAAAGTCTGGCGCGAAGCTCCGCACTTGCGAAAACACTTGAATCGAAGTGGGAATACTACGAAGTCCATCGCTCGTGCGGTACATCGATTTACACGGATCATATGATCCTTAGTCCGGACGTGCCGGTGTTTCGGGACGATGGTGGATCGCTGTTAGATGATCCTTACCTGCTGAGCATTGTGACATCGCCCGCGGTGAACGCAGGTGCCGTGATGAAGAACGAACCACATCGGGCCGCGGAAATCGAAACAGCTATGACTACGAGAATCGACAAGGTCTTAAAGCTGGCAGCTGCCAAGAGCTACCAGCACCTGATACTCGGTGCCTGGGGATGCGGCGTGTTTCGCAATGAGCCAGCAATGATTGCTCGATTGTTTGCAGAAGCCCTGACAAGTGGTGGAAGGTACGAAAATCGATTTGCATCGGTTACGTTTGCCGTTCTCGATCGTGCGGAAGAAGAAAAGATAGTCGGGCCATTTCGAGCCCGCTTTCCATAAGGAAACCAATCCGTGAATGCGGAAAAGCTAAAAAGAATCAGTAAGAAAATGAGTTATATCCTGCGGCATCAGCCAGACTCAGTAGGGCTGACGCTGGCACCAGGGGGCTGGGTCGCCATCGATGACCTACTCGGCGCTTTGAAGATCTCAAAAGAAGTGTTGGATGAAGTTGTCTTCACCAACGACAAGCAGCGATTCGAGTATTCAGAAGATGCGATGCAGATTCGGGCGAGACAAGGTCATTCGACACAGGTAGACCTGCAATACGAAGCCGCAACGCCCCCAGACTTGTTGTTTCATGGGACGGCGACACGGTTTCTCGAGTCGATCTTTGAGAAAGGTTTGATCAAAGGCCAGCGGCATCACGTCCACCTCTCGATCAATCGTGAGACGATGATCGCGGTGGGACGTCGTCATGGAAAGCCTGTCGTACTGGAAGTGAACGCGCAGCAAATGGTGGCTGATGGCTATCAGTTCTTTGTGACCGGAAACCATGTCTGGCTGACCGATCACGTTCCGCCGCAGTATCTGCGGGAGCTGACTTAGGCTATAAGTCTTGCTTGGCCAGCCATGGAATCATCCGTTCAAATGCTTCTTCTATCTTCTCGATCGACGTCGAGTAACTAATTCGAAGTGAATTGGTACAACTCTCGCCGAACGCTTCACCCGGCACGACGCAGACACCGATCTCTTCTAACATTCGTAGAGCGACGTTGCTGGCATTGGTGTGTGGCGGTAGCGAAGGGAAGATAAAGAAACCACCTTGCGGCCAATAGCCTGTCATATGGGGCGCTTCGCTGACGAGTTGCACGATACGATCGCGACGACGGCGGTATTCTTTCACCATCTCGTCAATACACGCATTTCCACCCCGCAGAGCAGCTATGCCTGCCCATTGTGATGGTGTGTTGGCAACGGTCGTCGTGAACATGTGATACCGCCGCAGCATCTTGATGGTTCCCTGGCTGGAGATTACCCAGCCGATTCGGAGTCCGGCCATCGAGAACGTTTTGGAAAAACTACTGGCGATCATCACGTGGTCCAGGTCAGACGCATGCCCTAGCACACTGGCGTATTCGAGGTCGTCTAGTAGCAGGTGATCGTAGACCTCGTCGCTGATGACTTTGACACCCTGATACGCTGCTTCCTGGACGATTGCTTCGATCGTTTCCGGCGGGTAAACGGTGCCGGTGGGATTGCTGGGCGAGTTCAAGATGATTGCGAACGTGCGAGGACCAATCGCATCGATCACTTCTTGGGGGTCAAGTTGATGTCCATGTTCCGCGCGTGTCGGAATCGATTTAACTTCCCCTCCATGCATGCGAACCAATGGAGCGTACAGCGGAAAACAAGGGTCAGGAATCAGAAACTGCCGACCAGGTGCTGCCGTCACGCTAATCGATAGATACATCGCTTCCGTTGCCCCAGTCGTAACCAGGATGTTGTCTTCGGTGATCTCGCGTCCAGTACGCGCACTGTAGTAGCTGGCCAACTCTTTCAACAGTTCTGGCAAACCAGCATCCATCGTATAGCCGGTCTTGCCCTCCTGCAGGGCGTGAATGTAAGCGTCGACGATATGCTTGGGACAGGGAAAGTCAGGCTGACCAATCGAAAGATGGATAACGTTTTCCATCGTCGCGGCGAGATTCACCATACGGCGAATTCCAGGCACAGGCAGCGCTCGAAGGGGGGGGCTCCATTCGAACGCATCATCTGCGGTGGGAATCTTTAAACCAGAAATTAGCTTCTCCGACATTTCGCTCGACATGGAACCAAATCCTCTTCGCAGGTTTGAACGACTGACTTCGCTGGGAGTGGTTTGGGGTGCGACCAACGCATCTTGATCGATTTGCGCTTGTCATTTCAAGATTAATTAGGAACTCGCAAATAAAAAGTTGCTCGCGGTTGGACTATCACGCAAGAACCGATAGGATGCGTGCAAACATTTCTACAACATCAAACTTGATCGTAGCGAGAACGCCGGCGGCATGGTTGCTTTGCAGACTGTGCGCACAACTACGTTTTCTTAGGCCACAGGAGCACACAATTGACGGGAATCGATAACGCGAAACTGGAAGCGGCTCTTGAGGAACAGGGATTAACAACGCGAGACAATTACTCGCTTCCCACATCCGCACTTTCTTTCCCTGATGGCGGACACTTTCGTATCGAGATTGCTGGTGTCGAGCGTCTCTCGGCCTTAGAAACGATGCTTGCCGAGGCAGAAAAACTCAACGTCCCGGTTCATCGCATCATTGCGACCGTCGGTGGGGCGACTTATCTCACGCAAAGCGAATTGAATGAATTTGCGGCTCTGGCCAAGTACAAAAAGATCGAAGTGATCATGACCCTAGGCCCTCGGCGGGGTTGGGATACCGGCCGACAGATTTCGACCCGCGAGGGCATCGTTTCTGGTATGCGGCTGCGTGGCGTCGATAGTATTCGTCATTGGCTCAAGGACTGCGATCGCTGTTTAGAAGCCGGTTTTCGCGGCTTTTTGGTCCCGGATGAAGGATTGTTATCACTCGTCGGCGTTCTCCGTGAAAAAGGTGTGATTCCTGCGGAAACGATCTTCAAGTTGTCGGTCTTCGCTGGACATGCCAACCCGGCGGGTGCTCAATTGGCAGAAAAACTCGGAGCAAACAGCTTCAATCCGCTGGCGGACCTGACACTGCCGATGCTTTCGAGCATCCGTAATTCGATCAGTATTCCAATGGATATCTACTTGTGCCTTGTCAACGCGATGGGCGGATTCAATCGGTTCTATGAAGCCGCGGAGATCGCCCGATTATGTTCGCCTTGTTACTTCAAGATTGAACCGGGGCCATCTGAGGAAGAGATCTACGCGCCCTGGAATTCCCCGGAGTATCACGACACGCAGATTCGTGAACGCGTACGCAATGCGGCGGTCGTGATGGAGCTCATCGAGCGCGAAGGAGCCCCGGTGAAAGCTTCGCCAGCCGGAGGGGAAGACTTGGTCATTCCCCGCTAGTGCGCTGTGCCCGACTTGAATAACACGAAGTTTGAAGCTGGAAGGAACGGAACATGTCTCACCAGGCGACCCATATCGCGGATATGACTGCAGGAGAAATGACCGCTGGTTTCGCGACCGGCGAATTCACGCCAATAGAAGCGACGAAGGCGTGCCTAGACCGAATCCACAAGTACAACGACAAGGTGAACGCCTACAACATTCTCAATGAAGAACTCACGATGGAAGCGGCCCAGCGTTCCACCGAGCGTTGGCGAGTAGGGACGCCTCTGGGGCCTATCGATGGCGTACCGGTCGCGGTGAAAGATATTTTCATGACCAAGGGTTGGCCTAATCGAAAAGGATCAACTCTTACATCGGAAGAACCACTGCAGGTCGATGCTCCAGCGATTGCAGCGCTGCGGCGTAATGGTTTTGTTCCGCTGGGAAGAACGACAACGCCGGAATTTGGTTGGAAAGGGGTCACCGACAATCCGCTGGATGGCGTTACGTCCAATCCGTGGGACCCCACCAAGGTTTCCGGCGGGTCGAGCGGCGGTAGCGGTGCTGCGGTTCCACTAGGCATGGGACCACTAGCGCTGGGAACCGATGCAGGTGGTTCGATACGCATTCCAGCAGGTTTCTGCGGAGTTGTAGGGCACAAGCCAACCCACGGATTATGCCCGATGTGGCCTCCGAGCGCGTTCTACCCACTCGCTCATGTTGGTCCCATGACATGGACGGTGGCGGATACGGCGCTCTTGCTGGATGTCTTGGCAGAACCTGATCCTCGGGACGTGACTTTGCCCAACTGTCCAATATCCTTCCGTGATGTTTTAGAACATGTTGACCTGAGTGGGGTCCGCATCGCGCTGAGCCCGGCGCTCGGTTACGTCGACGTCGAACCAGAGGTACATGCGGCAGTCGTGGCGACCGCAGATGCGTTTGAAGAAGGGGGCGCAGTTATCGAAACGTGTGATCCAGGCTTCTCAGATCCACTCGAGTCGTTCAATCGTCTCTTTTATGGTGGTGCCGCGAACGCGCTTCGGGATATCGGCCCGGACGATCGGGCCAAGATGGATCCCAATCTGATCAAAGTTGCTGAGTGGGCCAGCAAGTTGTCATTGTTGGAGTTTATGGAAGCTTCGAACGAGCGAGCCGATATTACCGAGAAGATGAGTCTCTTTCATCAGAAGTACGACTTGCTTCTCACGCCTACGCTGCCGATACCGGCTTTTGATGCTGGGCTGGAGGTTCCGAAGGATTGGCCGCACGATCGATGGCCAACATGGACCCCGTTCACGTATCCGTTCAATATGACGGGGCAACCCGCCATTTCGGTACCTTGTGGCTTTACCTCAAGCGGTCTACCGATTGGCTTGCAGATTGTCGGCCCCAGACATGCGGACGCGTTGGTGCTTCAGGCTGCTCACTACTATCAGCAGGCTCGTCCCCTTACGTCCATTCGGCCAGAAATGCTTGGTTAGAAGCCAAGCATCTCGTCGAGTTCCTGCATGGCGATGGCGACTTCGTCGATCAAGCGTGGATCGGCAAGGTCGTCCACGGTAAGCTGTGAGCGATAGTGCCGCTTCACCCAATCACATAGCTGGCGGTATTGCCTCTGGGTAATGAACACCGAAGGGGGCAATACCGCCCGCTCTTCTTCGGTGAGAACGACCCGCAGACGCAAGCAGGCGGGGCCTCCACCATTCTGCATACTTTCGCGAAGATCGACGAATTGGCAATCGTAGATTGGGTTGTCAGCTTTCAGCAGGCTGGCGACTAATCGATTCGCGGCTGCGTTCTCCGAACATTCAATGGGGCAGAGCAACAGCATCTGATTGGAACCAGTGGTGATGAGTTGACTGTTGAAGAAATAGCTTTGAACAGCATCGGGCAAAGATAGTTCCTGATCGGTCACCACAATTTGCTGTAGCCCAGGTCCAAAAGTGTCCGAAATCTCAGCTAAAACGCGATCTTGATCGGCAAACGCGAACTCATGAACGAGATGAAACGATTGATTTCCGACGGAGATCACGTCGTTATGAAACACGCCAGCGTCGATCGCGTCTGGATGTTGCCGCGCGAAGACGCAACGTTGGGGATTGAGCATGTGCGAAGTGGCGATCGCTTCTGATGCCGCTCGCGTTTGACGGACCGGAAATCGCTGGGTTTGGTGGTGATCGTCTTGCTCGCGACCATAAACAAATATCTCGACCCCGGGACCGCCGTAGCTGCGGCAAAGCCTGGTATGATTGGCGGCCCCTTCGTCGCTTGTTTCGACCCCCGCAGTCACCGGTTCGTGAACGACAAAATGATTTTTGTCGTGAAAGATCGTTCTAAGTGTCTTGGTTGTCTGCCGTGCTTCCAACGCTCGATGCGGCATCGTCTGCAAGTTGGCTGGCGTGAAGTGAACCCGGCCATCTTCACAATCGCTGCTGGGAGAAACGGTTGCTGCATTGGCCGTCCACATGGCTGAAGCACTGTAAGCAATGCTGAGCAGGTCCGGTCGCTGCTGCCCAGTTGCAGAAATCCGCTCGGCCGGCGAACCCGAGAATCCTTGTACTTCCAGAAACGCGAGATCGGGGCGACGTTGTGGGGGAAGAAATGCTTGTGGGATCCCCAAGTCGGCCACACGCATCATTTTCGCTAGCCCCTGAAGTGCTGCACTACGTGGTGAGGAAATAGCATGTCGATGCCCGACCGATGCCAGATTTCCGTGGGAAAGCCCACCGTAGTGATGCGTCGGCCCAATGAGCCCATCAAAATTCACTTCGTAGGTGGTCACTTTGTCTCGGCTCCTTCCTGGACAGCCTCGACCTCAGCAATCGGAGTATGGCAAAAGTTAATTGCGTGATAGCCAGCCGGGCGATAGTTGCCACTCTGCCCGATTCCCCCAAAGGGGAGTCGTCCGCTTGCGCCGGTTGTGGGTAAATTCCAGTTAATTAATCCGGCGGTTACCTGATTGCGGAATCGATCGAAGTCCGCCCGCTCACCGCACAAGATCCCGGCAGCGAGCCCATACTGGGTATCGTTCGCCTCACGAATCGCCGCATCCAGGTCAGGGACCCGTATGACTTGTAAAAGTGGTCCAAACACTTCTTCATCCCGTCGCGCTGCACAGGCCGTGACGTCCACGATCCCCGGGCTGACGAAAGCGGGTCCGAGTGACATCCGCTCCGCTGGAATAAGTGGAACCGCTCCATGATTTGTCAACTCGGCTTGAAACTTGATGACATCCTCAACAGCATTCGCATGGATCAAGGATCCCATGAATGGTTCGGGTTGATCACTCGGAGGTCCGACGGTCACCTCACGCGTCTTTTCAGCGAGTCGGTCTAACAACGGCCGTGCGTCACCAGTAACGATGAGCCTTCGCGCACAGGTGCAGCGCTGCCCTGAGGTAAGAAACGCGGACTTGACTACTTTGTCCACGGCGTCGTCAATGTTCTCCACTTGGTGGACGACGAGGGGATTGTTGCCTCCTAGTTCCAAGGCCAACAGAACCTCAAGACGCGTGGTTAGGGCTTCCCGTAGTTTGATGCCCGTGGCGCGACTACCGGTGAAGAACAGTCCTCGGAGATGCGGCTCGGCTAAGATAGCCTGACTGGTGGGGATGCCCCCTTGCACAAGATTCAAAACACCTGATGGTAAGCCAGCCTTTTCCCATAGCTCGACCATCACCTGCGCGACGTGTGGGGTTAGCTCGCTCGGTTTGAAAACCACACTATTGCCAGCCAACAGTGCAGGTACGATCTGACCGTTGGCGATATGAGCAGGAAAATTAAAGGGACCGATCACTCCCACGACACCAAGCGGTCGGTAAATGACGCGCCCCTTGAGAGTGTTCGTACTCACTTGAGTGTCATCACGAAGGTGCTGATACGCTTCAATCGTAATCGCGCATTTGGCAGCAACTGCTTTCGCTTCGGTCGTGGCATCCCAGAACGCCTTGCCAACTTCGTTCGAGATCGCCTTCGCGAGCGAATTGGAATGCTTATCGGCAAGTTCAGCAAAACGACGAAGCACTTCGGCACGTTCTTCCCAGGATCGATTGCGCCAGCTTACTTGCGATTCTGCCGCCGCATTGAAAGCGCGACGTACTTCATCGAGCGTGGCCGCATTTCCCTGCCAGAGTTGTTCGCCGGTGACGGGGTTCTCGCTGACAAAGGGATCACCGGAGCCTTGTTGCCAGTTTCCATCGATGTAATTCATGATGAGAGGTCTCCTGGGGCCGGTTCAACAAGATGCTTTCAGGGGAGCGAAGCGAACCGTCTGACCAACGCTGACTTGCAAATCTTCTGCCAATTGCGACTCGAGTACGAGTCCGTCAGGCGTCTGGGCGACCTTGCCACCACTGGCCCGGAAGAAGCTGTCCTTCGCCGAGACAATGGCCGGTAGCGCGCCTTCTCCTAACGTGGATTCAACGGACACAACTGGCAGTTCGCGACTCTCCTTCACGGTGCGGATATTCGCTTGTGAGCATTGAAGTACCGGGCCCGCTTCGAAGATGTCGACCATGTCATGGTATGCGAAACCTTCACCCTCTAAGAGTCGCCGAGCCGGGACGGTATTGGGGTGCACCTCGGCCACCGAAGCCTGGGCCTCAGGGGAAAGCAAGTCGAGGTAAACAGGATGGCGAGGGATTAGTTCTTCAATAAAGTCTTTATTGATGAGGCTCAGCATATCGGCATTGGGAAAGTCGATGCCGAAGAAATGGACGCCCAACGCCTCCCAGAACGGGCTGTGCCCCGCTTCATCGACAACGCCACGCATTTCGGCAATAACTTCCTGCTCGAATAGCTTCGGGTACTCGGCAAGGAACAGAAAGCGTGATAGCGATAACACGCGGCCATTTCCTCCGCCGCGATACTCGGGATGCAGAAAAAGACTGCCGATCTCCGTCGGCCCGTCATGGTTCTTGAACAGGTGCAAAACGCGGTGTTCGTGCTTGCTGCCGAGAGTCTTCGACTGCTGGATCTCGGTCTCGAGGCGAAACGCGTAGAAAGGCTTGAAGCCACCAACCTTCGATACAATGCCACACGTACCGACCACTTTTTGCGAAGCAGTGTCTTCCATAACGAACAAATAGAGCTGTCCTTGCGGATCGGCGTCGTTCAAGTCTTCGAATGCTCGCAGACTTTGCCGCACCCGTTTCTCGAAGGTCGCTCGATCTTTCGGAAGGGTCGTGAGCCCGTACTTGGTCAGCTGAGCCAAGTCATGCAGTTGATCGAGATCGCGTTGTTCTACAGGCCGAATGAGCATAGCGACTCCTTCGAGGACGTAGGTGGTTGCTAGGAATTCAATTCCGGAGACAGCAGGACACTTTCCAGGATGTCACAGACGTTCTCAATTTCGTCATCAGTCAACGAAAGAAATGGAGGCAGGAACCGTACGCGTGCTGGTCCCGCTCCGGCGACAAACGCGATCACGCCTGCTTCGTACAAGGCATGCAGTACTTTCTTCGCAGCGTCGGCAGAGCCATCCAGCGGCGTAAAAGCAATCATGCCGCCAATGCCCCACGGGCCTTGTATGCGGTCTGGGGCTTTCGCATGAATTGCCTCGAACCGTCTCACAAACCTACTGTGTATATCGGCAATGCGACCCTGAGGACCATAGAAATTGCCTTCAACCAGTTTCCGCAAGATCCAGCGCGCAGTAACGATCGCAGTCGTGGAGGAGGTGAAGGTCTGACTCAATAGTCCTGGCTTCGGATTGAGCTCTTGGCGAAAGAACGTCGCACATATCTGAGACATTTTGCCCACCGTGACGACGTCGGCGAATTCATCGAGTTCGAGCATCTGAAACGCGAACGGGGCGTATGTTCGGCCGAACGTTTGAATCTCGTCGAAGAAGACGGGAACCTTGTGTCTCTTGAGCAGTTCGCAGAGCGAAACAAAGTACTCGCGTGGCGCGCTATAGTAGCCCCCTTCTCCTTGCACGAGTTCCATGATGAAGCCGCAGTGCGCATCCGGATAACGTTGGAGATACCTTTCAACGATTTGCAGTGTCTCCTGGGTGCTCTCCTCGGGACGACTGGCATCAAAAAAGGGAACGTAGTCGACCGGTACCGTCAGAGGCTGACCGACCCGGTTCTTAGGGCGATCGGTAACTTGGCCAGTCAGGTGCGTCCGACCAGCAAACGCGTTTTGGAATGCCAAAATGCGGCTTGATCCGACTTTGTGTTGGAACAGAACTTTGATTGCGTTTTCATTGGCCATGGCTCCACTGCTGGATAAGAAGCAATGATTTAGCGAAGCCCCGTGTTGATTGGCGAGAGTGACCAGTTGTTTGCTCAGCAGTAGTGATTCGGTGTTCTGTTGGAGATTTCCCTGCATGACCGTATCCGAGAGCACCGCAGGAATGAGTTCTGGCAGAAGATCCGTGTTGGCATGTCCCATCGCGTGGACGCCAATACCGGTAATCATGTCGTATTTGACGCTTCCATCCGCTAGTTCGACAAGCGCCCCCTGCCCTGCTCCACTTCCGAGGTATGGAAAGAACAGCGCGTTGCCGCGCAGCTGAGCGAATACGTCTAGCCACTTCTGGTAAGGCTCGGTGAGTTCCGGGATGGGACCGCGGGCAGACAGCTTGGCAGAATGTTCTGCCAACGCGGCGGTAAGAAGTTCCGTTGCCTGGGCGACACGGGGATCAGACAAAAGCTGTTGGGCAATCAGGGATTTGGATTCCATGGGGCCTCCTTAGCAGATGGGTGCTGTACTTCATTTTACGCCTTGGTTGAAGTCCCGGCCTGTCGAAATCTTTCGGCAAGGGTTACCAAAGTGAGGAAGGTGAGCTGCGTTCGCTGGACCAAACTGTCGCAGTGCATGTATTCCTGAGGGGAATGGATATTGCCCCCGCGGACGCCCATCGTATCGATATTGGGCACACCGAGTGCTGCCAGGCGGTTGCCATCGCAGACGCCGCCGGTCGACTCCCAGGAGAAATCAATCCCAAGTGTCTTGCCACTGGCCTGAACAGTCTTGAGCAATGATTCATATTCTTCGGTCAGCGGTTTGGGTGGGGCGAAGAATCCACCATGTCGTATCAAGGTAATCCCGTCTCCCGTTTCCTCGACAATTCGATCGAGCGCCGCATTGAACGGAGCCTCGATGTCCGCGGATGGATAACGGATGTTGAAACGGACGACGGCCGTGTCTGGTACGACGTTGGTGGGACCTCCGCCGTCAATTTTGGCGACATTGATTGTGGTGTCTTTCCAGCGCCCATTCAGGGCATGCAGCTTCTGGGTGACATGGGCCGCAGCAACTATTGCGTTACGCCCCTTATGAAACTCACGTCCTGCGTGCGCCGCTTGCCCTCGGACGACAATCTCAAAGTTGCCCGATCCCTTCCGCTGCCCCACAAGACTACCGTTGGGCAGACAAGGTTCGAACAGCAAACCAAAATCGACTCCTTCACTATGAGTACTGAAGACCTCGCGAGAAGCAGGCGATCCGATTTCTTCGTCGCTATTGAGAATGACCTTCCATCCCAGGTTGAGGTGACCGGTTGTTTCGACGTATTCCTCAAATGCTTTGAGTGCCCATAAAAGGACAACGAGGCCCCCTTTGGCATCGGCCACGCCGGGGCCGTGAAGTAGTTCACCCTCTTGCTTTACATTCTGAAAAGGAGATTCGTTGGGATAGACGGTATCCAAATGAATCGACAAGATCGCCTGCTGGGGAGCACCCGTGCGGCAAACTCCTAATAGGACGTCGCCAATAGGGCGTTCTTTCAAGTCGCCATGTTGGTTAACAAAAAGCTGCGGCTCGACAGAAATTGCATGGGCATCGTCAGAAAAGGTCCGAAGATCGTCGAGTACGAGATCGCCTAGCTGGCGAAGGCCTGCCAGGTTGCTAGTGCCAGAATTGATAGCTGCCCATCGCACCAGTTGGTGAAGCATTTCATCCCGCTGTGTTTGAATGCGGGATAAGATGGTTTGAACTTCCGATTCCAGTGCCATGGCCATCCTGCCGAAAAGAGTTAATAGAGATTTTACGCGCCATTGGGTATTTTACGCCATAGAATGTTAGCGGACGCGTGTCGATTTTTACCCTGTCGCCACCCCAGCCGACTTTGACAGGAGCCAGCGATGTCGGAAATTCTTGTTCTTGTCGTTGAAGATAACCCGCTTCAAGCCAAACTGATCGAGGAACTTCTTTCCGAAACGGGCGATACCAAGTTCACGATTTTCAGCGTCGAACGCTTGGAGTCAGGCCTCAATTACCTGTCGCAGAATCGCCCCGATGCCATTTTGCTCGATCTCACGCTGCCTGATAGCGAAGGGCTTCCGACGTTTCTGCGGATGCACGAGGCGGCCGGCAACATTCCAGTCGTCGTGCTGACAGGCAATGACGATATTTCTCTGGCTGCCAAGGCCGTAGAAGCAGGTGCCCAAGACTACTTGATTAAGGGAAAGATCGATGGACACCGCCTCGCCCGTTCATTGAAACTGGCCGTTAAGCGAACGCATGCTGAGCAGCAAGAGTGGAATTCTCCCATGCTGCACCTGTCTCAACAGCAGTTTCTTAAAGCGGCTCAGATTATGAGCCTCGACGAGAACTTGCGAGAGCGTCTCTTATTCCCTCAACGGACACTTGTGGTAACGTTGCCGTTTCGAAGAGATCGCTACACCCATGTCGAGACGGTATTCGGCTATCGAGTTCAGCATCTCTTGACAATGGGGCCAACCAAAGGGGGTATTCGCTATCATGAAGATGTCGGTCTCGGCGAAGTGTCTGCCTTGGCGATGTGGATGACTTGGAAGTGTGCGCTGATGCGTCTTCCGTTTGGCGGGGCCAAAGGTGGTGTCCGCATCGACCCCACCGTGTTGACCAGCCACGAGATGCAGCGTTTAACGCGGCGTTACACGATGGAAATCATCGAAATGATCGGACCCGAGAAGGACATTCCCGCACCGGACATGGGTACCAACGAACAGGTGATGGCTTGGCTGATGGACACATACAGCCAGCAGCTTGGCTATTCGGTTCCGACCATTGTCACCGGTAAGCCAGTGGCCTTAGGCGGATCGTTAGGCCGCCGCGAAGCCACCGGCCGAGGTCTTGTGTATGTCATCGAAGAAGCCGCCAAGGTAATGGGGCTGTCGATGCCAGGAGCGACGGCGGTCGTTCAGGGCTTCGGTAATGTCGGTAGCAATACAGCGCGACTTCTGGAAGAACTGGGTACCAAGGTCGTCGGCGTTAGCGATGTGTCGACTGGCCTCTATAACCCGAAAGGACTTTCGGTGACCGATTTGCTGCAATATGTGGCGGATAATCGCGTGCTGAAAGGGTACCCGCACGCCGACGAGGTCTCCAATCAGGAGTTGCTTGAGCTTAAGTGCGATATCCTGGCACCTTGTGCTTTGCAGAATCAGATCACGGCCAGCAATGTCGAGAAACTACAGTGCAAGATGGTCGCGGAAGGTGCCAACGGTCCTACAACCCTCGAAGCCGACGAGATCCTGAAAGAACGAGGAGTCTTCGTGGTTCCGGACGTTCTCGGTAATGCCGGTGGTGTCACCGTCTCTTACTTCGAGTGGGTTCAGGGAACTCAGAACTACATGTGGACGCTGGATGAGATCAACTCGCGACTCAAGAAGATCTTGGTCGATGCCTTCCAGCGGACGCTTGGTCGGAGTGAGAAGCAGAACCTCGACTTCCGTACTGCCGCATTGATCGAAGGTATCGAACGAGTCGCCGAAGCCAAGCTACGACGTGGCCTGTTCCCGTAGTATTGGCTGCTAGTTTTGTAGCTTCTTGTCAGTGCTCTCGAATATCTTGTCGGCACTTTTGGCAACGAAGCCTTCAAAGAGAGAGCCATCAGGGAGAGGATACCGCCGGGCAAATTCGTAGTAACAGCCCGGCACGGCATGCACTCCGTCCTGGAAGGGAATCTCCACGACCGAAGCGACTGTCGAAGATTGTTCCAGGTAGACCTCAGGCGAGCCCTTGATGGCTCCGCCTTCTTGATTCAAGGCAAACCCTTCTTGAATTAGCAGTGCGTTGAGATCCTGCAGCGAATCGATGGTTGTCAGGGCATTCACGAAGACAGTGAAATGGTTTGCGCAGAACCCATGGGCGGCCATCCAGGCGGCATATTCACTTTGCTCACTCAACTTCTCATAGTCAGCAAACGGCACGTTCCAAAGTTGTCCGGAAGTGCACAGCGGCTCCGAGAGTGTATTCACGTCCGGCAGTTGCTCAAGCATTTGCGTTATGATGTCGCGAAATTCGCCGGAGAACTCGTCTAATAGCAATTCGCTGATAAAGACTTTCGGGAACGCCTGGTCACTGTGTTGATAGTGCCTGGCGAAAAGCTTCTTTGCTTCGAAATGGTACTCTTCCCCAGCCTCGTAGCCTCCTTCGAGAAAAGGAACCGCCAGTTGGTCGATACCTATTCGAGGATCCTGAAACGTCCTGAACGCGATGTGATCATTCACGATCGTCTCGCCGCGGTCCGAGAGCAACTTGTGGATGAGGTCGGCCTGGGGATTGATCATCCGATACGAATCCCAGAGTCGGTCAATAAGCTTCTCAATTTGATGACTCATAGCGATCTCCTTGGCGTGATGTACCACTCTCAAGAATTCTAGCCTGATCGCCGTTCCGAGCAACTCATCATTCTGGAGTTTACCCTGTGACCGGTTCGGCCGGTGGCCTAAAGCGGTGTCCTTGCACAGGACCGCCGTGTCAAACTGTTATCAATCTATGGGCCAAATGGGCGCGAGGGCGAACTCGTCGTCATCATCGCTCTCGACGGCACGCGAGGAGAAGTCAAAGACATCGTCGTCCTGAACCGCGACATCCACAAGTCGCGGTTCCCACGAAACGTTGGAGAAGAGCCGTGCGTGAGGTAGATGATCAACCCGGATAGTACGTTGGACTGTAGATTCAGAATTCTCTTCGATAAAGGACTTTTCAGTATCGTGCCGGGACTCAGGGACAAGTGTCGAATTGGTTACCTGAGGTGAGCTAACGCTTAGCTGCGCAGGAAATTCAGAGCCTTGATCGATCAATGTGATTTCGTTGGGCTCTGATTCGAGTTGGGCGGCAGCGAACACGCCGATCAATTCTTCTGCGGGCTGCGACGTTGCTGCCTGAGTCACAAGTTCGCTCGTTAGGCCAGGCATCTCAATATCAGACTGGGATACTTTCGTGAATCCGTAATACCGGATGAACAAAGCAAAGTCCTGCAGTGATACCTTGCCATTGCGGTCGAAATCATATCGATATGCCTCTGGCTTGCTCTGGTCAGCCGTATGTCCATAGAGACTGATGAACTCAGCGAAATCAGACAGCCCGATTCGACCGTCGTCGTTTGTATCGTAGATGACCGGGGCTATAGAACCGGGAACCTCAGACGCGAATAGAAGTGGAACGCCGCCGACGGTCTCAGCGGCATTAACGGAAAACCCGAGATTATCTTCACCTTGGGAATATTCTCCGTCTGTACCGGACGTCAGGCCTGCCAGATTGGAAGTATTGGGTGAAAACGAGAGCGTCCCCAGGTAGACATGATCACCGATTTGAACGCCAGAGAGATCAATGCCTGTGAGCGTAATTCGCGTTGCCCGGTCAGTGTTGACGACATCGCTTTCAATTTGGGCCGCTTGGCCTACATGTTCGATGATGACTGGGGCCTCAACCAGTTCCGTTGAAGAAACGATATCGATGACCAGGTCGACCGATATCTCATCGAATGCTTCGGCAACGGTTAGCCAAAGTTGTCCGCCAACGCTCTGCCACTCGTGTAATACGGGAGGCTCTTCGCCAAATGTTGGTGGCGAGGCGTTGCTGACCCCGCCGTCAAGCGCAGCCAACGACAGGGATACGACGCTATCATTTTGCGTGGCAGAGACAGTGACTGAAACGGTCCCGGTTGCGCTACCGCCATTGCCATCTGCGATGTTGTAGGTAAATGAATCGCTTCCGTGAAAGTCAACATCGGGCGTGTAGGTAATCGTCCCGTCCGGGTTTATCTGGGTCGTACCAGAGGCGGGGTCACTTGCCGAAGTAACGCTTGGTTGATCACCGTCAACGTCGCTGTCGTTCCCAAGGACAGTGATGACAACTGGCACGCCTTCGTCGGTCTGCGCTGAGTCATCCAGAGCGACTGGAGGATCATTGAGCGGATTGACCGTGACATTGACCGTCGCCGTGCTCGGTTGCCCGCTGGTGTCCTGGATTGTGTAGGTAAACGAATCGCTGCCATGGAAGTTGGTGTCTGGGGTGTAGGTGATTGTCCCATTCGCGTTCACAACAACCGATCCGTTGGTCGGATCACTCGCCGAAATAACGGTGAGTATGTCCCCGTCGATATCGGTGTCGTTGTCTAATACGGCGATGTCAACAGCCGTATCTTCATCGGTGGTGGGCGAATCGTCACTGGCCTCAGGGTCATCATTGATTGGATTGACGGTGATGGTCACAGTTGCCGGATCCGAGTCGGCAATTCCATCGTTGGCCAGATAGGTGAAGGTGTCACTGCCGTTGAAGTGGGTGTCCGGCGTATAGGTAAATGAACCATCGCTATTGAGCGTCAGGTCACCATTGTCAGGGCCGTCGACCAGAACCGCAGTAAAGCCGTCGCCATCAATGTCGGAATCATTGCCTAGCACGCCTGCCGCAGGAACAGTCAGTGAATTATCTTCATCGACCGAGTAGCTATCGTCGTCCGCAGCTTCCGGCCGATCGTTCACCGCGTTTACGACAATCGTAACGGTTGCTGTATTTGAGTTGGCAGTACCGTCATTTGCTTGGTACGTAAAACTGTCGCTGCCGTTGAAGTTCGTGTTTGGGGTATAGCTAAACGAACCATCGCTATTGAGCGTCAACGATCCGTGGGACGGGCCAGCCACGACCGCCGCGGTGAGCGAATCACCATCGACGTCCGAGTCGTTTCCTAAGACCCCGGCCGCAGAAATGGTCAGCGTCGTATCCTCATCAACGTTGTAATCGTCATCCGTGGCCTCGGGTGCGTCAGCTGTTGGATTGACCGTCACCGTCACCGTAGCCGTATCCGATCCACTATTGCCATCATCAATTTTATAGGTGAACGTATCGGTCCCGTGGAAGTCGGGATCGGGCGTGTAGGTGATCGTGCCGTTGGCATTCACCACGGTCGTCCCGTTGGCCGGCTCACTGGCCGAGACCACGCTAAGCACATCGCCGTCAATATCACTGTCGTTATCCAACACGGTGATATCGACGGATGTGTCTTCATCGGTTGATGCCGAGTCGTCACTGGCCACCGGAGGATCGTTTACAGCGCCGATGGTGACGGTAACCGTTGCGGTGTCCATTTCGCCATGGCCATCATCGATGGTGTAGGTGAAGGTGTCACTGCCTTCGAAGTTGGTATCAGGCGTATAGGTAACCGTCCCGTCTTGGTTGATCACGACCGATCCATTCGCGGGATCGCTCACGGAAGCAACTGTGGGTGAATCGCCGTCGACATCCGTGTCGTTGTCCAAGACCGAGATGGCGACGGAGACGTCCTCCGTCGTTGTCGCGGAATCGTCGACAGCGATCGGGGCATCGTTGATCGGCAGCACGGTGACCGTTACTGTGGCCGTGTCCGATTTGTCGCCATCGGTAACCAGGTAGGTAAACGTATCGGTGCCGTGGAAATCGGGATCTGGCGTGTAGGTCACCGTCTTGTCAGGGTTCTGCTCGACGCTTCCGTTGGTTGGCCCCGTTTCGATTTCGATACTCAGCGAGTCCGATTCGGTGTCTGTATCATTCGCCAAGAGATTGATCGTGACGGGCGTATCTTCATTCGTCGAAGCGGAGTCATCGGTGGCAACGGGCGCGTCATTAATCGGATTCACGGTAATGGTTACCGTTGCCGGATCCGAGTCTGCGGAACCGTCGTTGGCCTTGTAGGTAAAAGTGTCGGTTCCGTAAAAGTCAGCATCGGGGGTATAGGTAAACGAGCCGTCTGTGTTGAGTGTTAACGTTCCATTAGCAGTGTCTGACACGAGTATGCTGTTAAGCGAGTCATCTTCGACATCGGTATCGTTACCCAGCACGCCAGCGGCGGGAACGGTCAGCGTACCATCTTCATCCACCGAGTAGCCATCGTCGGTCGCAACGGGAGCATCGTTAAGGGCAAGGACCGTAACCGTCACCGTGGCCGAATACGAACCACCGTTGCCATCGCTTATCGTATAGGTGAATTCATCCGTGCCGTTGAAGTTGGCGTTGGGGGTGTAGGTAATGGTCCCGTTAGCATTGACCACAGTCGTGCCATTGGTTGGAGTGCTGGCCGACTGGACGGTCAACTTGTCGCCATCGATGTCGCTGTCATTGGTTAAGACAGAAATGTCAACGGCCGTGTCCTCGTCGGTGGATGCCGAATCGTCCGCGGCAACCGGCTCATCATTAATGGGATCGACCGTGACCGTTACCGTCGCCGTATGCGTTTCGTTGTTCGTGTCGGTGATGGTGTAGGTGAAAGTGTCTTCACCATGAAAGTCCTGATTCGGCGTGTAGGTGACCGTACCATCCACGTTCAGGACCGCAGTGCCATTGGCGGAATCGGAGACGGATAACACGCTGATTGTGTCGCCATCGACATCACTATCGTTATCGAGAACTGACACAGTGATCGGTGTGTCTTCATCGGTAGTCACCGGATCGTCCTGGGCAACGGGTTCATCGTTGGTCGCGTTAACCGTGATGGTCACCGTCGCCGTATTCGAGTCGTAACTGCCGTCATTCGCCAGGTACGTAAAGGTATCGGTGCCGTTGAAGTTCTCGTTGGGTGTGTAGGTAAAGGACCCATCCGGATTGAGCGTCAGCGACCCATTGGTCGGCCCGGTCAATAGTGAGGCCGTCAACGGGTCCAGTTCGGTATCGGTGTCATTGCTGAGAACGCCCGCTGCCGAAACATTGAGTGTTGTGTCTTCGTCAATCGAGTATGAATCGTTAACTGCCTGAGGCGGAGTACCTACTGGGGCGACTGCCTGGATAGCCGCCCCGGAAAGAAAGACATAGTCGCCGCCTGTGTTAGAGATGGTGATGACGATTTCACCACTACTGTCGGCGGTCGCACGAACGGCGTCGTCTTCTAAGGGCCTGCTGGGACTGGCAACGGCACTGTTGACGAGCAGGTCAGAGCCAGTCTGTGAGGTATCCATGATGAAGGGGAACGGATTGTTTCCTCCACCAGAAATCGTGACGGTCTGGATCGCAATGTTGGAATAGGGTTCTGACAAAAACAGATACAGGTCGTAATCAGCCAGTGGAACGAGATCTGACCAGGTGAGTACGATGGAATTCGCGGCAAAACGAATACCGTCCAGGCCTGACAAAGTCGGTGAGTGATCGGGCAAATTGGGCGGTGGACTAGTCGTATCTGTATTGGCGCCACCACTGGTATTGATAGTGAGGTCAACCGATGAAGTCGCACCGTCTTCGCGAATCAAGTTGGAGTTAGAGCTGGAGAAGATACTTGTGATGGTTGTCCAGTTGGTGGGTGAGGAACCGGTGTCGTCGAAGTCAACGCCAATCAGCGGCTGCAACTCGTCGTCGGCAATGGTGACACTGATCGAATTGATATCCATGTCCAGGGGATAGTTGGAATCACTGCTCGACGAGACGCTGTGCGTAATCGATCCGTTGTGAATGCCTTCTTCAACTCCGTCGTCAAAGCCGCGGACATGGATGGTCTGGGGCGTTGTGTCTGAACGAGTCACGACAACGCTTGAGGCGAAGTTCACGCCATCGAGACTAACCTCTGTCTGGGAATCCGCATTGACCGTGATATCGACGGGACCGCTGGGAGTCGTATTCAGGGCAAGGGTATACGTGTCGACCGTCTGACCGCCCACAACTCCTGCTTCGCCGATCAGCGTCGTGCCGCCGGATTCGGTCACTGTTACGCCGGGAAGACTCGCATTGCTTGTGATACTGAAATCGGCATCAGAGATATCGAAAAACACGTTGCCGATGGCACGAACACGGACTCGAGCCTGGGCGATGTCAATGTTGGGGACATCGATCGTGAAAGAACCATCGTTTGACGTCGAAGCCGCCAGCGTAATGCCATACGTGTAGCCGCCGTCGTCGGAGAGTTCGATCGCCACATTGGCAGCATTGATTCCATTGGCCGTCGTTCCGGCGACATCCCAGGTGATCGTCTGCGACTGCCCGCCGATCCAAGTTGATCCGCTGTTCGTGTTGGTCAGCTGGAAAGGCGATCCCGTAGCGACGACAGTTATCAGCGTATCGTCCGAGTTCACCCCGCCGTTGCCATCACGCACCGTGGCACGGAAGTTAATATCGCGATCGGTCGTCGGAAGCGCCTCGCCGATTGCTGCCGTATTGACGTTGTTGATGATGTCGTCAAGCAAAGGAAAGGTTCGTGACGGGTCGGTTGTCGGTACGAAAGAGCGAAACAAGGGACTACTGCCATTATCGAACAGCGGCAGACTCATCGCTGGACCGAGGTCCAATTGTTCCCACGTATAGGTAAGTGTGTCCGACGAATCGGCATCCGATCCGGAAGCAATCAGTTGAAAAGTCGTTCCAGCAGGGATGGTGTAGTCCGAACCTGCAGAAATTGTGGGTATGCTGTTTCCAGTTGGAGTCGTGGAACTCGGAGCACCGCTACCGGCCAAGAAGGTCTGGATCTCTTCAAAGCTTGCCGAGTGGAAGTAATCGTCTTCCTGATCCTGGAGATTGTCGTTACCGCTGCCGTCGGCAGCGATACCCGCGTAACTCATCAAGGTAGAACCGCTTGCTGGCTCGTAGGCGCTACTGGCACTTCGATTCCCGGCTGTTGAACCGTAAGTATTCCCATTGAACGTGTGCTCTGCATTGAATTGGTGCCCGATCTCGTGCGCGACCAGGTTCACAAAGTTGGTTCCAACAGGTGCAGCGAATAACGAAACGCCACGTCCTTTCCAATTCGAATTGTTGACGACCCCGAGCCCGGCTAGGCCACTTCCGCCGCTGGATACGGTTCCGAAGACATGCCCGATGTCGTAGTTCCCCACACCAATGATGGAGTTGAGAATCGGCGTGTTCTGGCCGATCATCGTGCTGGCGTTACCGTTGGTGTAACCATCGGTAGACGAGTTAGTAAAGATGGTGTTGGTGCCGCTCACCAGATCGAAGTGAATAGCTAGTTCGCGCTCGAAGATCTCGTTGAGTTCTGCGACCGTATCTTGGATAGCAGCCAGGGCGGCATTCTGGTCACCAAAATAGGCGGTGAATTCGGCAGTCGCGGCGATCGCAATCCGATAATTCTGGAATTCGTCACCGACCGCGATGTTGTTGCCAACCGTTGCCGAAAGTACCAATCGTTCTTCAAGTGCTTCACCAGAAACAATGCAAGTCACGCACGGGTGAGTGTGCTTGGACAAGCCAAGTCGCTGCCTGCGTCTGCTTTTACGCTTAGGCGAGGATAGGAACAGGCTTGGCAACCAAGGGGCGTTGAACATCAAAGGAGACCGGGGGATTAGCGCGGGTGTTGAGATGTTAAGAAGAAAAGGAGGACCATTAAGAGTGCCCTGGCCAGGCATCAATGGCCGATTGGCAAAGCGTTAGTGGTACCTGTTTTGTACCACAAACGTCTGAAGAGGGCATTTGGCGGTTCTAGTTGTCCTATCCGGCAAGGTCCGCCGTAATGGGTACCGTCGATTAACCATGATCCGTCACCTCAGCCAATTTCCTAAGAAGGAACCGTTGCTTCGCCATGACCGGGGTTATTGTCATGCACAATTGAGATCGGAAATATTATCGCGGATTTACGCGAAAGAAGACATTGAGATTTGTTGCTGGCGGGGGATGGTACTTTTCGCATTTCTGAGCGATCTAGTCGCGCTGGACGTTGGCTGTTCGTTGAAACAGTGCGTGTGCGTGGTTGGCTGCCGCCCGGGAGTACTGGTAGGAACTTGTCGAAGGCGAGTCGTACCTTTCCATTCGCAAACTAATCTTTACGAACGTGAAAGTAAGACTGCCTCAGCAACAGGAGGCAAGCGAGAGCAATTGCCAAGAATCGACCTTGGGAGATTGGCATTCTTCTTGTGGCCATAGTACCTTGGCATCATGTCAGATGTTACGCAGATTCTATCCCAGATCGAAGATGGCGATGCCTCGGCAGCGGATCGCTTGCTACCCTTGGTCTACGACGAGCTTCGTAAGCTCGCCAGCGCTAAGATGTCACAGGAAAGGCCCGGCCAGACGCTTCAGGCCACAGCGTTGGTGCACGACGCGTTTATCCGCCTGGTGGACCAAAAGCAGCCGCAAAAATGGGACAATGCTCGTCACTTTTTCTCCGCGGCGGCTGAGGCTATGCGGCGAATTCTCATCGAGCGTGCTCGCCAGCGAGCAACGGTGAAGCACGGTGGTGAACTAAAACGTCTCGAGCTCGCCGCGATAGATCCGGCAGTTCTGCCAATCGCATGCGATGACATCCTCGGATTGGACGAAGCCCTGGAGCGGCTGAATCAACAACACCCTCGCAAAGCGGAGATCGTCCGATTGCGATTCTTTGCCGGTCTGACAACCGCGCAAGCAGCGCAAACGCTCGGTATCTCCCTCTCGACCGCCGAAAACGACTGGGCTTACGCTCGATCCTGGTTACGTGTTGCCATGTCGGAAGCGAGTGAATGATGTACTTAGAGAAAATTTCCAAAAATCGGTTCGGGGCTCTGACTGTGAATCTCGCATAGTTATTTACAGGTCCAGAATACTACTCACGACGAACTGGAATCGAAGCATGAATGACCGCCAATTGGACGAAGAGAAGATCTTTCACATTGCTCGAGGGATTACGTCTGGGGAACTACGTGAAGATTATCTCGTCCAGATCTGTGCAGGCGACGCAGCGCTCCGGGAACGAGTGGATGCCCTGCTGGATGCTTTTGAAAAGGAGCAATCCCTGCTGAAGTCCAACGTGGCGGTTGAGGCGACGGCCAGTTTCAGTGGCAATGGCGAGGCTGTGGGCGAGCACATCGGACGCTACAAGCTGCTGCAGATGATTGGCGAAGGAGGCTTCGGCGTCGTCTATCTCGCCGAGCAAAGCCGTCCGGTTCGTCGCAAGGTCGCCGTCAAGATTATCAAGCCGGGCATGGACACGCGGGCCGTCGTGGCTCGCTTTGAAGCGGAGCGGCAAGCACTGGCCCTGATGGACCACCCCAACATCGCCAAGGTGTTTGACGGAGGATCTACGGATGCGGGACGTCCCTATTTCGTGATGGAACTCGTCAAGGGAGTACCGATCACCGACTTCTGCGATGAAAACAAATTCACGCTAAAGCAACGGTTGGAATTGTTTGCGACCGTCTGCCAGGCGATTCAGCACGCGCACCAAAAGGGGATTATTCATCGCGACATCAAGCCATCGAACGTACTGGTCACCCTGCACGACGGCGTGCCCGTGCCTAAGGTAATCGATTTTGGTATCTCCAAGGCGATCTCTCAGCAACTCACCGAGAAGACCCTGTTCACGGCCCATGGTCAGATGATTGGTACTCCGCAGTATATGAGTCCGGAACAGGCCGAGATGAGCGGCTTGGATATTGATACCCGCAGCGATATCTACTCATTGGGAATATTGTTGTACGAACTGTTGACTGGATGCACGCCGCTGGACCCGGTAAAGATCCGCCAAACGGCTTACGCCGACCTGCAACGAATGATACGTGAGGATGAACCATTACAGCCTTCGCGGCGGTATAGCACTATGGGCAAGCAGTCGGCAGCGATTGCGACCAAGCGGCAAACCGATCCACGAAAGCTTGGCGGCCTGCTGCGTGGCGAACTCGATCTCATCGTGATGAAGTCTTTGGAAAAGGATCGTAATCGTCGCTACGACTCCGCGACCGAGTTTGCCGATGACGTCCAGCGATTCCTCAAGGGTGATTCGGTTCAAGCCTGTCCACCATCGGCATCGTATCGGTTTCGGAAGTTTGCCCGCAAGAATCGCTCCCTGCTTATTACGGGAAGTGTGATCACGACGATTCTGTTGGTGTCAACAATTTCCAGTTCGATCATTGCTATTCAGTTGCATAACGCGCTGAATGAACTTAAAGAAGCCCGCTCCTACAAACAACAAGTGGGCATTGATCGAGCGGTCGTTTCGGCAGCCATCGGCAACTTTGATCAAGCACGTGAGGCAATCGCCGGTGCGGAACTCGACAAACCACGCGCCTACGAATTGATGGTCGATGGAGTAAAGGCCCGTTATGATGGTGATGTAAAAGCGGCTATCCAATACTTGGAGGAAGCGAATCAACTTGAGTCCGATGACGTAATTATTCAATCCATGCTGGCGATGGCGTACCTGATCCACGGTGATTGGGAGTCCTACGCCCATGCAACCGTTCGACAGGATGCCAAGACATTGAATTCCGATTACGAACGCATGTTCGTCGGTAATTCGTTAATTTGGTCCGATCCCGACACCGGCTTGGAATTGCTAACCGAGGCCGCGGAAAACCTGCAGCACCCTCTCGCGTACGTGTATCGTGCTCTTACGCTTGCCTCCCTGGCAAATGGTTCACGCGACCTTGAGGCCATGGAAATTGCGATTCAAGACGCCGACCGCAGTATGTCTTATCTGCCGGTGAACGAGTTTTCCTTGACGTACCAGCTGTACATACGCATGCTCGCTCAGGACCTCTTTGTAAAACTAGCCAATGAGGCAGAGGATCAGGGGGATTCGGTGGAAGCGGAAAAATTCAACATGCGAGCGGATGAATTATTACAAGATCTGGACGAGATTTTTGCTCAGTTTGGTAAGGAGGGATCGTATGCCTCGCAAAACGTCAAAGGAAGGTATTATCGCCTTCATGGCGATACCGAACAGGCGCGAGAGTATTATCGGACAACCAATCAAGGCCAAGCCACTCTTCTCGGCTACGCTCTTGATAACCCTTCGGAAATTGATAGTGAGATTGAGCGTCTTAAACAAAAAGAGTTTGCCATTGGTCGTGGCAACCTCTGCCGTATAATCCTGCAGCTCGAGACGGAGAAAATAGATATTGATGACCCGGTTATAGAAGAGTACCTGGGCACGGCTACGGAAGAGGGTGCCGGATGGGTGATCGATCTAGCCTTGATCACTGGCCGCTATGAAGAAGCGCAAGCGTTGGCCGTCAAACTGTATAAAAACTTCCCTGAGGACGGCAATCGTGTCCGCAGAAATTTTCTGCGGTACAATGCCGGCGATTCCTCGATCAGTGAGTACTTAAGGGATACTCCCAAGCTCGCGCATGGTGGTGCCAATTACCAAATTGGGCTGCATTATCTCAGTCGTGGAAAACGTACGGAGGCCGCAAAATACTTCCAAGACTCCATCGATTACGGCATCCCGGACGACCGTGCTAGGGAATTCGCGATCGTCTTTCTGAAGCAATTTGACAAAGATCCGAGCTGGCCGAGATGGATTCCTGTTAACGAGTAGTTTTCAGGAAGAATTCTAAAACTCGCAACGCTCGGCTGAATATTATGAGTCACTTCCGAAAGCGGTTGCGGAGCGAGTCAATCAGAACCGCAACCACAATCACGCTTCCCGTGATGATCTGTTTGTTAGCATCGGAGACACCGATCTGGGCAAGGCCTGTTTGCAGGACCGAGATGATCAACACGCCAATAAACGAGCTGATGACGCTGCCTCGGCCACCCATCAAGCTCGTGCCGCCAATTACGCAGGCGGCGATCGCCAGCAATTCCAGGCCAATCGCTGCATTGGGATCGGCACTGGAGAGCCGGGAAGTCTGAGCGAGGCCAGCGAGTCCGCACAGCAGTCCACTCAGGGTAAACACGGCGATGGAGTACGGGGCCGTCCGAATGCCTGACATCCGCACGGCTTCTTCGTTGGTCCCAATTGCGATGCAGTAGCGACCGAAAACGGTTCTGGAAAGCAGGAATTGACCTGCCAGGACAGCCGCAAGCGCAAGGAGAAATGCCGTCGAGAGATGGAGATAGGGAAGCGGTTCGCCAATCACTTCAACCTTCGATCCGATGTACTTGGTCTGAGAATCGGTAACGACCTTCGTCGCTCCGCGGGCGATCTCGAGCATGCCCAAGGTCACGATAAACGAGGGAATGCGAAACCCGACCGAAACGCACCCATTAAACAATCCGCACAACGCACCGGTTAATAGGCAAACGGGAATGGCAGCCCACAGCGGCCAGCCGGCGTCCACCATGAGTGCACCTAGGACGGCCGACGACAATGCCAGGATTGAACCTACCGAAAGATCTATTCCCCCGACCACTAGAATGAAGGTCATTCCGACCGCCACGAGCGTCAGGTCGGGTATCTGATTGGCGATGGTCGTGAAGGTCGACCGCTGCAGGAAGTTTTCGCTCAGGCCGCTGAATACGCCCACCATGATGGCCAGTACGACACACAAGCCCCCATACTGAACGAGCATCTCCTTGAGTGCTTTTGGGTTCATTCCTCAACACTCCGTTCTCGATAACCGGAAAAGGCGGCTTGCATAATCAACTCGTGAGACATGTCGGCACGTTCAAATGTTTTCACCATCTTTCCATTAGACATCACGGCGATGCGATCGCAGGTCTCGAAGAGTTCTTCCAGGTCACTGCTCACAATGACAATCCCTTTTCCTTCGGCAGCCAAGGAATCGATGAGCCGATAAATCCGTTTGCGTGCCGGGACATCGATTCCCCGCGTTGGCTCATCGAATAGGAACACACTTGCGTCGGTGCCAAGCCAACGGGCAATCACGACCTTCTGCTGATTCCCTCCGCTGAGCGTGCCTGTCTGCTGCTGGCCGTCGGTGCAGCGGATTTCCAATGATTGACAGTACTGATCGGTTGCTTCCTGCTCGGCCGGAAATCGGATCATTCCTGCTCGACTGAACCGCTTGGTCATAGCGGCCAGCGTTGTGTTGACCCGTATCGATTGAGAAAGGAGCAATCCATTTTGTTTGCGGTCCTCGGTGACCATCGCAATGCCCGCGGAGACTGCCTCGTGGGGATGGCGAAAGCGTCGTGGGGTCGCGTCGTCCGAAAGATAGACGCCTCCGGACGATGCGATATCAGCGCCGAATATCAAACGCAGCAGTTCCGTCCGTCCAGATCCAATCAAACCTGCGATACCTAAACATTCGCCTTGGCGTACCTGAAAGCTGACGTCGTCGACCATGCCTCCTGAGAGCCTTTCAACGCGTAGGGCAACGTTGGCGGCTGAACTGGTTTCGCTTTCAGGTCTTGGCTCGCTTATCGCGTGGGAGTGGGGTGTGTGGGGATGATCGCCGGTCATCAGTTCCACCATCTCGTCAGCGGTCAGGTCAGAAGTCGGATAGGTTCCAATCATCGCTCCATCACGCAGGAATGAGATCCGATCGGAGATTCGCGAGACTTCATCGAGACGATGGCTGATATAGATGATGCCGACTCCCTCATCGCGGAGTTTGTCGAGCCATGTGAATAGGGACTCAGCTTCGGCGGCACTTAAGGCGGCGGTCGGCTCATCGAGGATCAATAGACGGCACTTCCGATACAATGCTGCCGCGATTTCAATCATCTGTTGCTGGCCAACCCCCAGGGTCTCGACGATGGCATCGGTGGCGATATCGCTTAGATCAAATCGGTCGAGCGCCTCGCGTGCCTGGCGATGGAGGTCTCGTTGTCGAATTACACCGCCCATCGCAGGCAACCGGGTCAGCAGTAAGTTCTCCGCAACGCTCAAAGTGGAAATGAGATTGAATTCCTGTTGAACGATTTCAATCCCGGCAGCTTCAGCCTCACGCTTCGATTTGGGCGAATAGGGCTGTCCCTGAACGAACATCTGGCCAGACGTGGGATGAACGAGTCCCGAGATGATGCGCACCAGGGTGCTCTTCCCTGCCCCGTTGCCTCCCAATAGCGCGAGTATCTCTCCTTCGCGCACGTTCAACGAGCCGTCGCGCAAGACCAACGCTTCCCCGTATTGCTTGGTGATGCCGGTTGTGTTCAGCAGGAGCGACGTCGAATCGTTCACTTAGATAGCGACTCCTGCGTGATTAAATCGACCGGCGTTTCGACATCTTCGATCGCCGCATTGGGGTCTTCAATCAGTTTAAGAGCGTTCTGAATACCATAGACGGCCAGTTGATCCCCATGCTGGTCGGCGGTGGCCAGAATCTTGCCCTCCCGGATGGCTTGCTGAACTGCCGAGATGTTATCGAATCCGATTACCATGACATCATCGGTGCGGCCAGAACCCTTGACTGCGGCAACAGCCCCCAGGGCCATGCTGTCGTTTGCGGCCAGAATCGCTTTGATCTCGGGATGTTCGCTGAGCATGGAGGAGGCAATGGTGTTTGCCTTGCTCATCTCCCATTCGCCTGACTGGTGATCGGCGACCTTGATGTTGGCTTCGGTCATCGCTTCCTGAAAACCGGCAAACCGTTGCTGACCATTGAAGGATGTGCGAACACCTTCCAAGATACACACCGAATCACCCGCGGCCAGTTTGCTGGCCAGGTAGGTGCCGACCTGCTTGGCACCCGCTTTGTTGTCGGGACCGACGAAAGGAATCTCCGCTCCTTCGGCAGCAAGCACCTCGGCATCGAGCCGATTGTCGATATTGATCACGATTACGCCTGCTTTTTTCGCGCGGCGGAGAACGGGCACCAGGGCTTTCGAGTCGGCCGGGGCAATCACGATCGCATCGACGTTGGCGGCGATCATCTCTTCCACGAGCGACACTTGGCGGCTGATGTCACGTTCGTCCTTGATGCCATTCACCACAAGCTCAAACTGATCAGGATGTTCTGCCTGGTAGCTCTTGGCACCGTCTGCCATGGTCGAGAAGAACTCGTTGGCCAACGACTTCATGATCAGCGCGATGCGTGGCTTCTTGACCTCACTCGACGAATCTGCTCCATCTGTCGTGGTTGAATCTTCCGACTTGCAGCCGATCAGAAAAAGGACGAGTAGTAGTCCTGGAACTAGCTTTTTCATTTCAAGGATCCCCAAAGACTTTCGATTTCAGATCGCGTGCCCATGCTGGGCTGCGCTCCCATGCGGGAAGCTGCGATCGCTCCTGCTGCATTGCCAAAACGTACTGCTTCATCGAGATCGCCATGTTGAGCCCAGTAAACCGCAAGTGCTCCAGCAAACGCATCTCCGGCGGCCGTCGTATCAACGACGTTGGTTTCGAATGCGGAAATCATCCGCCCGCCATTTTCATCAAACAGAAAAGAGCCGCGGCCACCCAGCGTGATGACAACATGCCGTGCGCCCTTGGCGTGCAAGGCCTGTGCGGCAGCCAAGGCTTGCTCTGGGGAATCGACGGCGATTCCGGTCAACTGTTCAGCCTCGTGTTCGTTGGGGCAGATCAAATCGACTTGGAGGAGAGCGGAAGGCAAAGTGTCAGGGACAGGAGCTGGATCAAGGATGACGCGAACATTCGCCGCACGCGCGATCTCAACGACTTCCTGAACGGTTTCCAGGGGGATCTCAAGCTGCAAAAGCATGACGTCAATCGACTGAATCACGTCTTCTAGGTGCTTGATATCTTGCGGCGTGAAACGCCCGTTGGAACCTTCGACAACGACAATCGAGTTTTGGCCGGTCTGATCCAACATGATCATCGCCAAGCCGCTCTCGCAATCAGGCGTCGTAAGCACATGAGTGCAATCAACCCCGTGCCCTTTCAGGCTACCTAGCAGACGCTGGGCGAACGCATCGTCGCCAACACGACCCAGCATCGATACGTGCGCACCGGCCTTCGCGGCGGAAACTGCTTGGTTCGCGCCTTTGCCGCCAGAGATCTCATCGTAGGACCGCGCGACGGTCGTTGTTCCCGGTGTCGGGAACTGAGCACATCGCAGCACAAGATCCATATTGATAGATCCCGCCACGGCAATCCGCGGCGGGATGTTCGAATCTTGCACTGGACTACCTTTCACCCGGAGATGAGGCGACCTGCACGTGCGGCGGTTCGCTGGAAAGTAGGGTCAACGCCTCGGTGGCACGAGCTTTCTGATCATCTCGCAGAATCAGGTATCGATCGCGACCGCCTTCCTTCGCTTCAAACGTGGTGTAACCATCTTCGAGCACGGTTACCTGCCCTGCCGGTGAAATGTCGAAGTAGTTGTGATCGGGACGCACGGCAACGAGAACCGATGTCAAATCCCAGGTCGGACGATCATGCGGCGGGGGAATGTATCGGACATAAGCCTCAGCCACGGGATGGTGGGCGACATAGCCGTAGTCGCGCTCGATACTTTCGTGGGGATAGGTCAGATTCAGGCCAATCTCGAATCCGCTCCAGATAATCGGAGTGGGCCACTTCGAGAAGAGACGCCGGGCAGCTGGAATATCTTTGAAGACGTTATACTCGCGATACAGCTTTGGCTCTCCCGTCTTACGGTCAGGAATCTTCGCAAACGCCGCGGCCATCACGGAAAACAAACGTACCTTCTGTTTGACCAATTCCATACCGGTGAGTGGGCTGATGTCGTCAGCCGGAGACTCGATGAGGTCGGCCAGGTTCGTGGAGAAGCCGACCTGACAAATGACAACCGAAGCATCTTCGGCATCCACTAGAGCCTTCCGCAAGACATCCACCGCGCTGGGAGCTTGCTTGCCCGACTTCAGGTCGTGGGGATAACGCAGTTGGCCGCCATCCGCCTCAGAAGCCAGTCCATTGAACTTGCCTTCCTCAGGCGTAACGCCACTTCGGCACACGCCAATCGGAATATCGCCGCGGCCATAAAACGTATTCACGCTATCGGCAAACGGAGCGGCTAATTCGTGATCCTTGGTAATGGTAACCGCCAGCAGCTCGCATTCTCCACGCGACTGTAAGGCATGAATCATCGCTAGCGCCAGGACATCATCGCAGTCGTTACCGATATCGGTATCGAAGATCAATGGAATTGGCTTACTAGGTTCGGCGGCGAACGAGGCATGGGGTAAGATCAGGCTAACGCTTGAAAGCAGTAGCAAGAGCAGTAGTTCGCGTTTCATGATGGGGACGTCTTTCCAACGGATGCTCGAGTGAGGAGGGTAACCGGTATTGTGTGCGTTTTCTGTGCGGGCACTTTGCCATGGACAAGCTGCTGGGTGACGAGCGAAGCCGCGAGCCGCCCGAGTTCAGGCACGTCTTGCGAAACCGTCGTTAGCGGGACCTGCATGAAGTCGGCAAACGCGACATCATCGAAACAGATCAAAGACAGGTCGTCCGGCACGCGCAGTCCCAGTTCAATGGCAGCCTGATAGGCACCAAATGCATTAGGAGTACTCATGGCAAACAGTGCTGTGATTTGAGGATTGGTTGTCAGCAACTTGCGGGCAGACGTGTATCCCGATTCGTAGGTGAACTGGTCGCCGGCGATCATCGCCGAATCCAACCTGGCGCCGACTTCTGTCAGAGCTTCTTGCACTCCTTGAAGACGCTGATCGCATGGAAGCGTCCCGGCGATCCCCTGCAGCACACCAATGTGTCGATGGCCGTTGCCGAGTAGCAGCTTCATCGCTTGACGCGTGCCGGCGATGTGATCGGAAGTGACCTGAACCATTGACGAATTCGCCTTGCAACGATCCACAACAACCAGCGGCATCCCTTGTTGATGAACCGTCTCAAGGTGCTCGAAGTTGAGCCCGACGGGACAGACGATCAGTCCTTCCACGCTACGAGTGGTCAATTGATCGATCAGTGTCTTCTCTTTTCCGACGGCACCGCCACTGTCGGCCAGGATCGCCGAAAAGCCTTCCGCTTCGGCCGACACGGTCACCGCACGGGCAATCGAGGAGAAGAATGGATTGGAAAGATCGGGAACAACAATCCCTAACAGGCCTGTCCGCTTTAGCCGAAGCGACCTTGCGACTTGGCTGGGACGAAACCCAAGCTTATCTGCCGATTCGCGAACCAACTGGGCCGTCGAGCGACTAATTCGATACTTCTCGGCCAAGCCATTGAGCACACGAGAAGCGGTTGAGACGCTCACGTTGGCCTCACGAGCGACATCGCTCAAAGTCGAATTGGAATAGGCTTTAGGCACGAAACGAACAGACTGTAAATTACGGAAAAGTGGTGAAAACCACAGTGCTCAATCGATTGTGCTACATATTATCGAATTAATTTGCGTTTTCAAGTAGCGCGTGGTTCGCTGCGAATAGAACCGTATCGCACACCTTGCCGATGAAGATTGGAAAGTGCCTCGTCGCCGCGAGATGGTCGCTGGTTGAAGGGGGCAGGTCAAGAAATGGTTCAGCGAAAGATGGAGAGTCAGCTTCAGCCTCAAAGCAGCCGCTTCGTGTATACAAGGCGGGGTGGATAGGGCCAAAAAGGATGCTTCCGACGTTAATCAAAGACTGTACACAGCAACTGTCGCTACGATAAATCGATGACCCAAGCATTTGGCACGCGTGATTCGATGGCGATCCGGGCAAGATTGAACCACCGTTCTGCGCTGTCGAGGATTTGACTGTCGGCGGAAGCGACGATTCGGTCGGTGGCTGCAAGCAACGGATCGGGATCGGCGACCAGGTCGATCTCCCAATTCCAGTCGCGTTCCTCGGCCAGTTTTCCAAGCAGTGTCTTCAATCGCCCGCTGTTGGAGACTGGTTGGTCAAACAGCCAGCGGCAATTCGCAACGCCAAAACTGGCTGCCAACTCGCCGATGATCTCGATTGCTGCTACCGTCTCTTCTACCCGGCGGTAACTTCCGTGCATACTCGCCATGTCACGAAAGCACCCGTCATGCGAATGTAGAATCACTCCGTGGGATAATGCGGCCTCGACCGAAGTGAGCACATTGTAGCCGTCGATCCAGAGCTCATTTCCAGAAAGCTCGGACGCGGATACTTCATGTTGTCCCCTTTGGACAACCGCACTGTCGCTACAGGCACAGCGGGCAACGGCGATACGTTGTCGAGCGTTGAGGGCATATCGGTCGCCAACCAGTTTGAGTGATGAATCAATGGCGTAATCGCGCGTCCACAGCCACGACAAGTCCGCGACGGCTTCACGCAGGCCAGGTATCGCTTCGTCGTCGAAGAGTTGCCGGTCCAGCGGATGCGGGCCTCGGTGTTTTCGTTGGTCAGGCATGACGTAGAACTCCTTTTGTCATTGTGCCCGATTCTCGGCATCCATTCATCCAGCCTACACAGCATCTCCAATTTTATAGACTGCCGACTTGTTGAAGTTTAATATGACCCTCTTGCGGTATTGTCCCCCCCTTCAATTCATTGAATTAGCTCCGCTTTGTGAGGAAGTCTGCTTCCAATGAGATTCATGCTCGCCGACGAAACGACGATCCCTCCGACGCCGTCCAGCTACTGGGTCGTACCGTCGCGACTGCTTGCTGGCGCCTATCCTGGGCACCTCGACCCGGCCGAACATGAAACGAGAATCCACACGCTCGTTGACGCCGGCATCCTAACGTTCGTGAATCTGATGGAGGCGGATGAAGCGAACTCCAATGGACAGCAGTTCGTCCCCTACGAGGATACCGCAGCACAACGTTCGCCAGAGGCTGCGATGCGGCGACATGCGATCCGCGACCTGTCGATTCCCACGCATGCCACGATGAATGAGATTCTCGATGCGATCGACGGATCGTTGGCCAGCGATAGCCCTGTGTACGTCCACTGCTGGGGTGGTATCGGCCGCACCGGTACCGTCATCGGATGTTGGCTACTGCGGCATGGCCTGGCAAATCCTGACGACGTGTTGGACGTGCTTCAAGACTTGAGACAACGGGACCAAGAGCGGCACGACCGCGAGTCGCCCGAGACCGGCCAGCAAAGGAAGTTCGTCCGGCAGTGGCTCACCCATAGGCCTGGGGCATAAGGGTCACCGCCAGGGTAGAAGGCTTCAAGAACGGCCCATTTTCAAGAACATCTCAGAATCTTCTGGCTGACAACAAAAAAGCCGTAAACCCATATGAGTTCACGGCTTAACAAAAGTATCCCCGGCGGGGTTCGAACCTGCAACCTTCGGCTTCGGAGGCCGACACTCTATCCAGTTGAGCTACGGGGACAAGCGGCTTGGCTTTCCTGTCATAATAGAAGCTTGATTCTTTCGTTGTCAACGTTCTGGACGGCCGGAAGTTAAAAACTGGCAACGAGTACGGTCAAAGGCCGAAGTTAGTTCTTTCGTGCTAGGATTGCTTGTCCTTTCCCTCGAAAAGCGAAACAATCGTCCGTATTGAATATTCAGGTCGCTGGTGGAGTTCGCGATGATCATCCGCAAGGAATACAAGTTTTACGCCGCGCATCGAAATGAAGAACTGCAGGATAAGTGTCGGAATCTGCACGGGCACCGGTACGGGATCGTTTGTCACTTCGAGGTGCAGCGGACCGGGTCGTATTCGACGTTGTTCTCTGATTTCGATGACAAGATCGGGCCTTTCCTGAAGGAAAAGTACGATCACGGCATGCTGATCAATGTGAACGACCCTCTCTATGCGACGCTCAAGAGTCACATGGCGACCCATGGCGAGGACTTCAAGCTCTGCGAATTCCAGGGCCCGACTTCGGTCGAGAATCTAGCCTATAAGCTGTTCACCGAAATCACCCGGATGGGGTTCGATCTGAACCTGCTGGAAGTCCAAGAGACCGATACTTCGGTGATCAGCTATGATCGCGAAGATTGGGCCCGGGATAACGAGGCCCAGGTCTTTTCGGCGAACCAAACGATCGATACCGCCCAATAATCCATTTTCCGGAAACGTTCGTCGCTTTTTTGGGCGTAAAGGGATACGATAGTTAGTGTTAATAACCATGCTCACGCGTGCACAATCGTGGAAAGAGAGCCGGTGACGCTAACTTATTTCAAACGATTCCGGATGGAGATCTCGCTAGCAGATCTGCCCGATGAGCCACCCCTTCCGCCTGGGTTCCGCTTTCAGCCTTGGACGGCAGAAATTCTTAAGCGGCACGCCGAGGTTAAATTCCAAAGCTTTCGGTTCGAGGTCGATGCGAATGTCTTCCCTTGTCTGGGGGACTCGGAAGGCTGTTTCCGCCTGATGCGCGAGATCTCGATGCGGGATGGTTTCCTGCCGGCCGCTACCTGGCTGATCGAATACGAAGATCCCGAATCACGCGACTGGCGACCGGTTGCCACCGTGCAAGGTGTCCGCGACCGCGAAGGAAAAGGATCGATTCAGAATCTGGGCGTTGTGCCCGGATTTCGTGGACAGGGTATCGGAGCCATTCTGCTGCTGAGAGCCTTGAATGGATTTCGCGAGCACGACCTGACGCAGGCTTCGCTGGAAGTCACTTCGCAGAACATCGGGGCCATTCGCCTGTACGAGCGGCTCGGTTTCCGAATCGCTTCGACGGTCTATAAAGCGGTTGAAATGGGAACCGTTCAGACCAGCACGCATGCTTAGTCCGCAGTGACTGGGCCTTGTCGGGGCATCTTCTGGCCGTTTAAATCAGGGATTAGCCCATCTCATTTATCTTCGGACTTATTTGCAACAGCGGGAAGCGACGGCAAACACGTGCGTTCCACTTATTACTCCGAGAGTTTCGACAACGGACTGACCCTCCTCGCCGAGTCTATGCCCTGGCTGCAATCGGCAGCCTTTTCGATCGTTATCCCAGCCGGTGTGCAGCGTGAGGTCGAAGCCAATCGCGGCGTCGCCAACTTACTGTGCGATTGGGTCCAACGTGGGTGTGGTGATCTCGATAGCCGAGAGTATGTCGAGGCGCTGGATAACTTGGGGGTTGCCCGCGGCGGTGGCGTATCGTCCAGCCATCTGTCCTTTGGCGGGGCCCTGTTGGCTGAGAACCTGGAAGCAACGCTTAGCATTTATGCCGACCTGGTTCAGCGGCCCCATTTTCTGCCGGATGAGTTCGAAGATGCCAAGCAGGTGTGCTTTCAGGAGCTGCGTGCCCTGGAGGACGATCTGCATCAGCAAGCCATGCTTAGCCTGCGGCGGCAGATGTACCCCGATCCCTGGGGTTGGCATCCGACCGGGACGCTGGCCAGTCTGGAAGCGCTCACGCAGGAAGTTGCGAAAGAATATTTCGATACCTGGGTTCGTCCCGACGAAGCGATCATCTCAGTCGCCGGCAACTTCGATTGGGACCGATTGAAGGAAACGATTCAGAAACTGTTTGGCGGTTGGGAGTCGCGCCCGGGGCAAAAGAGTTACCTGGGTTCGTCCTTGCCAAAGTACGTTCACGTTCCATTTGAATCGAGCCAGACACACGTGGGGCTCGGGTTCGCCGGTGTGCCGGTCTCCGATCCTGACTTCTACCAGGCTCGTGCCGCGATCGGCATCATGAGCGACGGGATGAGCTCGCGACTGTTCAGCGAAGTGCGTGAGAAGCGCGGGCTTTGCTATACCGTGTATGCCTCGTGCAACTCGCTCAAAACGCAAGGTGCCGTCCTGGCGTATGCCGGGACAAGTACCGAACGGGCTCAAGAGACCCTCGACGTGATGATCGAGCAGTTCAATGAACTACCCAAAGGCGTTCACCAGGATGAGCTAACGCGACTGAAGGCCCGCTTCAAGAGTGGCATTATTATGCAGCAGGAATCGAGTTCGTCTCGGGCGTCCTCGCTGGCAGCAGACTGGTATCATCTCGGCCGGATTCGGACGATGGAAGAACTGGAGACGATACTGGATGGAATCAGTGTCGAGACCATCAACGCCTACCTGAAAAAGAATCCGCCCAAAGACTATCGGGTTACAACCATCGGTGCAAAGAGATTGGAGGTTCCGAGTGAAATTTCGTCAGGCGACGCTTGATAACGGCTTGGATATCGTTGCCGAAGTAAACCCGAATGCTTATTCGCTTGCCACGGCATTTTTCGTAAAGACGGGCTCTCGTGACGAGACGGCGGAAGTCGCCGGCGTGAGTCACTTCCTGGAACACATGGTGTTCAAGGGGACCTCGCGCCGCACGGCCGAAGACGTGAACCGTGAACTCGACGAACTCGGTGCGCAGTCGAACGCGTTTACCAGTGAGGAACAAACGGTCTACTACGCCGTCGTCCTTCCGGAACTGCAAACGCAGATCGTCGATCTTCTGGCCGACATCATGCGGCCAACATTGCGGCAAGAGGATTTCGATACCGAGAAGAAGGTGATCCTCGAAGAGATCATGAAGTACGACGACCAGCCACCCTACGGCGGTCACGAAAAGAGCATGGCGGCCTGGTTCGGCGAACATCCGCTGGGCAACAGCGTGCTCGGTACGCAGCAGTCGGTCGGCGACCTGACGCAGCAGCAGATGATGTCGTACTTCGAAGAGCGTTACAGCCCGACGAACATGACGCTGGTCGCTACCGGGAATGTCGACTTCGACAAGCTCGTCGATCAAGCGAACAAGTTGTGCGGTAGCTGGAAAAAGTACGATGTGACGCGCAATACGGCTCGGCCGATCGGTCATTCGAATTTTCAGCTCCTCACCAAAGAGACCTCGATTCAGCAGTACGTCATCCAACTGGCCGAGTCGCCCGGCTCGGAGGATGAAGCCCGGTACGCGGCGCGACTTCTGGCGACGATCATGGGAGACGATGTCGGTAGCCGTTTCTTCTGGGAACTGGTCGACCCAGGTCTCGCGGAATTCGCAGCGATGGAGTCGTATGAATTCCAAGGCTGCGGCGTGATGATGAACTACGTCTGTTGTGCCCCGCAAGATGCCCAACGCGTGCTGGAAGTCGTCACCTACGAAGTCGAGAAGCTGATGACAGATGGGGTCACGCAGCGAGAACTGGATTTAGCAAAGAACAAAGTCTGTTCGCATGTCGTGCTACGCAGCGAGCGCCCCTCGAGCCGCCTTTTCTCGGTGGGCTCAAGCTGGACGCAGCGGAAGAAGCTTCGCACGGTGAAAGAAACGGTCGAGGCCTATCAAAAGGTAAACCTTGACGATATTGGACGACTTTTAGCGACGTACGATCTGCGCAAAACGTCGACGACCGCCGTTGGCCCGCTGACGACGTTACATCTTCCGTAGCTCGATCAGCCGTCATCAATGGAACCGACTTTCAGCCAGATGCCCCCAAAAGCACTGCTTGCACTGCCAGCAGTGCGTCGATAAGTGATGCTGGAACCACTTTTGAGAAGGTGCCAGTTATTGCATGGGAGCGGATGACGTGACAAAGAAAATCTACCTAACGGCAGCGCTATTGCTACTTGGATTCGTCGCCGCTCCGATGCCGGCCGAAGCGGGCTGGAACGCATTGATGCGGTACTGCGGCGAGTTTTGGAGTGACGGATATCACTCGAAGGGGGATCCCTGGAACCGTCCGACCAAGCATGCCATGCAGTTGTCCTCGTACCAGCCCTATTATCCGGCTTACGAGGCCCCCATGCCGGCGATGGAAGAACAAGTGCCGACGCCTGCCAAGCAGAACGTCACGGCCGTCAGCAGTAGTGCGCCGGTTATTATCCTCCCAAAATCGAATTAAGTTCGCGCGTGCGGCGACGTCTCCTGGTTGAGCAGAGTCTGCGAATTCGCTAGAATCCGCCTTCTCACATATGATCCCGGAGTTTAACGCAATGCAACGTACGCTCGTTCTTCTGAAGCCTGACTGTGTCGAACGCCGCCTGATTGGCCGCGTCATTAACCGATTCGAAGACAAAGGGCTGAACATCATTGCGATGAAGTTGATCCGGATCACCCCTGATCTGGCAAAGCAGCACTACGCAGAGCATGTCAGCAAGCCGTTTTACCCTGGCTTGGAATCGTTCATCACCGCCGCCCCTGTCGTGGCGATGGTTCTGGAAGGCCTGGAAGCGATTCAAGTCGTTCGCGACATGCTGGGTGCCACCAGCGGTTTGAAGGCTGCCCCGGGAACCATTCGCGGCGACTTCAGCAGCAGCCGCCAGATGAACCTGGTCCACGCATCGGACGGCGAAGAAGCCTCGAAGCGTGAAATCGATCTCTACTTCAACGCCGAAGAGATCCTCGAGCACGCACCCGTCCTGACCCCGTGGATGCGGGCCGACGACGAGTAGTCGTTTGCCACAGAGCACACAGAGTTCACCGAGAAGTGGACTCTGTGTCATGGCACGCTAAGAAGGGCTGAGAACACCAGGCTCTGCGAATCTGCGTTCATCCGCGTAATCCGAGGTTGCTCTTTCTTTCCTCTGTGGCTAGTTTCTCCCGACACGCCATCTAGGCCAGGATCGGCTTCACCACGTGCCCATGAACATCGGTCAGGCGAAATGCTCGACCTTGATGGCGGAACGTGAGCCGCTCGTGATCGATCCCCATCACATGCAGGATCGTCGCTTGCAGGTCATGAATGTGAATCGGCTGATCGACGATGTTGAAGCCGTACTCATCGGTCTCACCCACGGTGACGCCGCCCTTGATGCCACCACCGGCCATCCAGACGCTGAAGCATCGACCGTGGTGATCGCGGCCGAAGTTGCTCCCTCCGAGCTTACCTTGGCAGTAGTTGGTGCGGCCAAATTCACCACCCCATATGACAAGCGTGTCATCGAGCATGCCCCGCTGCTTTAAGTCTTGCAGCAGTGCGGCCGTCGGTTGATCGGTCTCTTTGCACTGCCGCTTGATGGCACCAGGCAGACCGCCGTGGTGGTCCCAGCCTTGGTGATAAAGCTGAATGAAACGGACGTTCTTCTCGGCCAGTCGACGGGCCAATAGGCAGTTCGCGGCGAAGGTGCCCGGGTTACGGGCATCGGGACCGTACATATCGAGAATGTGATCCGGTTCGGAAGCAATGTTGGTCACATCAGGAATCGACGACTGCATGCGAAACGCCAGTTCGTATTGGCGAATGCGCGTATCGATTAACGCGTCGGAAGACTGAAGCTTATGCAGCTGATCCAGGCTCGCCAGGGCATTCTCACGACTCGAGCGATCGATTCCCTCGGGGCTGTTCAAGTAGAGAACCGGATCGCTCCCACTGCGGAACTGGACGCCTTGATGATGAGATGGCAGGAACCCATTGCCCCACAGTCGAGCGGCCAGTGGCTGGCCCCCCTTGTCTTTCGTCACCAGGACAACGAACCCCGGCAGGTTCTCGTTCTCGCTACCGAGCCCGTAGCTCATCCACGACCCGATACAGGGACGCCCAGGGATCTGCGAACCAGTTTGAAAATAGGTCACGCCAGGCCCGTGATTGATCGCTTCGGTATGGGCCGAACGGATGACGCTGATGTCGTCGACCATCTTTGCGGTGTGCGGCAGCAATTCGCTCATCCACGTGCCGCTTTGCCCGTGTTGCTCGAACTTGAATGGCGACCCAACCAGCGGGATGCTCGACTGGTTGCCGCTCATTCCGGTCAGCCGTTGTTCGCCACGCACTGACGCCGGCAGCTGCTCGCCGTGCTTTTCTACCAGTAGTGGCTTGTTATCGAAAAGGTCGAGCTGAGACGGACCACCGGCCTGAAACAGGAAAATGACCCGCTTCGCTTTGGGCGTGTGATGCAGCTTGGTGAGCACGCCATCAGCGGCCGACGACTGGGAAGCCATCAGCTGGCCCAGCGCCAAACCACCAAAACCCCAAGCGGATGACTGTAGGACTTGTCGTCGTGTGATCATGGGTTCTCTAGCTCCGTGTTACCGACGCGTGACGCTGCCGTCGAAATTCATTACCGTATTGGCCACGATCGTAAGGGCTGCGACTTCCGCAGCGTCGAGATCAGCGGGAACTTTTGCCTCGCCGGCGGCTAACAGTTTCTTAGCGGCCTCAGGCTGTTCTTGGAAATGCGTCTTTTGCTGAGCGAACAAGTTGGACAGCAGTTCCAGTTCCTGATCGTTCGCCTCGCGGCTGGTCAGCAAGCGAAAGACGGTTTGAACTTTGTCGTTGTCGGACGTCGCATGCTTCTCATCTTTCAGCACGCGGACGGCCAACATCTTGGCCGCTTCGACATACTGAGGACCGTTGAGCAGTACCAGCGCCTGAAGCGGTGATGACGTGCGTTCTCGCTTCAATTGGCATACGTCTCGTTTTGAGGCGTCAAAGGTCATCATTGCCGGCGCGGGACTGGTCCGCTGCCAGAACGTGTAGAGCGAACGGCGATAGAGTCCCTTGCCGCTGTCGTGCTTGACTGGCTTGAAGGAACTGGAGACTTCGTACGGCTTCGCTGGAGGGCCACCGACTTGATCGACCAGCAGTCCGCTGGTGAACAGCGCGTTGTCACGAACCATTTCGGCCGACAGACGGAACTTGCCGCTCCGCGCCAGCAGCTTGTTTTCGGGATCACGTTGAATCATTTCTGCCGAGGCCTCGGACGATTGGCGGTAGGTGGACGACGTCACGATTTGCTTAAGTAATCGTTTGACGTCCCAGCCGTGCTCCATGAAGTCGGCGGCAAGCCAGTCCAACAGTTCAGGATGCGTGGGTGGGCTGGCCTGGTTACCGAAGTCTTCCGGCGTGCGTACCAGGCCTTCTCCCATCAGCAGCTGCCAATACCGATTCACTGCCACGCGAGCCGTCAGCGGGTTGTCGCGATCGACGATCCACTTGGCCAGGCCCAGGCGGTCTTGCGACCAACCTTCTTCAAACGCCGGCAGCACCTCAGGCGTCTTGGGCTCGACGGGATCGGTCGGAGCGTCATAGTTGCCACGTGCCAATAGATAGGTCGGCCGGGGCGATTCCAGCTCACGCATGACCATGATTTCGCTGGTTCGATCGTACGCTTGATTCCGCTCCTTGCGTGCTTCGGAAAGCTTCGTGTTAGCCTCCGACCACGAATCGTAGCGGCGCTGCAGTCGGTACTGGGCCACTTGCTCAGGCGTAGGCGTCGCGCCACTGGCAACCGCGACTTCGGCCGAAGTCAGTTCCAGATCGTAAACGGCGAATTGGTCGACCATGCCCTGGGTGAAACCACGATCACGGAAACGTTCGCCAATCGTGATATGATCGTTACCACCGCCGGTGATCTGCTTGGTCAGCTTGTCACGAACAACTTCAGTTTCGATCAAGTTGCCATCGACATAAATCTTCAGCCCATCGGCACGGCTTGAGCCGTCGTAAGTGACAACGACTTGCTTCCAGGTATCGACCGGGAATTCTTCTTTGGCCTTGATGCTGATCGCGTTGCCTGGCCAGAAGTGGATGAGCGACCACTTCAATTTGCCATCTTCCAGCAGAAGTTCGTAGCCGCGGCTGGCCGCGTCGGTCCAGGCTCGCGAGCGATGGAAGATCACGGCTCGGTCTTTCACATCCGGCGTGTTCATCCACAGCGAGACCGAAAACGGTTGGTGACGTTGGAAGTTGCCCTGTTTCAGATTGATCGCATCATCGCCGGTCAATTGAACCGCTTTGCCTTGCGGGCCTTCGACCGACTTGTTGCCACCCACTTTCGCGTCCTCGAAGTCGACCTTCTCGATCGGCTCGTTGACGGTAACGCTCAGTTCTTCGTCACCCACCTTGGGCATTTCGAGCTTGGAGAGTGCCGCTTCCAGGTCGCTTACCTTTTGGTCGAGATCTTTCAGCTTGGCGGCCTGGGCCTCGTCGGTCAGTAGGAGCGTCGGTGTGGGAACCGATGGCGTAAAGAAGGAATACAGGCCTGCTTCATCAATGCTGTTGAAGAACGCGAACATCTGGTAATACTCGCGTTGGCTGAGCGGATCGTATTTGTGGTCGTGACAACGGCAGCACTCCATGGTCAGGCCCAGAAACGCCGTTGCCACGGTCTGCGAACGGTCGGCCACATACTCGACGCGGAACTCTTCGGGGATGCTTCCCCCTTCGACCTTCTGGGGATGTAGCCGACAAAAGGTGGTCGCGAGGATTGTGTCTTGAGTCGCCTCCGGCAGCAGGTCGCCCGCAATTTGCTGGGTGACGAACTCGTCGTACGGCATGTTGGCATTCAACGACCGAATGACCCAATCACGCCATGGCCACACGTAACGATCGCGATCGACCTGGTACCCGTAGGTATCGCTGTACCTCGCGGCGTCCAGCCACTCGGCCGCCAGACGCTCGCCGTAGTGATGCGAGGCGAGCAGCCGGTCGACGTGTGCCTGGTAGTTTTCTTCGCTGGGGTCGGCCTGATAGGCGTCGAGTTCTTCGAGCGACGGCGGCAGGCCATTCAGATCAAACGATACCCGGCGGAGGATTCGCCACGGCTGGGCATCCGAGTTGGGCTGAACACCTTCCTCGCGCAACTTGGCCAGGACGAACTTGTCGATCTCGTTCCGCGACCAGTCATCGTCGGCCAACTCGGGTACGCTCGGCTTTTCAATTCGCTGGAAGGCCCAGTGCTGGTCGTATTCGGCTCCTTGTTCGATCCAGCGACGAATCAGCTCGATCTCTGCCTTCGAGACTGTTCGATTCGATTCCGGCGGCGGCATGCGAACTTCGGGATCGTGATCGGTCAGGCGCAGGAAGACTTCACTGCTTTCCGGATCGCCAGGCACGATGGCGTAGTCGTGCGCTGCATCCTGTTCGTCCAGACGCAAGTCAGCTGCCCGGCTGGTTGGATCGGGGCCATGACAATGGAAACAGCGATCCGACAAGATCGGGCGAATCTGGGTTGCGAAATCGACTGCCTCGTCAGCCGCAACGCCAATCGACGCGCTCACGCTGAGAAAAAGGAGGGCAAAAAGCAACCGCGTTGGCGAAAATACGCAGGACATAACCGATGCTGCTGGGAAGAGGGACAAATGCCAATGCCAAATTGGCAATTCGGGCAGGAAATAGGATCCTACCACTTGCAGCAGGTTAATTCAAGCTGTTTGGGATGTCAGATCGGGCGAAGAAATGCCCCAGAGACTCTATTGAAACTGCTTGGCAGCCAGAATCACGACGCCAAATAGACCAGCTCCCCCGACGATCAGCATGCCGAGGGTACCAAAGAAGATCCCGATGGCGTTATCAGGACGCTGTTTGTCAGCGACCCACCAAGCCCCTGGAAATCCGCCTGCAAAGGCGACCATCGAAAGTAGAAGTAGGAGCAAATCTTGCATAATGAGGGTTTCCTGAAGTCCCGATTAAGGAGTTTAGGATAATTGGGAAGCTATAGGGTTTCAATTCCTCGCCGCCAAACTGGCCGCAAGAAAACATTTGCGATTAGTGCAAATTGGGCGTAGAACAGGCAATATCGTCACTTCCTGCCCTATCTGGGCCGCGTTCAGGCTTACCCAGCCGACGGTTCTCCGCCCCATCTTTTCAAGTCTACCCCATGCCTACACGTCGCGAAGCTATTTTGGCCGGATCGGCCCTAACTCTTGCTGCTACTGGTCTATTCCCCTCTCCTGCGGTCCATGCGAGCGACAAATCAGGCTCGCGAATGGTCATCGGGCCTGAGGGGTACCAGTTTGAGATTACCCACGGTTGGCCGTCCCTGCCGGATAAGTACCACTGGCAGACCACCCATAATGTGGCCGTCGACAGTGAAGAAAACCTCTACGTGATCCATGAAGGGAATCCTGACCTGAAGGACCACCCTTCCATCTTTGTGTTTGATAAGGAGGGCAAGTTCATTCGGGCCTTTGGCGAGCAGTTCCAGGGCGGCGGCCACGGGATTGAAGTTCGCAAAGAAGGTGGCGAAGAATTCCTCTACGTCTGCGCCTATCAGCAAGTGAAGTCGTTCGCCAAGCTCACCAAGCAAGGCGAGACCGTCTGGCAGAAGTATGCCCCGATGGAAGCTGGGGTCTACGCCGAGGGGGAAGCGACCAATCCGCAAAAGGTTTGGGGCCGCGATCGCTTCATGCCGACCAATTTCGCCTTCCTGGATGATGGCGGCTTTTACCTGGCCGACGGATATGGTTCCTTCTACGTCCATCAGTACGACCACGATGGCAACTGGCAAGGAAAGTTTGGCGGTCCCGGAAAGGGGGAAGGAACCTTTGCCACGCCGCATGGTATCTGGATCGATCGTCGCGACGCAGCCAATCCGAAGACGGTCGTGTGTGACCGAGCCCATCACACGCTGCAGGTATTCGACAAAGACCAGAAGTATCTCAGCACGGTGAGTGGCTTCGGGCTGCCTGCCAATCTCGATACGTGGAACGATTGGATGATCGTGCCGGAACTTCACGCACGACTTTCGATCGTCGACAAGGACTACAACGTCCTGGCCCAACTAGGTGATGACGTCAAGCGAGTCACGTCCAACAAGGCACTGCGAACGCAGCCGGACAACTGGACCGAAGGTAAGTTCGTGCATCCGCACGACGCGTGCTTCGGACCCAATGGCGATATCTTTGTTGCCGAGTGGGTCTCGACCGGGCGCGTGTCGAAGCTTAAGCGTTTGACTTAACGCTTCGTGTCGTCGCCACCCAGCAAGACTTTTTGCTTTTGCTGAAAGCGTGTCATCATCGCGTCGAGGTCCTTCCGGACCTCGGCGTCGGATATCTGCTTACTGAGTGAGGTAAGCAGAGCGATTGCCTGGTCCGTCTGTCCCCCGTTGCCCAGTGCCATCGCTTTAATCTGCTGAATTTCGAGCGCGTGCTGAGGGTGGGCCTGCAGGAGTTGATCGCATCGTTTGATGGCCGAATCTGGATCGCGAACTTTGTCACTCGGAGCCGCCGCCTCAAGTCTGGCTAGCTGAAATTGCGTAAGCAGGTCATCCGGCTGCGTCTTGGTGATTTGCTGAAGTCGCTTCGCCGCTTCGTCGTAACGGCCTAGCTGGATAAGTAGCATCGCGTAGTCACGCGCAACCGAGACACGTTTAGGATCACGTCGAACGGCCTCTTTCCAGCGGACAAGCGCCGTTTCAAAATCGCCGGACTTCCGATAGGCATCGCCGGCCATGACGTACGACTGCGTCACATCGGGACGGAGCTCAATCGCCTGATCGAACTGCTTGGCAGCCTCGGCGGGTCGCTGCAGCAGGTCTAACAGCGCTCCGAAACTGGTACGTGTTTCGGCCAGTTTTCGATTGCGAAGCAGCGTGTGATACTCGCTGATCTTCGTAGGTGGCGACTGAGCGGCTTCCAACGCTCGTTGGAAACGCTCGTACGCCTGGTCGAATTGACCGGCGTAGACGTAAGTCTCAGCCAGGTCGCCGTGCAGCGGGAAGGATTCGTAGCCATGCTGCTCACAGTAGGCAATCGATCGCAACAGAATCTGTTCAAGTTCCGGTAGCCGATCGGCCTGTCGCAAGTACTGAGAAAGGTTGTGATTGGCCCGCAGGTTCATCGGACGGGCCTGAACGGTCGTGGTCCATAAGGCAAGCTGCGAGTGATAGTCGAGATTCCGATAGACGGTTCGTATGCCTAGCAAAATCGCGAGTGTCAATCCGATCAAGAGAAGTGTTTGGTACTTGGATTCTTCACCATGCCGTGAGCGCCATTTCTCAATGGCGATGCTCAGCACCATCGCAGCCAGGACACACAGACAGGCCAGCGGCAAGTACATGCGATGTTCAAACGCAACGTCGATGATGGGCACGATACTGGACGTGGGGGCCAGAATGAAAAAGAAGGTCAGCGCCACAAAGCCAATCGCTGGTCGCTTAAACAGCAGCCAGAACGAAAGGACTAATAAACCGCACACAAAGATTGCTGGCAGTAAGTACTCTCCTTCCGTATTCGCGACCGGCCAGTCGTAGTCGAAGGTTAAGTAATCAGGCCAGATCGACAGACGAAGGTAGTGCACGATCACGCCTGCCTGGGTCCACAGATAGAGCCAGGACGAAGCCGTTTCGTGGGCACCCAGAGCCGCATCGTGGGCCTCGGTGTGCGTACTTCCGAATACCGACAGGTGCTTGCCGAAAAGAATCAACGCAGGTACCAGGAGCAACACGAACACCCAGCCTCGTTTGGTGACCAATTCTCGCCACGAACTGGACAAAATACACCGATCGTACAGCACGGCCACGAGCGGAAGTGTCACCATGACTTCCTTCGCTCCCATGCCCAGGCAGCAGCAAACAATACTGCCGATGTACCAGGGCCACGCCGTCTTGGCGAGGTGGCCCCGCAGCAAACAGTAGAGGGTCAATAAGTAGAACATGGCCATCAACGACTCGTGACGCTGCACGATATAGGTGACCGCCATCGTCCCCAGCGGATGGACGCCCCAGAGTAGTGCCGCCAGAAAGCCCGTCAGGTTGGCGTTGAGTACCGGGGTATGTCTTTCGTTCCACCAGGTGATCGATCCGCGGACCAACTCGAAGAGGGCTAACACCGAGATCACATGGATCAGTAAGTTCACCAGGTGAAAAGTGAACGGCGTTTTACCGAGCAATGCGGCATTCAGTGCGAACGACATTTGCGTCGTCGACCTGGTTTGCAGCTGAGCCATCGACCAGGCGGCGCGGGAAACGTTCGCGAGGTTCTCGTTCTCAGCAATGTGAGGAAGGTCATCGAAGACAAACGCGCCATTCAGAGAAGTCAGATAGGCCGCTACGACTGCGACAAGAAGAATGGCTCGTAGCCAATTCGGCTGATGCACGAGTTGACTTGCCCAACTCTCTGACGCTTCAGGAGCACCGGCTTTCTGGTGGGTTGCGCTGGACCGTTGGGGCACTTCAACTCTCAGTGATCACATCGGCCGACGATGTCTCGGGGTGCTTTGCTTCATGAATGGCCAGGTACCGTGTCAGGTCGGTGATCTGACGCTGAAGTCGGAGGTAGCGCGAATAGAAGTAAAAGGTGGTGGCAATGAAGGTCAACGTCACCACGTAAATGAGAACATCCGCTCCACGACCGATGCCGATCGAGTGAGCCATACGCGTGACAAGGCCTGGGTTCAACACACTGATCGCGGCGGCTAACCAAATGGAAATGCGGAACGACTTCGCCCAGCTCGTTCGTTTCTGACGAATGGCTCGAACGACTTCCACCAGAAGCGAACAGCCAATGAAGGTTAAAGCAACCCATTGAAACAGGTTCATCGCACCATCCTTCCCAGCAGGAATTGAGCCGCTACTTTGACGGCAGCTGAATTCTGCTGGCCTTTTTCTAAGACCGCATCGCTATAGTGCACCGTGACGGGGACCTCTTCATACTTCAGACCAAGATACTGGATCTGATCCAAAATCTCCGAAGCGTGCGCCATGCGGTTCTGGCGAATACGGATCTTTGTTGCGGCCGCGCGAGAGAGTGCCCGCAGGCCATTGTGGGTGTCGGTCACGTTGATGCGCGAGCAAACACGCGTGAAGAGAACGCCCAGCTTGAGGATCACCCAGCGACTGGTCGGCATGTTGACCGCATCGTTACCCAGGAAGCGGGAACCGAGGGCAACTTCGGCACGCTGGGACACAACGGGTTCGACGAGCCGCTGAATGTCATGGACGTCGTGCTGACCATCGGCGTCGAAGGTCACGACAACATCCGCGCCGTGACCAACCGCAAAGTCGATGCCCGTTTGCAATGCTGCTCCCTGCCCCAGGTTGATGGGATGACGCAGCGCCCAAACCGGAAGGTGTTTCAGGCTGTCGAACGTGGCGTCTCGAGATCCGTCGTCGACGACGACCACATTGCGAAAGTGGTGGATCAACCCTTGAACCGTACGTCCAATCCGTGCTGCCTCGTTATAGGCAGGCACGACAATCCAAATGTTGGGACCTGAGTTTGCCTCTTGCGGCATGTCAGCAAGTCTTTCGAAGCGTGAAAAATGCTCAGCTTGCCAGCGTCAGGCTTACCCCTTAGATAAGCCTGGACGCCAGAAACAATTCAGCACATTTTCACTCAACGAAGTCGCTGAGCGATGAAGGCAATATGAAGACTTCGTGAATACGCTCTTCGCGTTGGTAAGGAAATGCCGCGATTTCCCCCCTCTTATTTGCCGTCCGCTTGCTGGATGCAGTAGAGGTGCCCTTCGCTGCGGAGGAACAGTTGATTCCCACTCAAAGCGATGGATGCATCGATCCCTTCTGCTAACTGATTGACTGCCAGGACTTTAAATTCCGGGCCATCTTCCAGTACGACCGTGGTCCCATCTCGGTCCGAAACATAGACCTTGCCATCGGCTGCGACTAGCGAGGAATACAGCGTCGAGGCTTCCGGCAGGCGTTCTGGGCCGAAAATGGTTTCGCCAGTGCTGGCATCGAGACAGTAGAGCACGCCATCACGCGACTTGGTCACGTAAAGACGATCGTTCAGGAGCGTCGCGGAGGCGATATACGGTCCAACGTCCGACCGGCTCCAGGCAATGTAGTCTTCGTTGTCCGTCACGTCCCCTTTCGCATTCAGGTCGATCGCGTAGACCGCGTAACCTCGATAGCCGGTCATGCAGATCGCTTTGCCGTCGTAGATGATCGGGGTCGCGATTGGGTTGGTGGCCTGCCCACCGCATTCCCAGATCAGTTTGCCCGAGGTGACGTCGTAGCTCCGGACGCGGGTAGAACCATTGAGAATCACCTGCGCCGTGCCGTTGTGCTCGGTCACCACAGGCGTGGCCCAACTAGTGGCTTCGTCTCGGTCGACTTTCCAAAGGTCTTCGCCGGTGGTTGCATTCAGGGCTAATACGAAAGAGTCCCCTTCATGGTCCCAGGGAATGATGATCGTGTTCTTATACAGGGCCGGCGTGCTTCCTTCGCCGAAAGCGTTACGCGTCTGCTGTTGGCCAAGATCGCGTTTCCAGAGTAGTTTTCCGTCCATCGAAAGGCAGTAAATACCGCGCGAACCGAAAAAGGCGACCAGGATCTCGCCATTGGTCACGGCGGAAGAAGAAGCGAACGTGTTCGTATTGTGACCCGATTCGTGGGGAACCGCTTGGATGGCGACCGTCGACCAGATCTTCTCGCCGGTCGACTTATCAAGGCAGACGACGGTGAAGTCCATCGGCGTGGTCGGGGCCGCACCGCGACCGAATCCGCCACGCCCTCGCGGGCCACCAGGGCCACGACCGCCGGGACCACGAGGCCCTCCCGGGAAGTTGCCAGGACCACGGCGAGGACGATCGGCCGACTCTTCACGTGGCTGCGGGGCTTCCGGCTCGGCTGCTTCTCCCTCGTCGCTCTCCGTCTCGGCTTCCTCTGTTTCCACCGGCACCGCCGTCAGCACGAAGAGTTTGTCTCCCCAGATAATTGGCGAGGAACTCCCCTTCCCCGAGATCGGAACCTTCCAGCGGATGTTCTCTTCCTCGCTCCATTTCACCGGAGGCTTGGCACTGGGTGAGGTGCCGTTGTAGTCAGGGCCTCGCCAGTTGGCCCAATCTTCAGGCGACGCTTCGGTGGCCGCGGCCGTACTTGCGAAGACACCGGTGAGAAGAAAGGCGAGCAAGAATAGCGCGAAGAACGAAGATTTCATAACAGATCTCTTCCTGGGAGAAGGTTAGCAATTGCAATAGCTTGGTAATCAATGAAACCGATCGGACCGCGCGAAGTTTCGAGGGTTATCTACCAAAAGTCAAGTTTCTGACCAGTTACGGCGAACTGAACAGCCCTTGTTTTTCGTCTGGACCCCAATTATGATATTTTGAGTACTCAAAACTGCTGCTTTGGTTATACAAATGACGCACGCCTGTCGACTGGCTTCGGCCCTGATTGTGACGCTACTGCTTCCACTAACGCTTTCCGCAGAGGAAACGCGGCCGGTGATCGTCTGCTCGACGACCCAAGTGGCCGACTTTGCTCGGCAGGTGGTCGGCGATCGGATGGAAGTCAAAAGCGTGTTGGCAGCCGGCCAGGATCCTCACCTGTATGAGAAAAAGCCTGGCGATGCCCAACTGGTGTCGGGCGCCGATTTATGCCTGGAAAACGGCTGGCATCTCGAAGGCAACGACTGGATGCGGAAGCTTGCCACCCAGACAGGCCGCCCGATTGTGACGTGCGTGGAGGGTTGTCAGCCGCTGCAAGTCCCAGGTGTCGACGAGGGAATGCACGATCCTCACGCATGGTTCTCGTGCACCAACGCGGCCATTTACGTTCGCAACATTCGCGATGCAGTGGTCAAACTTGACCCAGACCACGCCGACGAATATCGCAGTCGCGCGGCCCTTTACCTGGATCAACTTAGAACGCTGCACAGCTGGATCGTGCGCGAAGTTAACAACATTCCGGTCGAGCAGCGTGTTCTGGTGACCAGCCACGACGCGTTCAATTACTTCTGCCATGCCTATGGAATGAAGTCCGCTACGCCGGTCGGTTGGTCGACGGGAAAGGAAATCGGTGCCGGGATCAGTCCCCAACGGCGTCAGGAAACGATCGACTCGATTCGCGAGCATCACGTGAAAGCCATTTTTGTCGAAACGTCGGTTAACCCTACAATGGTTCGAGAGATTGCCCGCGAGGCGGGCGTGAAAATCGGCGGCGAACTTTATTCCGACTCGATGGGAGCCCCGGACACCGCCGGAGAAACATACATCGGCATGATGCGAGAGAATGTCCTCACGATCGTTCAGTCGTTGAAATAGTTCAGCAAACTTCCTACCTATGCGCATCGTTGTTGCCATCCTGAGTGCCTCGATTGTCCTGGGTCTGACCTGGCTCTATCAGCAGACCCTCGCTGAGAATCAGCTGCCTTCGATCCCCACGGAGACGAGCGAGGTCCTCAGCAGTTATCGCCTGCGTATCGTGGCCACATTTGCCGCCGGAATCGATCCGTTCGCTGAAGATGTCTCGAAGGCCTCTTCGCTGAAAGTGTCTCTGCTGGGTGAAAATGTAATTTCGATCGACGAGCCCATTCCTGCAGGTCAGCCGGTCGATAAGACCTTGGAGCTTGAGCTTCGTGAAGGCGAAAGCGAGTTCCTCGTTGAAATGACGCCAGCGAATTCGTCCGATATCACTCCCAAGGCTATTCACGTCGAGTTGTACGAGGGTAACGGTCGGCAGCCGATCCACTCGCAAACCATCTGGGCGGAAGGGACCGAAACGAAGTTAGTCGGCCGCGTTCCGTTTCAAGTGAAAGGCGATCCTTCCTCGCCTCAGGAGGAAGAATGATCACGGCAGAACCTTCCCCGGAATCGAACGATCCCAGCGTACCGGCGATCGAAGTCGAACATTTAACGGTCAGCTACGGCGCCGTTCCGGCACTGCTGGACGTCTCGTTCGCGATTCCTCAAGGCCAACTGGTCGGCATCATCGGTCCGAACGGCTCAGGCAAGTCGACCTTGATCAAAGCGATCCTCGGTTTCTTACGTCCCGATGTGGGTGATGTACGCATCTTCGGTACGCCGGTCGAACGTACCCGCAAACTGGTCGCCTACGTGCCCCAGCGTGGCAGCGTCGACTGGGACTTCCCCGTGACGGTGGAGGAAGTCGCTATGATGGGCCGCTACGGTAATATCCCCTGGTGGCAATGGGGACCCTCGAAGGCCGACTGGGAGATCGTTGAGGAAGCCCTGTCGATCGTTCGCATGGCCGACCTCCGCAAACGCCAGATCGGAGCGCTTTCCGGCGGACAACAGCAACGCGTCTTCATGGCCCGTGCACTTGCGCAAGGAGCCCAGGTCGTGCTGCTGGACGAGCCCTTCGCAGGCGTCGATGCAGCAACGGAACGTGCAATCTTGAGTGTGCTGGAGAACGCCAAGAAGTCAGGTCGAACACTGGTCGTCGTGCATCACGACCTGGCCACTGCGGCGGAGTTCTTCGACGCTTTGATCCTGTTGAAACAACGCCTGTTTGCCTTCGGTACGCCGCTACAAATCTTGCAGCCGGAACTGTTGAGCGAGGTGTACGACGGCAACGTGCGAGCGTTTGAGCACCTGCGGCGGGTGATCGAGGAGAAAGCGAAGTAATGGACGCTTTCTATACCCTGTTCGTCGAACCGTTCCAAGGCAACAGCTACCTGCTGCGAGCCGTGGTTGCGGGCTGCCTGGTGGCCATCTCCGCTGGCGTGGTGGGTTGCTTGATCATCTTGCGGCGCATGGCCTTTCTGGGCGATGCCATTTCGCACTCGATGCTGGCTGGTGTGACCGGTGGTTACCTTTTGATGAAAGTCGTCTATGGTCACGAGGCCCACTTCGCCGGGATGATTCTGGGCGCGCTGATCGCAGGCTTCACGACCGTCCTGTTGGTGAGCTTTGTCTCGCGCGTGTCGCGAATCAAAGAAGATACGGCGATCGGAATCATGTACACCGGCATCTTCGCGTTGGGTGGTGCGCTGGCGAGCATGTTTTCGCATTACATTCATTTGGACCTCTTTCATTTCGTGATGGGAGACGTCCTGGCAGTCGATGCCGAACGTTTGTGGATGATGGCCGGTGTTACGGCTGTTGTGTTGTTCGTAACCATCCTTTGGTATCGCCAGTTACTGCTCACTTCGTTCGACCCGATCATGGCCGCTTCGATCGGCCTGCCGGTGCTGTTGATCCACATGCTGATGACTACGTGTACGTCGCTGGTGGTGGTCAGTGCGGTGCAGATTGTGGGCGTGATTCTCGTGGTAGGTCTTTTGATTACCCCGGCCGCGACCGCCTATCTGCTGACCAATCGATTGAGCCATATGATGGCCCTCTCGGCCCTGTTTGGTATTTCGAGCGTCGTGTGTGGCGTTTACCTTTCGGTATGGTTGAATGTCGCGACGAGTCCACCGATCGTGCTGTTCAGTACATTTCAGTTCATGGTGGTCTTGGTGTTCTCGCCGCGCTTCGGGCTGCTTTCTACTTGGATACGCAAGCGGGCCGCGATCCCTCATACATTGGCGGAAGACATCCTCGGTTGTATGCGTCGTAACGAAGGCTTGGAGACATCGCTTGCGACGATCATCGCGAACGTGCCGACCGATGGCCAGCGTCTGCGTCGAACACTCGATGGCATGGTGACCCGCGGGCTCATTCAGCCCATGGAAAACGATGCGTATCAGCTCACCGAGGCAGGCGAGTTGGAAGCCCGACGCTTGATGCGTGCCCACCGGATCTGGGAAGCCTATCTGGCACGCCTGGGCATGCCGGAGGAAGAAATCCACGACCGTGCTCATCTGCTGGAGCACGTCAACGACGAAGCTGCCGTCGACTACCTGGACGATCGACTCGGCCACCCGATCACCGACCCGCACGGTCAGGAGATCCCGGAAGACTTTCTGCACCTTGTGCCCGGACACGAAGTGCCTGCGAGTCTCCTGCGCGAAGGGCATGTGGCGGAGGTTATGCATGTGGAGCCGGAAGGTAGTTTCGACCTGACGGCGGGCGATCGATTGATCACTGGTCCACGAACCGACAACGAGCAGACGTGGACGTTCCAAGTAAACGATGGCCAACGGCAACTGGATCTCGATCACCACCAGGCCGACTCCATCACCGTCCGGCTGTTAGATACGTCGCAAGCTCAGAACTAATCCGTTCGACGAGTTAATCGCCGAATCCAAACAAGAACTTATTAAGCGTGCCGGTCTTGGAGTTGGTCTTACTTCGCTGATTTTGCATGAACTTCGATGCGCGTTCGACCGAGACCAGAAAGTCCCGCAGCTCTGGCTGGTGATACGATACGGCGAATTGAAGCGGCCTGAGTCCATTATGGGTTTCGGCGCGATGGTTGGCCCCGCCTGCGACGAGAGCCTTTGCCACTTCCAGGTAGCCTTTGCGGGCCGCCCAGTGCAGCGGTGTCGTGCCGTCGGGATCTTGGCAGTTGGGCTCGGCACCTTTCTCAAGTAGCCAGCGAACGATCTTGGGGTTGTTCTCTCGAGCGGCATAGAAGAGCGGTGTTTGAACGGTTTTCGAGGCGCGGATCTCGAGCGACGCACCATGCTGAATCAGTTCGCGGCCTGCGTACAGCTTGCCGTAGTACGAGGCGATATGAAGCGGTGTGTGCCCGGTTTCCTCTTCCTGGATATCGAGGTCGGCCCCACTCTCCGCAAACGCGATGACTACTTCACCGTCATTCTTTCGAGCGGCAGTGAAGAGGCCCAGCTTGATGCGATCTTCCAACGATTGGTCAGGGATGAAGAAGTGCTCGCGACACTTCAGGCATAAAACTTCATGCCCGCGAGCTTTATCAGGAACGACTCCATTGGTCTGACACAGAGGGCAGCGATATTGCATGGTATCTCGATCCGCGCGGATCTAGAAAATGTGCGCAAAAAGATTCCGTTGTAACTGCCCGTTCCGATACCGCCTTCCTGCTGCTTGCCCGCACTAATCATTGCCAATCGAGTGCCGAAATGCATCGCGCGTTTCAGCCTATCGCCCAATTTCGTCCAGAACTTTACCCAGGCTTCATGCTTGGTTGGACGAGAGAGAGAATGCGCAAGATGCAGCGGTTGGAAACTGCATCTTGGCGCATCCAAGTGGGCTTATGGTTTCAGCGTTGGGTTCCACCAGGCATCGAGCTTCTTACGGAGCTTAGCCGCGATCTCGGGATGATCGGCGATCAAGTTTTGCTCCTCTTCCGGATCCTTGGTGACATTGAACAATGCCACTTCCTCGGGTCCGTATTCCCCCTCTTCCATGCCGCTGGGGACGATCAGCTTGTAGTCGCCATCGATAATCCAGCGGTAATGTAACCCCAGCTCCGGCTTGCGGTAGTCGGGAATGTCGTGGGCGAAGATCTCGCCGTAGATCGCTTTTCGCTCAGCGGCCTTGGCGTGATCCAAGAGGCTGATGCCCGGGAAGTTGAAATCGGTTTCGACACCGACGGCATCCAGAATGGTCGGCACAACGTCGATGCTGCTGGCCAGATCGGTCTTGTTACGAGCAGGTTTCACATGGCCTGGATATCGGATCATAATCGGAGTTCGCGTGCCGCCGTCATAGACGGAACGCTTGCCGCGTGGACCACCAACGGCACCGCCACCCTTCTCGGCCTCTTGAATCCAACCGTTGTCGCACAAGTAGATCACCACCGTGTTATCAGCAATGTTCTTCTTGTCGAGGTGGTCAAGCACCTGGCCGCAAGTTTCGTCCCACCAATCGCACATGGCGAAGTACTTGGCGATCTCAAGCGGGCGACCTTCCTGCGTGTACTTGTCGAGGATCCGCTTCGGTGGATCGTGCGGCAGGTGAGGCATCATCGGGGCGTACCACAGGAAGAACGGCTTATCTTCGGCGACAGCCTTATCGATGAAATCGGTGACCGGCTTCATCGTCTTACGACCAATCTGAAGTCCAACGTCGCCGTGGCGTCCCCCCTTGGTAACGTCTCCGTGAGACATCCCTTCGGTGAAACCGCCGCTGGAGAAGTTACCTTCCCACCACTTGCCGGACTGGAAACTGATGTACCCGTGCTGACCGAGAATAGCGGCCAGGCGAGGATTCTTTTGGAAGCGATCGACCAAAACGGCCCGCCCTGCCGGAGTCCGCTTGTTCTCTGCCGGATCGTTACCCGTGATGCCGTTCTGATGAGGGTAAAGCCCCGTGATCAGACTGGCCAACGAGGGACGACACAGCGAGGCCGGCACGTAACCACGTTCGTAGACGAGCGACTGGCTCGCCAACTTGTCGATATTCGGAGTCTTGATCGCATCGTGCCCCAGGAACGAATAGTCGTCCCAGCGCTGGTCATCGGAAAGCAAAATGACCACATTCGGTTGGTCGGCGGCGCTCGCCACGCGAGCGCAAAGCCCGGCGACCATCGTCAAGGCAAATAGAGCGGTAATCACTAAACGCATGAGGAGTGTCCCAAAGGAGAAATTAGGATAATCAAACGGGAGCGAGACTTACTGTTTGCTGTCCTTCTCACGCAGAACGGTACCGGGAAACTCGGCAGCTCCCGAACCAGACTCACGTCGAAGATTCGCCCCCGGGCCTCGCTTTGCTCCAAAGGGAACTTGCATCGCGCCGCGCTCTTTGAGTTCTTGATTCAACGCGTTTCGCATGTTGCGAACCGTACTTTGCAGCCCTGGCTCGTTGATCAAGTTGTGCATCTCGTGAGGATCATTTTCCAGGTCGTACAGTTCATCGGTGTCCCAGATGCCGTGGTACTGGATGAACTTGTAGCGTTCGCCACGCAGCGCGAACATGGTTGGCGTATGAGGGAAATTCCATTCCCAGTTGTATTCGTACAACAAGTGCTTTCGCCAATCCTTCGCGTCCATCTTGCCGGAAGCGATGCGGATGAAGCTCATGCCGTCCATATGATCCGGCGTTTCAATGCCAGCCAGTTCGAGAACGGTTGGGCCGATGTCGATGTTTGCGACCACCGCGTCGACCGTCGTGCTAGGGGCCAAAATGCCTGGGGCTTCGACCACCAACGGAACACGCATCGATTCTTCGTAGGCGTTTCGCTTGTCGATCAAGCCATGTTCGCCAAACAGAAAGCCATTGTCGCCCATCAGCATGACGACCGTGTTGTCATCCAGCTTGTTGTCTTTCAAATACTTGCGAACGCGACCGACGCTGTCGTCCACGGCGTTCATGCAGCGGCAATAGTCGCGGTAGTATTCCTTGATATTCAGCGACGAGTGATACGGGAAGTCGACGCCGTGCCAGCTGTTGCGTTGGTTCTTCACCCACATTGGCTTGCCAGCGTAGTTCTCTTCGGTGTTGGCCTGCGAGCCAGGGGCTTCGATCTCGACGTCGGAGTAAAGATCTTTGTGACGCTCAGCTGGTTCAAAGCGAGCATGGACGGCTTTGTGCGACAGGTACAAGAAGAATGGCTTGTCGCGATCGAGCGTGTCGAGCCAATCGATGGCGTAATCAGTCAGTTCATCGGTGATGTAGCCCTTCTGCGGAACCGACTTGCCGTTGACGTTCAGAGTCCACTTCGGTCCAGGCGGATTGTAATGTCCTTGCCCACGGAAGCTGACCCATTGATCGAAACCGGGACGCGGCGCGTCGGTTCCACCACCCATGTGCCACTTGCCGAAGAAGCCGGTCTGGTATCCGGCCTTCTGCAGATACTGCGGGAAGAAGATCGTTTCGGACAGATCGGTGTCGTTGTTATCGACCACGCCGTGATTGTGCATGTACTGCCCAGTCAGGATCGAGGCCCGGCTCGGCGAGCAAAGCGAGGTCGTCACGAACGCCTGGGTGAAGTTCGCCCCATTGGCGGCCATGGCGTCGATCTGAGGTGTCTTCAGGAAAGGATGCCCCATGAAGCCCATCGCGTCGAAACGCATGTCGTCGATGAGAATGAAGACGACATTCGGCTTGCTGCCAGGCTCGGCCGACATGGCCTTATTTTCAAAGGACAGCAGTAGGACAGCCGCGAAAAGCGTCAGTAACAAGGATGCTAGTTTGCGATGTTGACTCGACGAGGGCATGATCTTGGGGCGCTCCATGGAAATCTAGTTAGGGAGGGATAAAGAGAGGGCTGCTCTAGTATCGTACGCCCGGCAGCACAGGTCAACTTTTGCCGGTTTTCCCTATGCGCAGCATCGAACACACCCAAGCAGGCTCGGTAACGGGTACCCAGCACCGCTTGCGTGCTCTTTCTATGAGGGAGAAAGCAACGTATTTAGGGAGGCTCGCGCCCTTTGGGTTGGGTGCATGGCGAGGCCACGTTCAAGTCAGCGCGCGCAGGCCCGTGATCGGTACGATCTGGCGGGCCGATCGAATCGCGGGCCGGAGGATCATGCGCACTGCTGTGAGGACTATTCGGTGCCACCCGGTCTGCCGAGCAGCGATTCTTGAGCAGCTTCTGCAGACGCTTGATTTCGCTCCCTTGGCGGTCGAGCACTTTGAGATGGAACGAGACCCACGCCAGCGCACGGTCCAGTTGGTGGGAAGACGGCACGCGAAGCCCGTCGATGATCTCGCCGGTGAATGCGTTGCGCTTTGGCCTTCGAGGAAGTCGTGGGCGCGGTGGCCGAGAGCTTGGTGGTACGAACTTTGATGGGCGTTCTTCAGTGAGAGCTTGATTTGGGTCGGCCTTTTGTTTCGGCTCGGTGGGAGGGGAAGCCTCTGAGGAAGCCGCTGTCGCTGTTGGCTCATCCTGAGTTGAAGGAGCGACCGGGATGACGAGTTGGCCCACAACATCGGCTGGGATCTCGACCAATGTCCCGCAGGCCGAGCAGACATACACCTTGTCAGCGCGCACCACGACCTGGGGAGCGTTCTCTGGCGAGAGCGATCCACGATGATCGGGTTGTGGGTCGGCGGATGACATGGTGATGCTCATTGACTTGAGAAAGAAAATGGTTTCGCCCCGAAGCGGGAGAGATGCGAGGCCGATACAAGCAATTTAGAGGCGCAGCGCCTCAGTAGGATAGTGCGCCTGGAAATTATTTTCAGACAGCCCAAACGTGCTTCAGTTGGCCTGAGAAAGACGCCGCGCAATTTGATGCCATACGAGACCCACGACGAGAATACCGATGCCCACGAACCACACCTGGCGATCGACCCAGAATGAGAGGGTCAGGCACGAGAGCAAACCCAAGATGGGGATGATCCGCGGGTAGAGGCGCTCTTCCGCTTTCAATCGCAATGCACACGCATTGGTGATGGCGTAGTAGATCAACACGGTAAACGCACTGAACGACCAGGCCAGCTTCACACTCCCCACACAGACGATCGCCCCGATCAAAACGGCGATGGCGATCGTTGCTGTCCAGGGAACTCCGCTCGACTGGGCTACCAGCGATAGACCGCGCGGCATGTCTCCGCGGCGTCCCATCGCCAGCAGAACGCGTGAGAGACCTAAGAGCAAGTTCAACAGCACACCCAGCATGGCGGTCACCGCCCCGACGGTCATCAGGGCCATCGAGCCTGGAACGTCAAACTGCCGGGCAACCATTTCCAGCGGCGCTGCGTCTTGACTGGCGTACTTTGATAACGAATCGGCATCGACGTTGCGTAGGGAGGTAATCGCCACCAAGAAGTAAAGAAGCATCGAAATCGCCAGCGTTACGATCACCGCGATGGGAATCGTGCGGCGGGGAGATTTGACTTCTTCGCCTAGCGTGGCGATCCGTCCGTACCCGGTGTAGGCGACAAACATCAAGCCGATTGCCTGGGCAAACGCCCCGTACGAGTCGCTGGCGGGCCAAAGGTCGGTCAGAGTAAGTGCTCGTGGCGCAGTGGTGGCGTTTCCCAGGAGGATGAACGCGATCAGAACCAGCACGGTCGTTCCCACGATCAGCGCATTGACCTGCGATGTCCGGCGGATTCCCCACAGCACAATCACCGTCAGGGCGACTAGCCCCAGCAAGGCGAGCGGCACGAGAAAAGAGGTTTTGTCGTTACCTAAGAGCGGAAGCAGATAGCCTGCGAAGCCGAGCGCCGCAGTCGCGGCGGATGCGGACTTGGCCCACAGGAACATCCAGCCTGCGAGAAACCCAAGGCTGGGGCTTAACCAGCGGTAGCCATATTCGTACGTGCCACCACTGACGGGATGATTCGCGGCGAGCTGTGCACTACTCAGTCCATTGCAAATCGCGACGAAGGCGGCCGCAACGATCGCCAACGCCACCGAATCCCCTACTACGCCGGCCGCGATGCCGATGCTTACGAAAACTCCGGTCCCCAGAATGGAGCCGAGACCGGTGATTACGGCACCGGGAATGCCCAATTCGCGGCGAAGCTGGCCCTGAGGCTGGTTCATCGTGTCGGTAGTCTATTTCAGGAGGGAAGCAGCGGTGCCAGCCCCAGTGAGTCGGATAGTTGCCCCAGCGAATCCTGATACCTTACCCGATAGTCGGTCGGCGACATCCCCAGGTGCTTGCGAAATTGCTTGGTAAAGTAGCTTTGATCATAAAACCCGCACGCGTTCGCAATTTGGGCGAATGTCCCTTGCGACGCTAATATTTCGTGACATGCTGCGTGAAGTCGTACGCGCAAAATGTACTGCTGAGGCGTCATGTGATATAGGGCTTTGAAGCGGCGATCAAACTGGCTGACCGATAGATGCACCATGGCGGCCAGTTCATTGACGCGGAGGGGCTGTTCGTAGTTTCGCAGCACGTAGTTGACGACCTTCTCGAACGCATCAAACGAGTTGGCAACCGACTTGGCCTTCTCAAGATCACGCATCACGCCCGCGATTCCGATGATCTCACCGGTGCTTGATTTCAGGGGCGTCTTGCTCGAAATAAACCATTTCAGCTCCCCTGGTTTGCTGGGGACAAGCCAGATTTGATTGGGAAGTGGTTCGCCAGACTCCATCACCTGCCGGTCTTCGGCCATGTAACGCTCGGCCAGATAGCGAGGGTGCACATCGAGATCGGTCTTTCCGAGCAGATCCGCCTCGGACTCCCATCCCCGCAGTTTCCAGAGCGCATCGTTGACGGCGACGAACCGACCCTCGCGGTCCTTAACGTAAAGATAGACGTCAGGAAGATAGTCAAATAGCCCAGCAAGGGCGAGTTCGGCACCGATACTGGCGTTCATTTAGTTCACTCCGATATTTAGGGCGATGCGCAGATAATACCACACATTGCGGAAAAATCCCTAGTATTTCACGCATCGGGCGAGATAGATTAAGAACATCTGGTTCGTATCGGGCGGAAAACGGTACGGACTTCCTTCCTTAGCGACCTACACCCAAGCCAATACTTTTCCTCCTGGCTGAACGAAAACAAGAGAACGCGATGTTCACTTTTCAAGGGCGTGGCAAATCGGTCACCTGCAATGGACAAACACGCCGTGACTTCCTGCAAGTGGGAACGCTCGGAGCTTTAGGGCTGAGCCTTCCTCATCTGTTTGCGGCTAAATCCCAAGGGGCCGTCAAGCCGGATCACGACGACCGCAACTGCATCATGATCTTCAACCTGGGCGCTCCCAGTCAGCTCGACCTGTGGGACATGAAGCCAGATGCTCCGTCGGAGGTACGCGGGCCGTTCAAGCCGATCGCCACCAATAACCCCGACCTGCAGATCTCGGAGATTCTTCCCAACCACGCGAAGATCGCCGATAAGTTCTCGTTGGTCCGCTCGGTTCACCACACCGGTGCCGCCGTGCATGATGCGGGCTGGCAGATGATGCAGACCGGGCGGCTGTTCTCTGGCGGGGTGAACACACCGCATATCGGTTCGGTGGTCAGCTTCGAGCGCGGCCGCAAGACCGACTTGCCTGCGTTCGCCGTGCTGCCGCAATTGATGGGACGTGGCGGTGGCAACATGCCCAACGGTCAAGCAGGCGGATTTCTGGGCAAGGCTCACGATCCGTTCGCACTCAATGCCGATCCTTCCAAAGAGAACTTCAAGGTCCCCGACCTGCTTCCTCCGGTCGAGATCGATTCGACTCGGTTGGAACGACGGCGGCGAATTCGCGACCTGGTCGATCAAGCCGCAGCCAACTTCGAGGCCAGCGAGAGCGCCGACCTTCTGGGAAGTAACTTCGAGTCCGCTTTTCGTTTGATGACCAGCCCCAAGGCGCGAGAAGCATTCGATCTGACCAAAGAACCGCAGAAGGTTCGTGAGCGTTACGGTATGAATCGCTTCGGTCAATGCTGCTTGCTTTCGCGGCGACTGATCGAAAACGGTGTCCGTTTCGTGACGATCAATACGTTCCTGACCGTGTTTAACGAAATTACCTGGGATATTCACGGGTCGAAGCCGTTCACTTCGATCGACGGGATGAAGAACACGGTCGCTCCGCTCTACGACCAAGGTTATTCGGCGTTGATCGAAGACCTGGATCAACGCGGCCTGCTCGATTCGACACTGGTCTGCAATCTGGCCGAATTCGGTCGGACGCCGCGGGTGAACCCAGCCGGCGGACGTGATCACTGGCCGCAATGTTTTACCTGCGGCTTTGCCGGGGGTGGCGTCCAAGGAGGACGCATTGTTGGTGCCAGCGACCCGATTGGTGCCGTGCCTGCCGATCGACCCGTGCAGCCTGCGGATGTAGCGGCGACCATTTTCCATAGTCTCGGCTTCGATGTTCACAAGGCGCTGCCGGGACCCGGCGGCCGTCCCTTCCCCATCGTCGATTCGGGCCACAATCCGATTCACGAACTGTTCTAGAGCACTCTCCTTCCTGGACATTCCATGAATATGCGGCTTTCTATATCCCAAGCGGCGGTGGTTCTTGCTGCCTTGCTGGCCTTGATGAGTTCGCCAGCGTTGGCTGAAGATGCCTCGCTCGTCATCCTGCCTCAACAGATCGAACTGCGATCGCCCCAAAATCGGCAGTTGGTGATCGTTCAGCAGCAGATGGGCGATCAACTTATGGGCCAGGTAACCGATGCGCTGGAGTGGAATTCGGAAGACCCTTCCGTTGCCACCATCGAAGATGGTGTCGTTCAACCGGTTGGTAACGGAAAGACAACCATCACGGTGAAAGCCGGAGAACAGACGGCATCGGTTCCTGTCGTTGTGTCAGGCCAAGACCAAGCGACGCAGTACAGCTTACGCGGTGACGTGCTGCCTATTTTGTCGAAGCGAGATTGCAACGCAGGCGGATGCCATGGAGCCCTGGCCGGTAAAGGTGGGTTTCGCCTGTCGCTCAATGGTTACGATCCCGAGTCCGACTATTTCAATATCGTGAAGCAAGACAAGGGACGCCGAATCGAGTTCGCCGCCCCGGAGTACAGTTTGCTGCTGAACAAACCTGCAACGGCCGTTCCGCACAAAGGTGGCTTGAAGCTTCCTCGCGACAGCGAAGACTTCGAGGTTCTGGCCCAATGGATCGCGCATGGAGCAGCTCCTCCTGAGTCGAGCGACGCTGTGACCGAGCGGCTGGAAGTCTTTCCCGAAGCATCCCTACAGACGATTGGAGCCACGCAGCAGTTCTCGGTGCGTGCCCATTACAGCGACGGAACCTCGCGCGATGTGACGCGTTGGGTTCGTTGGTCGAGCACCAACGATACGGTCTCGCAGGTCAATGACGAAGGTCTTGCCACGATCATGGGACCTGGCGAAGGGGCTATTGTGGCGTGGTACGACAGTAAGCTGGCCATTGCTCGCACAACCGTTCCCTACGCGATGGAGGCCGACAAGTCAGAGATTGTCGGCGCGGATGATCGAAAACCACGCAACTTTATCGACGAACACATCAATGCCCAACTCGAGCGGCTCAACCTGGTAGCTTCGCCCAACTGTACCGACGCCGAATTCCTGCGGCGCGCTTATCTCGATACGATCGGTCGCATTCCGACGCTCGAAGAAACACGCACTTACCTGGCGGATACGAGCGAAGATAAACGCGACAAGCTGATCGAGAAGCTGCTGGAAAGCCCTGAGTTCGTCGATTATTGGTCCTACAAGTGGTCCGATATCTTGATGCTCAACGGCACGCTGCTTCGCCCGACGGCGCTCAAGACGTATTACCAATGGATTCACGGGCACGTCGAGAAGAACACGCCGTGGGATCAAATGGTTCGCGAGATTGTCACCTCAACCGGCGAGAGCACCGAGAATGGTGCGACGAACTTTTTCGCGTTGAATCAAACGCCGGAAGAGATGACCGAAAACGCCTCGCAGGCCTTCATGAGCCTGTCGATCGGCTGTGCCAAGTGCCATAACCACCCGCTCGAGAAGTGGACGAACGACCAATACTACGCGATGGCCAATATCTTCTCGCGTGTGAAGGCCAAAGGCTGGGGTGGCGAAGGTCGCAACGGGGATGGTGCCCGGACGTTGTACGTGGCCACCTCCGGCGAACTGGTTCAACCGCGAACGGGCAAGCCGCAGCCACCGACGCCACTGGATGGCGAGCCGATGGCCTTCGATAGCCCAGAAGACCGCCGGGTTAAGTTTGCCCAGTGGTTAACTTCGCCCGACAATCCTTACTTCGCCAAGGCGATCACCAACCGGGTGTGGGCAAACTTCTTTGGAGTTGGCCTGGTCGAAGAAGTCGATGATCTGCGGATCTCGAATCCTCCGAGTAACGGCGAGTTGTTTGACGCTGCGACCAAGCATGTCGTCGACAGCAAGTTCGACCTGAAATCACTCATGCGAGCGATTCTGCAGTCCAACGCCTATCAGCGTTCGAGTAAGCCCATCGCTGGCAATGAAGCAGAAACCCGGTTCTATAGTCGCTATTATCCCCGACGCATCATGGCGGAAGTCCTACACGATGCCGTGGTTCACGTGACGGGCGTACCGAGCAAGTTCGATACGATTGCCTTCCCCGGTAACGACAAGCAGAAGACCGACTTCTATCCCGAGGGCACCAAGGCGATTCAACTATATGACTCGGCCGTGGAGAACTACTTCCTCAGTACGTTCGGCCGAAACCCTCGGAACATAGTCTGTGAGTGTGAACGCTCATCCGAACCCACCATGGTTCAGGTGATGCACATTTCCAACGGCAATACGATCAATCAGAAGCTGCAGTCCAAGGACAGCCGCGTAGAGAAGCTGCTTCAGCTTCGCCGTAGTGGCCTCTCGGATGAAGCGATTGTCGACGAGATCTATATGACCTGTTTCTCGCGTTACCCCACGCCGGAAAAACGTCGCCAACTGGTGCAGTTCCTTCCGCCTGTAAATTCGGCCGAAGAACGGGCCACGATCGAAGACCTGTTCTGGGGCCTGATGAGCACCCGCGAGTTCCTCTTCAACCATTAATTCGCCATGAAATACGCAAGCCTACTTTTTCCTGCTTTGGCCATCGTTTGCTGCCTTGGGCAGTTGGCCGCAGCCGAAGCGCCGAGCTACCAGAACGATGTCGAGCCAATCCTCCGCAAGTATTGCGTGGGCTGCCACAACGACACCGAGCCGGAAGCGGACATTTCCCTTCAATCTCTGAAGTCGCTTCAGGGAGCGACGTCGGAAGGCCCCCTGCTGAAGCCTGGCGACGTGAAGGCCAGCCAACTGGTAGCGGTGATGCTCGACTCGGCCGACCCAAAGATGCCTCCGGAAGACGAACCGCAACCCTCGAAGGACGAAATCAACAAAATCGTCGAGTGGATCAAGGCAGGTGCCCCGCATGGCGATTCACCACAAAGCGGTTCGTGGAAACTGCCCGTCGATCCCATTCCATCGAGCGTTAGCGTTCGACCGGTTTCCGCGCTAGCCGTTTCGCCGGATGGCCAGCGGATCGCGATTGGCCGCTACGGCCAGGTACAACTGTTTGAACTCGACAAGGAGGGTTCCTATGACCAGGGCAAGCCGGTCTTGGAAATCGCCGGACTGCCTGGGAAGGTAACGTCGCTGCAATTCAATCGCGAAGCCAGCCGAATTGCCGTTGCGTCAGGCGTCACCGGACTTGCTGGCTACGCGGCAATCTTCACGACAGACAAAGGGGAAGAAGTTCAGGCGTTTGAGGGGCACTCCGACATCCTCTTCGACGCCGAGATTTCGCCGGACGGAAAAACGCTGGCGACGTGCGGCTACGATCGGAAGATTGTCATTTGGGATATCGAAAGCGGCAAGCAGCTACGCGAAATGACCGGGCACAACGGTGCGGTCTACGATGTTGGCTTCAGCCCCGACAGTAAGTTCCTCGTATCTGGCAGCGCGGACGATACCTGTAAAGTGTGGCGCGTCAGCGATGCGATGCGACTGGATACCTTGCCGCAACCGCTCAAGGAAGTTTACTGCTGTGCGTTCTCGCCGGACGGGAAGACCATCGTCGCTGGCGGTGCAGACAATAACCTGCGGGTCTGGAAGTTCGTTTCCAAGAATGGTCCCAAAATCAATCCAATGATTCAGGCCCGCTTTGCGCACGAAGGCCCTGTCCAGCGGCTGGCGTTTGCAGACGATGGCAAGAAGCTATTCACTATCGGCAATGATCTTGCCGTGAAGCTGTGGGACACGTCGAATTACTCGGAGCTAAAGCTCTGGAGTGATCGCCCCGAGGTGGCCATGGCCGTCGCATACGCAGGTCCGTCGAAGTCACTCTTCCTGGGGCAAATGAATGGCGAGGTGCAGCGGATTACCTGGACTGCGGAGGAGCTGAACGCGAAACCGGCGCAGCAGGTCGCATCGATCGAGCCCATGCCGATCACCGCGACCGACATGAACGCGACTGAAGAGAAAGAAGGAAACGATACGCCGGAGTCGGCCCAGAAGGTTGTTTTTCCGGCCAAGATTAAGGGAACGATCCACAACGAGGCCGAGGGCCCGGACGTCGACTATTATCGGTTCTCGGCATTAGCAGGCCAGACGTGGGTGTTGGAAACGAACGCGGCGCGCTCGAAGAGCCCGCTCGACTCGCACATCTCCGTCTTCCATGCCGATGGAACGCCCGTCGAGCGTCTCAAGCTTCAGGCAATTCGCGATTCCTACTTCACGTTCCGCGGTAAGAATGATTCGATCTCGGACGACTTCCGAATCTTCAACTGGGAAGAGATGAAGCTGAATCAGTATCTCTATTCCAGCGGCGAGGTCGCTCGACTTTGGCTTCACCCTCGTGGCCCTGATAGCGGTTTTAAAGTCTACCCCGGCGAAGGAAGCCGCTGGGGTTACTTTGATACGACCCCGCTCGCCCACGCCCTGGGCGAACCGTGCTACGTGGTCGAACCAGTCCCCACCGGGCAAGAGATCGTTCCTAACGGGCTCCCTGTCTTTACCCTTTACTACGAGAACGACGACGAATCGCGCCGTACGATGGGAGACGACTCGCGGCTCTTCTTCACTGTCCCGGCCGATGGCGACTACCTGGTGAAGGTGCGTGACGTGCGCGGTTTTGAAGGCGAGAAGTTCTCGTACGAACTTTCCGCTCGTCCTCGCCAGGAAGATTTTCGTGTGGACAATGCTTTCCGCGACGTCAAGATTGGCGCGAAGAGCTACCGCGAAGTCCGCTTTCGCTGTGCCCGGATGGACAACTTCGACGGACCGATCGACGTCCGAGTGGAAGGCTTGCCTGATGGCTTTACCGTGACCTCGCCGATCACGATCGAAGAAGGTCAGATTGAAGCGATGGGCGTCTTGTACGCAGATGAGACGGCGAAGACGCTTAACGAAGAGCAGTTGAAGCAGATCAAAGTCACGGCTTCGGCGAAGATCGGCGACAAGGAAGTGACGCACGATGTGGCTGGCTTCAAGTCGATTGAAGTCCGCGATAAGACGAAGCTGGGCGTGCGTATCGAGGCCGCCGAAAGTGGTGCCAAGCCGATCCGGCAGAGTGAAGACGGTTTGCTGGAATTCGAGGTGCACGCTGGCGAAACGATCATGCTGAAAGTGGTCGCCAAGCGAGACGGCGAGAAAGGCAACATCAGCTTTGGCAAGGAAGGGTCAGGCCGGAACCTTCCCTTCGCGGTCAACGTGGCCAACCTGGGACTGAACGGCCTGATGATCATGTCGGGGCACGACGAGCGAGAGTTCTTCATCACGGCCGATGAAGTCGCGCAGCCTACTTCGCGCCTGTTTCACCTGCAAACCGGCACCGATGGAGGTCACGCGACGCAGCCAGTCTTGTTGCACGTGCGACCGAATTAGCCCGGCACCTTTTAGATCGGTACTCTATCTGCCTAAAATGTTCGGATTCCTTTAACAAGAGTCCGAACATGATCAAGCTTCAGTCTACGCACGCTTTGCGCTGGGGGATTTGGGTCTGTGCCCTGTCCGCAGTGGTGTTAGGCTGTTCGAATCCACAACCATCGGATGTACCCACGGTAGTGATTCTCGGCGCGGCCAGCACGAAGGACTTGCTGGAGGAAATCTCTGCGGCGGCCGAAGATTCACTGGATGGTGCCGTCAAGATCGAGATCAGCACCGGCCCTTCGCATGCCCTGGCTCAGCAAATCCTTTCGGGGGCTCCGGCAGATCTTTACGTATCGGCCAATCGCAAGTGGGCGGAAGCGATCGAAGCGGCTGACATGGCAAGCGAGTCGGTCGATTGGCTGGCCAATCGGATTGTCGTGATCGTTCCCGCGAAATCGGAGCTGAAAATCAACAGCCTCGAAGACCTCACATCCGACCAGGTCAAACGCGTGGCGATCGCCGGCGAAAACGTACCTGCAGGTATCTATGCCAAGCAGGCATTGTCGTACTACGAACTTTGGGAGCCACTCAACGCATCGGGCAAGATTATTCGGGGGCACGACGTCCGCAGTACGCTCGCCTATGCCGAACGAGGTGAAGTCGATGCCGCGATTGTCTACGCCACCGATGCTCGTCTGACAGATCAAGTCCGCGTGATCGCTGAGCTAGAGCCCGATTCCCATTCGCCCGTTGTTTACCCCTTGGTAAAACTGCGTTCGGCTGCCTATGCTCCGAAGCAGGTGTATCAGTTTTATCTGAGCGACGCAGCACGGAAGATTGCCGAAAGTTACGGCTTTCAAGCGTTGTCGACCGCCAAGGGAAAGGAGTAACGGTGGACTCCGACCAAATCGCTGCCGTGCTACTAAGCCTCCGGGTGTCGCTCATTGGAGTGCTGCTGGGATTGCCGCCTGGTTTGGCCTGCGGCTGGCTACTGGCCCGTAAGTCGTTCTGGGGTAAGACGGTCCTCGAGACGGTTATTAATCTGCCGCTTGTCCTTCCGCCAGTGGTCACGGGGTATCTATTGCTGGTCGCATTCGGACGCAATGGCGTGCTGGGTGCGCCGCTGGAAAGCTGGTTCGGAATCTCGATTGTCTTCGACTGGAAGGGAGCCGCCGTGGCCGCGGCGGTGGTCGCGTTTCCTTTGATGGTCCGCTCAATCCGCCTGGGGATCTCGTCGGTCGATCCAACCTTGGAGATGGCTGCCGAAACGCTTGGTGCGACGCGTTGGGATGCTTTCTGGACGGTGACCGTTCCGCTGGCGCGCTCAGGCATCATTGCCGGGTGTATCTTGGCGTTTGCACGCGGTTTTGGAGAGTTTGGGGCTACGATCATGATCTCAGGCAACATACCAGGCAAGACGCAGACCATGCCACTTTATGTCTACGATCAGATGGAAACGCCTGGCGGTGTACATAATGCAACGGGAGTGATCGTCGTGTCGATCCTCATCGCGGCAGCGGCCCTGTGGGTTAGCGAACGACTCGAACGGAAGTCGCGAACCGTGCCGAAGCAAGAGTCGGACGGATAAGAAAAAGCTCCGGTATCGCCAGACGCGACACCGGAGCTATTGATGGAACGCTTACTTGATTCACGCTACTTGGTGAGCGGAGCGTGAATTGGCTTGAGGTCCGCGGCTGGAATCTTGATGACTTTTCGGTCGTAGGTCATCAGTCCGTTGATTTCGCTTTCGACATCGGTCGTTTGGGTATAAACCGCACCGGCGATACCCTGGGACTTCAACTGAAGAAGCTTGTCGATCGATTCCTGATAGCGGGCCTGGTACTCTTTGACCGATCGCGGCAGACCGCCATATCCCCAGTTGGCCTGGGTCTTCTTCCACAGGTGACCCTCGACCGGCCAGCCGTGACCGCCGAATTCGCCCACGACCTTGACCATCTTGTTCAGACGCTCTTGCTGCAGGGGGAACGAAGGATGGGGGTAGCTGTGCTGGTCGGCAATGTGACCAACGGGCCAGTAGTTGCCACCGCTGGCAATGTTGATCAGACGTGTCGGATCACGCTTCATGATCCACTCGCCGGTCGAAACGGTTCGGTGTTGCCCCCAGGCCTCGTTGTAAGGTACCCAGACGACGATGCTTGGATGGTTTTCCAGGGTGTCGACCATCTCGTCGAACTCTTGCAGGTACTGGGCATGATCCTCATCGGTCCATTGGGCGTCGACCGGATCGGGACGCATCCGCGTCCATGGAGGGCTCTTACCGCCGCTGACCTGGTCTTGCCAGACCATCATCCCGAGTCGATCGCAGTGATAATAGTAACGACGCGGTTCGACCTTGATGTGCTTGCGGATCATGTTGAATCCGGCAGCCTGTAGGTATTCGATGTCGAACAGCATCGCCTCGTCGGATGGAGGAGTCAGCAGCCCGTCCGGCCACCAACCTTGATCAAGCGGACCCCAGTGAAAGATAGGCTCTCCGTTCAATGTAAAACGCAAGTTGCCAGCGTCGTCGCGAACCGTTCCAACCGAACGAATTCCCGCGTAGGTATCGACCGTATCGATGACCGCGCCGTTTTCATCCAGCACGGCCACGCTGATGTCATAGAGGTGAGGACGACTCGGCGACCACAACTTGGCGTTAGGAATCTCAGCAACGAGATCGTTCTTGGCGGAAGTGACATCCGCGACTGCTTCACCGTTGTCGTAGATGGTGGCCTTCAGGGTTACCTTCGCGTCGCCGCTGCCGGTGAGAGTTGGAGCGATTTGAATCTTGCCGGTTTGGGGATCGGTGAGGATCTTCACGTCCGCGATGTAAGTGCTGGGAACCTGTTCGATCCACACCGTTTGCCAGATGCCGGATACCTGGGTGTACCAGATCCCTTCCGGGTGAAGCGTTTGCTTGCCGCGCAACTGGGCGCCGCCGGTCTTGTCTTCGACGCGGACAACGAGATCGTTCTGTCCTGATTTCGCTGCCTTGGTAACGTCGATACTAAATGGCGTGCTGCCACCCACATGGCTGCCGACTTCCACGCCGTTGACATAAACGCGGCAGGCATAATCGACCGCCTCGAAGTTCAAGAGCGTCCGTTCGTCTTCCTTGGGGGCCAGTTCGACGCTGCGGTGGTACCAGAGTGCCTCCGTTGGGCGAAGGTTGCGTTGAACGCCGGAAAGCTTCGATTCGATGGCGTAGGGAACTAGAATCTGACCTGCCCATGCTTCGGGAATGTTGGCTTCATTTTCAGAGGTGATCGCGAAGTTCCAGTGACCATTCAGGTTCTTCCACTGGTTGCGCGTCATTTGTGGACGGGGATACTCTTGCCAGGCATTCTCAGGCGTCACTTCGGACCCCCACGTGGTAATCAAATCAGATTGATACGGAGTTTCGGGAAGTCGCGCCGGAGGAAGCTTGGGGACGTTGTCTTCGTCGATCAGGTGAATATCGATGTATTGCCCGCCGGTATCTTGTCGCGTGTGCGCTGCCAGAATGTTGTGACCCACCTTCAAGGCCCGCCGTCCTTCGTCGGTTAACGGATAAACGCTGTACTCGGTGGACCATCTGGCGAAACTGCCGACCTGGACGCCGTTGATAAAGACCTCGGTATCTTCGTCATGATGAATCAAGAGAGCTGGCTTCTTGGGGACCGTCTCCAGGTCGTAGGTGCGTCGCAACCAGATGTGTTCGGTATCCCAGACAGTCCCAACGCGTGCGCTGGGTGTTCCGCGAGTTCCGAACCCACCGTACCCTTCCTTCCACTTGCCATCGTCGTAGTTTGCTTGCTTCCATCCGTCGACCGGCGGAATGAGCGTGTACTTCCAGGGACCATCAATGCTATGGGGATCATCCTCCGCGGCGTTCGCGGAAAGTGGTAACAACATGACTACCAATGTGAACAGCCAACTCAGTCTTCTGGGATGAAACACATCGCGAAGATTCATGATTCATGACTCCGTTATCTAGATTGGGGCGGAAGAGCGTGATGTGGCAGGTAGTTCTATTTTGCCATACGGATGCCCCAAAACTAATGAGTTGTTACGTTTAGGTTTTGAGGATCTTTGCGGAGAGCAATTCGCAAGTCATCGTGCCACCGTTGTCGGCGTGCTTAACCTGCCGGTGGAAATTCCTTAATGGCGAATGGAGTCGCATGAGATGGTATTCTCCACAAATAACGTGCATTATCGTGAATCATTAAGCGGATTGATTTACAGAAAAAGATGCTCAATCAGCGAACCTAATCGCGTTGCCTTCGTCTAAACCTTTGAACATACGATTCACCTGTTGGAAGTGCCTTGTAGGCTTTAGAAGGAATTGATTCCCATGTCGCGCCGCAATTTTAGTCTGTTTTTAGGTTCACTGGGCGAACCTCTGCGCCGCGAATCGCGATTTCTATCCCTATCGCGAGAACACAGTTCGTGTTGATTTCGAGCTTGAAGATCGAAAAGACCTTCAGCCCGGAGTCAACGCGACTTCGGGCTTTTTTCGTGACGTAATCAACCAATCTGGACTGGTAGCTGAGACGGCATAGCGGCGGTTTGAAGAACCGTTTAAGAATACAAAAACCCCTTGTTTTGTAGTGCCAAATGGATGTAATTGGATACACAATTGAGTGTGTTCCAACATTTTGGTGTATCCACAAGGGGTTTCTCATGGGAAAGCATCTTCCCAAGCTGACGTGGCAACCGGACAAGAACCGCAAGGCTGGTGGACGCTGGTATCTGATCCACAACCGCAAGCACAAGTTCTTCAACGGTGGTGGTGGCAAGACTGATCGAGAGAACTACCGCAAGCAGCAAGAGGTTGCTGCTGAGTGGTTGGCCAATCAAGGAGTGAACCGAGAACACGCCAGATATGACTTGGCCATCCTGAAGCGTGAACAGTTGATTGAGTTCATGGAACTCTCAGGCCAAGTGGACGAGCCGTTGAAGAAGCGGGTGTCTAAGGAACTTCAGCAGCTACGCAAGCAGGCCAAGTTGAAGACTCCACCACCACTGATGGTGAACCTCTTGAAGTCTTCCCCTTCTGAAATCCAGCTTGATCCACTTACTGATGTGGATGACGCTTCCCACTGGCAAAGGGGAATTGCCAAGGTGAAGGCACACCAGCAGTGGAGCAACACCGCAACCAAGGAGAAGGACACCATTGAGAAGCACGGACGAGACTTTATAGCCACCAAGAGACGTGCCACCAAGATCGGTGAAATCGAGCCAAGCACCTTTAAGACGATCTATGAGCGTCTTGAGCACTTTCTGAAGTGGGCTGGCTCAAAGCCCGTCCAAGAGCTTGAGAAGACGCTTCTGACTCGTTGGAAGGGTGAGCTTGAAGATCGAGTCATTGGAGAATCCAAGCACGTAGAAGAGCCGATCAGCACACGTTACGCTGCCAACCTCTTGAACGTCGCCAAGACATTCACCAATCAACTCTATGAAGATGAAGTCATAGACAAACTGCCACGAGCTTGGAAGAGTCTCAGCATTGCCGTCACACAACCAGAAGTGGTTGTCTTCACCAAGCCAGAAGTCAAGCGACTGCTGGACAACGCCACCGAGAGAACCAAGTTCTTCATTTTGCTCATGCTCAACTGTGGGTACTATCCAGCAGATATTGCAGACGTGAAGAGCAGTGAGATTGATTGGAAGCAAGGACGCATCAAACGCAAACGGAAGAAGACAAAGAAACGTGGATCAGTGCCGGTGGTGGATCACTTGTTGTGGGACGAGACTTTTGAACTTCTCAAGAAGTACGGTTCACCCAATTCAACTTTTGCAATCCTCAACGCTGAAGGGAATCCACTCGTCAAGCGTGAGTTCAACGGCAAAGGTTCCAACGTAGGCTACACCAACAACATTGCTCTTGCTTGGGATTATCTTCAACGGGTGAAGCTTGAACTTCCCAAGGCACAACGAAAGCAGATGATGAGTTTACGGAAGACATCTTCTGACTTGATGGCAAAGTCCAAGGAACATGGTTCGATGGCTCAGCACTTTCTTGGCCAAGCACCACGAGTTCTGATCGATCAAAGGTACAAGGTGAACCCTGATCGTGATGACTTTGATCAAGCTGTCATCTGGCTTGGTGAACAATTCAACCAGAAGACGGAACGTTGAACGACATATTGACGGCATCACAAATTCTGTTTACAGAACACAATATTACGGGAGAATCGACGAATACACCCTAAACGGCAACATCGTAAAAGGACTTCGAGATGATACCAAACTTGCCAACCGACAATCTCTATAAGTTCATGGCTCTAAGTGGACTTGTCGGAATTGGGTTTTGTATTTGGTCGCACTGGACGATGACAGCAAACTTGCTCAACGACGAGGGTGAGGCTCGGAGTCAGTTCATCGTAATCCATGATGACTTTGGTGAAATTACGGACGCCACATGTCTACCTCCCGAAAAGGGTTCTAAGGAATGCGTAATGATTTACTATTTCGCCAAAGATTTACCCGGTGCTCGTGGGGTGGCTCCTCCTGCCCCTCTTGCTGAAGAAGAGGATGGAAACAAAAAGTCTAAGGCTGAGCCATCTGATCCGATTGACAGGTTTACATCTCATCTATCTGGCCCTTCTGTCACAATTCGAGACTTCCGCCCCGGTTCAGAGTTCTCCCTCTTTTACGAGGAAGAGAATCGGCGTAAGCACAGAGAGACGTTAAGGAAGATGGATTTCATGGCTGAAGCAGCCAGTTCTCAATACGACGATTTTGGAGATCGTGACAATGTTGTCATTGAACTACGGAAACGCCTCTTGGAGCATTCGTCTACAGTTGAACAATTGTGGCTGAAACACGACAGATTGAAGACGACAGGGGATTATGCAGAGAATGGCATAATCGCTGGGATTGTCCTTACGTTCTTAGGGTTCGTGTCGTGGTTCTTCCGTGTGCAAATGAGGCAAGACGAGTTGCTGAGTCTTCAGCTTGAGAAAGCCAAAAAGGAAGTTTCAAAAGCTGAATAGGCCAAAAAACGCCTCGTTGAGCCTAAACCCCTCAATTCGATTGAATTAGAGGGGTTTTTCATTGTGGAATGAGCCAGTAAGTGGCGGTGAGAGTTGGGACGTTCAAGCGAACGATAATCGCATTGCCGATATTCTTAACTGCGAGTTGAGAAAACCTATTGGCCACCCAATTTTCCATCTCCTCAGGCGACATGCCGTCAGGTACGGGACATGAACCGCTGGCTTCATCATCGGGCGGAACATTTAATTGACATTTCTCGTCCGTGCCCTGATATGCTGAGATTACGTCTTGTGCGGTTGCCGCAAATACTTTGAAAAAGTGATTCATCGGTAAATCCTTTTGGCGTTCAATAACCTTCAAACGGCGAGATTCTAGCATTACACTTCTTTAGTCGGCAAGCCTGCTAGAAGGCAGCGTGATTGTCTTCCCATCGTCTGTAATGATTTTGAGCATCAGGATACCATTTTCCTTGTATCCTTCCTTGACGGTTCCTCTATTAAGTGTCCTGCCAACAAACCACTTCACTCTATAGTTGCTGAGGATTGGGTAGGTTGTCTTCTGTTGTCTGGTGGTTTCCATACTGCCACGCCCTATATCTAAAACTTTCTATAAGTACGTACCACCCTCGTCTGAGATCGCTCGCTGCCACGGAAGAAGGTAAGGGAGTGTTTCGATTGTTCGCTCTGGTTGCTTCGCTTTTGCTATGCACAGTGCCACAACTACTGGACTCTGGTATTCCCTGCCCAACCAAAAGGTGGTTGATCCTGCTGGGGTTTCCCTGCCTTATCTCCAAAGAAGACAAGACAACCTCAAAGCTCAAGAGCTTTGTTCCTTAGTATAGCGTTGCTTACACCTGACTCAGTTGTACAAGACAACTAAGATACTCCGGTGTACTCAGGGCAACTCCACGTCCTCTTTCCCTTAACTGCCCGTAGACAGACAACCTTGTCACCAAAGTTGTAACGATAGACTCAACTCAAGTATGTTCTCGGCTATCGTTCGCCCATACCTACCGGAACTTCCCCGGTGAGGCGGAACAAGAAGTTCACACTTTGCCAAAGGTTTCAGCAGTGCCAAATTGGGGCTTTTGTTGCCAGCACAAGAACTGAAGCGTGATACAGTTCCAGAAACCCGCCAAGCCGTTCAACACTTGACTTCCTTCTCAGATGTCTCCAAGAGGCACGAGTATATTAGCATCTCGACTTCAATTTTACAAAGATATTTAAGAACGACTCATCACTGTTACAACTCTTAGTCAAGTTGTAATACTCTGTTGACTTTAGAACCAAAAGATTCCTCCTCATGAATACATACCTTCATGGGACGTGGAGAAATAAAGCACCTTGATGCTTACATCAAGGCCAAGCTGTTGGATCACAGTGGTTGGACAGAACATCTTCCAAGGAAGATCACGCCAAGTGATGGAGACATGATCTTAGACAACGCAGGACGCTTGCTTCTGGTTGAACTATCCAGCAAGACAGACAACCTCAACGAGTTGACTAACGGCCAACGTATCTTAGGTGAGAACTTCACCCGCAATGGCAAAGGCAAGCAAGCCTACGCTCTTGCAAAGATTGTAGTATCAGAAGATCGAGCAATTGACACCACCAAAGACATCATCAGCTTCAGTTTCCTCATCTATGACAAGGGACAACTCAAGAGGCTTGGCCCATACGATGGACGCCATTGGACAAAGGCAGTTCTTAGTTGGCTTCAGGTGAAGGAATGATGAATCTTGTGGGAAGCTCCTTCTAGGGTGGATTTTGGACCGGTATTGTGGAGCGTCAATTTCATCAACCCTCAAGAGGAGACGCAATGTCAGAGATCACCAAGATTGAAGCACTCACTGAAGCTTGCTTGGCCACCCTTGGCAAAACAGCAGTCACGATTGATCCCAAGAGCTTCTTGACGGACAAAAAGCAACGGTTCGTGATGAACGCACTGAAAGCCAAGAGTGATGTGCCAGTCAGATTGAATCAGTTTGTCCATGATTGCAAGGTTCCCTATATCGCCTTCATCAAGCTCACTCAGCTTGGCCTACTCATTGGTGATGAATATCACGTCATCGTTCCGCACGGTGATTTCCTCATCCCAGCCGGGAAGAATGGTTTTAAGGCTACCCCCTTGGCTATCGTCTGCTTCAAGTTGTCGGAAGCCAAAGTAAAGAAGCTGGCTTCCGAAATCGGCCAGTTCGTACTTGTTCTCAAACCTATTCAGTTCATGCGAAAATCCAAGTCCACCTAAAGAAGTTTGGGATATTCAACGAACATCACTCTGATATGTTCGTGGAATGATTTACTTCCCCGCCAATGTCAGAAGTTGCTCCATCGTCCCAGCGAAAATACAACTCTTGGAATTGGCGGGGATTTTTGTTTTCAGGCGACTATATAAGGATGTCTATTCCTCGTAGACAATCTTTGTTACCCACAAGCCCAAGCCGGAAGAAGAAAGCCCCTTCTCTGCTTGGGCTTGTCGCTTGTAGGGACAACACCATGAATGAAATCATTGAACACTACATTGAAGATCCACTCATCCAAGCAGTAAGGATGGACATTGAGTTCTGGCAACAATGGATGGATCAACAAGAACCACAAGACAATGAAGCTGAAGATGTGGACTGGCAGCAGGAAGGCTTTTGACTGATGAGCAATACACGCATCCTTAAAAAACCATACGGCAAACCAGTGCTTGCCGAACGTAAGGTTGACATCCGGTTTCGGTTTGATCCGCAATATGTTGCTCTTCTCAATCGGATTCAGCAGCAGATGCAGATGCAGCAAATGCAGCAGGAACTATTTGATGAAGCCGATGATGTGGACTGGCAGAGAGAAGGCTTCTGAATGCCTTCCAAATCAAAGAGGGTATGCCCCCACTGCCACCAAGTACACGATGGAACGACGTGTGAGCAGAAGCCCAAGTACCAACGTCATCCAGTAGCCAAACAACTCTACTCTTCTCGTCGATGGCAGAATCTACGCAACGCACACATTGCAGATGAGCCAATCTGCTTGGACTGCATGGAGCAGCACCAGAGGATCACAGAAGCCACTGAGGTTCACCACATGGATGAGTGGTGGATAAATGGATCACCGGTTCCTCATCTCTTCTACTCAAGCAAGCTGAGAAGCCTTTGCACAAGTTGTCACCGTCAGAGGCACAACCAAGGCTGACTCAGGCCAAGCTCTAGCCAAAGAACCCACCCCGGTGGGCCATTTTTCTAGGGTGTCGCTTTCACCAGATCGCCGCAGGGCTGTGTACATTTTTCCGGTTATTAACGGGTAATTCGCTAAGTGATGGTAAATCTTGGAGGCAAGGCACCTATATAGGTGCATGAACAAACCCAACGAAAATTACAAGCGTGTTGTTCTCATGGTTCCAGAGGACTTACACGAAGAGATCAGGATTGACGCAATTCGCCAGCACAAGACGCTGAGTCAATTCTTCTTGGCAATCTATGCCATCTGGCGACAGGCCAAGACGGAACATGAGGGGGCCAACAATGGCTAAACGCCCCCAACCACCAAAACATCTGGACAAGATCGGCCAACAGTATTGGCGAGAACTCGCCAAGCAATTGGCTGTCACGGAACGCAACGAGAAACGTCTTGAGGTTGCCGCTGAAGCTTACTCGACATACCGCCAAGCTTCCGTGGCCATCCAGCAAGATGGACTCACTGTCTTCAGTGCATCCGGTACGGTGAAGCCTCATCCTTGTATTGCAATCAAGGAACGAGCCGTGAACACGCTCACCAAGATTCTGAAGGACTTGTACAAAGAGAATCCTGAAGTTGAAGGTGATCCACTGGACGAGTTTCTAGGGGGCTAAGTGATCAACATTCAAAGACAGTTCTGTCCAATCGATAAGACTTGCTGGCAGTGGTTCGCACTGAATGAAGGCAAGGTGGTTGGGTACGTTCACGCCAAGCGTGATGAGTCTGGTTTGTTTGTCAGCAATCTTTTTGTTGAGGAAGCTCACCGCAGACAAGGCATAGGCAAACAGTTGATGGAGTCAGTTGAAGAGCTTGCTCGTGAAGAAGGCTTCTTCGGTGTAAGGCTTCAGGTTGATCCAGCAATCACAGACTTGGACTTCTATCACTCACAAGGCTATTGGTGCCTTGGAACGATTCACACGTATGGAAAGAAGCTAGGAGGATAAATGAATCTATTCAGTTGGTTTAAGAAGAAGCCAGAACTAAAAGAAGAATCACTTGGAAAAGTATTGGTTGAAGCTCTTGGGCTGAAGAACTGTTCAAAGTTCACCCTGACTTGTGCCGTGGACAAGGTGCCAACCGTGCAAGCCACTCTGTTGGTGGACATAAACGATAAGCAGATTGGAACAGTGGTGAAGAACTACGAGCTTGTTCCCAAGAAGGAAGGTGAGATTGTCCCCAAGGAGGCAGATGAGGGAAGTTCCCCAGCATCTCATCAAGACGCCAAGTGATGAAGCCGCAGTCCAACAAGGTTGCTGGTTCGATCAATCCAAGGCTGATCGTGTCAAAGACTTTCTGAACCAGTTCTGCCGGTTGTCAGTGCCCCCTTGGAACGGGAAACCAATACAACTTTTGGATTGGCAACACGAGTTCATTGATACGGTGTACGGTTGGCAAGGTGACTTCGATGGAAGGCTTGAACGTCGCTTCAATCGGGTGAGGTTTAGCTGTGGTAAGAAGCAAGGCAAGAGCACACTGCTCAGTTCCCTTCTTCTCTACCATCTCTTTGAGCAAGAACGTGCTGACTGTCTGATAGTTGCGGGAACCAAGGAGCAAGCCAAGATCATCTATGACGAGACATACCGGATGATTGAAGCTCACCCGGTATTGTCCAAGCGTCTGTGGCTTAGGCGATCAGCCTTGGCCATTGAAGACAAGAAGCGTGATGCTCGTGCGAGGATCATCAGTTCTGAACCACGCAACGCAGCAGGCCACAACCCAAGCTTCCTAGTTGCAGACGAGATTGCTTCTTGGGGTGCCTATGCTCGTGAGACTTGGAGTCATCTTGAGCCAGCCGGTATTGCTCGTCAGAACTTTCTTCAGATTGTGATTGGCCACGCTGGCTTTGAAGTGGAAACAGTGGGACACGAACTGTTCCGCTATGCCAAAGAGCTTCAGGAAGGAACCATCATTGATCCTCGTACTTGGGGCAAGGTGTTCACAGTCCCAACTGATCCACCGGACGCTTGGAAGAAGGAAGAATACTGGCACCACGCTCTTCCTAGTCTTGGCAAGACTGTCACGATGGCAAACGTCAGACAGCAGTTCCATCAGTGTGAGAACAATCCGGCCAAGGAAGCAGAGTTCAGAACACTAATGTGTAACCAGTTTGTTGGTAGTGCTGAAGCTTGGTTGTCACAGATCAGTTGGGACAACTTAGGTGACAAGGGATTGTCTGAAGATGACTTCCAAGGTGAAGCTTGTGTTGTCGGTATCGACGCTTCCAAGACAACAGACTTGACTTGTTATGTGAAGTGTTTTGCAAGAGACGGGAAGTTCTACGTCTTCCCCAAGTTCTTCATGCCGGAAGAGCAAGCCCAGCGTAGAACCAAGGAAGATAAGGTGCCCTATCGATCTTGGCCGAACTTGGTACTGACTCCGGGTGACGTGATCGATCCTGAATGTTTAATCAGCCATCTCGTGGAAGACTCATTCAGGTTCCAGTTCATGGAAGTGGCCTATGACAGCTACGGTTTTGAACTCATTCGGCAACGTCTTGAATATGACTATGGAATGCCAATGGTGGAGATTCCTCAAACATCATCGGTGATGCCGGAATTGATTGAACAGACACACCGACAGATTGAGGACAAGAAGCTAGTTCATCCCAACTGTAGCTGTCTCAACTGGTGCATCTCGAACACCAAGCCACGCATTGTGAGAGATGACAAGGTGATGCTTGAGAAGTGCTCAGATAGATCACGCATTGACGGAACCATAGCAATGGTGATGGCTGTTGGAAGAAGTGTTCTTCTTGGGCAAACAGGCTTGGTGAGTTTGGACTGGTAGGAGCATAGATAAGACATGCTGCACGTAACACAAGAAATCGAATCACGCTCACTGTCTGTTGGAGATGGCATTGAGTTCATGGGCTTCAACCTTGAAGACATCCTCAAGGGAACAGCCAACGCCGCTGGTGTCCGAGTCACCGCTGAAAGCATCCTTGGTAATCCAGCCGTGAAAAAGGGGCTGGACACCATCTGTGGTTCCATCGGCCAAGTCCCCTTCAAGGTGTACAAGGCTGACGGCAACAACAGCACTGTTGCACGGAACCATCCGGCACACTGGCTTCTGACTCAACAACCAGCCGAGAACCTTACGCCTATAGTGTGGAAGCAATCTCTTCTTCACGATGCAATCATTTATGGCAACGGCTATTCCATGATTATGAGGGACGCACTTGGCAACCCAACAGAACTGTTGTGGCTTGATCCTGATGCAACCTATCCAGACAAGAGCAATGGCCCACTTGCCTACGTTACAACTTTGGGAAACCGCCAATTCAGAATCAGTCCCAATGATGTAATTCACATCAGAAGCTTGAGCCGTAACGGTGGTGTATCAGGTGAACCGCTCTTCCAACTTCTACGCACGAGTTTAGGACTTGGACTTGCCACCATCGAATATGGAGCAAGGTACTTCAAGAACAACGGGAAACCATCGGTGGTGATCGAGTTGTCAGATCACGTTGCCAACAATGCTGAGAAGTTCAAGGACTTCAAGGAGAAGTGGAAGGAAGCACACGAGGGAGTTGAAAACAGCCAACGCCCTGCCCTGATCTATCCCGGCATGAAGGTTACACCGATCACGGTAGCCAACAATGAAGGACAGTGGATTGAGAGTAGAGAAGCAGACTTGGTTGCTGTGGCCAATGCTCTAAATCTACCGGCATCTTGGGTGAACTCTCAAACCAATACCAGCTACAAATCACTTGAGATGGATCAACAGAACCTTGTAAGCCAGACGCTTGGCCCTTGGTTTACTCAGTTGGATCAAGAACTAACTCTCAAGCTGTGCTCCAATCGCCAGCTTCTCCGTGGAACACACTGGATTGAGGCAGAGCGAAAAGCACTGATCCAGACGGACGCACAGAAGGAAATTGACTTGATTGTCCAACAGGTGAGCAATGGCTTGCTGAGTTGGGAAGAAGCTCGTGAACTCTTGAACCGTCCAACTGAGAAAAGCCAAGAGTTCTTCATGGTTACAAATGTTGCAAAGATGTTTGAGCCAGAACCAGAAGTGGAAGCACCGATGGACGAGGTACAAGCACCAGGCGAAGACGTAGAAGAACCGGACAACAGGTTGTCCAAGCTCACTGATACGGTGGTGAGGAAGCTCGTGAAGCGTGTTGCGAAATCAGTAGAAGCTCACGCCAAGAAGGATGATTGGCAAGAGTACCTAGAGCGATTGAGGGAAGAACACTCTGACATTGCCACGAGTCAGCTAGAGCCAGCTTTTGGAACCAGAGCTAACACCTTTGTTGATGAGTGGCTGTCAGAGTTGAAGGAAGAGCTACAGGCCACGAGCCGTGCTGACTTGGAAAAAGTGTTCCAACGCCAGTATGAAAACATTCCTACATACATTCAGGCATTGGGGGCATGATGGAAACCAGAAACAACAACATTGAATTGAGATACAGGGGTGATGAAGGCTTCACCGGCTATGCTTCCGTCTTCTACGATGGCACACCCGGCACCGAGTACGAACTTTGGCAAGGTACGTTTGAGCGTATTGATCCAACCGCTTTTGATGATGCAATCAAAAACGAAAAAGATGTCATGGCATTCTACGAGCACAATCCAGACATTCTTCTTGGACGCACATCAGCCAACACGCTTCACCTACGCAAAGACGCCAAGGGGCTGAAGTACAGTATTCCCTTCGATGCCAATGATGAAGATCACCGTAGGATCAAGGCCAAGGTAGATCGTGGTGACTTACGAGGAAGCTCGTTTGGCTTTGTGCCACGTGAAGACAAGTGGCACCGAGAAGGAAGCAAGGACGTGAGGACGATCACGAAGTTGGACTTGGTGGAAATCAGTATCGTTGCCAACCCTGCATACAAAGGGACTGAGAAGCGTAGTGCTGAAACCAGCTACAAAAATTGGAAGCAACTTGAAGGGACTCAGAAGAGAATCCAAAAGTTGAAGCGTACATAAGACACTGTTTTACGTCGCTGTTGCAGTAAGTTCTTTCGAGCCGGTGAATTGTTTTCACCGGCTTTTTTTGTTGGCAGCAAACTATATAAGTGTGGAAGTCTGTTAGCCATGACAGATATTCTCCTTTACTTGGCCCAGCAAGAGTAACGCAATTCCGCTCTTGCTGGGTTTCTTTTTAGCCCTTCTGAAAAAAATCAACGCCAGCTTCATAGCTACCCATGATGTGGCCCGCAAAGCCGGAAGCCCAAGTGCTTCAGCCGCAGCCAATGACGCACATCTACAAAGGGTAGAGCAAATGGAAAACGCACAATTGATTCGTGAGGAAGCTGCTGAACTCGAAGCACAACAGCAGGCAATGGTTGCAGAGTTGGAAACTCGCAACGAGAAGGCATTCTCTGATGAAGAGATGGAAGCCTTCGATGATCTTGAAGCACGTAAGGAAGAACTGTTCCGTCAAGCTGACAGCTTGGAACGTGTTCAGAAACTCTCCAAGCGTGAAGACATCTTCAAGGCAGTAAAGAGCAAGCACATCACCCGCAAGGCTGGACCATCCAAGAAGGATGCTGACTTGGCCCTTCGTTCTGTATTGGCCAACGGTGTTGAGTCTCGCTTCGCTAACTTGGAAGAGTGGCGTGAAGCTGGTGACAAGCTAAACCTACGCAATGGCTCGTCTGAGTTCACTATCCGTATGTTGAGTGAATCGGACTTGATCGAGAAGCGACAGCAGAGCACCACCGATGCTGAAGGTGGATACTCAATCTCTGATGGTATCGTCATCGGTTTTGAGAAGGCTCTTGCCAATTACTGGAATTGGGGTGACATCGTAACGACTCACCGCACTGCAAATCATTCACCGCTCACCATCGTCACCAACAACGATACGAGCAACGAGGGTGCATATCTTGATGAGCTTACCGCAGTAAGCAACACCAGCATGACGTTTGCACGTACCGTGCTGAATGCCTACAAGATTGCTTCCGGTGTGTTCCCGGTATCCAACGAGCTTCTTGAAGACAATGAAATCAATATCAGCAGCATTGTTGCAGACGGATTGGCCGAACGCCTTGGACGTAAGTTGAGCCGTGAAATCACCAATGGTGATGGTGCATCTAACCATCTCCGTGGCTTCACCAACGATACCGTTACTGGTGTAACCGCTGACTATACTGATGGTTTCGCTTGGGATGATCTTATTGACTTGTTCTTCAGTGTCGATGAGGCATACCGCAGCAATGCACGCTGGATGATGAGCAGCCAGACGCTTGCCTTCATCTGCAAGTTGGTAGACAGCTATGGACGCCCGATGTACATGCCGTTCAATGATCCTCTTGTAGGTGCTCCTCGTCTCACTTTGATGGGCAAGGAAGTCATCATCAATGATTGGTTGGATTCGGCAATTCCGGGTACACCGGGACTTGGTGATCAGGTTGTCTACTTCGGTGACTTCTCTAAGATTCATGTCCGTATGGTTCGAGACATCACCACTCGTGTGAGCAACGAGAAGTATTTCTTGGAAGACGCTGTGGCTATGATCAGCACGCTTCGTGCTGACGCTAAGTTGCTCAACGCTGGCACCAATCCAGTGAAGCATCTTCGCTTGAACACTTCTTCTGGTGCTCCAAGTGTGAACGACTAATGAAACACGAAACGCAGACTGTCATCTGTCTGGAAAGCCAGCACTCGTTGTGCTGGCTTTTTTTGTTTCGGTGCTTATATAAGGCATGAGCTTAATCACCGTTACAAAATCAGACACACTTCCTATCACGTTGGCTGACGTGAAATCTCATCTCCTCGTTGAACATGACTTGGATGATGACTTGATCACTTCCTACATCTGGACTGCCATCAGCTACGCAGAGGATTACACAGGCCGAGACTTCACAGCAACCACGTATGATTGGGTGCTGTCTTGTTGGCACGAGAAGTTTGAACTTCCTCGTGTACCAGTTACGGCCATTACTTCTCTGAAGTATTACGATTCGGACAACTCCCAACAGACGTGGAGTTCATCAAATTACTACACGATCATTCCAACCAACATGCCAGCCATCTTGGTTCCAGATGCCAACATCACGAAGCCTTCCCTCAAGGCTCGTCCTGATGCTATCACGATCAGATTCAGTGCTGGCTACACTGCCCTTCCTTGGCAAGTAGACGCAGCAATCAAGCTGATTGTTGGGCACTTGTACGAGAACCGACAGGCAGAAATCACCGGCACCATCACCACTGAATTGAAGCTTGGTGTGGATCGTCTCTTGTCCCAACATCGTAGTGTCTGGGGGTGCTAATGCAGTTTGGCAAGATGAGGCATTCCGTAAAAATCCAGAGATTCACAGAAGAACAGCAAAGCTCAGGACAGTACGTCAAAGTCTGGGAAACGCTTGCCAGCCGTAGAGTTTTTGTTGAACCGGTAGCAACACGCACCGACAAAGACGCTGTGCAAGTCACACCGGAAGTCACACATCAAGTCATGATGAGGTTCTACAACCTCAAGCCTGATGACAGGCTGATCTTCAACACGAGGATTCTGAACATCGTTGGTGTACGCAACATCGACGAGAAGAACCATGAAGTGATGGTGGACTGTGTTGAGTCTGGCGTGATCAACAGCACGTACACCGTGGAAGCTGATGGTGGTATTGAGATGGGGGGCACCAGTGCCGTCACTCAATAAACTCAATGAAGGCTTTGTCATTCTCGGTGCAGAGGAAATCAGTGAAAGCCTCAAGAAGGTGGAAGTGAAAACTCAGAAGAAGATTCTGAGGAAGTCCATGAGGAAGGCACTCAAGCCAGTTCAAGACGCTGCCAAGACTAATGCACCATCCAGAACCGGTGAACTGAAGAAGTCCATCAAGATCAGATCATTGCCCCGATCACGTGTGAGGTTCGGTGTTCAAGTGATCGCTAAAGAACCGGGCTTTGAGAATTGGTACGCCAAGTGGCAAGAGTACGGAACCAAGACGGGCATCAAGCCCAAGAGTTACTTCACCAAGGCTTATGCCAACAAAGGTGAAGTAGCCAGCAAAACCGCACAACAAGAAATCCTCAAAGGCATCATGGATGCTGTGGACGAGGAAGGCAGGAAGAATGGCTAGTAGCTTTGAGAATGCAATCGTTGAAACCATCCTTGATGATGAACCGATCACTGCAATTATTGGAACACGAGTCTTCCCTCTTGTTCTTCCTGAAGTGAGGCAAGGTGTCCAACGTGTTCCCGCTGTCGTGTACGAACTTGGCGATATTGAGCATGAGTATTGCTTGAATGGCCCACTTGGACTGGCAACCGCCACCATCTCTTTTGGTTGCTTCTCAGTTATAGAACAAGGAGCAAGTGAGTTGGCCAAAGTCCTCAAGGACTTGTTCAGTGGATACCGTGGACATCTCGATGTTGATCAGAACTACGTGGTTTCCAATTCAACGATTCAGGGTGAGACAATCTACCAACGTGATCCTGATGAAGGTTCTGACGATTGGCAGTACGTCTACGAAGTGCAATTCCAAATCCTTTACAAGTATTGATCATGCCCTATTGCCTCAAGAGAAAACGAGTCAGACGCCAGCACGTTCACGTCCAAGACGAGACGCAACCAGAGAAGATTGCCGCCAACTACTTGGATACTCTTCTGAGTTGTATCAATGGCTTGCATCCAATGGGCTGGTTGTATCGTGAACGTGATGAAGCTCTTGTCCGTGAGATGATGGACTTTGCAATCAACACACTGGAAACAACCATCAGGCTCAGAAGGGGTGAAATCCAATGATCGTCCAAGGTGGAGTACGTCTGAGGAAGCGTGTCTTGAGTGGCCAAAACTCCTTCAATCAGGGTGATCCATTGCCAGAGTCAGTACCCCAGACAACCACGCTGGATGAAGAAGCTTGTGCTCTATACAAGCAGTTGAAGGACATCATCGATGAGATGGGCAATGCTGATCTTGGAAGGATGAATGAACCGGAACTCAACGAGATTACCAAGCAGACGGAAGACAAGCTATTGGAAGTGATCAGCCAATACAAAAATTGAAAAGCCAGAAGCATAGATACCCCTAAATCGATTTTAGGAGGCATCTATGGCCACATATCTTGGAGGGGACGCAACCCTCGAAATCTCTACCAACTCAGGCTCAACGTACATCAGCCTTGGTTGTATTCAGTCCATTGGGGACATCACGATCAGCACCACCGAAGTGGAAACCACTTGCTTGGGTGCCGCTGCCAAGACTTACCGAGTGAGCACCACTCAGGAGTTCCAGCCGTTTGACGTGGTTCTCATCTTCGATCCGGGCAACTCAGTCCATGAAGACTTGGAATCTGTGGATGACACTGAGTTCACCTTCCGTATCACGATGGATGACGGCACCGGTGCTGGCTACTACTACGTCTTCACCGGCAAGGTGAATCAGTTTGTGTACGGTGGCTTCACCAATGATGGTGTGATCACTGGCACAGCAACCATCCGTCCAACTTCCGACTTCACCAAGACGAGCTACTAAGGAAGGCGGACTGATGAGTATTCGTGATCAATTCGCCAGCCTGAAGCCAGAGCTTCAAGTCATTCCAGTAGAAGTGGAAGGTTGGCCCAAGATGTACGCACGAGAACTGAGCATGGCTGACATCTCAGAGTTCTCGAAGTACGAGCAAAAGTCAAAGGACATGCACGAGCTTACCGCTGCTTTCCTTTGTTTCTGTCTGTGTGAGGAAGACGGAACACCGGCTTTCCAGTTTCCAGCAGACGTGAAGATGTTCATGGCACATCCAACCAAGAAGCTGAAAGCCCTTGGTGAGGAAGTCCGCAAGCTGAACAGTCTCACTCTGAGTGAAGTTGAGGAAGCGGAAAAAAACTAAGTGATCAGCCAATCCTTCAATTTGAGATGGACTTGGCTGAACACTTCAGAATGCCGCTGTGGGAGTTGAGGCAGAAGATGCCGGTGAGTGAGTTCAAGTTGTGGCTGGCCAGAAGCAAACGGAAACCACTTCCAGACACTTGGCTTCAATCGGGAATGATCGCTGCCATGTCACTCAATGCCCAAGGGGGGAAGAAGGGAACAGCCTTCACCCCTGAAGAAATCTGGCCACACATGGCAACCAAGGAAGGTGGCAAGCTGAAGCTCATGGATCAATTGGACAAAGCCAACGCCAAGAGCAAGACAAGAGGCAAGACGATAAGTCACTAGGAGCAGAATGCCGGGAAACAATTCGAGAGTTGGAACCATCAGTATCGGGATGACAGTGAGCACCAGAAAGCTCACTCAAGGATTCCGTGAAGCTCGTGTCGAAATCACTGGTTTCAGTAATGGCATCAAGCAAGCCAGCACCAACATCGTCACAGCCTTTTCAAAAATTGCACTGGCCATTGGTGCTGTTGTGGTTGCTGCCAAGTCTCTCCAAGCTTCTGTAATTGGGCCAATCACACTTGCTGCTGAAGCTGAGCAAACTGCTGTTGCCTTTGAAGTTCTCGTAGGTTCTGCCAAGGAAGCTCAGCAAGTCATCTCTGCCTTGAACAAGTTCTCTGATGTCACACCCTTTGAACCGGAACCAGTGAAGCAAGCCGGACGCCAGCTTCTTGCTTTCGGTGTGGAAGCCAAGAACCTTCTGCCAACTCTGAACGCACTTGGCAACATTGCCGCTGGTATCGGTGCCCCACTGGACGAACTTGCTGAAATCTACGGGAAGATCAGGGTACAAGGAAGAGTCTTTGCAGAAGACATTAACCAACTTCAGGGACGTGGTATCAACGTCACCAAGGAATTGGCCAAGCAACTTGGTGTCACCAACGAGGAAGTGAGAGAACTTGTCAGTGAGGGGACTATTGGCTTTGTCGAGATCAGCAAAGCTCTTGAAGCTCTTGCCGCTGGTGACTTTGCAGACTTGATGAAGAAGCAGAGTGGCACTGTGCTTGGTTTGTGGAGCACCTTAATTGGAAGAATCAAACAAGTTGGCAAGGACTTTGGTGCTGAACTGATCGACACATTGGGCATCAAGGACATCCTAAAGAATGCTATTGCTACTTTGTCCAACGTGGATTCTTTGAAGCAATTCCTTCAGCCACTACGAGAGTTTACCGCTCAGGTGAAGTTGTCGATTGGGTATGTACAGCACTGGTACAAGGTGCTGAACCAAGATGGTGCTCTGACTAATTGGATTCCGTCACTCAAGGACATCACCAGTGGAATGAAAGAATGGTTTGGAATCCTAAGACAAGCCGTCAATACACAGCTTTCCATGAACAAGGTGTTGATGCAGCTTGCTTCATTCATCGATCCAATTCAGCAGGTGTCCAAATACTTGAAGATGTTGGGTGTGGACATCACCTTCACCTTTGAGAACGCCAAGCAAATCCTTGTGGACTTCCTAATCAGCACGGAGTTCGCCCTGAACAATCTGGAAAGAATCTGGAATGTTGCATGGCTTGGAATGAAGGTTGGCGTGTATGGCTTCATGGATGACATGACGCTCAAGTTCAGACAGTTCTTTGCAACGATTGATCTTTATGTACAAGGCTTCAGGGACACCATTGCCAACATCCCTACGATTCTTGAGAACATCCAAGGTTCAAGCATCTTCCCTTGGGCTGACAATCGACAGTTCAATCCAGAAGATCCCCTTGGCGAAATCTTCAAGGGTACGAAGTGGGACAATTTCACTGAAGCTGAGAAGAACTACCCTTACTTCCAAGAGTTCAGCCAAGCCACCAAGGAAGCCAACGCACAACTTGAAGCATTGCTCAATGGACGCCAAGGATTGTTCAAAGACTATGAACGCTTCATGAATCAACGTAGAGATGAAATCTATGGGATGTTCTCGAATGGTTCTCAAGACTCGGCTAACGAAGTAGAAGACACGTTTGCCGATACCATTGGGAAGATCACGTACAGCATCACCAACCAGATTCCACAAGCTTGGCGTGAAGCTGCTGAGAAGATCAAGGAAGGACTGAAGACGCCCCTTCAATCGTTTGAAGAAGAGTTCAAGAAGCTCTTTGAGCTACGGGATGCCGGTTTAATCTCGGACGAGGAACTAGGCTTGCAAAGCCTCAAGATTCTCCCTGATACGGTGAAGGATGCCATCGAAGGTGCCAAGACTCCAATCGAGCGATTCAAGGAGCAAGGGAACATCCTCAAAGAATACTTTGACTCAGGCTTGCTCAGTGCTGAGCAGTACAAGATTGCATTGTCCAAGATTCAAGAAGATACGTTTGGGCAACAGCAGTTTGCCGAGCTTGCCGAGTTTGGTTCTGATGCTGCATACAAGGCCATACTCAGGAACAAATCTCGGACATCTAAGCAAGATCCAGTGAGACAACTCACGGAGATCAACAAGCAGCAGTTGAACACGTTGAATCAGTTGCCGCCAATTCTCCGGTTGCTGACAGCACCACCAACGGTGGTGACTTTCTAAAAAACAGAAAGCCAAGTCTATATAAGGCATGGCTTCAGTATGCGAAATTCAGCCCGGTGCTTTTACAGTTAGCAAAGACTACCAGCGTAGTCTCACAAGGAATTGGCGTGTCATCATGGATGCTGCCACTTCCAGTCACATTGCCGTTACTCTTTATTTCCAAGCACAGACGAGCATTGTTTTTGGAACCGCTCATCCAGTGGATTCCACGCTGTTTGCTTTGGACTGGAACATCCAACCGGAAGCTGAGGACTCAGCTTCTTGGATTGTGAGCATTAGCTACAGCACACCAGAGAGATCCAACCCTGATCCACTGTTACAAGACTTGGAATACAACGGTGAGTTCTCGAATGAAGAAGAACTCATGGAAGAGGACGCACAAGGCACACCTTGTTTGAACTCTGCTGGTGATCCCTTCAGCGAACCACTGACAAGAGACGATCCAAGGCCAACCTTCACGATCAGCCGGAACGAGGCAAGTCCACCAGAGGCACTTCAAGCGAACTACTCACGAGTCACCAACAGTGACACCTATCGTGGATTGCCACCGGGTACAGTTCGAGTTGCCATCTCGTGGCAATCACAACGGCATGAATTCTACGGAGTTTACTACCGAGTCAACTACTCCTTCACTGTGAACCCACAAGGTTGGGACGCTCGTGTCTTAGATCAAGGCTTCAACTACATCGATGACAACGACGAGAAGCAACAGATACTCATCAACAATGCACCAGCATCAGAACCAGTGCTCTTGGATGGTGCTGGTGGAATCTTGGCTGATGATGCTGAACCGGAATATCTGGACTTTAGACGATACCCAAGGCTTCCATTCAGCAGTGTCTTCAACTTCTAAGGGGGCACCATGCCAGTCAATTTTGAAGAGAGTGGAGCAAGAAGAATCGTTGGTGCTACCAAGTGGGTAGAGAGGCATAAGAAGAATCCAGTCAGAAAACGTGGCGGCAATGCTCATCGTGGTGATGGTGGATGGTGGGCAAAGATCACCGGACAAGACGCCACCGACAAATTCAAGTACACGTGGAAGTTCCTCGAACCTCAAGACGTGGATGAGTCTTCTGATGCCCTTGCTGAGAACAATGCTTTTCTTCAAGGTGTAACTGATGAAGAGCCGTACAACTATGCCGTGGAAATCTACCGATCCATCTACGTCGTAAAGAACGATATTGTCTGGATCACTCCAAGCAGAAATCAGGAATACTATTTGTTTGAATATGTTCCCGGTTCCAAGCTGGCTCGTCTTCCTGCCGCTAATTCCATCACAGCACGATCAGCCGATACACCGGGACAAGGAACCGTAACCATTGAATCTGCTGAATGGACTGGATCGAGCTTCACGATTGGAGACACGGAAGAAGAACTCACTGTCTTCAACAACTTTGCAACAGCAATCACTACTGATTCAGTCAACTTCAGATACGTGGACATCACTTACTTCCAAAGTGATCGAGCTTGGTTCGTGACTGGTGCGGGGTGCTCCTAATGGGTGTTGGACTATTCAACAAGTGTAATCCTTGCTGTGCAAGAATTGGATACGAACGTCTTGGCGGGAACTTCCTTGAAACTGGCTACGGTGGAACGGTTTGGAATGAATGCCAAACGTACAAAGCTACATCACCAGTTAGAGACAACATCTCTAGTCTTCAAGGTTTGGAAATCCTTTTCACTTTGTTTGCCACTGGTAGATCAGATCAGACATTTCCGGGTGATGAAGCTGATCTAATTACTTGTGTCGATTGGGAAGCTCAGCTTTTTGATCCTGATACACAATGGCCCATCATCAAAGATTGGGTTGAGGAGGGTGGCAAGCTTTGCATCATGGGGGAATACTGGCTTGGTGGAACGTACCAACGTGGTGTTGATCTCAGAACCTACCAACATGATTTCCTAGATTATCTTGGAGTAGATATTGAATTTGATCCAGACAGTCACTTCTTCCTTGCTGAAGGTTGTCAACAGCTTCAGCCTTTCATCGACGATTGGGGCAACTTTGATCCAACAGTTACGCAACAGACTGTATACAACTTTGGCTTCACTTACTGGTACGGACACACGCTGAACACTTCAGCACCAATTATGCAAGACGTGGACTTCCTGATGCCAGCCTTGCTTCAACCACTGATTGTTGGCAGTGGAGCAACAACACTCGCCACTTACAATCACAGTGAAGTTTACAGTGTGCCCTATGTAGCTGCTCAAGCTGTTGGTGATGGATATGTGATCGTCAGTGGAGACAGCAACATTGCTTCCGGTTGTTTTGGCTATTGGAGCTATGCAAACGGAAACTGCCAATTCTTCACTAATATGTTTGAGAAGGACGTGCTGTTGTGATCGTGAAGCTATGCCAGATTGAAGAAGACGGAACCGGTGGACTGTGGTGTCCTATCTGCCACCGCAAAGCACCAGCCGTGATCAGACGTGTGTGCCGTAAGCCACACATCAGGAAGCCTTGTAATTGCGGGAAGAGACGCCAACGGATTAAGGAACCACGTTCGTGATCGTGATGGTATCAATACCGATTCTCCATTGGGAACTGTCTTGGTATCCACAATTGAAGTTCAAGTTGTGTGTACCAGCAGACAACGCAAATGGTCCCGCCAGAGTCCAAGAGTTTGGATTGCCAGTGGTTCCCCAAATGGTTCCATCGATGTTGCTGGATAGTCTTGGGTAGTAAGCAAAGCCGGGAATGAACTCACCTTGTCTCTGGAAGTAGAAGCTGATCGTGCCACCACCGGAAGCAATCTCAACAGTTCTGGTGAGTGTCTTGGTGCTGTTGTTGTCCGCATCGAAGCTTCTCACGTAACCGCCAGACTGCCCGCCAGTAGACAACCAATTCCATCGGAAAGCATTCCAACCATCGAAGTCAGAAGTGAAGTTGCTCGTAAGAGTGATTGTGCTTGGTGCTTCCACATACTCTTCAACCGCCACACCAGCCACAACCACACCACCAGCAGCAAGCTCGTTGTAAGTGCTGAACGGTGAGATCGTCTCCGTTGGTGACACCAAGTACCAACCTGAAGCACAGAAGTTCTCGTACTCTGCAAGGAACCACGCTGCTGGCTTGGCATCTGGAACCATACGAAGCTCTTGAAGATTTCCATCGTTCAAGCCAATCCCATTATTGTATCGGGCAATGTACGAAGTGTTCCCAAGTGCCACCAAGGAACCAGTGACAGCAGTTGTTCCGCCAAGTACACCGTTGATGTACACCTTCAACGAGGAACCGTCAAAAGAGCACGCCACGTGATACCAACGCTCACGTTGCATTGTGCCAGAACTGAAGCAGTGGAACTCACCATCAGCCGTTTGGACTGAAGCCCAAACGTTATTGATGACACTGTGTCCAAATCGAATGCTCCACTGATCACCACCGACGGTGTTGAAGCCTCGTGAGTACCACACACGCTCACGGTAGTATCCATTGATTTTCACCCAAGCTGACACACTGAAGGAGTTGCCGCTGAGATTGTCTGCCGGAAGTGAAATGTACTCGTTGTCTGCAAAGTTGTTGGAACCAAGACAGTAGACACCATCATCAAGAGTTGGATACTCAAGTCCACCAGCCGTACCGTCTAAGCCGGAAGCAACATCATCAACTTCACCGCTGGTGCCATCGTACTGAGCATCAAGAGGGTACACGAAGATGTAGCCATCACCGTCCTGAGAAGGTACAGCAACCAGAGCAGAACCACCAAGGACAACACCACCACGCACAACGGTATCTGACACTGATGCTGATCCACCAGCTTTGACACCACCGGAAGTGGTTTCCGTGAATTGATTGCAAGAGCAATTTACTGGATCAAGAAAGCTCATGTACTTAGTCCCGTTTTAATGTAGAAGATGTTGTCCGCTGTGCTGCTGAGATCAGCTTGAAGCTGAACATGAAGAACACCACCAGTGTATTGGCGAACCAATGAAGCAATCTCATCTCCACCTTCGTTGGTTGCTTTGAGGTTGTCAGTGGTGCCAGAGAATGCAAAGGCAACAATGAACATGAAGTTGTTCAAGTCCTCGTCAATCACGCTTGCTGGAATAGTGATCATGGTTCTTTGGTAAAAGTCAGCCACCGTGATCGTGGCAGTACCAGAACACAGGACGCCACCACCAACGGCAATGGTTTGATTGGAAGTAACGGTAGCGATACCGCCGCCGACAACACCACCAGAAGCAAAGACAGATTGGCTTCCGTCCACCAAGGCAGAGCCACCAATGACAACACCGTCTTCCCCGGTTACGTTTACAACTTTTGTACTGAGTGAAGTTCCCCCAGCGACAACGCCACCGGAAGCAATTTCACCGACGCTGCCACCAATCAAAGCTTCACCGGCAGCAACAACGCCACCGGCACCAACCGAGTAGGCAACGAAGCTCGTGGTGGATGTTCCACCAGCGTCAGCACCACCTGAAGCAGTTTCATCAAAGACATCTGGTGGTTCTGGTGGAGCCAGTGCCAATGCAAACACCATGCCTGATTCACTACCGCCACCATTCCAACGAAGCTTGGACTCAACAGAACTTCCAGCACTGGCTTGAGTGTTATAGCCAGCACCGATCTTGTTGCCGCTGCTGATGGCAGTCAGTGCCGGTGTTGTGATCGTGGAAGCCAGCAGCAAGCCAAAACCACCGTACACGTTCAAGCAGTTGTCCACCGTTGTGGTGAGAGTTCCAGCACTGAAGACATAATCATCTGAACCATCGGCACCGGCAATGGTTGTGATGCCGTAAGAATCATTGATGGACGCAACGCCAGAGAACCGCATGAGCAACAACCAACGGTTGCTGGCAGACACACTACCGCTGAACGTGTAAGAAGCTGGTTCACTTCCACCGGCAAACTTGTAATAGACATGCCCTTTTTCAAAGCCAGCAGTATTGCTTGAGTGTTCCGTCCAACCAGATGGAGTTGATTGAACGTCATTGTTTCGTGAGTAGTGGACAGCTATGAGGAAGTCACCTTCAACAGTCCCACTTGGCTTGGTGCCGGTGATGCTGGTGGTACTTGCTGCTGTTGTGTGTGTGAATGACTCGTAAGCTACTGCCATGATGCCTCAGAAGAAAAAGCTCTTTGAGGTATGTAGGGAAATTGAAGCCAATCTCACTACATAAGGGAAAAGCTTTTTTAAGAGAGGTATTCCCTATGGCCCTAGTTACCAGCAACCTTGGTGAGCTTGAACTTCTGGACAAGATGCTCAAGGACGCTCTGTCTTCCGATGAAGACTACATCCTCAAGCTGTACTCGAATGACTACACCCCAGATCAAGCAGCAGTGAACGCATCATTCACAGAAGCCAACTTCACCAACTACGCAGCAGCCACGCTCACACGTGCTGGTTGGAGTTCAGCAGCTACCGTATCCAACAAGGCAGAGAGCAGCTACGCCACTCAGTCTTGGACGTGTGGTGCCACCGGCAACACGCTTTACGGCTACTACGTGGAAAATCCAAGTGGAACCGTTCTGTGGGCTGAGAAGTTCGCCGTGAGCCGAACCTTGGCAGATGGTGACATCCTCAACTTGACGCCTAAGTTCAGCCTCAACAGCGAGAACTAAGTCATCAGTTCAGTTGGTTGGCAACAAAGTCACGGACACCGGCAATCATGAGTTTCACGTCCGTCTCGGTGAACTCTTCAGGGTGTCCGTGTGCTGCACTATTGCGAATCTTCGCCCAAGCTCGAACCTGATCCGCTTTGGCTTTGTTGTACTCGCCTACCTTGGCAAGCTCACTATTCATCGTGTCTAGCTTTGTCTTCCTATCGTTCTGTATCCCATGCTTGTCACACAATGAACGAATGGTTGTTTCCAGAACTGTACCAGCGACAACCGCCGCAGGGGTTTTGTAATTAGCGGCTAGAAGTTCTTCAGCTTGCTCTAGTTCGTCCGAAAAGACATCAGCACTGATCAAAGCCCTCAAGTCAGTTAGCCCACAATCGTAGTCTTCCTTTGCTGCTTGGAAGATGGCTAGACGAGATCGAAAGACAGAATCATCCTTGGAGTAACCTGAAGGAATCTCAGCAAACTTTTCCCGATGGGGAGATTGCTCGCCAAAAACCTTTGCAATCAAGGAATCAACTGAAGCGAACCACTTCTCCTCACCTAACCGCCAGTCTGACTCTTCGATGTGCGAATTAGGCGATTCGCTACGTTGATACCGATCATAAATGCGATTCGCTTCATTCAATAGTTCTTGAAACCGCTTCTTTAGTCGATCATTCATATTCGCTGTGAACCTATGACAATTGGTTGGCAACAAAGTCACGGACACCTTCTATCATGAGTTTCACGTCCGTCTCAGTGAACTCATCTGCATGTCCATGTGCGGCACTGTTGCGAATCTTCGCCCAAGCTCGAACCTGATCCGCTTTGGTTTTGTTGTACTCACCTGCCTTAGCAAGCTCACTGTTCATCGTATCGAGCTTGGTACGCCTATCATTCTGAATGCCGTGCTTGCCGCACAGAGAACGAATGGTTGTTTCAAGAACCGTACCAGCGACAACCGCCGCAGGAGTCTTGTAACTTGCCGCAAGAAGTTCTTCAGCTTGCTCTAGTTCGTCTGAGAAGACATCAGCACTGATCAATTCTCGAAGGTTTGCAAAGCCGTTTTCGTAGTCATCTTTGGCAGCGAAAAATACCGCTTTCCGATAGTCGAATACTTCGTGCCTAGTACCATCATGCTTCCTTTCAAAGTCGGTATAGAGAGGGGAAGTGTCGCCAAACACTTGAACCAAGAGCGTTCGCACGGATGAATACCACTGAAGTACTTTGGGCAAGTCAATTAGATATGTCCGAACGGTTGTCATCCTCGTAGGGCCAGTAAGTGACTGTACGTTGCTGGGCACACTATCGCTCCCAAAGTCCTTTGAATCCTCTATCTCTTCTGCTGTGGCCGCTAGTTGCTCGAACCGTCGTTTAACTCGATCAATCATTGACTACTCCACCTTCTGGAATGATACGCTTGAAGAGTGGCCTTAATGATAACAGGGTTGTTTTGCTGTAGAACTACATACCAAGCATGAATACCCTAATGAACACTCGAACATGTAAGTCAGGTGAGAAAATGAGTGCGATTGATGACATCAACTCTGGAAAACGCTGGTTACTTCATCATGAGGACGAACAAGAGCCAGACGGGTATCGTCTGTATGTCCTCGTGGAGGGACGAAAAGAAAAAGTGCCTCTAGGAGAAATCTCTAACATGCCGGGATCAAAGCCCCCCTTGTTTCAACCAACTAAACTTGAAGCAGCGTCCTTCTGTGCTGCTTTCAACTCCAAGCGGGGAATCAACCCAGAAGAAGCCATTAAAATCTTGGCTACTACCATGTAGAAAAAAGGAAGAGCCACGTCCTCAAAGACGTGGCTTTTTTCGTGAACCTCGTCCGTCTAAATGGCTCCTTAATTACACTTTTGTGTGCCAAATGTGTTCCAAAATGGAACACGCATTGTGTGCCAAATTGGGCATGTTCTAAACTAAGGCACAGAAAGAACTTAAATCACTTGGACTGGTAGCTGAGACGGTGTAGCGGCGGTTTGAAGAACCGCAGACGAGGATTCGAGCGCCTCCCAGTCCGCTTCTGCGCGGTGGCTGAACGTCATTGCGCTGCCAATGTTATTGGCCCGTTCGACTTCGGGTGAGGTCACCGGTCTTTCAAGCCGGGCAGGTAGGGTTCGACTCCCACACGGGTCACTATTTTGGAAGTCATCCGGCTGGATGAGGACACTGTTTTGAAAACAGCTGACGACTGCGTCGTTTGTGGGTTCGAGTCCCACGGCTTCCGCCTTAAACGAATAGCTCGGTAGGCAACTGGCAGACCACCTTCGTTCAGACCGAGGGATGCTGTGGGTTCGAATCCCACTCGAGCTACTCAAGACTGGCTCAGTGGCTATTGGTTGACCGCTCGGACTTAAAAACCGGGGACGTTGTGGGTTCGAATCCCGCCTGAGCCACTCATTAGTAGCACATATCCAGGATCAGGTACGCAAACAGGAAAAGCGGCCACGGTGAGAACGTGGTGACTTTGTGGGTTCGACTCCCACTCTGATCACTTTTAATTGGGAAGGTAGCCGAATACGGTTCGTCGGGCCGGTTTGCTAAACCGTGCGGTCATCATGGCCATGTGGGTTCAAATCCCATGCCTTCCGCTTTACTCTTGCTCATTGGCGATCGCATTGAGGTTCCGCTCGATGTAGTTGACCGGGACGGCTCCGAAGTCCTCTTGATACTGTGGATCCCAGAGCACCTCGTAGTGACGATCCCCTTCTTGCCAGGTGGCTCGCTGGCCTTTCTGCTCGGTGGCCGCGCTGCCCCAGGTCAGAAATGAATTGGGATATTTGTACTTGATCGGTTCCACGATGTCTTGCTGCTGGAAATTGGTCACGCCGGGTCGTTTAGCTTGTTCAGCCAGCCAACCTTCAAGACGGTTTTGAGCGTCGGTCCATTCGGCCAGAATCGTTTCGTCAGGCAGCCCCTGTACGATCAGGTAGGTGGCTGTCTTAGGAGCATCAAAACGCGCCCGAGACGGGTTCACATTCTTCATGTAGAACACGGGATTGGCCGGGACGGTTTGGGCAAAGAGCAGAAACGAAACCAGCATGACGCTGACCGCCCCAATCACGCTCGAGATTTCGGTGCTCGTGAAGGATGAAGTCTGGCCAGGAAGGTTGGCGTCTTCCGATTTCTTGGCCTGCTCGATGGCGTTGGACCAGTTCAGATTTGATCGCGCTGACAGGATGATAAATCCGAGCAATACCAAGCCGGTGACAACCATCCCGGCGATAACCGGAGTGGTCAAGTGATTCGGCGAGAGAAGATGGCCGGCGAAAGCGATTGCTCCATAGAGGACCATAATCGGCAACAGAACCAGCGACGTTAACGCGCCCCGGCTCGATGCGCGAAAGGTTGCCCGATATTGGGCGATGACCAGCCAGATACCCAGCAAGATCACGGTGGCAGTCAAAGCGGCGGAGACTTCGCCGCCGTAGGTTCCGGCTGCCTGGCCCACGCATATCGCCGCCAAGGCCATGCTGACCATAGCAAAAAAGTAGTGAGACTTGGGCGGAGAAATCGTTGCCAACTGTTCAGTGGAATCCATAGTCCAACCGTATCCGACTTTGCCCCTAGACGCCACGGGTGCCACATCCAAGGAATCAGCGTGGTGAACGCTCAAGTCCAAGTAGTGAAACGCGTGACGGGATTCTGTTGGGTGCCTGGGAAGTTCACGTACGGGGGCAAACTCGTCCGTTCGGATCCCAACCGTTCGCTTCTTTTGTGTTTTTTGTCTTGGATTCTTATTGATTTCGTGGTGATTCGCCCTCCCCGACTGGAAAGTTGGCCTTTATTGACGCAAATTAGGGAGTGAACCTCTGGCCTTTACTCAATGGCTACCCCCTGCTTTGCCCCAGTTTACGAGGACTCTTCATGATGAACTTCGTGCGTTTCATTCTTCTTCTCGCCTGTCTGCTAATGACCCCGCTTTCGCTTGCCAAAGCTGCGGATGAGGTAAAGAAGCCGAATATCTTATTCGTATTGTGCGATGACCTTCGTCCCGACGCCGTCGGATGCTTAGGCAGCGAGCACGTGAAGACCCCCCGGATCGATCAGATCGCCAAAGAAGGGATCCTCTTCAACAATTCGTTCTGCACGACCTCGCTTTGCTCGCCTAGCCGAGCTTCGATTTTGACGGGCCTTTACGCCCATGCCCATGGCGTGACGAATAACTTCACGGAATTCCCGACCGAGATGGCGACGTTCCCCAAGCGTCTGCAAGACGCCGGGTACGAAACGGCGTACATCGGCAAGTATCACATGGGCGAGGATAACGACGAACCTCGACCTGGCTTTGACTGGTTCGTGACCCATAAGGGGCAAGGCAAGTACTTCGATACGGCATTCAACATTAACGGCCAAGGTGCCAAAGTAGTCGAAGGCTACTACACGCACGTCGTCACCGACATGGCGATTGACTGGCTCGAGAAGGATCATGGTGATAAGCCTTGGTGCCTGATGATCGGCCAGAAAGCTCCGCATAGCTTCTACTTTCCAGAGCCAAAGTATGAGCACGTCTTCGACGATGTCGAAGTGAAGTATCCCGCCACAGCTTTCGACCTGGACGACAATCCGAAATGGATGAAGAAGCGTCTCTATACCTGGCACGGCATTTATGGTCCCCTCTTCGATTGGCGTAAGGACTTCCCGGATGACAGCCCTGAAGGGGTTAAGGCGTTCGAGAACATGGTGCACGCCTACTGGGGAACCGTGCTCAGCATCGACGATAGTATGGGACGCCTGTATGACTGGCTCGATAAGTCGGGCCAGCTGGATAATACCGTTGTCGTATTCATGGGCGACAATGGGCTGCTCGAAGGGGAGCATGGCATGGTCGACAAGCGTACGGCCCACGAAATGAGCATTCGCGTGCCGCTGATCGTGCGGTATCCCAAGCTTGGGCAAGGTAAGGCCCTCGATCAGCAGGTGCTGACGGTCGATATGGCTCCGACCCTCATCGAACTGGCGGGCGCCAAGCAAATTGATGACATTCACGGCCAATCGTGGGCAAAGCTGGCCTCCGCCGGTGACGACGATTGGCGGAAGTCGTGGTTATACTACTACAATTACGAAAAGCAGTTTCCGTACACTCCCAATGTCCGGGCACTGCGAACCGACCGCTACAAGTTCATTCGCTACCCTCATGGCGACGGCTCGCCCGATCGTCACATGGCAGAACTGTATGACCTGAAAGCGGACCCAGGCGAAGGGACCAACCTGGCAGAAAAGCCGGAACATGCTCAGCTGGTCAAACAGCTACGCCAGGAACTGTCCCAGCAGATGGAATCGGTGGGACTGACTGCCGCCACCGATAAGATGCCCATCGACCAGGGGATCGGCTCGGAACTGCCCGATGAAAAGATTCGTTAAGTCGAAGCTTGGGTCAATTTGATAAACACGACGGACGCGAGACAATGGAGTTTCGCGTCTGTTTTTGAACATCCACCGCGCGTGGCATGACGGTTAAACGAACACGGAAGGTAACCCACTTTGGTTGAGCCAAACCCTATTCTTCAGCCGACGACCTCGGCAATGCTGAAGCGGACCAAGGTCGCTGCGACCATTGGCCCTAGCGCATCGCGACCGGGCGAGCTCATGCAGCTTGTCCGAGCCGGAGCCGATGCGTTCCGGCTGGACATGTCACAAGACAACGAAGCTATTTGGCATGAGCGGCACGAGGCAGTTCGGGAAGTTGAAGGAATGGCCCAGCAGCCGATCACGCTATTGGTCGACGTCCCGGGCGAGGAGGCTTCCAACGGTGGTGAGACGCATCTTGCCCCGAATCTCGTAAGTTGGATTGCCAATCACGAGGTGGACTACGTTTTGATCTCGGTCCCCCGTGGTTCTCATGACATATCGGAGGCCCGCAAGGTCCTTTCTGAAGCTGGCAGCGAAGCCGCGGTGATGGCCCGACTCGATCATGCTGCCAATTATCGAGACATCGACAGCATTATTCAGGCGGCTGACGGGGTCGTCGTAACGGGAACGGGGCTTTCGGAACTGGAAACGTGGTCGATCCCCGTGATGCAAAAGATGGTTGCCCGGCAATGTCAAATTGGGGCCAAACCATGCCTTGTGGGTCGCGGCATCCTGAACAACATGTTGCAGTCAAAGGAGCCTACCAATGGCGAAGTCTTCGATATAGCGAATGTCGTCTTCGACCATGCCGATGCCATTCTTCTGAAGGATGAAACGGCAACGGGCAGCTACCCCACTCAGGCGGTCGAGGTTGTCTCGAAGACGGTCATCGCGACCGAGAGCCTGATGGAGATTACGGATCGGCCCATTAAGGTCGGATTTGGCCAGCCGCCGAATACGGCTGCGTTGGCGTACTCGATTCGTCACATTCTCAAGATGCAGGAAATCGCGGCTGTCGGCGTGTACTCGCACTCAAGCATGACGGCTCGGCTGATTGCCAAGAACTGGATCGATTGTCCGGTGCTGGGGCTTTCTGACTCCGCGACGACCGTCCGTCAGATGGGCTTGTACCACGGCGTGGTCTCTCGGCAAATGAAAACGCCGGATAGCACGGCCGAGATGCTGGCGACGACGACTTCAATCGCCAAACAGCTGGGACTGGTTGTGCCGGGTGACAGAATGATTGTGGCGTCAGAACTGCCGATCCGTTCGACCGACAATGCGAACGCGTTTGTGATCGAAACGATCAAATAGATCGCCTCGGCGGCGGAGTCTCAGCGCGATACGCCACCAGATCTATATGCCTGCGTTAGCTGAATTCACCGCGAATGTACTGTCGCGTGTATTCTTCCTGGGGGTCTTCGAAGAGACGCTTCGTTTCTTCACGCTCGACTAGGTAACCAGTACGTCCGCCCTCGGACGTATCGACATAGAGAAACGCGGTTTGATCGGCAACACGCTGTGCCTGTTGCATGTTGTGGGTCACGATGGCGATCGTGTACTTTTTCTTGAGCTCTTTCATGAGCTCTTCGATCTTGCGCGTCGCGATTGGATCGAGGGCTGAACAAGGTTCGTCCATCAGCAAGACTTCCGGTTCGACCGCAATCGCTCGAGCGATGCATAGACGCTGCTGCTGACCGCCAGAGAGCGACAAACCGCTTTGCTTGAGCTTGTCCTTCACTTCGTCCCACAGGGCCGCACCACGCAAGGCACGTTCGACAACTTCGTCGTAGTTGCCGCGATAGCCATTGATACGGAGTCCGTACGTGATGTTCTTGTAGATGCTCATCGCGAACGGATTCGGCTGCTGAAACACCATTCCGATGTGACGTCGCACGGCGACCGGGTCGATGGTCGGGCCGTAGATGTCCTGACCGCGGAAATGAACATGACCCTCGAATCGAAAACCACGGATCAGGTCGTTCATGCGGTTTAAGCAACGCAGGACGGTACTTTTTCCACAGCCCGAAGGACCAATGAACGCGGTGATTTGACCTTGTTTGATCGGGATATGCGTGTCGCGAACCGCTTTGAAGTTACCGTAGTATAGTTCCTTCACGTCGCATTCGATGACCGTGTCTTTGGGAGCTTGGTTGTCGATCATTTGTCTTACCGATCCTATTTCGACCGATTATCGCTTCGGTCCGCTTGATGATAGGCTTTTCCCTATCAGGTTCGTCACCAGTACCACTAGTACTAAAACTAATGATGCTGACCAGGCCATTTCTCTTTGGTTGTCTACGAACGAAGAGGAAAAATTGTAAATGAGGACCGCCATCGAAGCGGTTGGCTCATTCAGTTCTAGCGAGGTGGGTGACCAGCTGGGCATCGACCAAAAGTTGCTAAACAGTGCGGTAAACAGTAGAGGTGCAGTCTCGCCCGCCGCACGAGCAACCGCCAGCATAACCCCCGTTATGATGCCAGGCAATGCAGTTGGCAATGTGACATACCACATTGTCTGCGTTTGTGTTGCTCCCATCCCGAAAGAAGCTTCTTTCATCCGAGACGGTACCATCCGAATTGCCTCCTCCGCGGTAAGCATTACCACGGGAAGCATCAAAATGGACAACGCTACCCCCCCTGCATAGGCAGAGAATCCCCCGGTAACCAAAACCACGGCACCGTAGGCGAAAACACCCGCCAGAATGGAGGGGAAGCCACTGAGCACCTTGGCACAAAACCGGACAACACTGGCCGTTTTGCTGTCGGACCCGAGCTCTGCCAGGAATATGGATGCCATGATGCCAAATGGGACGCTGATCAGCGCCGCGATGGCGACCATAATGACCGTTCCGAGCAAAGCATTGCCGAATCCCCCCCCTTCATCAAATGCCGCCGGTGGCAATTCATAGAAGTTGGACAGAGTTAGCTTCGAGGCTCCTCGATAGAAGAGCATGAAGATAACGGAAAACAGGGGTACCAATGCGGTGAAGGTGAGAATGGTAGTTACCAAGCTGAGAAACCCGCTTAGCAAAGTCCGTGGCTTTCGTAACGAGCGTTCCAATCGGCTAAGGTCGATATCGTTGCCGGACAAAGGCTCTCTTTCAGGAGATGCCATTAGCGCATTCCTTTCAGGCCTTTGGTCGCCCGTTGCAGGATCAGGGATCCGATCATATTAACGACCAGGGTGATGGCCATCAGAACCACCCCTGCATACATCAGGACGCCCACCTTCATTTCGTCGCTGCCGGCCTCGGAAAAATTATTGGCAAGCAGGGCAGCCAACGTATTGGCGGGAGAAAAGATGGAGACGTCAATGGAATTCACATTCCCCACCAGCATGGCTAAAGCCATTGTTTCTCCGAGTGCCCGTCCGAACGCGAGGACGATGCCACCAAAGATGCCGCCAGACGCCGTGGGTAGGACCACGGACAAAATGGTTTCCCAGCGTGTCGCACCTAGGCCGTATGAGGCCTCGCGCAGCTTTGGGGGGACGGCAACCAATGCATCGCGGCTAATTGCCGAAATGGTCGGGAGAATCATAATCGCCAACACGAATGAGGCAGTCAGCATGCCGGGGCCTTGGTATCGCGTGCTGAAAAGTGGAAACCACCCCATGTTGTCGTAAAGCCATTTACAGGGCTCTCGCAACAGCGGCATCACCACGAAGATCCCCCACAAACCGTAGACAACACTCGGGATCGCAGCGAGAAGTTCCACGAGATTCTTTAACATGCTCTCCGACCAGCTAGGGAGCTTGCCCCAGAAGCGGTGAAACTGGAGGCCGAAAAGCTTCAAAATGCTAAAGACGAAATTGCCAAGGTAACCTTCGCTGAGAAACACAGCGACGGCGATTCCGAAAAAAGACCCAATGAGCAGGGCTAGAAGCGAGCTATACAGGGTTCCCCAGATTTCAGGGAGGATTCCATATTCGGCCGTGTTTGGGTCCCATGTTCGACCGGAAAGAAATCCAGCCCCATACTGCTGAATCGCTGGACTCGCCTTCCAAGTGATCTGCAAGACGATATAGGCCATAACGATGATCGTTAGCCAAGCAAACGCCGAACAGGCAAATCGAAATACTCGATCTGTAGCCCGCTCAACAGCCGTCGGAGGCCGAGATATCGGCGACCTTGTTGGGTGATCCATAGATGCCGCAACATGTTGTTGGTAAAAAGCCTTGGCTTGGTGAGTTGCTCACCAAGCCAAGGTGGCAAGTGTCTTACTTGGCCGAAATGTTATCCAACGCTGCTTTAACCTTGCTGGTAACAGCTTCCGGCAGAGGAATATATCCGAGTTCCTCACTCGATTCTTGGCCTGTCGTCAGACAGTAGTTGATCAGGTCCTTGAAGGCGTCCAACTTCTTAGAGTCATCGTACGACTTGTAGGCAATGATCCAAGTGTACGTGACGATTGGCCAGGAGTCTTCCCCCTCTGGATCAGGCAAAAACGCAATCAGAGAAGGTGGGAATTCGACGGCAGCCAAAGCGGCCTGAGCCGAACCAATCGAAGGCTTAATGTACTTGCCAGCTTTGTTTTCCAGCGAAGCCATCGACAGGCCAGCCTTGTCGGCGAAACCGTACTCGACGTAGCCAATCGAACCTGGGGTCTGCTTCAGCGAGGTGGTAACACCTTCGTTACCCTTGCTCTTGGTACCCACGGGCCAGTTAGGAGCCTTGTTGACACCAACTTCGCTGTTGAACTTTTCGCTGATGGCAGCCAAGTGCTTGGTGAAGTTGTAGGTGGTACCGCTGGAATCGGAACGAACGATGACATTGATTTCTTCATCAGGAAGTTCAACCCCATCGTTGGTAGCAGCGATCTTAGGATCGTTCCACTTGGTGATTTCTTTGAGGAAGATACCTGCGTAAGCTTCGCGGGAAAGCTTCAGGTCTTCCACCCCTTCGAGGTTGTAAGCAATGACGATCGCACCAGCGGTCATAGGCAGCAACTGAACGCCGCGTTCGACCTTGGCCATTTCTTCTTCGGTCATCGCAGCATCGCTGGCACCGAAATCGACCGTGCCGTCGATCACAGCGCTCACACCGGAACCACTACCCACCGATTGATAGTCGACCTGAACAGCGCCTTTGTGTTCGTTGGAGTAGGTCTTGAACCATGCTCCGTACAACAGAGCGGGGAAGCTGGCCCCGGCACCCTGCAACTTAACGAGTTCACCAGAACCCTGACCGCCGCCTTCTCCGTTGGCAGCTGGCTTGTTTCCACCGGTGCAGCCGACCGTGGCGACCATCATGGCAGCCAGAGCGACATACGAGCCCAAGTTAGATGGAGTGATTTGCATGCTTGGTTGATTCCCTAATTAAGGATTCCCAGGATGTTATTCGAGATCGTGATAGGAGCTTGGTTGATTCCTTGCACGACACACCCAGAGGTGGGGGCGCCGGTCAACTCAAAATCATCTGTGGCGAGCACGCTCTCAGGCCTCTCAAGTCATCTCGAGAGATACTCAATCGAGCCGCAAAATCGCCGTTCAGACACAAAATCTAAGGGGTGCAATCGAGCATCACAACCCGCTGTAAGACATGCACGCAGAATCTTAACATTCGCCTTAACATTTCCCTCTATTTTGCGATAAGCACTATCGGATTCTTTCAACACAGGGGCCCGTTCTGGGCATGAAAAGGGCCGATTAGGGGGTATGGTGAAAGCGGTTTTTAATCGCCATGGGAAGGTGGTTGGTCGCCCAGCGGTCGCTGAAGGATCGAAGCATAGCCACGTTGACCAGATAGAGACACAAAAAAAGCCACCCAAGTTGGGTGGCTAATCATGCGAAGCGATGCTTTTCTAACTTGCTGCGACCGCTTGAATAAACGTGGTCATGTCGATCGTGTTCAGCAGCAGACCAATTTGCTTCATCTCGGCTACTTGCTTACGACGTGCCCTCTCTTCAGTGCTCCACGATTGTCGCACCTGGCGACAGGCCTGGGCGAGCGAACGTTTGGTCAAGCGTTGTTCGTTGGTCGACGGCGATTCGAGGCAAACTAGCGAGCTCATATGTCTAAACTCCGTTTTGAGGAATGCGTTGTTGTCGAACCGGTTAACCGCAACTGGCGTACCAAGCGGCCACTGATCTCGCTTGAATTTGCAGGAAATCCCTCGTCGGGCATGAACTTTGCGGTGGTACTTACTCAGAAAAATAGGTGCCTAGCCGGTGTTACACGGCTAAAATTCAGTAGGAGGGTTAATCATGTCCAGACACTGTACCGTCGCGGTTTTCGACGACTTTTCCGCAGCTCAAGAAGCCGTCCACAAGCTTGATGAAAGCACATTCCCTTCCGATCAAGTCTCCTTGGTGGCAAACAGCGTCCACCAAGATCTTCAGTCGACCAACATCCTTCAATATGGGGATGAGTCGCAAAAGGATGCCGCCTTCGGTGCTGGCGTTGGCGGGCTGCTAGGTTTCTTCATGGCCGCTCCGCTATTGACCATTCCCGGATTTGGACTGATGTTAATTGCTGGTCCGATTACCGCAGGATTCACCGGAGCGATTGTCGGCGGGCTTCTCGGATCGATGCTTGGCTGGGGCGTGCATGAGGACCATGTCGCGGAATATGAGGATGAAGTCCGTCAAGGTGCGTTCCTCGTTGTCGCCAATGGCGATCCATTCGATGTCGACTTCGCCAAGCAGGTACTTGATCAGACCAATGCACGTTCGGTCGCGATGCATGTTCGAGAGAGTGCCGACAGCGTCGAGCCGTAGAGGCTTCTGCGCAAAAAAAAGAGCCGGCGAAATTTGCCGGCTCCTTTTGTTTCTTGTGATCGCGTGCTTATGCTTCGATCAGCATCCGCGATGGTTCTTCGATCGCTTCCTTGATGCGTTTCAGGAAGGTGACCGCCTCGCGACCGTCGACGATCCGGTGATCGTAGGTCAACGCGAGGTACATCATCGGGCGAATCACGACCTGACCGTTCACAGCCACAGGGCGTTCTTCGATCGCGTGCATACCAAGCACACCGCTTTGCGGCGGATTAACGATCGGCGTCGATAGCATCGAGCCGTACACACCGCCATTGCTGATGGTGAACGTACCGCCAGAAAGTTCTTCTGGCTTCAGCTGATTGCTCTTGGCACGGCCGGCGAACTCTTGGATCGACTGTTCGATCTCAGCAAAGCTCATCCGTTCGGCAAACTTGAGGACAGGAACCACCAGGCCCTTACCCGAGCCAACGGCGATACCGATGTGGAAGTAGTTGCGATAGACGATGTTGGTTTCGTCGCGAATCTCGGCATTCAGCTCGGGGTGAGCCTTTAACGCGTCGATCAGGGCCTTGGTGAAGAAGGACATAAAGCCCAGCTTGACGCCGTAGCGTTTCTGGAACGACTCGCCATGACGCTTTCGCAGGTCCATCACGTACGACATGTCAACCTGGTTGAATGTCGTCAGCAAGGCGGCCTTCTGTTGTGCTTCGACCAGCTTCGAGGCAATGCGGCGACGAATGAGGCTCATCGGAATGACCTCTTCCATCTCCTTTTCATTGCGATTGCCAGAGTCCGAGCTCGGACGGCTGGAGATCGACTGAACGTACTTCTCGACGTCTTCGCGGCGAACCGTTTTGCCCGCTGGCGCGACGTCCGAGGCCGAGAGACCGTGCTTTAGCAGTTCTCGACGGCCCGAAGGGGTTGCCTGGGTGTCTTCCGTGCTCGAAGCTGACTTTGCGTTTCCGTCCTTCTTGGCGGCCGCTGGCTCAGCCTTGGGCGTTTCCGCCTTCTTCGCTTTCTTATCCGACTTAGCCGCTGGCTTGCCGGCACCTTCTTCAAAGAGCGCGATCACTTCACCGACCGAAACGATCTCGCCTTCTTGCTTTAGAATCTTCTGGAGGGTGCAATTGGCCGGGGCAGCCAGGTCCATGGAAGCCTTGTCGGTTTCTAACTCGACAACGTCTTCGTCTTCCTGAACGCTTTCCCCTTCGCTTTTCAGCCACTTGAGGATCTGCACTTCCTGAATCGACTCGCCCGATTCAGGCACTTTCAATTCGATGGTCATCTTCCGCAGCTGTCCTTTCTAGGTCTCGTTGAAGGCTCGTTCGAGTAGTTGTTGCTGCTCGAATTCATGAGCCGCTTTGGATCCGGTTGCCGGGCTGGAAGATGTCTCCCGGGCGATTACAGAGAGTGGGAATCGCTCGAACATACGATGCCCGTATCGTAATTTCCAGTAAGGCCACACGCCCATATTGTCGGGTTCTTCCTGGACCCAATACAAGGGGACGCCGTCATCATATTGGTCGAGGACAGCCTGAACGGTGTGATTCTTGAGCGGGTAAGGTTGCTCAACGCGAATAATCGCTACATCGTGACGCTGATGCTCTTCACGATAGTGAGCCAGGTCGTAGTAAACCTTGCCGCTGCACATGATTACCCGAGAGGTCTTTTCGGGGTTGTCGCGGGTATCTTTGATGATCCGCTCAAACTTATTGCTCGCCAGTTCCTCTAGCGAAGAAACCGCCGAAGGGTGACGCAAAAGACTCTTAGGGGTAAACAAAATTAACGGTTTCTTCCACGATCGCTTCATTTGACGGCGAAGGACGTGGAAATATTGAGCTGGCGTCGTTGGAATGGCAACTTGAATGTTGTCTTCGGCAGCCAACCATAGGAAACGTTCGAGGCGGGCACTGGAGTGCTCGGGCCCCTGCCCTTCATAGCCATGCGGCAGCAGCAGTACGAGACCGCTCAAGCGTCGCCACTTGTCTTCGGCACTGGCCATGAACTGGTCGATGATCACCTGAGCTGCATTGCTGAAGTCACCGAACTGAGCTTCCCAGGCCACCAGGGCGTTGGGATAGTCGAGACTATAGCCGTAGTCGAAGCCCAACACGCCAGCTTCACTGAGCGGGCTATTGACGATCTCGACCGGTGCCTGCTTGGGCGAAAGGTTCGAGAAAATGCTGTGCTCGTGGCCGTCGATGATGTCATGCAGGACGGAATGCCGTTGGTTGAACGTACCACGCTGACAGTCTTGGCCAGAAAGTCGAATGCGGTGCCCTTCCATCGAAAGGGTAGCAAATGCCAATGCTTCGGCTGACGACCAGTCCAGCATTCGTTCGCCGTTGGCCATTTCCTTACGTTGGTCGGCAATTCGGCTCAGTTTACGATTGCGATGGAAGTCTTCCGGAACGGTAGCCAACATCCGCAGAATCTCAGCCGAGCGATCGACGGGAATTCGCGTTTCTGGGCATTCGTCCGCCGGGTCGTGTTCGGCGTCTTCGGCCGTTGGCTCGAGGCCACCGTCGAATTCTTCCCAGACACCCTCAGGACGACGCAGGGAACGTTCCTTCATTTCTTGGGCGATATCATATTCACCCTTGAGGAACTCCTGATATTCGTCCGACATCTGATTGGCTTCTTCGGTCGAAATCCGGTTCTGCTCAATCAGTCTATCCAGATAGCTGTCGCGAATTGGCGTCTGCTTGTCGATTGCCTTGTACATCATCGGCTGGGTGAAGCTCGGTTCGTCGGCTTCGTTATGGCCTAGTCGACGGTAGCAAACCAGGTCGATAATCACGTCGCGCTGGAACTTCTCGCGGAAATCCATCGCCATCGAGACGACGTCCGCCACCGCTTCTGGGTCGTCGCCGTTGACGTGGAAAATCGGAATCTGCAGCATGCGAGCGATATCGGTGCAGTACCGCGTGCTGCGCGACTGATCAACCGAAGTCGTGAAGCCAATCTGATTGTTGACGATCAGATGAACCGTTCCGCCAACCTTGTAGCCGTCCAACTGGCTCAGGTTGAGCGTTTCCTGAACGATCCCTTCGCCAATAAAGGCCGCGTCACCGTGGATCAGAACGGCCATGCCCTTGCGGCGGTTGATGTCGCCGGTTCGGTCCTGCTTGGCTCGTAACCGACCCAATACCACCGTGTTGATGAACTCGAGGTGGCTCGGATTGAACGAAAGTGACAGGTGGACCTCGTTACCGGAAGTCGTCACCTTGTCGACGCTATTACCCAAGTGATATTTCACGTCACCACCACCAATGAACTGGTGGAAGTCGACATCATTGAACTGGGCGAACAGTTCCCGAGGGGCCTGTCCGATGATGTTCGTGAGGACGTTCAGGCGACCGCGGTGAGGCATCCCGAGGACGACTTCGCGAACATTGTTGGATGCCGCTCGGTCGACCAGCAGATCGAGCAGCGGGATCAACATTTCGGAGCCGAACAACGAAAACGTCTTGGCACCGACGTACTTTTTACGCACGAACTCTTCAAAAACAGTTGCTTCGGTCAGGCGTTGCAGGATCTGCTTTTGGACAGCGTTGGGCAGCTCTTTGATATGCGATTGACGCTCGATGCGGTCAACCAGCCACTGCTGCACGTCCTGCTCATCAATATGAGTGAACTGGTAGCCAATGTGATTGCAGTAAAGGCCATCCAATCGCTGGACGAGTTCTCGCAACGGGATCTGTTCGATCTTATCGCCGCACGTGTAGTAGACCCGTTCGCTGAGATCCGACTTCGACAGGCCGAAGGACTCGAGAGAAAGAGGCGTCCGAAGCTGCATGTTCAGCTTGAGCGGATCGAGCTTTGCGTTGTAGTGCCCGCGTGAACGATACCCATTGACCAACTGGTCGGCACCGTACTGCACTTTCTGGAGTTTAACGTTACCGCCAACGCTGGTGACCGGGGCGCCAGAATCTCCGCCGGACTCACGGAAAATGCTGCGTGGCTGGAACGAAGGGGCACGCGATCCCAATTCGTCGGCAGAGATACCATTTTCGGCCGCCTGCTGGTCGAAAAAATCGCGCCAGTTCTCTGGGACACCGTTACGGTCATCCAGATACTTCTGCAGCAACTGCTCGACATAGCTGGCGTTATAGCACGCTAAGTCGAGCTCTTCGGTCGACTCAGCTTTGGCCTGCCTGGGGGAACTTTCGGAGATCATTTTTTCGCGATGCCTCTTGAACTTCTAGTTTTACGCGATTCTTCCATGGAGCACAGGTAGCCTAGGGGCCGCATGCCCTGACAACGCCAAGATTTCCGATTCTTTTGGTCTTGGAGATTGCCAATGACGAACCATGCCTGTTCCTGCCGGATTCGGGACATGCAAAAGCTTGCTCGGCTTGAGCTGAAAGGTCCTGCCAGAAATTGCCATGGAGGGTTCATCTTGGGGTACCCCGCATCCTTTGCCGGGGAGCCTAACCGATATGTGATGAAAGGTGGGACCTAATTAATTTCGAGAATGCGAAATCCCATCTATTAGGATTTCTGCCGCAATAAAAACGCATTAGCGTACAACGCGCCAACCTAACCGTCTATTTCAATTCTGCCGGTTGGGCCAATTTTGCCCAAAATGAAATATGGTATGGCTATATTCTGTGCACCAGGAGCCGACTGATGGAAAGCTTTCTCACTAAATCGCTTGAATCTCGCCGGCAGACGCCCCGTGTATTGGCGAAACGTCGTAAACTGTAACGCAATTCTAACAAGTTGCATCGAGAGTCAACGCTGGGTGAAGCCAGCGATTGCGCGGGGCTGACTGGGTGAATCGATCAGCGAGTTTTCGTGGCAACAACCGAAGTGAGTACTAGTCCTATCGTACGAGAAGTGCGAATTCCTGGATTTTGTGTTTTTTCCTTGCCGAAAGCGTGCAAATTGGATAAAAACAAGGGCATATCGCGGGATAGTCGCTGCCACGGCCATTCCACCCATTCGAAGTAGTATAACAAGCGTAAACACGATGGCAAAGAAGACTGGTCGAACCGCGGTCCGAATGAAGGATGTTGCTGAAGTCGCAGGCGTTTCTCGCATGGCTGCTTCAGCTGTATTAATGGGAACAGGCAACGGCCGAATTCGCGTTTCGGAAGAAACGGCGGAAGCCATTCGCAAAGCGGCTGCCGACCTGGGCTATCGCCCGAACATTGCTGCACAGCAGTTGGCAGGCAAAAAGAGTAACGTGGTCGCGTTGGTCGTTCGCGAAACGCGAAACTTCCTGACCCAAAAGGTCACGGCCGAACTTCAGCGCGAGGCCGAAGAGCTAGGACTTCGCCTCCTCTCGGTCGGTTCATACCCCGATCTCGACGGTCTGAAACGGGTTGTCCAGGATCTGGACGCTGGTTGGGTCGATGGCGTGATGTACCTCGCCCACGAAAACGAAGAGCAGTGGGACGAAGTCGGCAAGCTCTTCGAGTCGCGGCAAAACGTGCTGACCGTTCTCGAAAACCTCGGGAATGAAGGGACTTGCCGGGTCATCAGCGATGTTCGCACGGGTGCCAAAGAATCGATCGATCACCTTGTGTCGACGGGTCGGAAGAAGGTTGCATTGCTGACCGAGCAGCGAGAATCATTGTCGATACTCGATCGGATCGAATCGTACCGAGAGGCCCTCGGCGAGCACGGTATGGAGCTTTCCGAAGACCAGATCATCGTCGATACCAAGGGCTGGCTGGTTAACGATCCGACGACTTTCCCTCGATTCGATGAGATTAGCCGTCACCTGGTCGAGGAGGTAGGCGCCGACGCCATCCTCTGCGATACCGACTTCAACGCCGTCGCCGTTTGTCGGTCGCTGCGTCGGTTGAACCTTGCCATTCCTGACAAGGTCGCCGTCATTGGTTGGCATGACCTGCAGTTCTCGTCGCTGCTTGATCCGCCCCTGACAACCGTTGCTCATGATTTGCCGGCCCTGCTGAAGGCCGCCGTGAACGTCATTCAATCGGATAGCGACGAAATGCCATCGGAGATTCTCATCCCGACCAAGCTAAGAATTCGCCACACTTCCTGAGATCAAATTTCGTGGTTGCTGGACACTTGGTCATGGTAGATCATCGCCGTCTGTTTCCAGCCCAAGAAGGAAGTACGTTCCTTGGGCGTCGAGGCCCGTTTCCAGCTTTTTCCAGCCACGGCGGCGATAGAATTCGAGTGCTCGGTGGTTGGTTGCCAGGCACTTCAGTTTCCAGGGAAATGGCAACCACGGGGCAAGTGATTCGAGCAATTGGGTGCCAATCCCCTGCCCTTGATACTGGCTGTCGACAAACAGGAAATGAATGAAGGCTTCGGGCTGCCAGACGGTAAGGGTCCCGACCAGATAACCTTCTTGCGAGACCGCCACATAGACGCGTTCCCCGTTTGTGGCCTTCATGAAATCGGTGTCTTTCGCCGATCCCACAGGCAGCCAGTCAGCGCCGCCAACAAAACGTTCGAACAGCGCTTGGAGTTCGTCTGAATCAGCGGAGGTGGCTAAGCGGATCGTGACCATACCTTGCCAGAGCGTGTCGCTTACAACGAGGTTCGCTGGCGAGCCGTTAAACCGCCGTGGTCTGGCCCCGCCTAACCGGTCACCAGGTGATTGGCGGCCTGCTCGGGACTGTGCATGACCCGCAAATCGACGTCGTTGAGACGCATCCTGGCGGATTCTAAGTAAACCCCAAACAGCCCAGCGGAAAACGTTGAGTCAGCGAGAGTGAGAATGATTCGACCGTTGACGGAAAACTCGATGTAGTGACCAAACGCAATCAAGCAGATCTCGGCTTGGCCTGGTGTTTCGCTCCGCCAGTTGCCACTTTGCAGGGCCTGGAACTGCATCATGTGCTCGCCGCTGCCTGGTTCTCCCGTGTGCCAGGCGCGCAGTTGGGCCATTCCCTTCAACAGGTCTAGGGACAAATAGTAGCCATCCTGCGTCTCGGGATCGACTCGAAAAATAACCCCACACTTCCCGAGGCCATACAAGTCGATCTTCGCCGTGAACTTCGCCGATTCGATCGAACCATCGAAGACGTAAGCTTGAAAACCCGCTTCACACCCAAGATCCAGGTTGTTTCCGTCGATCGAACAGAATTGCTGGCCGATACCTTGCTGGAGCTGGTGAATGCAGCGGGTATCGACGCGTTCTCCGATGAACTCGTTGAGCCCCTCGAATGTTTTCGTGCGCAACATTCCATTCTCAGTGAGTTCAAGCCTCTTCGGAGGAGGCATCAAATTACGGGCAGTTCGGTCAGCCCCACCCAGCGAGAAGAAATTCCAAAGCAGCCAACCTTTGTCATCACGGCAGACACGCCCAGCGTAGTTTCCCTGGGCGAGCAGCACGTTGTCGTAATAGCTGCGCCACGGCTTGCCGATCTTGTCGGTATGCCAATACCGGATCTTGGCGTCTTCGCGAATACTTCCGATCAGGTAGTACTCGTCGCGCAGCTTCAGCAGGTTGGGAACTTCGATATCGTCATACAGGCCTGGATGATGAAGCGAAGGCCTTGCCTCGAACTTCTCAGGAGCGACTTCTTCCATCACACCGACACAGCCTCGGCGAACGATCGGTCCTTCTTTCATGCGGGCCGCCATGATCAACCAGCCTCGATCCCCTTCGCGATAGTAGTAAGGATCACGGAAGCTGACCCAGCAGCGTCCTTCGTCGAGGCGTGATTCGTAATACTCGGGAGCCGCTTCCAGGGGAAGATGACTCTCAGGATCCGTCATCGCATGACGGCAACTGGTCGACTGTTGGCGAGCGAGTTCACGTGCCTCCATGACCTTAGGCGGATCGTTTGGCCCACGTTCGTCGGTCCAATTCACCGGTCGCTTATGCCAATGATAGAGGTCATCGCTGACCGCCATCCCAAGTCGCTGGATATTTCCCTGCTCGCGCCGCGATAGGCCGGTATAGAACATTCGCCATCGCCCCGGCTGGTGCGGGTCTGGTGAGACGGCCATCGTCCACAGCATGAGATCGTCCCACGAGCCGGGATCACCAATGAAGAGCGCATTATTCACGCGCCGCCAGTCGATGCCATTGGTGCTGACCGCATGGGCGATGAAGTCGTGATTGGGCAACACCAAGTGAAACAGGTGATAGAGTCCATCGTGATAGACAATATCAACGTCGCCGATTGCCTTTCGACTGCCTTGGGTTTCCGTGTACATGGTGCCAATCTTCTTGAAGAGCCAAGTCATCAAGGCTGGCCGCGAAATTCAAAATGCCAACCGCTTTCGCAGCTTACGCGATATGGCAGCATGTCGCGAGGGCAAAACATGGCAATTGCCGCCGGCGATGCAGGACCGTACGCGCTTTTTTCGAAGTTACCGAATCGACGCCTAAGAAGTGGCGATCGCGCTCAATTGAAACTCCGAGATCAACTTCTCGGCATTCTTGACGAGGTTGAACTCGTGCTCGACGCGTGCTCGGCCATTGGCAGCAAGTTGGCGACGTAAGTCGGCATCTTGATAGAGGGTCTTGATACTGTCGACGATCGAGTCCACGTCCCTCGGATTGGGTAAGAGGCCGCATTGACCTCCGAGCAGTTCGGGGATTCCCGAAAGATTGCTGCCAATGCACGGGACGCCGCTGGCCATCCCTTCCATGAGCACAACAGGGATTCCTTCACGCTGTCCGCTTTGCGTGAGAACGCTGGGCGTGACGAGTGCATCAGCGGTTGCCAGGTGATCAACGATCTGGTCGCGTGTTCGCGGTCCCCAGAAGACGACTTGCTCTTGGATTCCCAACTGCTCGCATTGCGACTGCAGCATTTCCATGTCGGGGCCACCTCCGATGAAGTGACAGTGCACGTCGAAAGATTGCTCTCGGAGTTTGGCACATGCCTGGATGAGGTAGGTTTGCCCCTTCACTTCGTGCAAGGTGCCGATGCAAAGCAGGACCATCGGCCCACTTCCCTCATCAAAAGGCGTAGACGAAGTTCGTGCTGCAAACTTGGCCGTATCTACCCCGCAGTGGATCACCTTCACTTTGGACGAAAACTGCTGACCACATTCCTCCAAGATCAGATTGCGGTTGTAGTCGGAGATGCCAATCACCGAGGAAGCGTCTGCGACTTTCTCCAATAGCATGTGACGATCGCAATGAAGATCGGTCCCATGCGCCGTGAAGCTATAGGGAATCCCGGTCAGTCGGTGAATGATATAGGCCGTGGCAGCCGGGTGACTGCAGAAGTGCGCATGGATGTGTGTGACACCCCGCTCTTTCATGTCCTTGGCCATCCACACCGATTTCGGAAAGTACAGAATCGCTCCGGCAAGATAACGAAGACTTCCCATGTTGGCTCGCACCAGCGTAAACCACGTCGCCAGGTAGGTGCCGGGCATAGTCAGCAGATATTGCAAATTAGCGAGAACGATCGCGACCGACAACCATCCGGTGAAGTGTGCTTTGGCGACAATCGGCTCGGCTTCTTTGTGCATCGTCTTGCACTTTTCGCGGCGAAGCGGATAGACCTCGACCGGAACTCCAGCTCGTTGGGCAGCGAGTATTTCGTAGAGGACGAATGTCTCTGTCAGCTTGGGAAAACGCGACATGATGTAGGCCACCGGTGCGTGGGTGACTACGGAATCTTCGCGCTGGGTTTCGATCTGTTCAGCTTCGGCAGCAATCGCCATGGGAATACTCTTTCAACCAGTTTGTTCTGTGCTAAGCAGACGTCCTAAGTAGGGAACCCGAGCAACCTCAGGAAACACGTTCGCGACTTCCAAGTCATGTCGACACAGCCAGGCGAACAGAATCGACGCAGCCACCAGCAGTACCGGCATCCAAAAAACGGGCACTACAGCGCTGTTCGCGGCTGCCCACAGACACCAGGTCAGGACTGCGGCTAGTGAATAGGCCCGGATCAATCGCCCCGACACGGGATTCACATCAACGGTCATGGCGACCGCCACCATGCAGGCGACGCCTTGAATACCAAATCCGATCAAAATTGCCCAGGCACCGCCAACGGCTCCAAGCGATGGAACCAGTAACAGGTTCGTTACGATCGCCCCGGCCAGGCTAATGACGTCGACGAGGATCAGTGTCCGCAACCCACTTACCACGCGGATAAGTCTTAGGTTCATCCCCACCATGGTATTGATGAAGAATCCCAACGAAAGAATCGCCAGGGTGGACGCCGAGTCAGCGTATTGGGCCCCAAACAGCAGCACGCAAAGCTGCTCCGGTAGAAGAAAGCATGCCAGGAAGAGCGGAAAGGAGAGAACCGTGGTCCAAATTATCGTTTTACGAAAGAGGTGATTCAGCGAATCGATCGCGCCCTCGGAAAACAAGCGGCCTGCTCCAGGCATGAAGAGCATCGAAAATGTCGCGATGACGATATCGTTCAGCCGAGCTGCAGGAAAGACAGCCTGAAATCCGGCGACCTCGGACGGGGTATGGAACATTCCGATGATCAGAACGACCATCGCTCCACGCATCAGGAATCCAACATCGCCGAAGATGAGCGTGAGGCTATAACTGAAGACTTCTTTGGCTGTTGACTTCATGTCGTTCCAGGTGACGCGGACGAAGTCATTTCGTTCGAGAATCAGCCCACGGACCAATGTTGCGTAAATGAGCACACCAATCAGCGACGCAACGAGCTGGCCCGCAGCGAAGGCGAAAATTCCTCCGCCGGCCAACACGACTGCAATGACGGCCGCCAACCGTAACAAGGGGCCCAGGACATGCTGCCGCACGAAAATTGCCCGCGGCTTGCCAAACACTGAGAACAGGGAGGTGACAAAACAATCGAGCACCATGCAGGGTGTCATCCAGATCATGACCAGCATCAAGTCCATCGACCGTGACTGGCTCGAATAGGCGCTTTCGACTCCCCAGGTGACGTAAATCACTGCGATCGCTAACAAAGAACACAGGAAGGTCGCCAGCGCCATCATGAGAGTCGCCGCCGAGAACTTCTTGAGATCGCCACTGCTCTGATAACGAGGCAAGACTCGCAGGGCCGTCTTATCCATGCCGAAAGCGGCGAAGACCGCGGCCACAGCTACGGCGGACAACGCGACGGAATAGACACCAAATTCGTCCTTCGAAAAGTATCGGACCGCGGCCAGCTGTATCGCGAAGTTCATGCCCAACGAAAGGCACCGCCCAGCAAACAATAGCGAGGACCCGCGAATGCCCCGGGAGATTTCCCCGCCATTCGGGGTGGTGGAAGATGCCGTTCTATTACTCATTTAGGTGGGCAGTGAGATATCCGTGCTTTGAAAAGTGGACGACCGAGATCCATTATGCTTCCCGCGTTCCGCTCTCAAGGTCGGAAAAATTCTGATTTACATGGGTCGATAGCTGAAAAACCATGATTTATGAGTGTCTTTTCACCACCCACATCATTTGAAGCATTGCTGATAGATCGTGTCGATCGTTGCCTCTCCCAAAGATCAGGACTTCGAGCTTCGCGTCCCGCGCCGAAGTAAGTCGGAGACTCTGCAGACGTTGCTCACCGTTGTGCCCATGATGGTTGCCGATGGGTTGAGCATCGTTGTTGCCATGGCGTTTTCGCAAGTTCTGATTGGGACGGTTTTTCCGGATGTGCATTACGCCATCACACGGCAGCTGCTCCCCCTGCTGGCAATTGCAGTTATCACGTACTCCATCGGAGGCGCCTATCGCATCTGTGGATTGCACCCAAGTCAAGAGTTGCGACGTATCGCACTGCTCGACAACACGTCCATGTTGCTCTTGCTGCTGGCGAACCTTCTCTTTAGCGAAACAAGCACTCCCTACGAACTCTCTCTGCTCTTCGTGACGCTTATCGCACTGAATTTGATTCACCCCGGGGTTCGCCTCGTGAGCCGAACTTTGTTGAGTACGCAGCGTTGGTGGGGCTGGTCCGTGGTCGTGGTCGGACCTCGCGAACATGCACGACGTGTCCTGCGACATATTCAGAAAAATGCTGAATTGGCAATGCGTCCGGTTAGTCTCCTGACGTCGGATGAGTTTCGAGTCGCCATGACACCCGCCGAAAAAGAACAGCTGGCCCGCGATACGGTCACCCAAAGCCATGCCAGTATCATTGTCATGGCGGTTGAAGATCCCGATCCATCTTCCTACTGCAGCGATATTGATTTCTGGTCGACCCAGGCCCACGACGTCATCATTGTTCCCGCCGATTTCCAATGGCCAACGCTATGGACGGAAACTCGGGACATCGGTGGCATTATGGGGCTTCACGCGAGGGCCAAGTTACTTTCCCACTGGCGACTTTTCGCCAAGCGTCTTCTGGATGTCGGCCTCGTCCTTTTGTTTGCACCACTGCTTGTGCCGATGTGCTTAGTGATCGCCATTTTGGTTCGCCTAAACTCGCACGGACCGATCTTCTTCGGACACAAACGGATTGGCCGATCGGGCCGAACGTTTACTGCCTGGAAGTTTCGCAGCATGATTCCAAATGCGAATGAAGTTCTGGAACAGTACCTAAACGAACATCCCGAATTGCGGGAAGAATGGGAACGCGATCATAAGTTGAAAGACGATCCACGCATCATTCCAGGCGTCGGCCACCTAATCCGAAAATTCAGCCTCGACGAATTACCTCAGATTTGGAACGTGCTTCGTGGCGATATGAGCCTCGTCGGCCCAAGGCCCATCGTTGATTCCGAGATCGAAAAATATTGCGATGTATTCCCGCTTTACCTCAAGGTGACACCTGGAATCACAGGCCTGTGGCAGGTATCCGGCAGAAACAATACAACCTACCAAGAGCGTATAACCCTTGATGCGTTCTATGTGCGAAACTGGTCACCATGGCTGGACTTGTATATTCTTGCAAGGACAATAAAGACGGTATTACTACGTGAAGGTGCGTATTAGAAGACGTTGCAATGTCATTACATGCATGCACACATTTACAGGACTCAGACTAGATGGGTGCTGCCTCGCTACTTGTCCAGCAAAGAACGGCCTCTCAAGTGCGCCCCATCGTCCTGAGACCAAATCAACTGACAACCGATCAGCTTTTGGCATGGAAGACGGTCGTCGCTGAGAACAGTTCGCTTCAATCTCCGTTTTATCAGCCCGAGTACACCCAGGCTGTCGGACAGGTACGCGATGATGTTCGCGTCGCCGTCGTTGAAGAAGACAACCAGCCGGTTGCCTTCTTTCCCTTTCAGCGTGGTAGCACGGGACTCGGATTGCCGGTCGGTGGCAAACTCAATGACTTTCAAGGTCTCATCGGGACACTCCCTGGGTCCCTCACCACTCAAGCACTCTTGAAGGAGTGTGGTCTATTCAGCTGGGCTTTCGATCACTTACCGGAGACACAGTTAGATCTTGTGCCCTCAGGTGCCGGGAGTTCTGCCTCGCCGTATATCGACTTCTCGAACGGCTGGAAGGCGTATCAAGACGATCGTGCCCAGGCTCACTCCTCTATCATCCGAGAAACCAGGCGAAAAGAACGCAAGTTGGCTCGCGATGTGGGTGATATCCGGTTTGTGTTCCACTCGGAAGATGACTACGTATTCAATACGCTACTTGACTGGAAGTCGGCCCAACGCAAAAGCACAAAGACGTTCGACGTTTTACAGATGGACTGGGCACGACGTGTCCTCGAGATTCTGCGGCCTATGCAGACCGAGCATTTTCGGGGTTGTCTGTCAGCACTTTACGCTGGCGACCACTTGGTTGCAGCACATTTTGGGCTTATCTCTAACCAGGTAATGCACCTCTGGTTCCCTGCCTACAACGTCGACTTTTCCGCCTATTCTCCAGGCGTATGCCTAATGTTGAACATGTTGGAACAGGCCGATACGCGTGGTATCAGCCGGTTTGATTTAGGAAAAGGTGACGAACGCTTTAAACAGCGCCTATCCAATGGCACAACGAACGTTTGTCATGGCGCTATTGCCTCGAATGCGTGGGCGAAATACTGCAATCGCGTATGCGGTATGGCCCGGACTCAAGCCAGGCAGTTGCCATTTCGCGGGCTGCTGAGGAAGTCCAAACGTTGGCTCGACACTTGGCTCTATCGATAAGCTTTACACGGCTCGGTGGGAATTCCAGATATCGACCCGGCGGCCGACGAAGAATTGATACCAACCGCTGAGGGCAGAGAAGTTGGCCATACAGAAGAAGTATGGCACGGCCATGATCTTCGCAAGTTTGTTGCGGAAGATCGGGGTGTTTCTCAGTAAAATGCCGACAAACGCTAGTGCGTAAAAGGCCAACTGTAGACCAAGTAGCACTTGGTAAACTAAGCCTTCGCCGACGCAGGCAACGTTTAAGAGAAGGATTACCGGGAGCAGGAAGATCACGCTCCAGCGAAGCAATTTGTGCGACGCCAATTGGAAGGAATAGAACCCGTAGGCCAAGGGATTTAGAAGGGTCTTCATCACCCAAAGCCCGCGAATACCGCGTGCAATGATGCGAGATTTACGGCGAAACTCTGCCTTGTCTGATGCGGCGACCTCTTCGTAGGCAATTGCATTTGGCTCAAATACCAAGCGATATCCCTTAGCGATCACCCTGGTTGAAATCAGGAAGTCGTCGCAAACACCTGAGGGTACCGGCTCGAACAGATCACGCCGCACAGCATGAATGGCGCCAGTTGAAGAAGTGACGCTGCCGGACCGTGATTGCATTTGTTTCAGGAAACGGTCAAAGTTCCAAAAGAGTCGTTCTCCGAGACTTCCTGCGTTTCCTTTATCGGTCGTGTATACCTGATCGCCAGCGACGCCGCCTACTTTTGGATCGGAAAAACACGAAGCGATGGCCTGTAGTGACTTCGAGTCATACATACTGTTCGCGTCGGAGAAAACTAAGATCTCTCCTTGGGCATGCGCGACGGTTTCGTTTAATGTGCCAATCTTGCCTTGCCGCTCGCATGCGATAAGGCGCACTCCAGCGTGTTTGAAACCTTGGACAATTTCATTGGTTCGATCGTCCGAACCATCTGACCCGACAAGGATTTCCAACTTCTCGCCAGGGTAGTCCTGCGTGATGGCGTTTTGCAGTTTGTCCGCAATTACGTCCTCTTCATTGTGCGCAATGATCACCAGCGTCACGTTCGGAGTTGCCGGTGATTTCCGAATTGGTCGGGCCAACAATCCCCGCACCATGAGCAGGACCGGAAACCCCACATATGCGTAGACAACCAGTAGCAGGGTCAGCCAGAAAGTTACGCACAGAAGTGTCATGAGTATGTCACATGGTGGGTGTACAAATGTAAGAAATATCCTGTCTAGACTATTCACAAACCATGGGATGGCAAGCATTCTAGAAGTAGAAGGACGCATATTTATGTGTCTATTTCATGTGCGCATTACGGGTTCGTAATTCGCGCAATTGCTTTGTAGCCGAAACCCTTGAATTAAGCTCTGATGTTCCAAGCTCACTCGGAAGACAACACGGCCGCCCCAGATCAGATTCGCGTATCCACGTTCTTGCGGAAGTGGTACTACTTCGCGATCACGATTCCAGTGTGTCTCGGTCTCGGCGCCGCTCACTACTTCCTGGTGACACCCACCTACGTTGTTACGGCACGCATCCTCATCCAAGAGCGTGGTAAACCACTTACACCTCATGATGAAAATGCGCTAGTTCAGAGCTTTCTGCCTACCCACGCTGAGATTCTCAGCAGCCCTTCAGTGATTAGCCGTGCTGTTCCGAAGATTCCAAGTGCGAAGGTTGATTCACCAGACAAGTCTCCGATTGATAAAGTCTTGAAACGACTTGAAGTTCGACCTCTCGCCGGAACAAACGTGCTCAGCGTCACGTACACCGACGAGGATCCGCAGTGGGCAATCGACGGTCTCTCCGAGGTTATCGAATCGTATCGCGACTATCTTTCCGAGCGAGAGCAGTCAGGCCATCAACAGACGATCGTGCTGCTCGATAAGCGAGCCGAGAAACTGCGGCACGAGATCGCAGATCTCCAAGTGGAGTATCAAGAGGTACGTAGCCAAAGCCCTCTGCTGGGGACTGACGTTGATGCGGCTTCGGTGCAAAGAAACAAGCTAATGCGTGTGGGAGAAGAACTGGTTCGCACGCAATCCCAGCGTATTGCGTTAGAGAATAAGCTGGAAACTTTATTGGCCATGCAGGCTGATCCAGCACAGAAGAACATGCACTTGGTTGCCAAGCCGGCGATTCCTAACGAATTCGATCAACAAAGAAAAGTGGTTGAACTTCTTTCGCGTTTGAACTCCGAAGGCCTATTGGCGGGTTCTCATCTTCAAACGGACCTGGACACGCTTCTCTCATCGGAAGTGGAATATTCGGAACTACGCAAGAGCTACGGGGAAAAGCATCCAAGTGTGCTCGCTGTCGCAGAGCGTATCGAAACGCTGGAAAAGCGACTGAACGAAGTCGCGGCCTCGGCTCAGACAATAGTTCGGCAGGAGACCGAAGCACTACGGCGACGTGAGACGCGATTGGCGTCTCTTTATCAGGACGAGTTCACCGAAGCCAAGAAGATCGACGAATACCTGGTAAAACAGCAGCAAAAGCTGGATGAGATCGACCTGGTCAAGTCGGCACACGATACGATCGTCGTGCAGCTCAATGAACTTCGCGTTGCCGATCAGGCAGTGACCGAAGGCAGGTCAAGTGTGGTGGTAAGTGTCTTGGATGGCCCTATTCTTACGGATGAATTGCTCTGGCCTCAGCCCAAACCATTGTTCGGTATTTGCGTACTTGCTGGATTGGCAAGCGGGTTTTGCCTGGTGTTCGCCTCGGAAAAGTTCAAGCAATACAAACAACAACCGGTCGACCCCTCCCGTGCTTCACGACAGTTGCCGCTTGAATTCGGTCGCACTGCCTAGTCTCTAATCCATGGAAGCAAGCTCAAACAAGCCCGATATCCAGCAAATTGCCTTTCTCTGGGGCAGTTGGTTCGCCATTACTTGCCTCTGGATACTTGCTGCGTTCTACGTCCTTTCTGGGGCAAGTCCTATTTGGCTTGGAATTGTTGTTCTTCCCGTTGTGCTGGTTGCTGGCTACCTGAAGCCCCACCTGGCGACTTTCGCTTGTGTCTTTCTGATCTACTCAAATCTGCCAGTCGTCGCGGCACAGTTCCACGGCTTGCCGTACGCTGTGGTGGCTTTGACACCCGCGATGTTGCTGCTTCCTTTGGGCTACTTTTTATGGGTTCGGGAAGAAGGCATCATTTTTCCCTGGGAAGGGATGCTCGTGGTGGGCATGGTGGCCGTTCAAGCATTCGGCGTGATGTTCTCACGCGATCCGGATGAGTCGTTCTCGGAACTTGTTCGCGCAATCTTCGAGGGACTCGGCTTGTTCTTTCTCGTGATCAATGCGGTTCGGACGCCAGAGATTCTTCGTGGTTCGCTCTGGGCCATATTGGCAACTGGGGCATTCATGGGGGCGGTGACAGGCCATCAATACCTCACCAACAATTATCAAAGCGATTACGGTGGATTAGCTCAGGCAGACCAACTTGGGTTTGGCGAGGTTAACGAACGTGGTGTCACAATCACACGCGCTCGATCCGCAGGGCCCATTGGCGAAAAGAATCGGTATGCCCAGAACATGTTGATGCTTTTGCCGATTGGTATTTGCTTGGCCCTGTCGGAGCGGAAGCATTGGCTCAAGTACCTGGCCTGGATTGCAACAGGTCTGACCGTCGTTGGGTGGGCCGTGACCTTCTCGCGAGGCTCCGTGATCGGCCTGGCAGGCGCAATTGTGATCGCTGTGTTTCTCGGTTATCTGAAGCCGAGAGTGCTCGGGGTGATGGGAATCACGGCGGTGCTGTTTGTAGCGATTATGCCTGCCTATCGAGAACGTATCACCTCACTCATGGCTGCGACTCAGTTGATTTCATCGACCCAGGGCAGCGAGGAAGTGGATGGTTCGTTGCGAAGCCGAGCAACCATCATGATGGCGGCTGCGAACGTGATTGCCGAAAATCCAATCCTTGGTGTCGGTCAGGGCATGTTCCCCTCGTACGCCCGCGAATACGGCAAGAAGAGCGGATACAGCGTGCTGCAAGGCAATTGGGAAGCGCACAATCTCTACCTTGGAATCGGGGCCGACAGCGGCCTCTTAGGGCTCAGCTGCTTTCTCGCAGCCCTTGGCGTCGTCATTGTGCGACTCCATCGCATTCGCCGACAGTACTTGGATAGCAATCCAGCCATCGCGCTGACGGCGACTGCCCTGGTCTTCACGCTCTTGATCTACCTGATGTCAGGCATGTTCCTGCATTTTTCCTACATTCGTTACTTCTGGCTTATGTTCGCTATCGCCAGTGCAACCGCGACCATTTTCGGGCCGAAAGCAACTTCGATTTTGGGGAAACAAGGCTCTCAGAATTATTCTGATCCCATCCACAAATTCACGAATCAGAATGAATAACGTTGTGGAATTTCGCGCTCCTCGGAATAACTACCGCTTTAGCGATCATTGTGGCAAAGACACCTTTAGAAACGATCGGAATTCTGGCGCCCGGTGAGATGGGATCTGCCTTGGCGGACGTGTTTCGTCAAAACGGTTGTCGGGTCGTTACCTCGGTGGAGAAACGAAGCGATCGCACAAAGCAAATCGCCGAACTTGCGCAGATCGAATTACTGCCGAGCTTGCAAGAAGTTGTTCGCCAGTCGTCTATCCTGATTTCGACAACACCACCACAATGTGCGGTCGAACTAGCCCAAGAAGTCACTGAGATGGCTTCCGATGATGGCAAACTTTATATCGACGCAAATTCCATCGCTCCTCGAACGACACAACATATTCAAGGACTTGTGAACTCAGCTGGCATGACGATGGTCGACATGGCGATTCGAGGGCTCGCTGGCAAGTTGGTCGAACGGGGTGCGATTTACCTAAGTGGCGAAGACGTGCAGCGAGTGGTACCACTGCTTCGCCCGATTGAAACAGAAAACCTGGGGGCTGAGGTAGGCTCCGCATCGCTATTAAAGATGCTGATGGGCGGCCTATCCAAGGGAATTGCTACGCTGGTAATGGAACTAGGCGTGGGCGCCGATCGAGCAGGTATTCTCGATCGCTTTCTCCAAGGCCTGGGTCGGTATTATCCCGACGTGTTGTCGGCTATGGATTCGGTTCTACCTACCTATCCACTACACGCTGGGCGGCGAGCCCACGAGTTGGAAGAAGTAACGGCATGTTTGGCTGACTGTGGTATCGAAAGCCAAGTCGTCGCCGGAGGTCGTCAGCTACTTCGCAGTTGTGCCCAAACCAATCTTGAGAAATCAAGCAGTACGCTCAAGACCGCTCCCGTTCAAGAAATCATCCGCGCCTTGTCTCATCAGTCATCGTTCCTATCGACATCTACAGGGCAACACTTTGTAGATTCGATCTAGCCAGCGTCCAGTGGACGTCAGCAATTGCAGAAGACCAGCACCATGAATAAACGCCTCCGATCTGCCGCTCTCAATCCCGGTCCGGGATTCCGAGTGCGCACCGACTTTGTACGTCTTGAGTCCATTGTCTACCGACAGCTCGCGCGTTTCGAGACGCCAGATATCTCGGACATGCTTAATCGCCTCTACGCAGTCGACTCCGAGATTCGTTTGCGAACCAACCCGGAACACCGCCTCTGTGGCCCGGTTTGCACCGTAAAAGTGTTTCCTGGCGACAACTTGATGGTGCATAAAGTTCTCGATATCGCGAAGCCTGGGGACATCGTCGCCATTGATGCTGGTGGTTCCCAGATGAATGCGGTCTTGGGAGACATCATCTGCACCAAGGCTCGTCATCGCGGAATTCAAGGTTTCATCGTCGACGGACTCATTCGCGATCTTCCACAAATTCAGGAACTCGATTTCCCTGTGTTTGCACGTGGCGAAACAGCGATTGGCCCACTGCATCGAGGTCCTGGTGAAATCAATTTCCCCATTGCTTTGGGCGGGATCGTGGTGAATCCAGGTGACGTGATTGTTGCTGACGCGGCCGGTATCGTCGCTGCTCCGCAAGATATCGTCGCCGAACTGATTCGTCGATTGAAGGTTCACGAGGCGGGCTCGCGCGAGTATCTCGAAGCCGTTCATCGTGGCGAGTTCTCGAATGCTTGGGTCGATGAAATGCTTGCCGAACAGAACTGCGTTTTCGAGACACCAGAAATCGATCCGCCTCCTTCGGAAGTGAAGGAAGCATCATCGCACGCCGATCCGATTGAAACCGAAGAGCACGCATAGGTTTCGTGATGTGGAATCATCTAGACCTTCGCGCACGGAGTCTTTGGACGTTCGCTGGCTCGAAGCTGACAGTTCGTCGTGGATTGGGGCAAGAAATGCAACGGCAGCGTGATGAGTTTTACTCGCACGCCTGGGAGCAAGCGGCAGCGCAGGTCGGAGCTTCTCTCGAGCATCTTGGCGGTGGACTCTTTGAGTTTCATCGCAAGGGAGAAAGCACGCGTGTCTTCAAGAACTACACAACACTCGACGATCCGGTGACGCTTCGCCTGGCTGGCAATAAGCCGCTGGTACTGAAGAAACTAGAACACATTGCGAAGGTTTCCCCTTGGAAGGCTTTTACCCTCAAGACGATAGAAGCCGCCTACGAGTTTCTCGATGGCAGCCCACATGTCGTGAAGCCTGCACGAAACACCGGGGCTGGTTCGGGAGTGACAACAGGCGTTCGCACGATTCGCGATCTCCGAAGATCGGTGGCAACGGCTCGTGCATTTGATACGACCATGCTCATCGAAAGACAGATTGCCGGAGATAACTATCGCCTGCTTTTCCTGCATGGTGAATTGATTGAAGTCGTACATCGTGGCGCTCCCGTTGTTGTGGGAGATGGGAAGAGTTCCATCCAACAGTTGATCGCTAGCGAGAATGCGCTTCGCCGAGAACAAGGCTGGCGACGTGCTCAAACCATGCTATCGGTCGACGACGACATGCGGCGCACCTTGTCGGCTTCTGACCTGACGCTTCGCTCAATCCCGAAGAGTGGCCAGTCGGTAGTGCTCAAGACTGTCATTAATGAAAACCGGGCCGCGGAAAACCAGCTTGTTCAAGACATGTGTCCCGAGATTGTCAATTTGTGTCGTAAGTGCGCTTTAGAGTTGGGTATCCAACTCGCAGGAGTTGACATCATCACGGCCGATCCGAGCGTTCCGCTTGAGGAATCCGGCGGTGTCGTGCTGGAAATGAATACAACCCCTGGGCTCTATCATCACTTGGATCCCGATCAACTGACGTGCCGCGTCGCTCCCGCGATTCTCGAAGCAGCCCTGCACAAGGCGACACCTTCCCTGAAAGATGTCGCCAAAGAGAAGTGGGAGGTCGCTACCTAATGTCTGCGATTCCTCCCACACTTAGCAAACGCATCGAGCCAAGCGAAAACACTTGCTCCACAACGGCTAAGCCTCCGGCGATCGTGATTGGTGGCGGAGCGAATGCCCTATCCATTGCACGAAGCTTGGGCCGCACGGGCATCCAGGTGTGGGCGCTCAACTACGACAATTCTCCCGTTCGATACTCTCGTTTCTCCCGCTGGCTGAGCCTGGACGGAAAGTCGCAGGGCAAATCAGCGTGGGGAGACTTTTTGCTGGGTTCCGCTTCGGATGACTTGGAAGGAGCCGTTCTTATTCCGGCAAGTGACGATGCGTTGGAACTGCTGATCGAGCACTATGATAAGCTCAAACGGAAATTCCGTCTCGATCTCTTCGTGCCGGATGCCCAGGCATCGATGCTCAACAAGTTGGAGACATATCAAGCAGCGAAGCGCGTCGGCGTTCCGACTCCCAAGTTCTGGCTGGTCGACTCGAAATCATCGGTGATGAGTGTTCGTGACGAACTAGTCTTTCCACTGCTTGTTAAGCCACTCTATTCGCATCGCTTCGTGGCTACGTTCGGTGTGAAATTCCTCGTCGCTGAGACGTTTGAAGAGTTGATCTCGGCATGGGAAAAGATCGACGAAGATCACGAGGTAATGCTCGTAGAAAAGATCCCGGGACCCGACAGCCAGCTTTGCAGCTATTACACCTACATTGACGAAGATGGCGAGCATCTATTCCAGTTCACCAAGCGCATCATCCGCCGTTTTCCCCCAGAGATGGGCGTCGCTTGTCGTCATGTCACCGATCACATTCCGGAACTGGTAGAACCTGCCACCAAGCTCTTCGCCGAAGTCGGCTTGCGCGGACTGGCGAACGTCGAGTTCAAGCTTGATCCTCGGGATGGCGTTTTGAAGCTCATTGAATGTAATGCGCGAATTACCGCGGCGAACATTCTGTTGGATCGCTGCGGGTACGACCTGGCGTATTTTCTCTATCAGCGCGTTTGTGAGGGCGATCTTCCCGAGTTTGGTGACTATCCCGATAACGCCTACCTTTGGAATCCGGTTGATGATCTACGGGCCTTTCTGCAACTAAGAAGGCGCGGCGAATTGAGTTTTCGCGACTGGATTAAAAGTATCAGCAAAACAAATGTAACCCTTCAAATCTTCCAATGGAGTGACCCGCTGCCATCCTGGATGGATAATTGGCATCGACTTTGTCGGGCTTTGAAGCGCAAATAACTTTTTGTGGGAGAGAGGTTTCATGCACGAAGAAAAAGAAGTCCAACAGTCGACTGATTTTGGCAGTCAGTTCTCGATCTTTGCCTTCCTAATGGCATGTGGCATTTTGTTCCACCAGTCGATTCTTTCCGATTGGAATCCATTCTCTCACCATATGGTGGCGTCACTGACGGCCATCATCGTGCTCACGCGTCCAAAATCGCTTGTAGCCTTTCTTGTCATGGTTGGCGCACACCTAGCCAGTGTGCTGATTGACCTGCCTTATGTCGTCAATCATTGGATTTTCGTCGGTGTCATGGACATCGCGATTCTGCTCACCGCACTGGGGCTTTGGCTTCAGCATCGATGTTCACGGTTGACTGGAGGAGAACTACTTCAAGTTCTGGCACCGGTCATTCGCTGGTCCGTGATCGTTATGTATACGTTTGCCGCCTTGGCAAAGTTGAACTCTGACTTCTTCAAGCCGGAACTCAGTGCCGCCGTCTCATTGTACAGTGGCCTTTCCGAAAAGCTGGGCGGTATCCTGCCTCAGGAGATGTGGGCTTTCTATCTGGTCATCTGGGGAACAGCGGCTCTGGAGTGCTCGTTGCCGATTCTGCTTACCGTGAGGAAGACGCGCTGGTTGGGCATTACGCTGGCATTCTCGTTTCACTTTGCCATGGGAGTGTCAGGCTTCATCCCGTTTTCCGGCTTCGCAGTTGCTTTTCTTTTTCTGTTCCTGCCGGAAGATGTGCCTGCCCGCTTTACGGAACTTCGAGTCAGCATGCCTTGGCTGGATAAAGCATGCTCGGCGATTGCAAGAGTCTTTCGAAATCCCGCGACTCCGATCACATTGTGCCTGGTGTGGTTTTTGATCGCTTGTACACGATCCTACGCATGGCTCCCACCGGCTCAGGTTCGCATGGCGGTCATTCGCGTCGGCCAATTGCTATTCGCGTTGTATTATGGAGGGGTGGCGTTTTTTGTATGGAAAATGTACGGCCGCACACTCTTTGACCCAAGTGATAAGCCACAACCTGCGTCACTTAAGCTGGCCAGTGTCGGCCTGGCAATCGTTCCGCTGGTCGTCATCCTCAATGCACTATGCCCTTACATCGGATTGAAAACCGAGAGTTCGTTCACGATGTACAGTAACCTTCAAACGGAAGGGAATCAGTGGAACCACCTGTTGATGCCCAAAGCAATGAAGGTCTTCCACTGGCAGGATGACCTGGTGAGCATCATTGACTCATCCTACCCGCCGTTTCAGCATGCCGCGAAGGAAGACATTCGCTTGACCTGGTTCGAGTTCCAACGCCAGGCCAGCGAGGCTGACAGCATTGCAGTGACTTACCGCCGTGGTGATGCAGTCTATGAAGTTTCTGATTCCAAGAGTGACCCGGTTCTGTCGCATCCGCCGGAGGCCTATTGGGGCAAGTGGATGTGGTTCCGTGAAGTTCCGCTTCCAGAGAAGAACACCATTCGGCACTAAATTATGATCAATCGAGTGTTCTCACAATGCGCGCTGTCTCTGGTGAACTCCTGGGCAGGAAGCAACCTTCTCTCGTCTTTCGAGTCGAGAGATCGCTGTGACAACGTGCTCCGCGTGATTACCTATCATCGCGTCGATCGTCCCAGCGAGAACCCGCACCTATACCCAGGCGTACACAGTGCTACGCCGGAACAATTCGCCGCTCAGCTTGATCAGCTGCAAATGTGCTCGAATATCGTTTCGCTCGACGACGTGCTAGACGCCATCGAAGGTCGTCGTCGATTGCCTGCTAAATCGGTATTGATAACCTTCGACGATGCTTACCAAAACTTTGAAACGGCTTGGCAATACCTTAAATCACGCGGCCTTCCTGTCGTTCTTTTCGTACCGACTTCGTTCCCTGATCACCCGGAAAACAAGTTTTGGTGGGATCGCGTTCATTGGGCGATTTCTTCCTCCCCCAAGACCCAAATCACTCTCGACGGTCAAACTTTACCTTTGGATGGTCTCCAGCAGAAGAGCCAAGCCGCTCGCATGATTGCCGCCAAGGTCAAACAACTGCCACATCGAGATGCCATGCCATGGATCGATACCCTTTGCGAAGAGCTTCAGGAGGATGCTAAGCCCAACGAAGTCCTCTCATGGGAACGACTACGAGAGTTGGCGGAGGAAGGCGTTACCATGGGGGCTCATACGCACACGCATCCGCTTATGAACCAAATTGATTTGGACGAAGCCCGCGAAGAGGCCATTCGATCACGAGACGAACTGCAAAAGCGCCTAGGGAAGGAGATCCATTCTTTCTGCTATCCGGCTGGGGGCGTCAGCGATGAGGTTGCCGCGATGTTGAAGGACATCGGCTATACGGCTGCCTTCACAACCAAGCGGGGCGTGAACGACTTGGACGCTTGCGATGCGATGCGATTAAACCGCATCAATGTCGGGGGCCGCACGTCGACGAACGTCATGCGGATGCAATTTCTGTCGTATGCCAGAAGCTTGAAGCCAGCCCGTCAGCCCGCCTAGAATCCCCAGACACTTCGATAGGGGAACAGGAACACGTCGTCGATCAGTCGATCAAACGTGCGACGGAAGTACCAGTTGGCATCCGGATTCAGGTAGATGATATCGCCAGGGCAAACATTGATGTTCTCTTGCCGGCAATACCTGGCCTTAATCAGATCGACATGGATCAGCATGGGTTCTTGCCCAGGGATCTGTCGATGGACGGTAACGGTCGTGGGTGAATCGATCGGATCGATGTAACCAGCCATGGCCACTGCCGTAATGACGTCAACTTCCCGATCCCGCGGTAGGATGAAACCGCCACCAAGCTCTCGTTCTCGTTCCCCGGCAGAGAACCGAACCACATTCGTCGGGTTCAGCTTTCCAACGACATAGAATACTTCGTTTCTTCGGTTGGGAACCACGACAACATCGCCTTCGTGCAAGATGACATCGTGCGGCCCGAAGTTGAGGTTATCCATGCCGCGTAGATCGATCTTCACGACCTCTGGGGTAACCCCGTGTGCCCGGCGGTGAATTTCGATCGCTTCGGCCGCGTCTTCGGTTAAGCCGCCTGCTAAAGCAATTGCGTGGGCTACGTCGTTCTCGTAGCGAGGAAGCTCCGTAACGCCTGGCGACGCGACCTTGCCCAACACGACCACGCTGAACGTGGCCTTCTGGGCCAAGGAGATACTGACCGTTGGAGAATTGAAGAAACCGTTCGAGTAGGCTCGCGTGATTTCCGATTGGGCTTGCGCGAGATTCAGCCCACCGACAGGGACCGATCCAACCAGCGGAAGCTGGATATGCCCCGACCCCATGACTTGCACTAAGAGTGGTCGATACTCGCCGTTGGGAAACAGTTCGGGAACCGTAACTTCCAGCACGTCTTCGGCACCCAACAGATAATCTTTGGGGGGCGGTGCTGTGAGCATTGTGTAGTTCAGTGGAGTGCCGCCCGTACGAAGAGGAAGGCGGAACTCTTCGGGAAGCGTGCTAGCGGGAATTCCACCACTGACCAGTGGAGCATAACAACCTGAGCAAATAACCAGCGCGCAGACCACAATCAGTCCATAGACTGCCTTCGTGTTCATACGCAGAATTGCTAGCATTGGGCCGTTTCCTCTTCCGTGAGCTTTCGGCGTCCTCGTAGTATCCCTTTATGCAATCAGTTTCGGCGTAACTGGCGCAACGATTAAGACGAGTCGCTTTCCATCCTACGACTCGGTTAGGCGGGACAACCGCACTCTCTTAGCTAACCGGAATGTCGAAGTACTTCGGCTTCCTGAATTGCTGGACCAACTCGGAGATGGTTTGGTCGTCGACCGAAGTACTCAACCTCTGAAGACCTCGACGCCCGAATACCATTGCGATGTCGCGAATCAGTTGTAGTGGCGAGTCGATATCAAGCTTGTCAAACAGCTGCGTCCGAAAGGTATGAACCGTCTTAATGGCGATCCCCATTTCCAGAGCGATTTCCTTGACGTGTTTCCCGGCTACCATATGCCGAAATACTTCGCGTTGACGCTCCGTCAGCGTTGCGATACGACGGCCAAGCTGCTGCCGTTCCAGACGTGTTTTTCGACGGAGGCGAGTTCCCAGAATTGCCTGATCGACAAGGATCTTTGCCCGCTCTAGATCGAAAGGCTTCTCCAGAATGGACATGGCTCCTCTCTCGAGGCAATGCAGGGCTCGGTGGAGCTGCGACTCAGTTGCCGAAATCAAGATCGATCTAAGTTCTGATTCCGCGCAGAGTTCCAGAATCAGCGATTCACCGCGGCCATTCTCAAAGTCCACATCGATCACAAGCGCATCGAAGACCGTTTTCGTATTTGCGAGGTCATCGATACTATCCAGGCAGTGGATATAACGAGCGGGATTCTGCAAGCTATCGTGCAGCCGCTTGCGTTCTTGTCCGCAAGACTCTAGCAGGGCGATATTGGAACTAGGAGTGAGCAAGGTACAACTTCGAAGAATGACGCCAAGGGGTGAGAGCGGCAAAAACCATGAGGAAAGTGGCTTTGCGATCGACGAAGGAAGCAACGCCGGAAATACGGATATTGCTCCGCAGCTGCCGATAAAACAGTAGTTCGCTTAGAGATCGACAGCAAACGCGACGTTTGTAGAAATGGGCATCCAGACGGAAATCATGGTTTGCAAGTGAGCAAGCTTCCCCTTGAACGGGCCGTGCCGACGGTTTTGGTTGCAGCGATTATGCAGATCGCATGCGTGGGAGTGGTTAGGTGGCCAAAAAGAAACGACTCTGAGAACCACTGTCGAGGAGTGATTCACAGAGCCGTTAGTTGCTGCGCTGAAGCTGTGTGATTTGCGACGAGGCACTAATCAGGGAGCTGGGCACTGTGATAGACGTTTTGCACATCTTCGCAGTCGTCGAGCATGTCCAGGAACTTCTCGAATGCCTTGGCGTCATCGCCTGTTAGCTCGGTGTTTGCTTGGGGAACGAACGCAATTTCCTGAACTTCCAATTCAACATCGGGAAATGCTTCCTGGAGGGCCTGCTTCGCTTTGAAGAAGTCGGTCGCCGCGGCGAAGACGGTGAGCTGACCATCTTCTTCCTCGACGTCATCGACATCGACATCTGCTTCGAGCATGGCCTCGAGAACCTGGTCTTGCTCGCCACCTTTGAACGAGAAGACGGCCAGGTGATCGAACAAATGCGAAACGGAACCGGCGGTGCCCAGCTTAGCTCCGCTCTTGTTGAAGCAGTTACGAACGTCGGTAATCGTGCGATTGGGGTTGTCGGTCAAGCAGTCGACAATCACGCTACAGCCGCCTGGCCCGAACCCTTCGTATCGGGCTTCTGAGTAGTCCTCGCCCCCTGCCCCCTTGGCCTTTTCAAGGGCCTTATCAATCACGTGGGCGGGCACCTGCTCGCGTTTGGCCTTTTCCATCAGGCTTTTGAGGGACGGGTTGGACTCAGGATCGGGCACCCCATTCTTCGCCGCAACGTACAGCATCTTGCCGTACTTGGAGTAAAGCTTGGACTTTTGAGCGGCCGTCTTAGCAATCGAATGCTTCCGGTTTTCGAAGCTTCTTCCCATTCGCGTAATCTACTTATGGTTTCAAGAAAGGGGTTGAGAAATCACTGCACAACAAAGATAAACCAGTTCGATGTTTCGGGCAATTGCTCTCAAATTACCCCGTAAGCGACCAATCTAGCGGCACCGTAACATGCTTTCTTATAAGACGTTACATCTCGCTGCCCTGTTCTTTGGCCCCAAGGCTCCGGCCTTCTTAACGTGCTTGAACCCCGCAAGATGACAACCGGAAGGGCTATGAATCGGTTCTAAACGCTCTACTTGGTCGATTCGGACGACCATTTTTCCCACTGTTGGTCAAGCCATTTCGCATCTGGCATCGCATCGGTTACCAGGTACCGGTACCGAGACTGATATGGGTGATCTTCGTCGATCACGAACTCTCCATCGACACACGGAGCGTAGCAGAAGTACGGCTTCGTGGGATGGATTCGAGCAGCCTGAGGGGCTCGGAAGTTATTCGGATCGCACAGTACAGTTATGCTTACCGGCTTTCCGTCGATCTCACCCCATAGGGAAACCCATTTGGCATGCTGATGGTTTCCTTCCGCTCGTTTTGAGCCAAGATTGTTGAGAAACCCGCTAGATTCTCGTTCTTCCTTCTCGTTCCCGGTGGTAACCCAACGTGCAGGTCCCCGCACGGCGAAGCCGCCGTAATGGTACTCGTTGATAAGCAATGCGCGTGGCGAGATTGCGGACTGGGTTGATTGCAAATCGAAACAGCGGTAACTGCCGTCGGTGGGATAAGCTGTTACTTTCCAGCGCTCTCGCAAGACGTCAACCTTCGGCTCGGTTTCTTTGCGATGGATCAGATTGACCTCGAACCCTGCGCGGTCTTTCTCTTGAAAGGTCCCCACCACTTGCTCGTGTAAAACGCGACCTGTCCCGCCGCCAAGATTCCAGAAATCAATGTTCTCTCCCTCATAGGTTGTTTTCACCCAGGCCGAGAAGATGCCTTGCTGATGTGGGTGGTCCTTGGGAAACATTGCCGTGACCGACTGGCCACTTGGAGAACAAACCGGATGCAGGCAGCCGCTACGGTGGTAGATCTCTTTCAATCCCTTGGGAACCGGTGGCGAGACCTTGTTGTAGGTCAGTATGGATTGGTCCCCATCGGATATCACTATCGTGCTATCCGATTCCCTTACGCTCAGATTTTCAGCCGTGCAATGGGAGGCAAGCCCACAGAACCAGCCTAGGACAGATACTGAAGCAATCCCAAGCAACCATGCACATTTCATCTCGAGCAACTCCCCGAACGGCGAAAGCTGAATCAATAATAGGCGACGGCCCTATTGTAGCTGCTCGGCGAGGCATGTCATAAGCCTGACTTCTTCTTCCGTTCGCGGCAGGTATCAATTGGGGTGGATGCGAGTGAAGCGGTTCAGGATGGAAGTCTTTGCTGAGATAGATGATGCAACCGTCCACCGGGGATGCTTGATCGGCGGCTTCTGCCTGGGCATCCACAATGGTCGCAGCTTTAGTTCTAACGCGACTTGTTGGAAGAGATCGAATCCAGACCGACACGTCACAAATGGGCAGACATAGTCCAACCGAATGGAACGCAGCAACTCCGTTGCCTCGAAGCGTGAAAAGGAGTCACCTGTGTAGTGGCCGTCTTCGTCGATCTCGACGGGGAATTCGCACCGGCCTGCTGGGGTAAGATCGAGCAAAACCACTTCCCACCGCTCCGCCGCCGGAAGACGCTGTAAAGTGTCTAGTGCGAGCTGGTGAGATCGACGCCTGGACCTCTCAGATTCTGGTGATCCGATTACGACAAGTATCCGACGAGTTTGCCACATCTTATCTCACTCCTCTCCGCAAACTGAATCTCCACGAGACCGAACTTAATATGGTCCGATATCTGTGAAATGCTGCCCGCAGACCTGAAGTTGTCGTCGGGACTGCGAGACCTCGCATGGGAACACCGACCGAAGTGTTTGCTGTTAACCGTGACTTGCTTTTGGCGGTAACACGGTTAACAACAGGCATAACAAGGAGGAATCTTGATCGAAGTCACTGAGGCCGGGCTCTACTGTCGGGCCGGCGATTTTCATATTGATCCTTGGCGGTCAACTCCCAAAGCGATCGTCACGCACGCCCATTCCGATCACGCCCGCTTCGGCAGTCAGCAGTATGTCACTTCGGAGGAAGGCTATGGCGTTCTTCGCAAACGTCTGGGTAACACTGCGCAGATTTCAACGCTTCCCTATCGAGAAACTCTCTCGATGAACGGTGTTTCCGTTTCGCTTCATCCGGCTGGTCACATCTTGGGGTCTTCTCAGGTTCGTGTGGAACACCGAGGCGAGGTCTGGGTCGTCACAGGCGACTTCAAGTTGGGAGCCGACGCAACGTGCTCGGAATTTGAGCCCGTCCACTGCCATACGCTGATCAGCGAATGCACCTTTGGCCTACCCATCTATCGCTGGGAAGATGATGCGCGAGTATTTCAATCCATTAATACTTGGTGGAAGGCCAATGCCGACGATGGCCGTCCTTCGGTTTTGTTCGCCTACTCGCTTGGTAAGGCTCAGCGTCTCCTCGCGGGTCTCGACGCTTCCATTGGTCCGATTTATTGTCATGGAGCGATTCAGAACCTCAACGAGGCATATCGCCAAGGTGGCATCGCTTTGCCAGAAACGCTCTACACGGGCCGCGACAACGAGAAGTCTCGGTGGGACGGGGCGATGATTGTGGCCCCTCCTTCGGCACTTGGTTCCGTTTGGATGCGTAAGTTTCGCAAAGCATCCACCGCCTTTGCTTCCGGTTGGATGCTCGTCCGGGGTAATCGTCGTCGACGCAATGTCGAGCGAGGTTTCGTCTTATCAGACCATGCCGATTGGGATGGTTTGCTCACGGCCATTGATACAAGCCAAGCTGAACGAGTTCTTCTCACGCATGGCCAAACGGCCCCGATGGAGCGATATCTGCGAGAAAAGGGAATCGAGGCCGACGCGCTCAACACGCTGTTTACGGGCGAGAATGACGACCTGGTGGTTGACTCCAACTCTGACGACGAACCTGTCGAGCAGGAGTCCGAGGTATGAGGCAATTCGCAGAGTTGTACCGAGCCCTTGATGAAGCTTTGGGGACCAATGCCAAGGTCGATGCCCTCGTCGACTACTTCTCGCGGTGTAGCCCGGATGATGGCGCATGGGCCGTTTATTTCCTTGTCGGTCATCGAATCAAACGTTTGTTACCTTCTAAGGACATGCGCCAGTGGGCGGCCCAGGCGGCTGGAATTGAAGATTGGCTATTCGAGGCCTGCTACGAATCAGTCGGCGACTTGGCAGAAACGATGGCGCTTCTCGTCGCCGCCTCGACATCTCCAGGCAAAACAGGGGAACACAATCAAAGAAAGCAACAAGAGTTGGCACATTGGATCGACAATCGCATTTTGCCCCTTCGCAAGCTCAACGAGGTAGAACGCGCGTGTCTCTTGCGGCAATCGTGGCAGGAACTATCGAACCACGAACGGTTTGTCTTCAACAAGATTGTGACCGGTGGTTTCCGAGTGGGCGTATCCAAGGGACTTGTTGTTCGGGCACTTGCGAAGGCGAGCGACGTTGCCACATCAGTGATCGCCCACCGCTTGATGGGCAGTTGGGAGCCGACACCCCAATTCTTCGAAGCTCTGGTGAGTCGTGATGATGGCGAGGCCGATGCCAGTAAACCTTACCCGTTCATGCTCGCTCATCCTCTTCAGGATGACCCAAACGTGCTGGGAGACCCTCAAAACGGGCTCGCCGAATGGAAGTGGGATGGTATCCGTGCACAAATCCTTCGCCGTGACGGGCAATCGTATGTGTGGTCTCGTGGAGAAGAGCTCATTCTGGAAAGGTTTCCAGAGCTTTACGATGCCATCGCCGAACTGCCTGACGGTACCGTGTTGGACGGTGAAATCGTTGCCTGGAAAGACGATCGAGTGATGCCGTTTGCAGATCTGCAGAGGCGAATTGGCCGAAAGCGCGTCGGGAAGAAGTTGCTCAGTGATGTCCCCTGTCGATTTATTGCGTTCGACTTGGTGGAACATGGCGGCCAGGACATTCGTTCAATGCCACTCGCGGACCGTCGAATGAAACTGCTGAAAACGATTGGAGCGATCGAACATACGTGCCTGCAAGTATCATCTTCGATCGAGGCAACCTCCTGGGAAGATCTGGCCCAACATCGCGAAGAGAGTCGGCTACACGGGACGGAAGGTCTGATGCTCAAGCGTTTGGACGCGAGCTATGAAGTTGGACGCCCAACCGGCCTCTGGTGGAAATGGAAAGTCGATCCGTTTGTCTGCGATGCGGTTCTCATCTATGCCCAGCGAGGACATGGCCGAAGATCCAATTTGTACACCGACTACACTTTTGCTGCCTGGGATGACGGACAGCTCGTCCCTTTCGCCAAAGCTTATTCCGGACTGACCGATGAAGAGATCCGGCAGGTAGATCGCTTTATTCGCAAGAACACGCTGGAGAAATTTGGACCAGTTCGTTCGGTGAAACCCGAACTCGTCTTTGAGTTGGCCTTCGAGGGTATTCACGAGTCGAAACGGCACAAGTCAGGCGTGGCGGTTCGCTTTCCGCGCATCAGCCGCTGGCGACACGATAAGCCAATTCAGCAAGCCGACACGCTCGCCACGATCAAATCGATGGCTCAATTGGAGGTGGCTTGATGGAAGGATCCGTCATTACCAAAACGGCCCGTGAAAGCAAACGCCGCCAACCTTCGCGGACCCACATTGATTCCGCTAAACGCAAGGTAACCGATTGGTTTCACGCGCAGGGATTCGAGCCTTTTCGTTTCCAGCGTCAGGCCTGGAACGCCTATCTAGGCGGTCAAAATGGCCTCATTCACGCGAGTACGGGAACTGGCAAGACGTATGCGGCCTGGATGGGGCCACTGATCGAGATTCTTGCCGAGCGCCAGTCACGAAAGATATCTTCTCCGCTACCTTTACGTGTGCTTTGGATTACGCCTCTGCGGGCACTTGCCAACGACACGTTCGATTCGTTGGCTCTGCCGGTCTTGGATATGGACCTGCCGATGACGGTCGATATTCGAACTGGGGATACCTCTTCTTCCGCACGAGCCCGCCAGAAGAGACGACTTCCGACAGCATTGGTGACGACCCCGGAAAGTCTCACGGTGATGCTGAGTCAAGAAGACGCCCAGGCCAGGCTAAGAGACTTGCGCCTCGTGGTGATCGACGAGTGGCATGAACTGATCGGATCGAAACGAGGTACACAGACGGAGCTTGCCTTGTCGCGGCTACGGCAATGGAATCCACTTATCCAAACCTTGGGCCTATCGGCAACGCTCGGAAACACCGACGAGGCAATCGACGTCCTTCTTGGAGAACATCGCCGCTTACAAGCTGAGCCGGCGATAATAGCTGGCCGAAGGCGAAAGAGCATTGCGATCGAGACCATGATCCCCAGCAAGATCGAACGCTTCCCATGGGCAGGGCACCTAGGTACGCGTCTCGTCGAGGATGTCGCCAAGCGTGTCGACGCAGCGAATACGTCTTTGGTCTTCACGAACACGCGATCACAGACCGAGGCCTGGTATCAGCGACTTCTGGAAATACGTCCCGACTGGGCCGGTTTGATTGCCGTCCATCATGGTTCTATTGATCGTGACACCAGAAGTTGGGTCGAACAGCAGTTAAGAGTTGGCAAGCTCAAGTGTGTTGTCTGTACATCCAGCTTAGATCTTGGTGTCGACTTTAGTCCGGTCGAACAGGTTTTTCAGGTAGGTAGTCCTAAGGGTGTGTCCCGATTGATGCAACGTGCTGGTCGAAGTGGACATTCGCCTGATCGACGAAGCCAAGTCGTTTGCGTTCCAACCAACACCCTGGAGTTGATCGAGTTCGCAGCGGCTAAAGAAGCCATCGAACGAAATGAGCTGGAGAGTCGCGTCCCACCCAACGCCCCACTCGACGTCTTGATCCAGCACATGGTGACGATGGCGTGTGGAGGCGGATTCCAGGCAGAGAATCTCTTCCAGGAGGTACGGCAGACCTTTGCCTATCGGAATCTGACTGACACTGACTGGCAGTGGGCGCTCAAATTCGTTACGACCGGAGGTGATGCCCTGAAGGCTTATCCCGAGTATCGCCGAGTTGTGCCCAGTGAAGACGGGTCGCTGGCAATCGGCGATCGCAAAATTGCCCGAAACCATCGGCTCTCGATTGGGACCATTGTGGGTGACGCGAACATTACGGTTCAGTTCGTCAAAGGTCCTCGCCTGGGCACCCTCGAGGAAGCGTTCATCGCGAAGGTTTCTCCTGGCGAAGCATTCTATTTTGCAGGCCGACTCGTGGAATTGGTACGCGTCCAGGACTCCAAAGTGTGGGTCCGACGGGCCAAGAACGCGGAAAAGCCTGTGATTCCGCGTTGGATGGGAGGCCGCATGCCACTCTCCACGGAACTATCACGCGCCGTGCGTCGCAAGTTGGATCAAGCCGCCGACGGGAACTTTGACGGGAGCGAAATGAAGGCGGTCCAGCCAGTTTTAGAGCTCCAACCGGCATGGTCGGCGATTCCGCGACGAAAGCAATTGTTGATTGAGTCGTCGAAGTCTCGAGAAGGATATCACCTCTTCTTCTTTCCGTTCGCAGGACGACTGGTTCACGAAGGGTTAGCTGCGCTGGTGGCATATCGACTCGCCAGGCTTCAGCCGATTACCTTCAGTATGGCGGTCAACGACTACGGGTTCGAGCTGCTTTCGCCAACGGAGATCCCGCTCCAAGAAGCCCTTCAGACGGACCTGTTTCGCTCGGAACTTATTCAAGACGACATACTGGCCTGTCTTAACTCGGTGGAGATGGCCAAACGACAATTTCGTGAAGTCGCGCATATCGCTGGTCTCGTTTTCCAAGGCTATCCAGGCAGTCGCAAGAGTGCTCGTCAGCTTCAAGCCTCGACGGGACTTCTCTTTGACGTATTCAGCAATTACGACCAAGACAACCTACTACTTAAACAGGCCAAAGCAGAAGTTCTGGAACGAAATCTAGAGCGTCAGCGACTACTGGATACGCTCCAAGAAATCCGCGAAAGCGAAGTTGTGATTCGGAATACAAAGCGTTTCACGCCGTTGGCGTTTCCGCTGGTCGTGGATCGTCTACGGGAACGGCTATCATCGGAAAAGCTTTCTGACCGAGTTCGCAGGATGCAACAACAACTCGAGAATGCGGCGGAGCGGCGCTAGATGGAAGGAAACATCGAGAACACCATGGGGGAAGGATTCGAGCTGATCTGGCACGAACAACGGCTTGTGCTCCTAGGGGAACGTGCCGTCTGGATGCCGGATTATGAGGTACTCCTTGTCGCCGACCTACACCTGGGTAAAGAATCCGCGTTCCGAGCAGCTTCGATCCCGGTTCCCGATGTGACTGCAATCGACCTGGGACGATTGTCGTCCTTGATCGATAAGACCGAATGTCGGCGACTGATTATCCTGGGCGACTTAGTCCATTGTGCTCGTGGACTGAGCCGAGAGGTGATTGATCAGACGGCTCGTTGGCGAGAAGAGCATCGAGACCTTCACGTTCAATTGATAGTCGGCAATCACGACGATAAAGCCGGCTGCCTCCCGACGTCCTGGAACCTTGATAGTCGTGATGTCGCCGACTGCGGTCCATTTCAGCTTCAACACGTTCCACCTAAACGCAGCACCAAACCATTGCTTGCTGGCCATGTGCACCCGAAATACCGTTTAAGAACTTCGACCGACTCGATAACCCTACCCTGCTTCGTCCTGACCAACGAGATCCTCATCCTTCCCGCGTTCGGGACTTTTATTGACGGTCAAGCGGTGAAGTACGCTCCGGCACGCTACTTTGTGATTTCCGACGACACAATCACGGAATTGTGCAGCCCTTCTTCAAAAACGGCCCGTCTGGCCAAGTAGTTTACCTGGGCGAAGGTAAGCAGAATTCACAATATACCTTAGGTCGGAGACGATGCTTCTCATTGCCCTCCCCCATGTCGCCAACTACAACGTTCGGAATAGAATGATTGTCAGATGCAGACGCTATGGCCTACGTCGACCGAAACCATTCGACCCAATTCCAAAACACGCCCCTCCCGGAGCGACCCTTCCTGAAGTGAAGTTCGCCGGGAACCAGTCCCCAAATACGAAGGTTTATCCATGAAGGCTCTATTACTCTCGGAATACAAAAAGCTGGATGTCGTTGAATTCGAAGAGCCTCAGATTGGCGACCACGATCTCCTGATCAGCGTGAAAGCTTGTGGAATCTGTGGCAGCGACATTCATGGATACGATGGCAGCACAGGGCGTCGCCAACCACCGCTGGTCATGGGACACGAGGCCGCAGGCGTCGTTGCCAAGGTGGGTAAGTCGGTGACCGGGTTTCGCGAAGGGGATCGCGTCACGTTTGACTCCACCGTCTCTTGTGGACATTGTTTCTACTGCCGTCGGGGAGAGATCAATCTTTGCGATAACCGCATGGTTTTGGGTGTTTCGTGTGACGAATACCGTCGACATGGCGCCTTCGCTGAATATGTCGCCGTACCGCAGCATATTTGCTATCACTTGCCTGCTTCGATTCCGTACAATCACGCAGCGATGATCGAAGCCGTTTCTGTTGCAGTTCATGCGGCAGGCCGAGCCCCTGTTACGCTGGGCGATACGGCAGTGGTCGTCGGAAGCGGAATGATTGGCCTGCTCGCCATCCAGGCAATTCGTCTGGCCGGGTGCTCCCAGGTCATCGCCGTCGATCTCGACAGCAATCGACTTGAGGTTGCCAAAAAGCTGGGAGCGGATGTCGGTATTGTTGCCAGCGAAGGAAACGTCGAAGAAAAGGTCCGCGAACTGACTGAAGGACGCGGTGCGGATGTCGTGCTGGAAGTTGTTGGGGCTACTCCCACGGTCAAGACCGCGATCGGGTGCGCCAAGAAGGGGGGCTCAATCGTCCTGGTAGGTAACCTGGCACCGAACGTCGAGTTTCCTTTGCAAGCCGTCGTGACGCGTGAGCTCTCCGTGTATGGTTCGTGTGCCTCCAGCGGAGAGTACCCGGCTTGCATCGACCTGATGTCTCGGGGGCTGATCCGTGTCGAAGATATGATCACGGCGACAGCTTCGTTGGAAGAAGGAGTCGACTGGTTTGCCCGCCTCTACTCAGGCGAACCGGGGGCGATGAAGGTCATTATCGACCCGACCCAGTAGAAGTAAGTAAGCGAAGCCAATCGCCTGTCAGCCGCTTCACTGACGATGGTAGATGGCACGACTAAACTCGCGCGTTTGCCTGTCTTTACATCTCGCTACAAGTACACGGCGGATCGATCATTTCGATCGGCCTTTGCGTTGCTTGCCGTCTGATCCTGTCGCCAACCGCGGAAAAGTGCGTCAAGTTGCTGCCAGACTACCTCCCCCTTAGTGGAAGGGATCATCCGCAATACGGACGCAATTCTTGTTGACTAAGAAGCCAGAACTCTACAATAGCGTCATCGATCCGTAATCTTGGTTCGGAGTATCTGGCTTTGCGTACGTCCCTTAGCAGTTGGATGATGTCTCTCACGATGCGCGCGGTCTCGCTTGCGAGCGCGCTTGCCGTAGTGGGATTGCTTCTCTGCCTTGGCACCGTTCACGCCGCAACCTTATCGGAAGCCAAAGATCTGTTTCGTACCGGTGAGTACGCCAAGTGCATTGAGGTAGCTGCCCAGGAGATCGAAGGTGGTCGTACGTTTATCGATTGGTATGTGCTGAAAACTGAGAGTGAGCTTACTCTCGGACGGTACGCCGACGCGGCTCAAACCATGAATGACGCCAAGAAGCTGTCTCCGACGAACTTACGGCTGCTGTGGTTGGAGCGTGACGTCCGGCGCTATAACGGCCAGTCGAATCAAGCCAAAGAAGTTCTGGCGGAACTGGGAACGCAGCTTGAACGCACCAGTGGTATCTACCGCGACTTGGAAACGTCGATCGTTATCGGCAAGTTCTTTCTCGAGATTGGGGCCGACCCAAAACGCATTCGGATTGATCTTTTCAAACCGATTCAGCAACGGGCGCCTGGTCTACCCAATGGCTATATCGCGGCTGCGGAATTGGCGCTTTCTAAGAACGACTATGCCTTGGCTGCTGAAGACTTCCAGGTCGCCTTGAAAGTAGACGAGGACAATCCACGTGTGCTCTATGGACTGGCCCGGTCCTTCGAGCCGAGTGATTCAGAGAAGGCGGAAGGGTACCTCCAACAGGCCCTGAGGATTAACCCGAACCACATCCCGGGCCTGCTAATGATCGCCGAAGATCATCTTTCAGCGGAACGCTATGAGGAAACAGAGCAACTGCTAAACAAGGTGCTGGAGATCAATCCCCACCAGCCAAGTGCTTGGGCGATTCGCGCCGTGCTGGCGCACCTGGCAAGTGACGCTGACCGCGAGAAGGAATGTCGCGAGAAGGCTTTGATGCACTGGAAGGATAATCCGGAAGTCGATTATCTCATCGGCAAGCACTTGGCCAGGAAGTACCGTTTTGCCGAAGCAGAAGCAGCCCAGCGTCGAGCTCTAAATTTCGACAGTGAATATCTTCCCGCGAAAATGGAGTTGTCCAACGATCTGCTACGGTTGGGCAAGGAAGAGCAAGGCTGGAGGCTGGCCGAAGAAGTCTTCGAGGCGGACAACTATAATGTTGTTGCCCACAATCTATCAACTCTCCAGGAACACATGGCCAAGTTTCGCACGCTAGAAAGCGATGGCTTCATCGTGCGAATGGACGCACAAGAAGCAGCTATCTATGGGGATCGAGTGCTGGAAATCCTTCGCGAAGCCAAAGCCGTTCTGTGCGAGAAGTATGATGTCGAACTGAAAGAACCGATCGCTGTCGAGATCTTCCCCAAGCAACAAGACTTTGCCATTCGGACGTTTGGACTCCCCGGCGGAGCTGGTTTTCTGGGTGTTTGCTTTGGCAATGTGATCACCATGAATTCCCCAGCGTCCCAAACGGACAACCCTAGTAACTGGGAAGCCGTCTTATGGCACGAGTTCTGCCACGTCGTCACGCTGAACAAGACCCACAACAAGATGCCTCGCTGGCTCAGCGAAGGGATCTCGGTCTATGAAGAGACCCTGCGCGATCCATCCTGGGGACAATCGATCTCGCCCTCTTATCGAGAGATGATTCTGGGCGACGATCTAACGCCGGTCAGCCAGCTGAGCGGAGCGTTCCTTCGCCCCCCGAGTTCGAAGCATCTCATGTTTGCCTATTATGAATCGGCTGTCGCGGTCGAATTTTTGGTCGACCAGTTCGGAATCGAGGCACTTCGGTCAATCCTTGATGAGCTCGGAAGAGGATTGCAAATCAACGACGCGATCGCCCGGCATGCGGCTCCCCTGGACGCGATCGACGCTGGCTTCAAGAAGTACATCCAGGATCGGGCTCGGGCGTTTGCCCCTGATGCGGATTTCAACGCCGAGGACCTCCCACCGCCACGCGTTGCTGAACTTCAAGCGTGGTTGAAAGAACACCCTAATAGCTTCCCCGGGCTCCTGCAGTACTCCGCAGCTTTGATCCGGGAAAAACAATATACGGAAGCCCTGGAGCCAATTGATAAGTTGTTGGATCTGGCCCCCGACTATGCCGGGGACGGTAGCCCTTTGCCGTTGAAGGCCCAAATTCTGAGAGAATTAGGCGAAACCGAACAAGAACTAGCGGTGTTAGAACTACTGGCGAAGCTGCGCGCTGATGCGGTTGATGAATATCGGCGCTTGGCTGAATTGCACGCCGAGTCCGGCCGATGGAAGGCCGTGATCACTAATGCCAAGAGAATGCGGGCGGTAAACCCACTCGTTCAAGAGCCCTATCTCTTGTTGACCCAAGCCGGCGAAAAGTTGGACGATGGAGCAGTCGTGATCGAAGGATTATCAACTCTCGCGAGTCTAGATCCCTACGATCCGGCCTATGTTCATTTTCGCCTTGCCCAGCGATTGCTCGAGTCAGAACGAAACGAGGAAGCGCTGCGACATGTTCTCTTGGCTTTAGACGAAGCACCCCGTTATCGCAAGGCTCTCACTTTGCTGTTAACCCTGACCGAGGCTCCTTCGGCCGAATCTGACCGGCCCTCCCAAACCAAGGATGATTCCGAGTGATGTTGAAATCGAAACCGGTCCGAATCCTCTGCTTCTTTCTCTCGGTCACGCTTCTTGGTGGCGTGGTCTGGGCACAGTTTCAGGACGGCTTTCGATCGCGGGGAAGATTCAGCGGCAATTCGTCCTCGATGACTGGCGCTAAGAACGATTGGGAGATCGACGAGAAGTTCGAGCATGAAGCGTTCCGCTTTGCTCGCGTGAAGTACACCTCTTATGGCTGGCGAGACAAATGGAGGACCGATTTTCCCGAAAGTGACCTGAATCTACCGCATCGCCTGCGTGAACTCACTTCGATGGAAGTTCACCCGGAAAGCGTGATTGTCGAATTGACCGACGAAAATCTATCAGACTACCCGTTTCTGTACATTGTTGAACCGGGACAAATGAATCTCACCGACGGGGAAGTCACCGGGCTTCGCACCTACCTGCTAAACGGTGGGTTTTTGATGGTCGATGACTTTTGGGGTGAGGAAGAGTGGCGAACATTCTACGATAACATCAAGCTCGTCTTTCCTGATCGGGAACCAGAAGAGTTGCCGCTAGAGCACGATATCTTTCACTTGGTGTACGACCTGGCCGAAAAACCCATGATTGTCAGTATCGGCACATGGATGCGCGGCAGCGAAACAGAACGCTGGGATGCCGATGAACCCCATTACAAAGGCATCTTCGATGACAAAGGGCGAATGATGGTCGTCATTTGCCATAACACCGACCTGGGAGACGGCTGGGAGGAGGAAGGAGTCGACCCGACCTACTTCAAGGAGTATTCCGAACGCTTCGCCTATCCCCTTGGCATCAATATTATTACCTACGCGATGACGCATTAGCCCCCTTCATTCCCCTTCTTCGCCAAGCCCTCGTTCCTAAATTCCCAAATTCCCACCAGAAAGTCGAACAATCGTGAGCATTGACATAGAAGACCAGGACTTCGAAGAACAAGCGGTCCAGCAGATCCGAGTTGGCCGCGAGAAAATCTTGGCCGAGCTTTCCAAGACCGTCATCGGTCAGCAGGAAGTTGTCGAGCAACTGTTGCTGTGCCTCTTCGCAGGCGGTCATTGCTTAATCACAGGGGCGCCCGGTTTGGCCAAAACGTTGCTGGTCAATTCTATCTCCAAGATTTTTGATCTTGAGTTTCGCCGTATCCAGTTCACGCCTGACTTGATGCCTGCCGACATCACAGGTACTGAAATCTTGGAAGAGACGGAGGAAGGCCGCCGCAAGCTTCAGTTTGCCAAAGGTCCGATCTTCGCCAACGTCATCCTTGCTGACGAAATCAACCGTACGCCACCCAAGACCCAGGCCGCTCTCCTGGAAGCGATGCAGGAACATCAGGTTACCGCCGCTGGGGTGCGCTATGCCCTCGAGGAACCTTTCTTCGTGCTCGCCACGCAGAACCCGATTGAAATGGAAGGGACCTATCCCCTGCCCGAGGCCCAGCTAGATCGTTTCATGTTCAACATCTGGATGGACTATCTTCCCGAGGATGACGAAGTGGCCGTGGTGAACCAAACCACCTCGCGCAAAGCGGAACCAATCAGTCCTCTGTTCTCTGGTGAAGATGTCCTGCGTTTTCATGACGTCGTGAAGAAAGTCCCCATCGCCGAGAACCTGGTACGCTATGCCGTTCGTCTGGCCGATGCTTCACGACCAGGTCGACCCTCGACGCCTGACTTCATTAATCAATGGGTAATGTGGGGAGCCGGGATTCGTGGTGCTCAGTATCTCGTTCTGGGAGCGAAGGCTCGGGCGTTGCTGCTGGGGCGTACGCATGTCACCGCCGACGACATCAAGGCCCTGGCCCATGTAACTCTGCGACACCGGATACTGGTCGGCTATCGTGCCGAGGCAGAAGGGATCACGGTCGAAAAGGTAATCGACCAGCTACTAGCGGCCATACCGGTACCGGGGGCACAATGAGCAGCCCGACGCGCGGATCGTCGACCATTACTTCCAGTACAAGTCGCCCCACGGGGACGGCTTCGCTGATCGATCCCGGTTCGCTCATGCGCATCAAGAATCTCGAACTGAGGGCTCGTGCTGTTGTCGAAGGATTCCTGACCGGCTTGCACCGATCGCCTTATCACGGATTCTCGGTTGAGTTTACCGAGTACCGTCAGTATTCGCCCGGCGATGATACCCGCTTCCTCGATTGGAAGCTTTTCGGACGGTCGGATCGTTACTTTATCAAGTGCTTCGAAGACGAGACCAATCTTCGCTGTTATTTGCTAGTCGACCTGAGTCGCTCAATGAGCTTTGGGACGCTTGGCTACAGCAAGGCCGACTATGCGAAGACCGCAGCCGCGACGATCGCCCATTTCCTCTCCCTGCAGCGCGATGCCGTAGGGTTGATGACGTTCGACGAATCGATAACCGATCGCATCCCGGCTCGGTTTCGTCCTGGACATATTCACCAGATCATGATGAGCCTGGAACGCTCTGAACCTGGCTCGGCGACCGATATCGAGAAGCCACTCGAGCAGATTGCCGCGACGGTCGTCAAACGGGGCTTGGTCATCCTTATATCCGATCTGCTCACGCCGATCGGCTCGCTGTACAAGCACTCAGGATTTCTCAGGGCACGCGGACATGAAGTCGTGATTCTTCGTGTTCTCGATCCGCGCGAGCTCGATTTCAAGTTCGATCAGCCTGCCATGTTTCGCGATGTTGAAACAGGCAAGAACTTGTTCATCGATCCAGAGCAGGCTCGGCAGAAGTATCTCGACCAGTTTCATGAGCATTCCCAGGCAGTTCAAACTATCTGCCAGAATCTGGGAGTCGAACTGCACCAGGTCTCGATCGATCATCCACTCGAATTGATCCTATTCGACCTACTGGCCGATCGTCTGAAACGTGGTCGTTCGACCGTCCGGCAACGGGCTCCGCGTGCAGGGGGCCGGTCATGAGCGTTCTATCAGGTATCTTTTTGCTGGGAGCAGCGGCGATTGCCGCACCCATTCTCTTTCACTTAATTCGTCGCACGCCCAAGGCAAGCTTTGAATTCAGTTCGCTAATGTTCCTGCAGCCTTCGCCTCCACGGCTGACGCGCCGCAGTCGGCTTGATCAATGGTTGCTGCTTCTCATTCGGTCGTTGGTTATCTTGCTGCTTGCATTTGCCTTCATGCGGCCCTTTTTTCGCACGTCAACCAACCTTTCGCCCGACGATATTCCTCGTCGTCACGTGGCTCTCCTCATCGATCAAAGTGCCAGCATGCGACGGGCGAATGTTTGGAAACAGGCGATGGACGAAGCAGACCAGACAATCGATGACCTGGAGGCTTCCGACGAAGTCTCTCTCTATGCCTTCGATGAGAACCTGACTCCACTGGTCACCGCTGAACAAACAAGCGAGCTTGATCGATCCCAACGTCGCGAAATGGTCCGAAAGAGCCTGGCAGAAGCGTCGCCGACTTGGGCCTCCAGCAATCTGGGGGCGGCCCTAGTTGGAGTTGCGGAGCGATTGTCAGCCGATGACGACCTAACTCAGAACAGCGCCACACTACAAATTGTATTGATCAGCGACATGCAATCTGGTTCGCAAATCGATCGTCTGCAGACCAGTCAGTGGCCAGAGGCTGTTCGCGTTGATGTGCGTCTCATCACTGTGGAAGACGATTCCAATGCACGTGTACGGCTGGTCGAAAGCAGAGAGGCGGGGGATAGCCCCGTCGCGCCTCGCGTTCGTGTCCGAAACACATCCGACTCCGTTAAAGAGCAGTTCGAAGTCGTATGGCATCGAGGCGATCAAATTGCTTCCCGTCCAGTCTCCTTTCATGTACCGCCTGGCGAAAGCCTCGTGCTGGACGTTCCGTACGAGCCTGGCTCTCCTGGTCCCGACCGTCTTCAACTCAATGGTGATTCCAGCGGGATGGACTTTGACAACACGTTCTTCGTAATCCCTCCTCTGCAAGAAGAAGTCACCATCGCCTACTTCGGAGCCGACTCGAGTGACGATCCTGAAGGCATGCTCTTCTATCTAAGTCGAGTATTCGACGAGACGCCGAGTCGTAAGATTGAGGTGCAGACCGTCGAGGCGGAAAGTGTTCCCAGTTGGAATGATGTGGCCGGAACCGTTCCGCGACTGGTGATCGTTACCCAGACTCCTAGCGAAGGCCAGCGAGACGTTTTGGATCGATATTTACAGCGTGGTGGTCACGCGGTCGTGGTGCTGCAAAACGACGATATGGTACGTGATCTTAGTACCTGGCTCGATAATCTGAGTTTGGTCTCGCAAGAAGATGAGAAGCTTGCGTCTTCTAACGGGTCTTATGCGATGCTGGGACAGATCGATTTTCAGCATCCTCTCTTCGCTCCGTTTTCGGCGGCACGCTACAACGATTTCACCACGATCCGGTTCTGGAAGCATCGAGATGTACTTCTTGGCGACGAATCGTCCTCCGACGTGATTGCCCGGTTTGAAGACGGAACCCCTGCGATCTGGTCAATTGAGCGCGGCAAGGGGCTGCTATATGTGATGAGTGCCGGCTGGAACCGAGCAGACAGCCAACTCGCTTTATCAACCAAATTCCTTCCACTCCTATCACGTTGGCTGGAACTGGCCGACCGTCAAAAGCTGGCCTCGCAATCGTATTTTGTGAATCAGAGCGTCCCCCTACCGCCGTCAACGGGCGAGAAATCTATTCAAACCCCAGGCGGAAACACTTTACAATTACCTGATGGCGCCACCACCTTTGACGAGACGACCCAGCCAGGCATTTACGTCCTGCGGCAAGGCGGCAAGGAACTTCCCTTCGCGGTCAATCTGGCCGATGGAGAAAGCGATACAGCCCCGCTGGAATTAGATCGGCTCGAACAGTTCGGTGTCCCGCTGGGGATGACTGCCACACATTCCGAACAACTAGCGGAACTTCGCCAGCTTCAAGATCGTGAGCTGGAGAACCATCAAAAGGTATGGAAGTGGCTGGTTGTCTCGGTGCTGTTTCTGCTGGCGGTTGAAACGTTTCTCGCTGCCCGCAGATCGCAAGTTCCCACACAGGAATTGGGAGAAGCACAATAATGGATCGCGAACTCACTAGCCAGTTAGACCGCGTTGCCCACCGCTTGAGAACGTTCCGTTTTTGGAGCGGGATGGGCATCGTCTGGGTATTAGCTGCGATCTTTATCGGCGTTGTTTATGCCATTAGTCAGGTAACGGGAAACATCCTTGACGGAACCCTCATTGTTGCCGCGACGATCGGCGTGATTGGCTCGCTGCTTGTCACCTGGGGCAGTAGCCGTTCGGCCCGAAATGTGCATCAAGTCGCCAATCTTGTGGAATCACGATATCCCCAACTCGACTCGGCTCTATTAACTGCCGTCGAGCAGCAGCCGGATGGCATTACTGGGCGTTTTGGATATTTGCAGAGCGAGGTTGTTGGTCAGGCAATCCGTCATGGCCGTAGCCACAACTGGCAAAATGTTGTCACTCAAGGCCAGTTGTATGGGGCTCGGCTAACAGCATGCGTTGGGCTTGTGGCCACGCTGCTCGCGGCGATTGCTTTGGGTCAGCTCAATCGTGATCTCCTTGCGTCGGGGGCACCGGTCGGCTCAGATTCGCCAGACGCAGTCGCTGCGGAAACGGTCTTCGAAGTAGAGGTCGAGCCCGGTGATACGGAAGTCGAGCGTGGCTCGGGCTTGCTGGTGTTGGCGAAGTTCCTCCAGACCTTGCCGTCCGAAGCGACGCTGGTCTACACGTCCGAAGATGGCAACGAACACGCACTACCGATGTCTCGTTCACTCGACGATCCCCTATTTGGTAGTCGGATCCCGGTCGTATCGCAGGCGCTGTCGTATCACGTTGAATTTGAAGGACAGAAGACGCGAGATTTTCAGGTCGAGGTATTCGAGTACCCTCTGCTGCTCCAAACGGATGCCCGTCTGGTATTTCCTAGCTATACGGGCCACGAAGATAAGTTCGTTCCTGATGTTCGCCGCGTGTCAGCCGTGGAAGGTACGAAACTGACGCTTTTGTGCCGCGTCAACAAGCCCTTGGCAACGGCCGAATTCATTGAACAGAAGGATTCCGGCGATGAAGCTCTTTCGCTTCAGCCAGAAGCGAGTGACCCACTGACGTACAGCACGACATTCGTTGTGGATCGATCCCGCGAACTGACGCTTCACCTTACCGATGACGATCAGCGCGTGAATCAGCATCCTCCAAAGCTACAGATCACCATGATCGCAAATCTGCCGCCCGATATTAAGCTGGCGACACCGACGAAGGACATCGAGGTCTCCCCGATCGAGGAAGTCGATCTGGCCGCGTCCGCGTGGGATGACTTTGGACTGAAACGCGTCGGGATCAACTATTCAATTCCTGGCAAGGTCGATCAGGATGTCTCCTTAGGAGACTCTTTCCCCAGTAAAGAGCGGGTAGAACTGGGGCATCTGTTGGCGTTCGAGTCGCTTGACGCCCAGCCTGACCAGCTCCTGTCTTGGTATTTCTGGGCTGAAGACATTGGTCCCGATGGTCAGCTAAGGCGAACAATGAGTGACATGTTCTTCGCTGAAGTGCGTCCCTTCGAGCAGATTTTCCGACAAGGAGAGCAGCCTCCCCAGGGCTCTCAGCAGCACCAACAACAGCAAGGTGGCCAAAATGCGGAGCAGGCTCAGAAACTTGCCGAATTGCAAAAACAGATCATCAGTGCAACCTGGAAAATTATACGCCGGGAAACGCATAACCAGCCTACCGACCAGTTTGACAGCGACACCCAACTCTTGATCGAATCGCAAGAGTCAGCCATGGTGCAGCTCGAGGAATTGCAGGGCAATCTTCAAGACGTCACTTCTATCGAGCACGCCGCTCAGGTCCGTAATTCCATGGAAAGAGCGGTCGAAGCTCTAAGCTCGGCGGTCGAAGAGTCTTCCCCGGCCAAGATGTCAGAGGCCCTCCAGGCAGAGCAAGCCGCCTATCAAGGCCTGCTTCGTTTGCGTGCTCGCGAGCATGAGGTGATTCAATCGAGCCAATCGCAGCAGTCGGGCCAGTCTCAACAATCGCAAAACAGCCGAGCGCAGCAGCAATTGCAGCAGCTACAGCTTCAAGAGGACGAGAACCGTTACGCCCAGGAGCAACAGGCGCAGACCGAGCAACAGCAACAAGCCCGCGAAGATCGGCAGATTCTCAATCGTCTACGAGAACTCGCTCAACGGCAGGAAGACCTCAACGAGCGAATCCAGGAACTGCAAGCAGCTCTGGAAGCTGCGGAAAATGACGAGCAGCGTGCCGAAGCCCAACAGCAGCTCAAGCGATTGCGAGAGGAACAGGAACAAATCCTCCGTGATACCGAAGAACTGCAACAGCGGATGGAGCAGCCTGAAAATCAGGAACGCATGGCCGAGCAGCGGCAACAGTTAGAGCAAGCTCGTGAGAACATTCAACGTTCTAGTGAAGCGATTGAGCAGCAAATGGTCACTCAGGCAGCCAACGAAGGGACGCGTGCTCAGCGGGAACTGAACGAGTTACGAGAAGAATTCCAACGAAAAACGTCGCGCGAGTTCGAAGAAGAGCTTCGCGACATGAAGAACCAGGCCCAAGACCTGGTCGAGGCAGAAGAAGAGCTTGCGCGGCAACTGGAAGACCTGCTAGACGAGAAACCGGAGCAAACCAATTCTCTTCGTGAATCCAACGATCAAGAGGAACTCGGTGGCCAAATCGCAGAGCAACAAGAGCGGCTCGATCAATTGCTGCAGCGAATGAGGGACACGGTGGAACAAGCTGAGCAGTCCCAACCTCTGCTGGCTGAAAAGCTGTATGAATCGATTCGGGAAACGAGAACCTCGAAGCCGAATGATGCCCTAAAGGAAACTGAAATGTTGCTCGATCGCGGATTTGTCGATCAAGCAGCCCGACGCGAACAGCAAGCCCGCGAGGGCATCGAGCAACTTGCCGAAGGAATTGAGCAGGCCGCCGACCAGGTACTTGGCGATGAAACAGAGATGCTACGCCGCGCACTGGACGAGCTAGAACAGCTCAACGAAGATTTGGAAGGCGAACTAGCTCGCAACGGACAGCAACAACCGGGACAGCAACAACCGGGACAGCAACAACCGGGACAGCAACAACCGGGACAGCAACAACCGGGACAGCAACAACCGGGACAGCAACAACCGGGACAGCAACAACCGGGACAGCAACAACCGGGACAGCAACAACCGGGTCAGCAACAACCGGGTCAGCAACAACCGGGTCAGCAACAACCGGGTCAGCAACAACCGGGTCAACAACAACCTGGTCAACAACAACCTGGTCAACAACCTGGTCAACAACAAAGTAGCCCAGGCAGTCAGGCAGGTAGCGGAGCGTTGGATAGGTTCCTGGGTGGTGGGGGCAATCGAAATACGTCCCCATTCTCTGGCGATGACTTTGTGGACTGGTCGGACCGGCTTCGTGACGTGGAAGAAATAGTGAACGATCCAGAGCTGCGCGCGGAAGCTGCCCGTATTCGAGACGAGGCCCGCGAGCTACGCCGCGAGCAGATTGAAACATCCGCGCCGCCGCAGTGGGATATCATCCAGCAAAGAGTTGCACGCCCGTTGGCTCAGCTGCAAAATCGTGTCGCCGAGGAACTTCTCCGGCGAACCTCCGAGGAAGCCCGCGTTCCGCTCGACAAGGACCCGGTTCCGGCTCAATACGAAGATGCTGTGCGCCGGTATTACGAGCGTCTGGGGAGCAGTGAATGAACGAATGGGTTCAGGATCAATGGCTTCTCGAGTGGCCAAACGTCTGGGGTGCGCATGACTGGATAGTTCCAGCGTGCGCGATTGGTGCGGGACTATTCCTTCTTATTCTGTGGGCATATCGCTCGATCCAAGCGCCGCTGATTGTCAAGCTCGCCTGCGCCGCAGCGAAGACCTTAGCGGTGATGCTATTGGCCGCACTGTTGGTTGAGCCGATGCGTAGCGAAACAAAGCCCGTTCCCGGAGCGAATCTTTTCGTGGTGCTCGCAGATCGCTCGCAAAGCCTACAAGTTACCGACCCAGGCGAAACCGAAACACGTGCCGAACAGTTGAAAAAACGCCTCGATCGGTCCGAGGATTGGCAGATTCGTTTAGGACAGGATTTTGACGTTCGCCGTTACGAATTCGCCGATCAGCTTTTGCCTGTGGCTGATTTTGAACATTATGACGCCGACGGACGTGGATCGGCCCTACAGTCTGCTTTGGCTTCAATCGCTGATCGCTTCTCAGGTCGTCCTATCGCCGGGGTGCTGCTACTAACCGACGGCAACGCCACCGACATTACCAATGACGCCGTCGACTGGAGCAAATATCCTCCAGTTTTCCCGGTTCAGATTGGGGCGAACGAGCCTGCCAAGGATGTGCAAGTACGGCGAGTCGCGGCCAGCCAAACTAACTTTGAAGCTTCGCCAGTTACCGTGACCGCCGATATTGCCGCGGCGGGGTTCGCCAACGACTCGGTCATCGTCGAACTGCTTGACGAACAAGGCGAGATCCTGGAAACACAAACGCTTACGAACGTCAGCGACGGACAGTCGTACACAACTCGGTTTCAGATCAAGCCTGACAAGCGTGGTGTCCTGTTTTATCAGGTTCGCGCTTACGCCCAGTCTCAGAAGGGCGTCTTTGAGCATCCGAGCACCAGCACCGAGGCAACACTACTGAATAACAGCCGGACCGTGATGGTGAACCGAGGTCACGGTCCGTACAAAGTGCTCTACGTCTCGGGTCGTCCCAACTGGGAGTTCAAGTTCCTCAATCGTTCGTTGGCTGAAGACGATGAGGTAGAACTTCACGGACTTATTCGCATTGCAAGAAAAGAACCTCGATTCCAGTTTCGCGAAAAGGATTCAAACGCCAACCGAATTTTTACCAATACCGACGATGAGGCTAAAGAGCAGGTCGAACAATATGATGAGCCGGTCTTGCTTCGTGTCGGCAAGCTCGAACCAGGAGAACTCTCCGGAGGATTCCCCAAGTCTGCCGACGAACTGTTCTCTTACCACGCGATCATCTTGGATGACCTGGAAGCAGACTTCTTTACCCAGCAGCAAAAGTCACTGATTCAAGAGTTTGTCAGTCTGCGAGGGGGCGGCTTGTTGATGCTTGGTGGTGGTGAGTCGTTCGTCGAAGGTGACTACCTACGCACCCCAGTTGGCGAGGTCTTGCCGGTCTATTTGAACGGTGTTTCACCACGACCAGGAGCCATGGCGTTCTCGCTCGCCTTAACGCGGGATGGACTTCTGGAGCCCTGGGTTCGTGTTCGCACAACGCAGCAACAAGAACAGCAGCGTCTCGACGCCATGCCTGGTCTGCGGATCCTCAACGAAGTGGGAGCACTCAAGCCAGGTGCGAGCGAGCTCCTATCGATTGTCTCAGCAAGCGGCGAGAGTCGCCCCGGGCTGGTCACGCAGCGTTTTGGTAAAGGAAGGACGGCAGCCTTCCTGGTCGGAGACCTCTGGCGGTGGAAGCTGCACCCCTCATCGCACGACAACGAGGACTTCGAGCGGACTTGGCGGCAGACCATTCGTTGGCTGATTGCGGATGTGCCGCATCGAGTCCGCGTTCAGACGATCACGACGAAAAAAGATCCGGCGCAGCCTCTTCAAGTCGCCGTGCAGGTCAACGATGAAAGTTATCAACCGCTGGATAATGCCGGGGTGGCTATCGAAATATCGACACCGACGGATGAAGTGCTCAAGCTGAAAGCAGAACCCAAGGATGCCGTTTCTGGGCAGTATGGTTCCAGCTACGTGTCACGTACCGATGGTACCTATCGGGCCACGATCATTGCGAACAATCCGGACGGCAGCGAGATCGACCGGGTCGAAACAGGCTGGGTGTCCGATCCGGCAGCTGAAGAGTTTGCCAATCTACGGCCGAACGTCGACTTCTTACAGTCGATCGCTAGGGCATCAGGAGGGGAACTGGTCACTCTTGATGAGCTTGATTCATTCGTGAGTACGCTGCCAGATCGCGAGATTCCCATCGCGGAGCCAATGGTTCGTTCGGTCTGGCATACTTGGGGAGTTTTCCTCCTGGCAATTTCACTGTTGAGTATCGAATGGGGACTTCGCCGTTGGAAGGGACTTGCCTGATATGTTGTGGCTGTTGACATGCACCCTGTTGCTTGCCCCTTCGAGTGATAAGTCGACGGACGACTCCGTGGATGTCGCCATCATCGTTGTTGTTGGTGAACCCGGCGAAGCGAAATACCACGAGCTGTTCACGCAGTGGGCCGATCGTTGGCAAACGGCCGCCAAACGGTCGACTTCACAGCTTGTCACAATCGGACTCGATGAAGGCGGTTCATCCCAAAAGAAAGATCGGCCTCTTCTCAAAGAGACGCTCGAGAGTCTGGGGAAGGCGCCTCCGCAGACGTTGTGGCTTGTCTTGATCGGGCATGGAACTTTCGACGGTAAGCAGGCGAAATTCAATCTTCGCGGCCCCGATATCAGTGCGGAAGAACTAGCAGAATTGATTGCGCCCATATCGTCCCGCATGGCAATCATCAATTGTGCCTCGGCGAGTGGACCATTTGTCAAGCAACTCTCAGGCCGCGACCGTGTTGTTATCAGCGCAACGCAAAGTGGCTTTGAATACAATTTTGCCCGGTTTGGTGACTTTCTTTCGCAGACGATAGGCAACACGTCTGGCGATCTAGATAAAGACGGCCAAACCTCACTGCTGGAAGCCTGGCTCGCGGCCTCCAAGCAAACGCAAAACTACTATGATTCCAACTCACAGCTGGCCACGGAGCATGCTCTGTTGGACGACAATGGTGACGGAAAGGGGACGCCTGCCGATTGGTTTCGGGGAATCTATGTGACCAAGGCCTCCAAAGATGGTTCACTTCCCGACGGAACTCTAGCTAATCAATTCGTGTTGGTTTCTAGCGATGAAGAGTTACAGCTCTCCGCAGAACTAGTTACAAAGCGAGATCAACTCGAACATCAGTTGGCGGAGTTGCGGCAGAAGAGATCGAAACTCAGTGAGGAGGAGTATCTACACCACCTCCAGGAGATTCTCGTTCCCTTGGCACGCGTCTATCAAGCAGGCGAAACTTCCGGCGACGAAAATCCTGATTCGGAGCCAATGGAACAGGCTGAGCAAGGTAAACGCGATTAGGATTCAGCTTACGACGCCGAGGCTGCTGTCTGCATAATTGACTCGATTTCATCCGCTTCGACAGGGATGTCTTTCATCAGATCGATGGGGCCATCCTCGGTGATCAAGATGTCATTCTCTAGTCGGACGGCGAATCCTTCGTCAGGCAGGTAGATACCCGGTTCGACCGTCAATACCCAGCCTGGGGCGAAAGGAGCGTGACCCGGTGCCACATCGTGGACATCCAGGCCCATCGGATGTCCCAGGCCATGCATGAAATACTTCTTACACGCAGGTTTGTCGCGTGTATGCTCAGCAACATCTTCCTTGGTAATCAGGCCAAGGCCAAGCAATTCCTCATTCATCATCAACTGAGCCTCGTGGTGCCAGTCACGATGAGCCTTGCCCACGACAGCTCCTTCGATCGATGCCCTCATGACGCGTAGGACAGCGTCGTACACATCGCGTTGCCGCTTAGTGAAGCGGCCACTGACCGGGATCGTCCGCGTCATGTCCGAATTGTAGTTTCCATAGTTCGACCCAGTATCAATCAACACCAGATCGCCGTCCTCGCAGACCTGATCGTTGTCGATGTAGTGCAATCCGCATGCGTTCTTGCCAGAAGCGATGATCGGCGTATAAGCAAACGCACCTCGGTTTCGCGTGTATTCGTGAATCAACTCGGCTTCGAGCTCGAACTCGGTGACCCCAGGCTTGAGGTATTTCAGCAATCGGTCAAAACCCTTATGCGTGATTTCCACCGCCTTTTTAATCAACTCGACTTCTAAATCAGACTTTACTGCTCGTAGTTGGTGCAAGAAAGGGGCCAGCCGACGGTAGGTATGGAGCGGATAGTCCCGCTTGCACTGGCTAATGAATCGGTCGTCACGCGTCTCGACGGTGACAGCGGCGCGGCGATGTTCGTTGGTGTTGAGGAAAACCTCGTCCGCGCTAAGCATGCAATCACGAAGCGTCAGGGGAAATTCACTTAGCCATTTGACGTTGCTGATTCCCGAGATCTCTGTCGCGCGCTCTTTCGTCAGCTTCGTTCCTTCCCAGATCTGCAATAGTTCCGTTGGCTCTCGCAGGAACAAAACTTCGCGGTGCTTTGGCTCATATGCATCCGGGTAAAGCAAAAGGATCGATTCCTCCTGCTCAATACCGGAGAGGTAAAAGAGATCGGCGTTGGGAATGATCTTGATGCTCCCATCCGCGTTGGTCGGCAAGACATCATTGGCGTTCAGAATCGCCATCGAGTTTTTGGGGAGCAGGCTGATAAGCTTTGCTCGATTTTCAATGAACAGTTTTGAGTCGAGAGCTTGATGTCGCATGGATGTCGATTCCTTGGGGATGCCTATTTTCACTTCATTCTATTTTGTTTGCCGATGCAATACTTGGCATCGAATCCCTCGGAACCTAAGAATTGCGCATAACTTGGGAAAAACCGGAAACCCTAGGCAGCAAAAGCGATTCACTTGGCAAGTTGGCGAAAAGATCGGGGCGTCGTGCCGGTCGCGTTTCGAAACGCCCGGGTAAACGCGCTATGATCGTAAAACCCACACTGATGAGCTATTTCAGAAACCGATAAGCCCGTTTCCCGCAGTAGCCTGGTGGCCGCGTCAATTCTAATTTTTGCGATGAATTGCCCCGGGGTCAGATCGAACACCTTCTTGGTCAATGTTGCCATCCGGCGGGCAGTTAATTGGCATTTCTCCGCGAACCAAGTAGGTGTGACATCAGGGGACAGGTGATCCTCAAATTCGGCCAATGCTTTCGCGAATGCTGCCGGGATCGATTCGGGTTCTACCAGCGTTCGGACATCCTTGGAAAATCCAATTAATCCAGTGATGTTCCCTTCGGCATCTCGCATCGGCAGCTTGGTCGTCAAGCACCAAGTCATTACCGGCGGGCGATACCACTGCATTTCTAGCTGATTCAGCAACGCCTTGCCGGTCCGAATTACACGTTCATCTTGTTGCGTCGGAATTATCCCCAGGTCTCCCTCGCAGATATCGGACGATCGCTTGCCGATCACATCACGCTTTTCTCGCCAACCATGACGCAAGACCAGGGAATCGTTTACGGCGATGTACCTTCCCTGGGCATCCTTCACGAAGAATGCCATATCAGGGGTGCTATCAAATAGCTCGGCCAGCAAACCGACATCAACGGTACGGTTGCTTTCCGAGGTGACCGCTTTCAGCAGTTTTGTGCGCGGATTCACGCTGAACTACCATCCATAACCAAGATTCGAGAAGCCTACGACGGTATGCTGGGTATGTCGTAAACTGAATATCGCCTCAAGCTTACCTCGTATTCTGGGGTTGCAAAATAGCCAGCTTAGGAACTGAGTTGGCAAAGTTTCTGGAAAGTTCTCTCATGCAAATCGCGCGAATTTTTGCCCATCAGGTCGATCTTCCCCTTGTTGAGTCAAATTACCAATGGGCTCAGGGCAAATCGGTATCAACATTTGATTCGACGATCGTTGGGGTTGAAACCAAATGCGGACTGGTCGGCTATGGCGAAGTCTGTCCCCTTGGCCCAGTCTACTTACCTGCCTATGCTGCAGGCGTAAGGGCTGGTCTGAAGGAGTTGGCCCCCCACTTGATCGGGTTGGATCCTCGTGAGACGGTCAAAGTGAACGAAGTCATGGATTTCGCACTCAAAGGCCATCCTTACGTGAAATCGGGAATTGACATCGCGTGCTGGGACATTCTAGGCAAATTCACACAGCTTCCCATCTGCGAACTTCTCGGCGGTCGTTTCGGGGAATCGGTCCAGCTCTACCGAGCGATTTCTCAACTGCCACCGGATGAAATGGCAGCGAATGTCGCCAAGTACCGTGAAGAAGGCTATCGTCGATTTCAACTGAAAGTGGGGGGAGACGCGAACACGGATATTGAACGTATTGAGGCAACCCGCCAGGTCCTCTCACCTTCTGATCGTCTGGTCGCCGATGCTAATACCGGCTGGACGTTGCACGAAGCGATTCGCGTCGTGCGAGCGGTCAAACATCTGGATGTCTACATTGAGCAACCATGCGTTACCTACGAAGAATGCCTGACCGTACGCCAAAAGACAGACCATCCATTTGTGCTTGATGAAAACATCGACAGCTTGCATGCCTTGCTTCGAGCCAAGGCCGATAAAGCAATGGATGTCGTGAATCTGAAGATCAGCAAGCTGGGGGGACTCACGCGAACCAGACAACTACGCGACCTGTGTGTGGCTACCGGGATTGCCATGACGTTGGAGGATAGCTGGGGAGGAGACATTGCGACCGCGGCCATTGCTCATCTGGCCCATAGTACGCCTGAGTCATTCCGCTTTACCTCGACCGACTTCAATAGCTACGTCACGGTCAGCACAGCGGAAGGAGCACCTCAGCGCGTTGACGGAAGGATGAAGGCATCAACCGAGCCGGGCTTGGGGATTGAAGCCCGCCAGGATGTTCTCGGGCCAAAGGTCGTCGATATCTGCGAATAGCAAGCGACCTCTGGTTCTCTTCACTTGCGTTGGTTAAAAGCTTCTTGCAGTGCGAACGTGAATGTTTGAATATCCTCGCGGCTCGTATACGCGTGCGTTGAAACACGGATTAGTGTGCGATTCTGCCACCGGATTACCGGCACCTCAATTTTGTACGCGTCGTATAGATGCTTCTTCAGCTCGACAGGGTCAGCTTGTAGAGAAGTGATATCGATCAAGCCCATCTGCCGAAAGAATCGATCGGCGTGAACACGATGGACGCCGTCGATTTGTGATGCCAAATCGACGGCCAAGCGAGCAAGGTCACATGATCGCTGACGCACACCCGCAGTAAAATGCTGCTTGTGCCACGCAATTGCTGCGGGAACTGTCAAATATGCCGACGGATCGTGCGTCCCCAACCACTCGTGATGTTCCACGAATTCGTTTTCACGATGAAACGTCTTGTCTTTGCCCCAACCCCATCCAACCACGAGCGGTTCGACGAGGTCTTGCCGATCCTCCCGAGCGTAGAAGATCCCGGAACCCTTCGGTGCGCACATCCATTTGTGGCATGTCGCCGTGTAAAAGTCGGCCCCGATCTCGCCTAGATTCACGTCGACCTGGCCCGGAGCATGTGCCCCGTCGATCATCGTAAGAATCCCAGCCTCGCGGGCTCGTCGACATATCTGGGCAACCGGCAAGGTCAAAGCAGTTGTCGATGTGATATGACTGATGAAGATCAGCTTGGTTTTTTTTGTCACGCCTTGCCAAAATGCCTCGACAATTGCCTCGTCTGACTCAACCGGTAGGGGAATCGATTGTTCGACAACCTGGAAGCCCTTTTGCTGAGCCGCAAACTGAAACGCAAAGCGGCAAGCGCCGTATTCCTGGTCCGAAATCAAGACCTCATCACCCGTCCCTAAGGACAGGCAACGTGCAATCGTATTCGCAGCAAACGTCGGATTCGGGACGAATACGACCTCATGGGATCGCGCCCCCAGATATTGGGCCAGTTGGCGGCGAGCGTCCGCAAGGAGTTCCGGCAGTTCGCGCTGCAGAAATTGTACTGGCTGACGTTCCAGTTTAAGTTGCCAACTCTGGTACTCCTCAAATACAGACCTTGGACAGGCTCCGAACGAGCCGTGGTTCAAAAAGACAACATCAGGATCAAGGAGGAAGTCAGACATAAATTGGCAACCGACAAACGTCTTGCGTTCTTCGAGAGATTCTTTTAGCAACCAGTCACTTTGGCATCGGATTCTTGCTTTTCAGTGCGAACTGAGCAATACCCTACTCACGCGACTTCATGACTGGCCCGAAAGAACTACCCAAGCTATGCCTTACTCGCTCTCTGCAGAGTCAACAGGCCGCGTTCTATGTTCGAGGACAAACGGGTCTGCGTCGATGCAAATTTGAGCCAACTAACTTTGTCAGTTTCACACACTTAGGATTTTAACGGTGCCACATAGGAACTTGCATCACGTCTCGTCAACAACAACACAGACGCCATCAACAGGTCTGGCAATTTCCGTTCAATGTTGCAGACGGGGCTTCTTGAAAGATTTTGTGATACGCCCCGGCAAAGCGGCCGAAATGCCAGAAGCCAAAATGCGCGGCTACGGCCGTCACGGTTGTTTCTTCTGGGTGGGAAGCGCGTAGAACGTTTCGGACGTGATTCAGCCGTTGAATCATCAAGAATTTTCGCGGCGGCATGCCGTAATACTCTAAGAATACATTTCGTAATGATCGCTCCGATATATCTAACGCTTTGGTGAAGTCTTCGATTGTTAAACATTCGTGCGAATGGGTTGCGATAAGATTACGAAGTGTGCGGATTACTTCGTCCCGCCTGAGAGGAGGTCGGCCAGTGGTTGTGGCAGGTTCCTGACTTACGGATGTAATCCGCTGGCACACTTTGACCAAATCGTCTTTGACCGCATCGCGAGCTGCCTTCTGGGTCAAGATATCCGGGTTGCATTGAATCGAGTCATGCAACTGGGTCATCAACCAGCGAAGGTTGGCAATCTCCTGATCGTTCAACTCCACGGTATAGGTACCTTGTGAGCGACCTTGGTGTCTACCTGCTGAGCTGCGGTTGGGCTCTGCTCGGCTATCCGGAAGAAACAAGGAACACCAATCATGTGCCTCTTGCACGCTGATCGTAAACTCACTCGCCGCATCCATCACGAAAACGGAATGCTCTCCCAGCGGCAATCCATTTGCGTGATGACGGCCATGTAACGGGATAAAGACAATCTTTCCGTCAGGTCGAGTCACACCTTCGGCGATGTTTCCGCTCCATTCGCTACCATACTGGAGATGAAATTCGTCCACGTGAAATTCAGAGATTTCCCAACGTGGTTTATCAATGCGTGGCAAGACCATCCTCAAGTCGGCGTCGCCAACGGCAGAAGCATAGGCCTCGAACTCTAGAAACGTGTGTGTAATCACGCGTATTTGCCTCGGTTCCGAATGATCCCAGGACCACTCTTATTGAACTCGAATAGAAGAGAGACTTCTAGCGAATTTTCTGTGTTCACTGAACTTTCGTCAAGGAAATGAAAACAGAGTTTTTGCCGAAAGTGGATTGCTGACTTACGACGAGAAACGACAATCGGGACATAACACGGCGTAAACATTACCTACAGGAGTTCCATCAATTCATATATGTCGATGCGAGTTAAGGAGTTGAACAAACACCCATAATTGACATCGCTTATGCACTTTGTAGTTAGCTACTAAGCGAATGTCGGTTTGAGAAGCCTGCTTGAGGAATCGATTTCGTAACTGGCCAATTCATGAATAAGTAGTGATCCAGGGGCATTTGACTTCCTTACTTATCAGTTGGAGTGAAGCCATGAGAAAATTGCTAGTTCTAGGGGTGGCGGTATTGGGAGTTTCTCTACTCGCGCACGAAGTAATGGCTCAGGGTGCCATTCGAGGTGGAATGCGTGGGGCGGCTGTTGGTGGACTTGTTGGAGGAAAGTCGGGCGCCTCGACCGGGGCGAAAGTAGGTGTTGTTACCGGCGCGACACGTGGGGCAATCAATCGAGAATCCCAGGCCCGCAGCCAGTATCAGTCGACGACCGAGTACCAGAATTACCAGGGAGCCAACTTTAGCGAATCGTCGCCGAACGTAATCCTTGAGAGTGAAGCAGCTACCGCCGCAACCGCGGAGCCTGCTGTTGAACCGGCCGCCAAGCCCGTAGGCGAATCGGTCATCCGCCTAGATGGTAAGCCAATCGTGGGTGTCACGTTTCCATCTGACTGGAAGCAACGCACTGGCGAGAACTACATCTCGGCGGTTAGCGCCGACGGGCACTGCTGGTCGATGTTTGTGACGATCAAGTCCACCACGGACGTAAACGCTGCCCTGAAGAAGGTCGAAGATGGGCTGCAGAATTACATGACCGAGATCAAATTCGATAAGCAGACCGAAGGCAAAAACGGTGGCGTGGTTGTGACCGGCAACGGCAAAGGCAAGAAGGCGGGAACGGACTTGAACTTTGCAGTCGGCGTTTTCGATGCTGGCAACAATCAACTGGTTGCCGCCGGTTTCGCGGTCGACGCAAAGCTGGACGAACATTACAAGGAAACGGTTCGCGGCATTTGCGAAACGATCCGACGTTCCGATGACTTCAACTCGGACGCTAGTGATACACAATAAGTCGCGAAGGTTGGGCTACGGTTCCTGATGAGCGATAACTGGCACGCTTGTCAGGAACCCAGCCAGCCTCACGATTTTTCGACTGCTCTATTCATCCGTCCAGCGGCACTCATACACCTGGCCGACTTCTGGATTAACGACCGACCAGCCAATTAGCGAGCCGTACGGGTGATTGATTCGATACCGCGAATTCATCACCGTGGGTGCCTCGCTTTTGTCGATGGGATAGCGAACCAGTTCGTAATTCACATACGGCCGATCTTCGGGAAATAGCATCCACACAGTCAGCAGATCGGTTTTAAAACGCGTGGCGAAAGGTGCCCGCGAAATCTTCGCCGGAATGCGAACTAACATTTCATTGGTAATCGTCCCCGGTTCGCCTCGTGATAGCTCAGTCAAGTCGTACTCGACTTCATACGTTTGTCGTTCCAGACCATATTCCATAACAGGTTTGGTCAAACGCCGAATCTGTCCTGGGAACCGTTGTTCTGGTTGACGGAATTCAACATCTTTGAATAGCGAAGGATAGCTGAATACAATCTTCGGATCCCAACCTTCCGCAGAGGCTGCGTTTTCCGGAATCATTAGCATGACGCGATCTTTGATATAAACGCCTCCCTGGTCTTCGCGATTGCTCTTCTCAGGATGCCAATGCCTTAAATCGATGATCCGACTGTAGTCAAGGAGTTCGACCACGGTCTCCTTTTCTGGGCTCGGCTCGTCGATGTCCTCGACGTCCATAGGACTCCAATCAGTAAGCGGATTTCGGTCTAACAAATCAAGAATATCGTGGATATCAGGATTACCGCTGGCAATCGAATCGATGACCTGGGCCTGCACTTGAGACTGCTTGTAAAGTTCGTAGACCTGAAATGGCAAGTAACAGAACAGGAAAATCGCTAGCGCGATGTAGATGTAACTCGGCCAGTCCCGAAGGTCGAGCAAGGTCGTCCATACTCGGCGAGCTGCCGACTTTCGGAGGTCCCGTGCTACTTTTGTCGGAGCGGAGCCACCACTAGGCGATTTCTTCGGGATTCCTGGGCCTGGCAGCCGCTTGGCCGGGATCGGTGCCCAACCTTCTCCCTTCGGGATATCCTTTCCTGAATCAGCGTGCGTATTACGGAAGACCTTTCTAGCGACTTCATACCCATGCTGGGCAAGACCATTGATTTCGAAGTCGGAAAAACGATCCAGGTCGGTACGAATTGTCTGTACTTCGGCCTGAACGACCGGATGGAGTGTCGGATCCTCGTCTTCGGCAACGGAATCGGTGATGGGAATGAACGCGAAGCCAGTCTCCTTGGCAAAGTTCTCTCTCTCTAGTTGCCATACACGATCCCACAGAATATCCGATGCCCGCACAGATTGTCCGATGAAACCGAGTGAATTGTCACTCAAGACTTGAAATGGCTTACCAGCATCGCTAACGAAGACCTCGTCAAACTGAGTTCCAAGCTCCTTGAGCCAGGTGAACGCGCGAATCCCTAAGTTGTCGTACACACCGCCGTCGGTGAAGTATTCCGTCGGGAACTCACCATCGCGAACGCCTAGATCTTCGGCCGTAAATTCCACTGGCGGGAAAAAGCCAGGAAAAGCGGACGATGCTCCGACAACTCGCGGAATTCTTGCCATCTTGCCGGGCACATACGAGAAAACAACTTCGCCAGCCTCGGTTCGCTGCTGAACGTACAGACCATTTCGATTGAACACCGACAGCCCGCCATTGCTAACGCTGGTCGCCAAGATGTGCAGCATTGGCGACTCAGGCAGTTCGTACATGCATGTGTCACCGTACAGATACCGCTGGTAACACTTTTCGAGAATCGCATTCGGTGTGAGGTTGCGCGAAGGGTATCGGGCAAGTCGAGAGAAAATCCGAGCCGGATATTGCAGAGGCAGGCGGCGGACGACGTGATTGCGAACGTCGAACTGGACAAAAGAAACGACCTCGCCTACTGCCTCGTCGAACTCTTCGTCGGTGCCGTTATAACGATCCCAGTTCAGTGTCAGGTGCGCGGCGAGAATGCTTCCTCCAGAAACCGAAGCGATATCGGACACACTGGAAAGCAAATCGACATCCTTCAGAAATCGAAGAACACCTAGATGAAACAAGGTCGCACGAAATCCACCGCCAGATAGGGCTAGACCGATTTTTGCCATTTGCGAGCGCTCTCAATGATGTCAATTCGTGGTTAGGCTCCTTCCAAGTATAGTTCGCTTGAGCTACTCCTACGATGTTTTTATGCATCATGCCAGCCTCTCTAAGCAGACCATTGAGGGCATGATTCGTGTCCTAAATCTTCTAACCCGTACTATCCGATCGAAGTAAACCGTTTCGGAGTAGGGCAAGCTGACCAAGCGTCATCCAGGCCGCGATCAACACGATGACGCTCGTTACCCAGAAAATGGTCCAACGTAGACGACTACGAATCTGACTCACCAGATCTTGAGCACCTTCAGCAACCCGATTGAGTTCATCAATGAGTATGCCAGTTGGAAACAGGACTTTCTCCACGGCCACCAACGTTCGCTCTTTGACTTCATCAGCCACGGCCTCACGAAGCGTTCCGTCAGGTCGAAATCGCTCGGTAATCTCTGAGAAGTTCGCGGAGAATTCTTCGAGACGATCATCGATTTCTTCGGTTTTCTCAAGCGTCTTCGTGATTCGATGTCCGTCCATTTCCAGCCCCAGCGATTGCAGGATGTCGACAATGGCCAGCGTCTTTTCCAAGGCAGTGGATACTTGATCGACTCGCTGCCTTATCTCGAGTATGCCCTCCTGGAACTTGCGTGTCGCCGCGAGCCCCTGTGGATCGAGTTCTTCGGCTTGTTTATCAATTGCCTGACCAATCATCTGATTCAGTTTTTTCATCTGGGCATCTGCATCCGTCACCCGAACTCTCACCGCTTCAATGGCATGCGTTGCTTGGTCGGTCAGTTTGCAGACGGCAACGTCAATACGAATGGCGACATAACAGCAGGCGAGAATTACCACCACGCCGACGAAGAGGCCGATTCCACCACAGATCCGAAGAAACTCTTGCATGTTGGCACCCCTATCGATTCGTTTCGCCGGTCAGGCACGAAGCAATGAAAACTTTCCGCTCGCATATTGTGACGTGTTTCCGGACGCATTTCATGTCTGTTTTTGGTCAAGTCACTCATCCGGGCACATTTGGATTGGACGCGAAGTACGGGCGGTCGCGTGCCTATTGCACTAAATACGTCAATTTCAATCAGCAGATCTAGATGTATAGCCTATATGAAGTCTTGATCTAATATCTGTGTTTATGAGCGTTTGACGTCGGAAACGCCTATATTTAGAGTTGCAGAACGTCAGCTCTCTGCGGTTACCTCTCGGGTTCGTCTAAACACTGGTCTGGAGTATTACATCATGTGCCGATCCTTTAATACGCGTCGATTCTTAGTCGCAATTATCGGTATTCTTCTTTTGCTTCCCGCATCTCAAGCAGCATGGGGGCAGGAGGAGAAACCAAACATTCTGATCATCTGGGGCGATGACGTCGGCATGTGGAATATCAGTGCCTACCATCGCGGCATGATGGGTGGGTCAACGCCCAATATCGATCGCTTGGCCAAAGAAGGCATGATCTTCATGGATCATTATGCCCAGGCTTCCTGCACCGCTGGTCGTGCCGCGTTTATTCTTGGACAGTACCCGATCCGAACTGGTCTCAGTACCGTTGGTCTTCCAGGTGCGAAGGAAGGGATTCAAGACAGCGATCCAACGCTCGCCCAAATGCTAAAGCCACTGGGATACGCAACGGGTCAGTTCGGCAAGAATCACCTGGGGGACCGTGACGAACATTTGCCCACGAATCACGGCTTCGACGAGTTCTTCGGAATCCTCTATCACCTGAATGCCGGTGAGTACCCCGAACAGTATGACTACCCCAAAGATGAAGAAGTCCAGGAGCAGTTGAATTTAAAGCAACGCGGCGTCATTCACTCGAAAGCAATGGCCGACGGTTCGCAGCAGATTGAGGATCTTGGCCCCTGGGGTAGAGAGCGTCAGCGTAATTTGGACGAAGAAGTTCTTACCGAGTCCAAGAGATTTATCACCGATGCGGTTAAGGCCGAGAAGCCATTCTTTGTATGGCACAATACGACGCGCATGCACTATCGGACAAACCTGAACGAAGAGTACGACGGCAAGAGTGGTTACGGCCTGTATGCCGATGGCATGATGGAGATGGATGATGACGTCGGCGCACTTTTAGACCTCATCGAAGAACTGGGAGTCTCCGATAATACGATCGTCATGTTTTCTACCGACAACGGCGCGGCTTCAAATTCCTGGCCCGATGGTGGCAATCAGCCGTTTCATGGTGAGAAGGGAGCTGGCGCCTGGGAAGGTGGCTTTCGTGTTCCGATGCTCGTTCGCTGGCCCGGCAATATTCCAGCAGGAGTAGCCACCGGTGAGTTTATGACGATGGAGGATTGGATTCCAACCTTAATGTCGTTCCTTGGCCAGAAGGAAGTCAAAGAGAAACTACGTCAAGGAACGAAGATCGGAGATAAGACATACAAGGTCCATCTCGATGGGTATGATCAGAGTGACCTGCTACTGAATGAAGGGAAGTCGAAGCGGAAAGAATTCTTCTACTTTACAGAAGACAAGTTCCACGGCATGCGTCATGGCGACTGGAAGCTACTGTTTATTGACCAGGAGAAATGGTTCCGTGCTCCACAAACGGCGCTAACGAGTCCGTTCATCACTAATTTGAAGATGGACCCCTTCGAGCGTTTTCACGAAGCCCGTGGCTACGACGAATGGGCGGAGAATCGTAGCTGGGTCCTGGGGCAAGCTGGTCCGAAGATCGCTGCATTTGTAAAGACGTTTGGAGAGTTCCCACCCAGCCAGAAGTCGATGTCTCTGCAAGTCGACGAGGTGAGCAATATGATCAACACGCAGGCGATGGCCCGCTAGATGTGCTCGCCCATTTATTGCCCAACCACAACCGGAAGCCTTATTGCGCTTCCGGTTGTTTTCGTTAACGCCTTCTCGTCACGCTTTTCTAAATCCTACGTCGATCGCGTTTGGAAGCGTTTCGATGCGTATTGGGTTTCACCAGATTGGGCCGTCGACGCGATCCTGTCCGAGCCGAGCAGTACGCATCGTTCTACTCGAAGTGGAAAGGCTGGTCAGGCGAGCTAGAAGCCCTCGTTGACTTGATCAAGACCAAGCAGCAGTCTTCCACAACTATCAATGCTTACTAGATCTTAGGAGCAAGTAATTTGCTTACCAGCCAATGCAGGACCTACAACGAGATTCGCTGCCTGACGTGCCTTGCCATCTTCCTTCTTTGCGAGCGCACTATCTTTTTGGCCCGCGCCATCGCTAAACAATTCTGTCAGGTCTCGTGTCGCGTAGATCAAAAGACGGTACACGTCCACGACATTTATCTTGGCCAACTTTTGTACGGGGGCATTAGGTTCGCGCTAGTTCAGAACCAATGCTTCAATATCAAATAGCGTGCCCACGCGTCTTTGGCGTCAATTGCTCAATCTGTTGATGCAACTGAGTATTTCTTACGTTGTTCTCCGTTGATCCGATCTTGATCTTCAAATTGGCGTGACAACATATCTTACGTATAAGACGAGCCATCTCATTGTTTGATCATGTTGCAAGAACTAAAAAGTGAAGAACGAAATTAACGCTAGAACGTGTTCCGACTCGATTGGTGAACATCGCTAGTGGTGGCAACTTTTGGCCAGTGGGAGATGTTGTCGATGCGCACAAGTATCCCCACCCTGACTTTCCTTTTGCAGAAGGCGGACGCTTTTCTGATTACATCAAAGTCGTCGGCGAATTTGGCGGCCATGGCTATCCAGTGTCAGGGCACCTCTGGGACGCAGATCGGCGGAATTGGGGTTATGGCGGTCTGCCACAATCGAAGGAGGAATTCCTTGAACGGTATGCCACCTCGATTGAAATGCTGCGAACACTCCGAGAAAAAGGCATCGCTGGCGGAGTCTACACACAGACAACTGACGTTGAGGGAGAAATCAACGGGTTGATGACCTACGATCGCGAGGTGATCAAGATTCCCGCCGAGAGTCTTGGGAAGCTGCACGACAAACTTCTCGCCCCACTCTCGGTCGGTGACGGATTGATGTTCCCCAAGTCGGCATTCATTCAGATGGAAACGGATCGAAAGCCTGGGCCTGTCATGGACGCCCAAACGATTCAAGCGGGGCTGAAGTCGCACGATCATACCCTCTTCATCAAGTCCGGCTGGATCCGCGACCCGTATATTACGATTGGCCCCGATCAGCAGTATTACCTCACCGGGACTCAGCCAAGTGAAGGAGATCCCCGCGAGCAGAACGATCCGTACAACATCGGGCTCGGCGATGAAAGCATTGTTGGTAGCCAAGTCCGCGCCTGGCGAAGCCCTGATCTCATCCACTGGGAATCATTGGGACCGATCTTTACAGTCCACGACACCATGAGAGCCCGTGGTGGAAATCCAATCAACAAGGAACTTATCTGGGCGCCAGAAGTCCATTGGATGGGAGATCGCTGGGCGTTAGTTCACTGTCCCAAGGCCCACTCAAGTTTAGTACTTTCTGAAGGAAAAGAACTGCGAGGTCCCTGGGCGCACCCGATGAACGGCAATATGGGACAGCGCCACGACCCATCGCTCTTCACCGACGAGGACGGAACGGTTTACATGCTGTGGGGAAACACGCTCGTCGCCCCGCTTAGTAAAGACCTCAGTCACTACACGGCCGAGCCAGTACGAATCGATCCCGCTGGCACACGTCCAGGCCCCAATGGCAAACCGATCAATCGTATCGGCCACGAAGGGGCCACCATGATGAAGGTCGGCGACAAGTACGTCCATCTTGGCACCGCCTGGTCGACCGATCAGGGACGCAAAGGTTCCTACAACTTGTACTACTGTACTTCCGACAAGATCACTGGCCCCTACGGTCCACGAAAGTTCGCAGGACGCTTCCTGGGTCATGGAACTCCCTTCCAAGACAAGGATGGCCAATGGTGGTGTACTGCGTTCTTTAACGGAAACGTTCCGCCCGTCCCTCGAAAGGGAATCCAGGATCGAGACCTTGGAGAAGACGCCCAGACAATCAATGAGCAAGGCGTGACAATTGTTCCCCTTGATGTTCGCGTGCTTGAAAACGGCGAAGTTTATATCCGAGCCAAGGATCCAGACTACGCGACGCCTGAACCAGACGAAGCACAAGATTTTGCGAATACCCCGTAGCACGAACACGAAGAAAGAGCGGGCCTGTTCTCTTGCCCTCAGGTGCAGGCTCGCTCCTTTCGTACTACTTACGATCTTGTGGCCAGGGCAAGACATTAGTTTGCTCGGCCCACGCCTTCCATAACGCTAGCATCCGCTTCACCCGCTCAGGTTCCTTGGCGGCGAGATCTCTTGTTTCCGTGCGCTCGATGCTCATATCGTAGAGTTCCCACTTATCATCCGACCGAGCGTCCAGCGTAACCAGCTTCCAATCTCCTTCACGAAGCGCGCTGTGTAACTCGTGTTCCCAGAATAAAGTTCGCTTTGAAGCGGATTCCGGATTTTCAAACGTCGAAACAAGGCTTGTGCCTCGCATTGGATTAATCGCTTGTCCTTGATGTTGCTGCGGATACTGTGCGGCTGCCACGTCAACACAAGTCGCCATGATATCGACGACGTGCCCCACCTGATGTGACAACGCTCCGGTGTTCTTAAGCTTGTCAGGCCAATGGGCAATGAGCGGAGTCGCGATTCCACCTTCATGCACCCATCGCTTGTGCAGTCGGAATGGCGTGTTGGATGCATTGGACCAGGCCTCGCCCATGCTACTCGAACGGCCCGATTGCGTACGCCATTGGTCGAAGTTTTCACGCGTGTTCTTTTGCCACTGGTACCCATACATTCCTCCTTCGGCACAGCAGCCATTGTCCGAAAGGAATAGGAGTAGCGTGTCATCGAGCTGATGAAGGTCCTTCAGCTTGGAGACGACACGACCGATATTCGCATCCATCCGTTCGATCTGAGCGGCGTAGATCTCACGACGAAAGGCAGACTCATGCTGCTCATTCGGAGAAAGCGAATCCCATTGGGGGCATTCCGAGGAAGATAACCGCGTTGCTTCGTCAACAAGGCCAAGATCCTTCATGCGCTTGAGCTTTGCCACTCTCAGCTGGTCCCACCCTTGCGAATACTTTCCCTTGTAGTGGGCGATATTCTCTTTGGGAGCTTCCAAAGGCCAGTGAGGAGCGTTGTACGCAATGTACAAAAAGAACGGCCGTTCATCCGCTTGTGCTTCTTCGAGAAACTTCAAGGACCAATCCGTAAATACGTCCGTCGTATACCACGGTTGATCTGGATGAAGGTGGTTTTCAGGGTACCTCGTCGGAGCCACGACTAGCTTGTCGTTGTGGTACACAGGGCATCACGGCAACACTTTGAAGTAGCTGTCGATATGGATGTGGATACCATAAAAGTGCTCGAATCCGCGATCGGTCGGCCACTGTCCCTTCTGATGACCAACGTGCCATTTTCCGGCCATCATGGTGCGATATCCAGCATTGCGAAGGACTTCCGCAATGGTGACGCACTGCTGGTTCAGGTACGGGTGATAACCAGCCCCGCGATCCTGATAGACCATGTGGCCTACTCCCGATTCATGTGGATAGAGGCCTGTCATAAGCGAAGCCCGGGTCGGGCAGCAACGCCCCGTATTGTAGAACTGCGCAAATCGCAGCCCATTTTCGGCAAGCTGATCGATATGCGGCGTATTGATTTCACCGCCATAACATCCGACATCCGAATAGCCCATGTCATCGGCAAGTATCAAGACAATATTGGGGCGAGCAGACCAACAAGAATCGGCCGGGCCCGTCAGCCAGCCGACGGCAAATACCAGAATGAGCACGCAGTGCTGCGAATTGAGTGGCATAAGAAACCTGTCTGAGGATTGTCTTTGAAGTCTAATTCATACCGAGCAGGAAGTCTAAGTTGCCGCCTTCTTGCGATTCTTACCTTTCTTCGGTTTCGCTTCGGCTTTGCGTTTTCCCTGGCGGGATTTAGCCGTCATCTCTGTTTCCAGGCCCTTGTCTCCTTGCTGAGCCATCCAGCCGTCGATTTCCTTTCGCAGGCGCTGCTTTATCTTTTGATGCTCGGGAGAATCTGCGAGGTTATTCGTTTCCAGCGGATCCTTATCGAGATCGTACAGTTCTTCCCCTGGGCGGTGTGAAAGCCACTCAACACGTTTTGCGAGCTGCGGATTGTTTTGGGCGTCTTTCCGCCAGGAGTCAGTTGGTTGACCCCGATGAATGCCCCCGATGAAGTAAGTATTGTCTGGGGCAAGATTCAGAATCAATTTGTATCGATTATCACGCACGGCTCGCATGGGATAGGGATCTTGATAGCCGTGAATTCCAACTGTCGTTTGCTGCGAGAAAATCACATCGCGGAACGCTTCCTGTTCACCCTGTAAAACGGGAAGCAGGTTCTTGCCGTCAAAGCCCGTGTCGCCATTGGCATCAGGACACCCGACATCGATCTTCGTAGCGTCGATTCCAGCGGCTTCAAGCAGTGTCGGAGCAATATCGACATATTGGCACAGGGCATCGCTGTGAGAGCCGGGCTTGATCTTTCCTGGCCACCGGACGAGGGTCGAAGCACGAATGCCGTTATCGTACACGCTCCACTTGCCACCGTAGGGAAAGCTGCTGCCCTGCTCACTGAAAAAGAATACAAGCGTGTTGTCCTCTTCGTGGCAGTCCTTCAACAACTTCATAAGTTCGCCCACCTGCTGATCGCACTGAGATATTTCGGCGTAATAACTAGCCAGTAGTTGCCGCGTTGTTGGGTTGTCGTGGAGGTACGACGGAACCGTCAGCATCTTCGGATCGTATTTCTTCTTCGGCCCTCGCGTCCATGGACCGTGTGGATCATTGGATGCATAGACCAACAGCCAAGGCTGACTGGGATCGCGACGAATAAATGCCTCGGTCTTCGTTAGATCATCAGCGCCTTGGATCGCCTCATACGGAAACGAAGCCGCGGGTCCCACGTGGGACTTATTCTGCAAGGCAACGCGATAGTTAGCATGCTTCAAGTGCGTAAAAACACTCTTCGTTCCCTCATAGACGCGAGTGTGGTTGGGGTAGGCGCCACTGCGGATCGAATAAAGCCCTGTGTACAGTGCGTGCCGAGAAGGAGAGCACGTAGTCGCAGGTGTAAACATTCGTGTCAGATGCATGCCTTCTGTACGAAGCTGATCCAAATGCGGTGTGTGAATCTCGCGATTGCCCTCGTAGCCAAGATCGCTCCACGTCAGATCGTCCGCCACGATCAACAAGAAGTTGGGACGGTCATCAGCTAGAGCGAATGACGCACTACCGCCTATAAGCATCAGAGCGGCGAACGCGACGCCCAAGACGTGACGAATTGATTTCGCATGCATAGAACACCTGTTGTTTTGACAAGGTCGACACGGGATGGACTTCTGACGGCATCTTCTTTCAATGCAGATGACGCTCAATCACTTGCTGTCACGTACTTCGAAAAGGGAACGTTACCGAGTGGAAACTACTCCGCAAGAACCAGCCACGCAACTTCGTTTAAGCAAAAGAGAGTTTTTACTTGATGATGAATCTTGTCAACATTGCTCTAGCATGTTACAGACATTAGGAGACTTGTTTTCAAAACAGATAAGATATGTTGTCATCTGTTTAATCCCGATTGGCATCATCATTCTCTTGAATTGAACATGTATTCGAGAACGCATAATGATCACTTCACGCGAGTCGCAACCTTTCCCTTCATCCCGTCGAGGTCGCCGAGTGAGTAAGCGAGTGGCTCTTTTGATAGAAACATCCAGCGTCTATGGCCGGCGGATCTTGGAAGGAATCGGCCGCAGCATGCGTATCCATCACGACTGGTCGGTCTATCTTGAGGAACGAGACCTTTCCAACGAGTTGCCAAGTTGGCTGGAAAGTTGGCAAGGCGATGGGATCATTTCTCGCTCCTGGTCGCCTCAACTCCAGGACTGGGCCGACGCGTCTTTAACTCCTATTGTCGAATTGACGGACCGTCGCGAGGACGATCTGAATCCTCACCTTCGCAGCAACGACGCAGCCATCGGAGAGCTTGCCGCACAGCATCTACTTGAGCGTGGATTTCGAAGCTTTGGCTTTGCAGGCTTTACAAAGGAGTCCTGGTCCCGACGGCGTATGGAAGCTTTTCGCGAAGCGGTAAGCGATTTTCCCATCTCTTACTATGAGTCGGACTGGCTAGGACCTTCGGTGCGTCCCTGGCCAGAATTACTACAGGAGCTTGCGGCCTGGATTGAGATTCTGCCAAAGCCAGCGGGGATTTTAGCCTGCAACGACATTCGCGGACGACAAGTCCTGGATGCCTGTTCTCAGATGGATATCACCGTACCTGATGATGTTGCCGTCGTGGGTGTCGACAACGACGAGCTGCTATGCAACATCTGCAACCCGCCTCTCTCAAGCGTATTTCCGAATGCTGAACGACTCGGATTTAGAGCAGCCGAACTTCTCAAGTCAATCATGGCAGGCGAAGATCCACCGCAGCAGAACCTCAATATTGAGCCACTTGGAGTCGTAACCCGCGCATCGAGTGATGTGATGGCAGTGACGGATAAGGAACTTTCCCATGCCCTGCAGTACATTCGTGAACATGCCTGCCTAGGCATCACCGTCGATGCCGTGGCTAAGGTGACTGGTGTGTCGCGAAGTACACTTGAGAGAAAAGTTCGTCGCTACCTATCGCGAACTCCTCAAGAGCAGATCCGGCACGTTCAAATCCAGCGAGCTCAGGAGCTGCTGCAGACATCGGAGCTATCGGTGGAAGAGATCGCTCACCTCTGTGGTTTCGAACACGTCGAGTATCTGCACGTGGTCTTTAAACGCCTGACTCGAATCACACCCGGCCAATATCGAAAGCAGTGTAAACAACAGTCCCCCTAAACCCGAGACGGGTATTTGGCGACCATCCTAACCTGACAAAATGGATCAATCGATTGGTGGTTAATCTCATTGTAACCAGGCTCCCGCTACCTAGGATTGAGGAACCTGACCATCGTATCTACACCTCTTCGCAACGATCCCCCTAATTTGTTGACTGCTAATCAATACAAGGTTCTGCCCATGCCTCCCCGAGTATTAGTTTCCCTAATTGCCCTGCTCTTCGCACAGACATATGCGATCAAGGTATCGGCGGATGACCGTCCTAACATTCTGGTAATCCTTGCCGACGATTTGGGGTACTCAGACCTTGGCTGCTACGGGGGAGAAATTCGGACGCCCAACGTCGATCGCTTGGCGGCCAATGGTGTTCGCTTTACCCAGTTCTATACCTCGGCGCGCTGTTGCCCGACACGTGCATCTTTGATGACGGGCCTCTATCCGTCGCAGGCTGGCATCGGTGACTTTACCACTAATAAACCTAGCAAGACTCGCGGCCCAGGCTACTTGGGACGTCTCAACGAAAATTGCGTCACGTTGGCTGAGGCCTTGAAGCCAGCAGGCTATGGTTGCTACTACGTTGGCAAGTGGCATCTGCACCCCGAGACAGGACCAATCAAACGGGGATTCGACGAGTTTTATGGATATACCAGTGGTTATGCCCAAGATCAGTACAGTCCCAACAAGTATGTGCGATTGCCGAACGGCCGTAAAAAGGAAGTAAACGTCCCCCATGATGAGTTCTACGCAACTGATGTGTTCAATCAATATGCGCTGGAATTCATTCGTCAGGGACAAGAAAGCGATCAACCATGGTTCTTGTTTCTCGGCCACTCGTCACCCCACTTCCCTGTCCAGGCTCCCGCGGATCGAGTGGACAAATACTTTGATCTCTACATGCAAGGCTGGGATGAACTACGCGAAAACCGCTTCGCTCGGATGAAGGAACTGGGCCTGATTGATGGCGAACGCTGGAAGCTTTCTCCTCGATCGATTGTACCGGTAGAGCCCGACGATATTGCGAACGGCTACTCAGGAGAGATGAATCCGGCCTGGGCTGACCTTGATACCGATCGGCAGAAAGATCTTGCCCGCCGGATGGCGGTCTTCGCGGCAATGGTTGATTCGGTCGATCAGGGCGTTGGAGAGATTGTCGAGCATCTCGATAGCACTGGCGATCTAGAGAATACTCTTATCCTCTTCCTTAGCGACAACGGGGCTTGCTATGAATGGGGGCCGTTTGGATTCGATGGCCAGTCACGCGCAGGGCAGACGACACTTCGTACTGGTGATCAGCTGCGAGAAATTGGACAGCCTGGAACGCATCAATCGTACGGCAGTGCATGGGCAAACCTCGGCAATACACCATTCCGAATGTACAAACACTTCACGCATGAAGGTGGCATCAGCTCTCCCCTGATCGTTCATTGGCCGGCGGGAATCGGTAAGCCCAATCGATGGGCTCGTGATCCAGCACATGTGATGGACATCCTGCCAAGTCTGGTCGAAGTTGCAGGGGGCAGTTATCCCGACGTGGTCAACGATCGCGACATTACACCTTGTGAAGGCTCAAGCTTATTGCCGGTATGGCGGGGCAAACAGTTAGCGGACCGCGTCATCGGATTCGATCACATGGCCGCTCGAGCGCTTCGCCAAGGTGATTGGAAACTCGTTCGGTCGAAACGAATGCCGCATGAGATTGAATGGGAACTCTATAATCTGGCGGAGGATCGCTGCGAATTGAACGATCTAGCCGACCAGGCTCCCAAGCGTGTCGAAGAAATGGCGGAGACCTGGGAACGCTGGGCTCGACATGTCCAAGTGATATGGGAAGGAGATCAGGGCAAGAGTGCCCAGTCTGAACCGGCCTCGCCGGAGATCGCTAATCGCCCATTCACAGCGACTGGCAAGGTGGAACTGAGCGGAGATCGTGGGGTCGTCGCGGCCCAGGGAGGACGCGAATACGGGTACGCTATTCACGTTGTTCGAGGAAAACTAGCATTCGACGTACGAACCTCGGCGAACAAGGTCACGCGAATCATGTCCACCGATAAGGCACCTAAATCATTTCGATTTGACGCCCACTTAGATCAAAAGAGGATGACCTTACGGCTTGATGGAGAGGTGGTTGCGGAAACAGAGTCGCCAGGCCTTATTCCTATTCAGCCCAAGGATGGACTTTCTCTGGGAGAGGATACCCTCTCGGCGGCTGGTAACTACGATGCGCCCAATCCACTTACCGGTCACGTGTTATCGTTTGAAGTAAAGTCCAATCCCCAGAATAAACCAGCGAACAAGCTGCCCGAGGTCAGTTACGGAGACGTTTACGCACCTCTATTCGCCGATCCACACTACAACGGATCGTGCGATCCGGAAATTGTCTGGAACCCAGTTCTCGAAAAGTGGTTCGTTTACTACACGGCCCGTCGTGCGACACGAACAAGCGCGAGCTACGTGGGAACGCCGATTGGCGTTCTTTCCTCGACAGATCTAAGGAACTGGGAATTTCTTGGATACTGTTCGTTCGATGGTACGGAAGGTAAACCAGACAATGAGACGACACATTGGGCGCCGGGGATCATCGCCGTTGGCGACGAGTTGCACATGTTTGCGACGTTCAAGAATTCGGCCAAGCCGCCGTGGGGTGGCGATGGGGTCATTCGGCATTACGTAACATCTGCATCTGAACCATTGCGTGGCTGGAAGCTAGCTGACGCACCCAGTTTTCAGCAGCCTGACCCGATCGATGTTTCCCTCATCAAGGTTGGTGATCTCTTTCACGCTTACTATCGTGTCGGAAAAGGGGGAGGAATTCATTGGGCCACCTCGAAGGACCTATCGTCCTGGGAGAATCATGGAGCATGTTCTGGCGAGATCAACGCTAAAGAACGTGGCTTCGGCTATCAAGAGGCGCCATACGTCTTCTCATTCGGTGCTCGCTTCTGGATGGTGACCGATCCTCATGATGGCTTGGCCGTCTTCCACTCGCCTGACGCTGTCCATTGGACACAACAGGAGAGAATCCTTCGCGACCCGGGAAAGCGAGAGGCGGACCATACCCTGGCACGTCATCCCAGCGTCGCTGTGGTCGATGATCGAGCATTCATCTTTTACCATACCGAACCCAATCGACCCTACCCTTCCCCACCGGCCGAGAAACGAACCGTCCCACAGAAGATTTCCTTTCTGCAGATAGCTGAGTTAAAACTAATCGATGGCACACTAACCTGCGATCGGAACGCGTCGATCAGCTTCCCCGAATCGAGCACACCCGATTAATGGCATGTGCCCTACCGACATATTCTCCTCTCCAATAGGCAGCCCCCAATGAGACTTTCCGCACTCCTCTCGATTCTTCTACTTTTGCTTTCTATCAGCTCAATTCAGGCGAAGGAGCCTGTCCGCCCAAACATCATCTTCATCTTGGCCGATGACCTCGGTTACGCAGAACTAGGTTGCTACGGCCAGAAGCTGATTCAGACACCTAGACTCGATCGTATGGCCGACGAGGGGATGCGCTTCACGAACTTCTACGCTGGAAGTACGGTTTGTGCCCCTTCACGCTGTGTCCTGATGACGGGCCTGCACATGGGGCACGTTCATGTTCGCGGAAACGCAGGTGGGCCAGATATGACGCGTCAATCGTTGCGGGATAAGGATTTCACCGTTGCAGAGGCATTGAAGTCGGCTAACTACGCCACTGCATTGTGTGGAAAGTGGGGCCTGGGAGACGACGCAACTGGCGGACGAGCAGGTTTCCCTCGACGACAAGGATTCGATCATTTCTTCGGCTACCTCAACCAGGTTCATGCCCACAACTACTACCCGGAATTCCTGTGGCGTAATGAAGAGAAGGTTCCGCTACGAAACGTTGTCCAGGAAGCAGAGCGCTCATACGGGGGCTTCCGCGGCGGTTGGGCAACGAAGAAGCTTGACTACAGTCATGATCTGTTCGTCGACGATGCCATGACCTTCATTCAAGACCAAGCGAAGCAGGATGACCAACCGTTCTTTCTTTACCTGTCTCTGACGATCCCTCATGCGAACAACGAAGGCACCCGAGGCACAGGCAACGGGCAGGAAGTTCCAGACTATGGGATTTATGCGGACAAAGATTGGAAAGACCAAGACAAAGGTCAAGCTGCGATGATCACCCGCATGGATTCCGATGTCGGCCGCATCCTCGATCTATTGGACCAGTTACAAATCGCCGAGAACACGGTGGTCATGTTCTCTAGCGACAATGGGCCTCACAATGAAGGTGGCCACACGGTCGATCTCTTCGACCCCAACGGGCCGCTGCGCGGCATGAAGCGAGATCTCTACGAAGGTGGTATTCGTGTTCCCATGATCGTTCGCTGGCCTGGAACCGTGCCGGCGGGCACGGTCTCGGATCATATTGGATACTTTGGCGATCTGATGGCTACATGCTGTGATCTTTCCGGCGTCGAAGTCAAAGCAGGGCTCGACTCGATCAGTTTCGTTCCCATTTTGACAGGCCAGGCCGCCAAACAGCAGTCGCACGAATTCCTCTACTGGGAATTCTATGAACGCGGAGGCAAACGCGCCGTGCGATCCGGGAAATGGAAAGCGGTGAACAATTCCTGGCCAGGTGGTACGCCGGAGCTATACGACTTATCCAGTGATCTAGGCGAAACCAAGGATCTTGCTGCGGACTATCCTGATGTTTTGAAGAAACTGCAAGGCTACATGCAGGCGGCTCATGTGCCTCATCCTGACTGGAATGCCTCGCGGAAATAACCGCCTTGTGCCTTAGGTTGAGCTGCAATTCACCCATCGAGTTGTTTCACCTAAAGCATTGAACCACGGTGCCATCCTTTTGGGATACTCCTTTCATGAATCTCGGACGTAATTTGGCTGGTCTCAGTTCAGCAACGATCCTCGTTTCGATGTGTCTGGGTAGTGTTGTGTCCACGGCATACGCTGCAGACCTTCCGAACATTGTTTTCTATATCTCCGATGACCACTCACAATTCGACTCCAGTCTTTATGGTGATGCCACCATACCAACACCCAATTTCGAGAAGCTCGCGGCTGATGGGATGATGTTCACGCACGCATTCGTCGCCTCTCCTTCATGTGCTCCCAGTCGATCGGCGATGCTGACGGGGCTCATGCCACTACGCAACGGTGCTCAGGCCAACCATACGTACCCCAAGGAAGGAACCCCCTACCTCGTCGCAAACCTCCAACAAGCCGGGTACGAGGTTGCCGCGTTCGGAAAAGTCGCTCACGGTAAAGACTCCCGGAACGTCGGATTTGATCATCTCAGTCTGAAGAAGCCGATCGAACAAATGCGACTGGAAATTCAACGGTATCTTAAGAGCCGAAAGGGTAACAAGCCGCTCTGTTTATTCGTGGGCACGACGAACCCTCATGTTCCGTGGACAAGTACTCCTACAATCAATCCTAAAGATGTTGCGTTACCTCCGCACGTGCTCGATACGCCGTCAACCCGCGAGCATCGTGCCGCCTACTATCAGGAAATCATCGACCTGGATCAGTTCCTCGGGGAACTCCGCCAAATCGCCGCCAACCAACTTGGCAAAAACACACTGTTTCTTCACACCAGCGATCACGGCTCCCAATGGCCCTTCGGGAAGTGGAATCTGTATGACTATGGAACACGAGTCCCTCTCATTGTTAGCTGGCCCGGAAAGATCGAAGCCGGAACTACTTCTGATGCCATGGTCAGCGCGATCGACTTACTACCGACACTTATCGAGATTGCCGGAGGGAAGGCACTGGAAAACTTGGATGGCCGATCTTTCGCTTCCATTCTCCTCGGAAACAGCGATTCCCATCGCGATGTGATTTTCACGACGCACACAGGCGATGGGAAAAAGAACATCTATCCCATTCGCAGTATCCGAACACGTGAGTGGAAGTTAATTCACAACCTCCACCCGGAATTTGCCCATACCAACCACTCCGACCTCGATCGTAAGCCGATGGCCGGCGCCTACTGGAACGAATGAGAATCCTTAGCCGACTCCAATCCAAAAGCCAGGCATATCGTCGATCGTTACTTCGTCCGCCCGGAATGGGAGCTCTATCACGTAGCGGAAGATCGTTGGGAACTGAATAACCTGGCGGGAGACCCTGCCCACGAGAAACAATTCTCGAAGCTGCAAAAACAACTCAATGCCTGGATGAAGCATCAACACGATGAAGGAGAGGTTCATCACGAACCACGTCTGATTAGTGATCCGGAAAGCTGGCGACCTGACTTGACTCAGCCGGTGAAGGCCAGTCGCTAAGGAGCCGCACGATGAATTTTGCAATCAACAGAGCTTCGCTAATCTCAACGTTTGCGTTACTCGGCCTGATTTCGCAGCTCAACGCCCAGTCCCCAGAAGTTGGTCGACCACCGGTTTCCACCGACATCGTTTCGAGGAGTGGCAAACCCAAAGTCTGGATTATTACCGATATGAGCGATAAGACGCTCGAAGGAGATAACCACGTCGGTACGATCAATGATCCTGACGACATCTCAGCCATGGCCGGCTATCTGCTGATGGCCAATGAGTTCGATACCAAGGGAATTGTTGTTGCCAGCACCCATCGCAGCCGCCACCGTGATTCGCCTAATCAGGCCGATTGGGCAAATCGTTACTTCGGAGAAGCCTACCGGCAAGCCGTGATTCCGCTGAATAAGAAGCTGGGAGGCTACCCAACCACGTTGTCGTTCATGCAATCGTCAATCAAAGAAACCGGACAGCTCTTTGATCCTTCGCGGAAGTATGAGAGTCTCGAGCAACTTGCCAGCGTTAAGGCGCTGCTAACAGCAACGCAGGAGCTGACGGAGAACGAAGTTCTCAATGTTCTGTGCTGGGGATCGGTCACTGAACCTGCCATTCTAGTCCGTCACTGCCAGTCAACAGGCCAAGAAGGAATGCTCGATCGCCTAAGGTTTATCGCTCATTGGACCAATTCAACACTCCACCAGGGAACGCCCGAGCAACCTGAGCAAGTTGCCAACTGTCGCGAAGATCTCGCGGCGTGCCGTTTTCTCAAGTCAGTCGCTGCGCAGGGCAAGATTCAATACTTTGAGTGTGGGGCCATTGGTCAGCACGGCATTGTTGGCGGTGCCCCCAAAGGCCAAGCGTACTATGACCAATTTCGTGTCTCCGGGCTCGGCAAGATATTTGCCACGGGGAAGTTCGTCAGGGGAATTGTCGACCATTCCGATTCAGCGACCTATTGGACATTGCTTGGAGATTGGGGCGTCTCTCTCGCAGATATTGACCCGAAAGGCAGTAACCCCACATCGACAGAGCAAGCGAACGAAAGGAAGTTTCGGGACAACTCCCGCCGCATCCATGATGAGCTTCTACGGCGCGCCCGAGCAGCCGCTTCTACTGAATAATTTCGATACGATTATGCGAGAGTCTCACGGATTAGGTCCATGATCGTTCGAACGACCTTCGTCGGCTGACGCCCCTTCTTTCGTCGAAATGCGATGTACGCTTGTCCCAGGCAGTGAGACAACGATCGTTTGGCCAGCCGAGATGTCAATGGGCTCTCAACGGCTTGCCCCGCAACGATCCCGACTCCCATCCCGGCACGTACGCAAGAGATCGTGAACGCGCTGTTATCGGTCTCTGCCGCGATATTCAGTTTGGAAGTTAATCCTTCGCGATGCAACGTCTGTTCGAACAGGGCACGGCCTGAGGTTGCCCGGTGACCGATGATGATCGGATATCGAATCAGGTCATTCAGTCCAAGTCGCTTCTTGCGATTGAGCGGATGATCCTCGGGAAAGACGGCCAGGTAGTCAATTGTGTAAGCACGTTCGCTGGTGACTAGCGAGTCTTTCTGTTCCGGTCCCCGCTCAAGCGTTAAAGCCAGGTCCGCAGTTCCCTCCGAGATCATCCGAACCGCCGTGTCATCATCCCCATGAACTAGCCGCAAACGAACCTGGGGTAGCTCTTCATGGAACTTGGCCAGAGGTGCCCCAAGTTCTTCGCACATCATTCGCACGCCGGTAACGAGCGTTACCGTGTCCGCCCCGAGCGTGTTGAACTCACGGATTCTCTCGAATGTCGAGTCAATTCCGGCTAGGAGCGGACGCAGCGAGGTGTACAAGACTTCGGCGGATGCCGTTGGCTCGATTTTACGGCCCTTGCGGCGAAACAGAATAACTTCGTAGCGCTTCTCGACCGACCGAACCTGCTCCCACAGGGTTGGAACGGAACGTCCCGTTTTCCGAGCCGCGGCGGCATAACTGTGGTTCTCATACACGAGACAGAATGACCGCAGTTGCTGGACGACCAACTCGTTAGCTTTATCCACATCGGAAGGAATCACGAAGGACCACCTTAGAAACCGGAAGAGGAGCTTAAACTGAGTGAGACTCATCATTCGGCGTTGCCGAACAATGTTTTTGCATTATTTGAGATATTCAAATTAAAAAGTGGCTTACAATCAAGGTCAATCCTGTCTAATACAACTTCTTCGGAGATTTTCGGAAATGCCCCATCGCCGTCTTACTCCCCCTACATGCCGATCCACGTGGATGTCTTTCACTTTCGTGGCTACGACCTTGGGCATGCTCATCATTGGCTACACCCCTGCTCGAGCCGAGCAGCCCTCCATCGACGGAGAGCTGAAGACCTGGCACAAGGTGACGCTGACAACCGATGGTCCACAAGCCACTGAAACGGACTCGAGCCCTAATCCGTTTACCGATTACCGCATGACGGTCAATTTTCAACATGAGTCAGGTACCCCGCGGTACCAGGTTCCAGGCTACTTTGCGGCGGACGGCAACGCTGGCCAAACGTCTGCCAAGTCAGGAAACCAGTGGCGTGCCCATTTATCGCCTGACAAGCCTGGAAAGTGGACCTACAGAATCTCGTTTGTCCAAGGGAACCAAGCCGCCGTCGATGACTCGGCAATGGTCGAAGCGGTGACCCCAGTCGACGGTATTACCGGAAGTTTTAACATCGCTCCGAGCGACAAGACTGGACGAGACTTTCGTGGCCGGGGTCGCTTGGCTTACGTCGGCAAACATTACCTCCAATTTGCTGGTTCCGGCGATTACTTTCTGAAAGCTGGCCCCGACGCCCCGGAAACCTTTCTCGCCTACCAAGATTTTGACGATACGACGGCCAACAAGAAGAATGTTCCGCTAAAAACCTGGAAGGCTCATGTCCAGGATTGGAACGAAGGAGATCCAACCTGGAAGAATGGCAAAGGGAAAGGAATGATTGGGGCGGTGAACTATATCGCCGATAAGGGCTGCAACGTTATTTCCTTCCTCCCGTACAACGCAGGTGGCGATGGCGACAATGTTTGGCCGTTTGGCGATCGTGACGATCAACGGCATTACGACTGTTCGAAGCTTGATCAGTGGCAAATCGTGTTCGATCATGCACAGTCCAAAGGCGTGTACCTGCACTTCAAGATGCAGGAAACAGAAATGGACGACAACGTTCCTACGTCGCTAAATAAAGGAGATCTAGGCCCGGAACGGAAACTGTATTGCCGCGAACTGGTAGCACGGTTCGGCCACGAACTTGCGTTGAACTGGAACTTGGGGGAAGAGAACACGCAGACCCCCAAGCAACAGCGCGACATGGCTCAGTACCTGAAAGATATCGATCCGTATGATCATCACATCGTGATCCATACGTTTCCGAACCAGCAAGACAAGGTTTACTCCCAGTTGATCGGCGACCAATCCGTTCTAACCGGGGCTTCGCTACAGAATGGATGGAATCAAGCTCACGCACGAACGTTACAGTGGGTTTCCGAGTCAGCAAAAGCCGGCCGTCCGTGGGTTTGTGCCAACGATGAACAAGGCCCAGCCTCCTTTGGCGTCCCTGCCGATCCCGGCTACGAGGGAAAAGATGGCAAGGGCGGAGAAAAAGGGAAGCAATACGATCTGCACGACATCCGTAAGCAAACGCTCTGGGGAACGCTCATGGCGGGAGGTGCAGGCGTCGAATATTACTTCGGCTACAAGCTTCCGCAAAACGATCTAGTGTGCGAGGACTTCCGTAGTCGCGACCAGTCGTGGGACTACTGTCGAATTGCTCTCGAATTCTTCAACGAGAATGACGTTCCATTCTGGGAGATGAAGAATATGGATCGACTCTTAGAAAACGATTCGGATTCTAAAGTAGCGTATTGCTTTGCCAAACCAGGAACGATCTATCTTGCCTATCTCGGCAACGGTGGTCAGGCAAAACTCGACTTAACCAAAGATAACCAGGCATACCAAGTCAGCTGGTTCAATCCTCGCACAGGCGGGAAGCGGCAAGAGGGTAGTGTTACCCAGGTAAAAGGCGGGACCGTTGTCTCCCTCGGTAAGTCGCCCGAGAACGACGGACAAGATTGGCTCGTCGTTTTGCGTAAATAGCTGCATTTCCAATAACTCATCACGTTCTTATTTCTTTTCGCAATCTTCTCATTCTTCGCCAGAAGGGCACTTGTCTAGAGAATCGATCCGAATAACTGGACATGTCGCTATCTGGCGAAACCGCCTTCTTTTCATGCAGGAGTTCATCTCATGACTCGTAAGGGTTTTACGCTAGTTGAATTGCTTGTTGTCATTGCCATTATTGGTGTTCTCATTGCTCTGTTGCTTCCAGCCGTCCAACAAGCTCGCGAAGCTGCCCGGAGAATGCAGTGCACCAACCAGCTCAAGCAGTTGGCACTAGCAGTTCACAACTACCACGACACTTTTGGTTCGCTGCCTGCCGGTACGATTACGGTAGCAAACAACTCGACCGGGGCCGGAGACCAGGGGAATGCAAGTTGGGGTTGGGGCGCGCTATTACTTCCATTCATCGAACAGCAGAATATGTCAGATCGACTCGGCGTTGGCAAAATCCCATTGAATGACTACGTTCAGCAAAGCGCCTCGACGGGAATCAACCTAGACGATCAGTCTTTGGTGCTTAATGCGTTTATCTGTCCATCCGACGCGGGGCCGGAGATTAATGACAGCTCAAAGTTCTCGCGAACCGGCGGCAACCCTTACGAATCGTCGCCAGCCAACCTGGCACCGAAATCGAATTACAACGGATGCTTTGGTCACAATCGTTCCCGTATCTGGAACAACGGCCAATATGACAGAATCGCCACTGGAATGTTTCGCTACGCAGGCGGAGGATCAAATGATTCGGCGCTTGCTTTTCGAGATATCACTGACGGTACCACCAACACCCTTATGCTTGGCGAACGTACCTACGCATTGAAGGGCAATATCCGATTCTATCCAGGCACGTGGGTCGGGTGCCTGGCAGGTAGCCATGAGGATTGCCATGAAGACATCTGGTTTACCTTTCGAGCTCCGATAAATGGTGCCCAAGGTGGTATCAATTTCAGCAATCCTGATGCCAATTCCGTGCAGTTGTGGTCCCGCCAGGAAGGCCTTTCAAGTCAACATCCAGGTGGCGTCAATGTTGCCTTGGGGGACGCTTCCGTCCGATTCCTTCCGGAAACTCTTGAGTGGGCCTATGGCGGCGATGGAGACGGAAATATCAATACGGTCTCAGAACGGTTGGCCGCTATCAACGATGGCTTTCCGATTGGTGACTTTTAGAGTGTCCCGTTCTCTAGGGAGCGTCGGACGGCCAGACGCTCCCATTTGTCTTACACCGAATATATGCTGAGAAGTGAGATGAATACTCTTTTCCGAATACGCTGGGCTATAGCATTGGTTGCGCTAATCGCTACCGCGGGATGTGGCGGCGGCAAGTACGACGTTGTCCCGGTCGAAGGGGTACTTACGTACGAAGGTCAACCCGTACCGCAAATGATTGTTTCCTTCAAGCCGGACGGTGGCCGTGCGAGTGAAGCTACGACCGACGAAAACGGCAAATTCCGGATGCGGTACAGTATCGATCAATACGGTATCAAGCCTGGTCCGCAGGAGATCAGTGCGTACTGGGTTTCACCGACAGACGACGGAAGTGTTCCGCCAACGGAATTACAGAAGAACGTGGTCAAGTACTTCAAGAAGCACCCACCGATCAAAGTCACGATCGAGCAGTCCCAAAAGAACTTCGAGATCAAACTTCCAAAGTAATGTCCCAATACCCTGGCGAAACGAAAGTTGAATAAGGAGCATTCCTTGTATATCCGCCGGACGCACATGATCGTCGGAGGAACGTTTGCCTTGTCGGTACTGCTGTATGTCGATCGAATCTGTATTTCGGCCGCGGCAGTTCAGATGGAAAACGATCTTCTCCTAAGCCGTCAGCAGATGGGCTGGGCGATGTCGGCGTTCGCGCTGGGTTATGCATTGTTTCAAACGCCAGGCGGATGGCTGGCGGATCGATTTGGCCCTCGTAAGATCCTTTCGGCAATTGTTGTCTGCTGGTCTATCTTTACTGGACTGACAGGGCTGGTATTTGGATTTGTTCCGTTGTTGATTACACGCTTTCTCTTTGGCGCGGGCGAAGCCGGTGCGTTCCCAGGGATGTCCCGCGCGGTCTTTTCCTGGATACCGATGGGAAATCGCGGACTGGTCCAAGGAATTAATTTTTCTGGATCACGCCTTGGTGCGGCGTTCGCACTTCCAGTTATCGCGATCCTGATTGCTTCGCTCGGCTGGCGAAGCTGTTTTCTCCTACTGATGGTGATTGGGTTCATGTGGGCAATCGCCTGGTATTGGTTTTTCCGCGACGATCCGACAGGACACCCCACGATTGCTGACTGGGAGCGAGACGACATCCTCGCCACACGTCAGGTCCCAGCCAAACATGACCGTGCAGCAGACTACCGGATTGCTTCCGCGATGCTCCGTTCCCGAAATATGTGGCTGATATCGCTGCAGTATTTCTGCTCAAACTTTACCTTCTTCTTCTGTCTGACTTGGCTTTTCCCACATCTCAAGGAGACTTACTCCTTGAGCACCTTGGAGGCTGGCCTTTACTCCTCCGCTCCGCTCATCTGCGGAGCCCTAGGAAACTGGCTGTCAGGCTGGCTTGTCGACAGAATCTATCGAAGCTCCAGTTGGACATGGTCTCGCAGAGGACCTGCAATATTGGGTTTTTCCTGTGCGGCGATCGGGCTCGTCTGCGGTGTATGGGCAAATACGCCTTGGAGTTCCATCATCTTCTTTAGTCTCGCAATCTTTGGAGCGGATATGACCTTGTCTCCATCTTGGTCGCTCTGCATTGATATTGGTAAGCGGAACTCCGGCGTCGTTTCGGGCACCATGAACATGGCTGGCAATATTGGCTCATTCATCACAGCTTTGGCCTTTCCTTACCTGGCTGCCTGGACCGGGTCTAATGTTCCGTTCTTCTTCCTCGCAGCTGGCTTGAATGTGATCGCGATTCTCGCTTGGTTGGGGGTGAACCCACATCGTTCCCTGCAACCGGTCGAAAACCGAACGACCGAGAAGGTGATGTGCGTGTCATGACAGCACTTCGCGGAATCTGCGTAGGAGCAGGATACTTTTCTCGATTTCATCTCGACGCCTGGCGCCGCATGAATGATGTCGATATCGTCGCAATCTGCGATACAAATCAGGCAGCCGCCAAGGCTATGGCGAGCGAGTACGATGTATCCAACGCGTATGCAACACTGGAAGAGGCACTGTCGTCCGAGCAAGTCGAATTCGTCGATATTATCACGCCACCTGCTTCCCATTTCGGGCTAGTTGAGATGGTCGCACGGCATGGTTTGCCAGTGATCTGCCAGAAGCCATTGGCTCCCGACCTGAAAACTGCAGAACAACTAGTTCAGGTGGCCGCCGAAGCGGGCATTCGCCTCATGGTTCATGAGAACTTTCGATTCCAGCCCTGGCATCGCGCCGTCAAGTCGCTATTAGATTCAGGAGTCATTGGCAACAAACTGCATACCATCAGTTGCCGTACTCGATTGGGAGATGGATGGGGTCCTGATGCATACCTCGGCCGCCAACCCTATTTCCGAGACATGAAGCGATTCCTGATTCAAGAGACCGGTGTCCACTTCATCGATACCTTCCGCTATCTCGCAGGAGAGATCGACGAAGTTTTCTGCTCAACGCGTCGGCTTAACGATGCCATCCAAGGGGAAGATTCGGTTCACCTGCTGGTAAGCTTCTCAAACGGTGCTACGGGAATTTGGGACGCTAGTCGCTATAACGAGTCTCTCTCTTCTGATCCACGCTATACCTTTGGTTCTTTTCAAATAGAAGGAAACGAAGGAACGATTTGGATCAGTGAGGATGGTGAGATCAAGATCGCGCGACTGGGGGAAGCTCCTACACGACATGAATACGATCCTTCGAAAACTGGTTTCGCTGGCGATTGCGTCCTGATAACCCAGCAACACTTCATCGACTGTCTGCGAGCAGGTCGTCCCTTTGAAACGAATGGTTCCGACTATCTCGCCAATCTAAGGATCGTTGAATCGGCCTACGATTCTGCGGCAGCAAACCGTCCAGTACGTGTTAAACACCCCACTCCAGATCGTGAATTCATCGATCTGAGTATTCCGATAAACAATGCACTTCCCGGTGCTAGTGTTACCGACTGCAAGACCGTTCTTCAGGATGGCTGGAACGCGACCACCGTTTCGTTGTATTCCCATTGCGGGACGCATATGGACGCCCCAAAGCACTTCATTGCATCCGGTCAGACGATCGATCAGATGGCCTTAGCCTCCTTCGTTGGTCCGGCGAAAGTAATCGACCTGACTCCCGTGTCCCCAAGCGAACTGCTTACAGTTGAGCGGATCACCAGCAGTACTTCGTTACCGATCGAAGTTGGCGACCGACTTCTGCTGAGAACGGATTGGTATAAGCACCTTGGCAATTCCATCTATCGCAACGAACTTCCGCGGATTTCGCCAGAGCTCGCCCAATGGTTCGTGGATAAGCAGGTCGCACTTATCGGCGTGGAACCCCCTTCTGTTGCCGACGTGAACAATATTGACGAACTAACCGAAGTTCACCGGATTCTTCTCGAAGGCGATGTGGTCATCGTCGAGGGGCTCGCTAATCTGGATCAATTGACACAAGAGCAAGTTGAGTTCATCGCGCTTCCTTTGCGGATAGAAAATGGTGATGGATGTCCGGTAAGAGCTATTGCGGTCCAGACCACTTCACAATCACACGCTAGGTAAATCGACTGTATGCCGCCGCTATTGGGATGTATTGCCGACGATGTTACAGGCGCTAGTGATCTCGCAAGCGCACTGACGATCGGCGGTATGCGCACCCAACTGTGGTTCGGTGGAAATCACAAATTTGACCAGGAGTACGCTGTCGATGCCGTCGTTATTGCCTTGAAGACACGTTCTATCCCCAAAGTGGAAGCCATCGCACAGTCACTCGAAGCTTTACGTTCACTACAGACAGTTGGTGTTCAAAGAGTGTTGTTCAAGTACTGCTCGACCTTTGACTCAACAGAGGAAGGAAACATCGGTCCTGTCGCCGAAGCATTGATGCAGGCCCTTTCGACTTCTTACACGTTGTTCTGCCCCGCGACTCCTGAGAATGGTCGTACCGTTTATTGTGGTCACCTATTCGTTCATGGAGTGCCGCTCAATCGTTCTGGCATGCAAGATCATCCGCTGAATCCCATGAAGGAGTCTGATTTGGCGCTGGTGTTACAGCATCAGTCGAAGCATGGTGTCGGATTGATCCCGCACGAAGCCGTTGCGCGTGGCCCTGAAGCGATCGCTGCGGCTGTCGAACGCAACCTGATCCAACATAAGCCATTGATGGTTGTCGATGCGATTGATGATGCCGATCTTCAAGGTATTGCCCAGGCGGTAGTCGACTTGCCGCTTGTCACCTCGGGGTCAGGACTTGGGTCGAAGTTGCCGGTGGCCTATCTCACAGCTGGCAAGTTGGCTGCGCTACAAAGCGAGGCAGCATCCCCGTCCGCTACCGGAAACGCTCTGATTCTCGCGGGGAGTTGTTCCGAGGCAACCCGGAAACAGGTAAAAGCTTGGCCTCGGGAGTGGCCTTCGCTCCGCTTGGATATCGGTGCGCTGGTACGCGGTGACCTTGCGTTAAGTAACATTCTTGACTGGGCGCGAACGGGTCTGAAAACAAGCCACGTTCTTATTGTCAGTTCCTCGACGCCAGAAGAAGTAGCCTCGATCCAAAGCCAAGTTGGGGCGCAAAAGACATCTGCGGCCATTGAAGAGACTTTCGGATGTATCGCTCGCGTTCTTATCGCTGAGGGAATCCAAAAGCTAATCGTAGCCGGAGGTGAAACAGCGGGAGCCGTTGTCCGAGCGATCGGAAGAACTCGATTTCGGATCGGTCCCGCCATTGCTCCCGGTGTTCCTTGGATGGAAACACTAGACGAATCCAAGTTGGCAATCGCACTTAAATCGGGAAATTTTGGGGACAATCACTTCTTCCGAGCCGCGTTGGAGATGCTGCCATGAGCGAAGGGGAGTTGCGAGAACAGATCGCCGAACACGGTAAGTCGCTTTTCAATCGTGGCTATGGCGTTGGTACGTCTGGCAATATGAGCGTACGTCTACCTGATGGAATGCTCATCACACCGACGAATTGCTCGCTAGGGCGAATCGACCCCGATCGGATTTCCAAAGTGAGCTGGAATGGATCACTGATTGCTGGAGATAAACCATCCAAAGAAGCTTTTCTGCACCTTGCCATGTATCGTTCGCGTGAAACGGATGATGCTGTCGTGCACCTGCATTCCACCTATTCGGTTGCCTTATCGTGTCTGCGAGATCTTGACCCAGAGAATGTCATTCCACCAATGACCGCCTATTTCGTGATGAAGGTTGGCCGCGTCTTTCGAGTCCCCTATTTTCCACCAGGCGATCCGCAGCTCGGAAACGTCGTTGGCAAGATTGCAACACAGTACCGTGCCGTTTTGTTAGCCAATCATGGTCCAATTCTATCAGGCTCAAATCTCAATTCGGCAGTCGCCGCAATCGAGGAAATGGAGGAGACGGCCAAGCTCTATCTTTTGCTTAAAGATGAAGAGATCAGCGTCCTCACTCGTGAACAATGCCAGGAACTTATTGAAAGGTCATCCTCGTGATTGAAAGTGTCGGTGATGTCTCGGCTCAACGTCTGGACCTCCAGAGTAAATATACGATCGCGCTGCTACCAGGGGATGGTATTGGTCCGGAAGTCATGGATGCGGCCGTTCAGGTCGTAAACGGCGTTTCAAAACTGCTTCCTAATCTTCATGTTGACCTACAGTCTCACCAAGCAGGTGCCCAGCACTATCGCAAGTCAGGCGAAGTGCTCCCTCGGGAAGCTTTGGAAGCTTGCCGCAGCGCGGACGCCGTACTTCTCTCCGCGATCGGTTTGCCCGATGTTCGCAATAGCGATGGCACCGAAGTCCAGCCACAGATGATGATGGGACTGCGGCGGGAACTCGATCTATTCGTCGCGGTTCGTCCCGTTAAGTCGTACCCCGGAGTTCCTTCGCCGCTCAAGAGCAACGCGAACATCGATCTGGTCATCTTGCGCGAAAACCTGGAGGGGCTCTTTGCCTCATTCGGTGGCGGCTGCGTAGTTCACGATCAAGTCGCTACCGATTCAATTATCATTACTCGCAACGCCACCACACGCTTGGCTGAATACGCATTTCAGCTCGCTGGTCGGCGGTCAGGGCGTCCATCCGATGGAAAGCCGACGGTTACCTGCGTCGACAAAGCCAACGTGTTTCGAAGCTTTGCTTTCTTTCGTAAGGTGATGTCCGAGACCTCAATCGCGTATCCAGACATCCAGTTTGACGCCCAATATGTGGACGCGATGGCGCTGTTTCTCATACAGAATCCAAACGCTTACGACGTTCTCGTAATGGAGAATCAGTTCGGGGATATCTTTTCCGATCTTGGAGCGGCACTTGTCGGAGGACTAGGCATGGCCCCTTCCGCAGAGCTTGGACCGAAGCATGGATTGTTTCAGCCTTCGCATGGATCCGCTCCCCACCTTGCCGGCCGAAACGTCGCCAACCCGATCGCAACGATCCTTTCCGCTGCGATGATGTTCGATTGGCTTGGGGATAAACACCAAGATCCTGACGCAAAGCAAGCCGCATCCTTGATCGAGGGCGCGGTAACCCGGACGCTTCAGGAAGGGAAGGTAAAAACCCAGGATATCGGTGGTAACTCAACGACGAGTGAGGTCGCCGCTGCCATTTCCGATCAGCTTGGATGACCTAGCATCGCTGAGATGCATCTACCCCATCTTTTCATTAACATAAAGCGAGCCCTATAACCGATGTTCCATATAAACGTTCTGTCGATCGTCCTTTTCTTTACGATGATTACTGGAAGCAATGTCATCTGCCAAGTCGCCTTCTCTGCAGACACGGACGCTATCCCCACTGAGAAGGACGGCTTGCTTGTCGTAGAAGCGGAGGCATTTGATCATCAGACCAAGACGGATCACCGTGCGTTTCATCTCACCTCGCAAGACATTTCCCCAGCCATAACACCGGATGGGGACGAGGCCCACTGGAAAGATGCCAGCGGACAAGCCTACTTGGAAGTTCTACCTGATACCCGCCGTACTCACGACGACAAGCTTATTCCAGGCGAGAATTTTGCAAATGAACCAGGCACCGCTGCGGTGCTCTCCTATCCTGTTCGCATCACCACGCCCGGTCGATACTATGTCTGGGTTCGTGCTTATTCGACAGGGTCGGAAGACAACGGCATTCATGTCGGACTAGATGACGCTTGGCCAGAAAGTGGACAACGCATGCAGTGGTGCCAAGGAAAACACAGTTGGCGGTGGGAAAGCAAGCAGCGAACTTCTAAGAATCATTGCGGTGAGCCCTATAAGATCTTTCTCGATATCAAAGAGCCCGGTCAACACACGGTCCAATTCTCAATGCGCGAAGATGGTTTCGAATTCGACCAGTGGCTGATTACCATCGATCGAGAGTACCAACCGCAAAAGCCAGAATGACTATTCGACCGATCAAACATGACGGTCAAGCCATTCCGCACATAGATCCGCAATCTGTCTCCAATCTGATTCCAAGGTCAGGTAGTGGCCGAACCCAACAGCCTCGTGGAATGTGGCTAGCTCGCCGTGGCACTGGGCAATCCGTTTTGCTGTCGAAGGCGGGATCGCAAGATCTTCTGTAACTGACACCATCAGGATGGGGCAATCGATCGCATCGTAGTTGATCTTGGTCGTCTGGTTGTCATCGAACATCCACAGGAACAGCTCAAACAGAACTCTCCCTGATTCGGGGCCAAGTTGATCGAACACCCGATGCTGCTCATCTGTCGCGAGCCTATTTAGACCAAAGCGTGCCATCGTCTCGAAGTCCGGAAGAAGTGTTTCTTCCCAGATCGCGCCAGCGGAAATCAGGATTCTGCCTAACTCTCTTTCCTGTTCAGTTGCTGGTAGGATTCCCCAATTGACGCTTCCGTTCAGCAGTATGATCGCCCTCGCAAGGCCACGTGCCGCGAGTTTCTGCGCGACAATTCCGCCTAGCGAGTGGCCAATGAGAATTGGTGTCTCGCTAAGTGTTCCGATATACGATGCGATATCTTCCACATAGTCTGCAATGCTCAATCCCTTGATTTGTGATGCCTGCTCAGGCGATGGAGTTGGATCGTGATTGCGATACGCGGGACAATGACAAACATACCCGTTGGAGGTAAAAAAGTCGGCAAAGTTCGCCATAGTCCAAGGTCCGGCATTTGTACCGTGTATTAAGACAATCGGTGCTTTCATGACTCCCAAGTCTCGGTTGCTATCAAGCTGGGCTAAAGGCGTAATCCGTACAGGCAACATCGCTACTTAGAGTATATGAACACTTCCGAAGCCGTTCACTTAGGTATTGTGAGGATCTCGAGACGTCTTCTGAAAAATGGGGGATTCAAAGCACTTCTGAATCGCGATAATGGAGATCCACTCGCATCGCAACTGATCAAAGCGAATTAAACAATCGAGGGAACATGGACACGCCGAATCACTCGCGTTTGCCGCTCGAACAATGGAATAGCGACATGCAAACCGCCGTCGACAATATTTTTGCCGTCGGCAAGCAATTGCTCTCCGTACACCGCCGTGCCAGTCCTAAGGCAACGGAAGTTGCCGTCCAGTGGAACCTGGAGGATCGTCTCGAAGAAGAGCGGCAGGCGTTAAACGACTCGGTTGTGATGCTCCGGGGCGTTCTCACGTCTATCGATGCGGTCTGGTGTCTGATGAATCAGGCGCAAATCCAGGAATCGCAAATGCGTCAATCGATGCGGGAATGTGCGAAGTTGATCGGCGCTACGCTGCCGTCTCTTCAAAGAAATTTTCTTACTATTCGCCACTGTGCTCTCGACTTACTCCGGTGGTCACGCCAATTTGCTGAGATCACCGAGAGCGATTTGCCGGATGAATATCGCGCCAGTTATGCTCGGCTTCTCGCCTATACGCCGATTTTCCGGCCCGCTTTGGAATCGCTGCAGAGTGATTTGCTCCAGCGAAACGCGAATGCTCGTGTATCTGACGAGCTACAGGAGTTACTTTCCCAGCTGACCCACTATATGGCTGCCATCGAGACTGTCCGGGCTTTTGTGACCAGTGTGGTCAGTCCCCCTATGGACCTCGTGTTCCAAGACACGCACTCGTTCCATGAAGACTGGACGAATAAAGGTCCCGAAGAACAAGGCCTACTGGCCACCGAGCTGAATGATCATTGTCAGCTATTGCTATATGACGCAGCTGGATTTCACGCAGGCGTGCAGAATATCCAACATTCCTTGCCGCAGGACCTGGAAGCCGCACTCTACGTGCTGGCCGTGAATAACTGCAGAATCGTCTTCTCGATGGATGAAGATCCGGTATTCAGGCAAATCATCGTGACACTATTGCGGGTAGTAGAAGTGCAAGACCTCAAAGATACGATCGCATCACTCCTCCCGATACTTTACCGGGACTTCTCTGGCGAATGACATGGCCAACACATCCAATCCCTTGGATCCATAGAGGACATTGATATGGCAGAGCTAAAAAGACTGCTGGACGAATTTGGCATCATTCACGACGCCATGAAAATCCTTCCCGACACGCGTTTGAAAGTCGAGTTTCTCGAGGCACTCGCTGAATTGGAAAACAACGAGTGCCATCGCACGCGTAGCTTTCCCAAAACCCGCTTGCATCGCGTACGCGGCATCAAGCAGGCAATTTACCGAGCCGACATCGATAAAATCTCCGGATGGCGTATCCACATACAGTACGTCGATGGCAATATCGTCCTGAAGGACGTTATTGAAGGGAGTCGGCATGATGACGTCATTCAGGTCATCAAGACGAAGAAAGGGCGTTACTCTTAGACTACCAGACGGGGCTGACACTGTTTCTTTCTATCTACGATAAGCCAAGTGCTCACTTTCACTTATGCGAAAAGCTGAAGGAATCGAAACTTCCTTCGAATGAAGCCCGCCTAGATTCAACTCATCTGCCTAGCGTGACGTATATTACGGCGAGCCGTCCCTGCGTTTTCGTCACTCTATCGCTGCAGAATGACTCCGGCATCGAAGCAATTTCATGAGCCAACCCGATCAAAACATTGGATTAGCACTGTCTGGCGGCGGTTTTCGTGCAGTGCTATATCACCTTGGGGTTATCCGCTTTCTGCGGGATGCGCGGATCCTGCCGAAGGTATCGCATATTACCTCCGTCTCTGGCGGCAGCGTGATTGGTGCTCACCTGGCGCTCAACTGGAACCGCTACTGCGGCTCGGACGAACAGTTCGAGGAGGTGTCGCAAGAGCTGATCCGGTTCCTTCAAATGGATGTTCGCAACCGAATCGTGCGACGCTTTCCCCTGGCAGCAGCGTTAAACGCCGCCCGTCGTATTCTCCTCCTGCCTACTCAGAGAAGCCTCACCCGAGCCGGACTGCTAGAGCAACATTACAAGAAATACCTGTTTGGTGATATTGGGCTTTTCCAGCTTCCCGATCAGCCGCGGCTGTACATGCTGGCGACCAGTGTAAACGAAGGCTCCATCTGTGCATTTCATAGAGATGGACTATTGCTGCAGAAGCGGTCTCCAGGCAATCGACACGTCATTTTCGAAGACGTGGAAATGGGCCTTGCTACGGTGCCCATGGCCGTTGCCGCTTCGTCGGCGTTTCCTGGATTCTTCCCGCCACTTCAAGTTCGCGCAACCGAGGTAGGTGCGAGCGAAGGTGATTTCTCGAGTCACTTCCTTACCGATGGAGGCGTTTACGACAATCTCGGACTAAGGATGTTTCGTCATCTTCAGGAAGATCTGAAGGTAACACAAAACAAGCTTGATAGCGTACTGGTTAGCGATGCTGGAGCAACCTTCCGTGTGCTGGGGGAAAAGCCGGTCGAGGGACTGCTGCGAACAGCATTGCGCTCGTCGATGATTCTGATGGATCGCGTCAACCAGTTGGAGTTCGAATCCTTCGTCGATACAGCTGGAGTGAAGTTCATTCCGATTACCGCACTTGTCGACCACGAACAGGACCCAACCTGCGCACATCGCGAAGTCCAACGGAATGCGGCCCTAATTCGCACCGATATGGATCGGTTTTCTGATCTTGAGATCTCAGCGTTAACTCGCCACGGGTACTGTGTCGCTCGACAAATGTGTCACAGCGACGACTCCTTCTCCACCTACGAAATTCCCAGTGGACCAGCCTGGGACCCGATGGAGTCTCACGAGGATGCAAAGCGGCTTTGTGAGCCGACTAAGGCCTTAACAGCAGCCAGACAGCTTCAACAGTCGGCCTCCCGAAAACTATTGTCGAATCTACTGAACTTCCGAGACTGGCCGACATACGTCTGGCTACTTCTGTTGGGCGTATTGCTTTATACGATACCATTCACGCTGTATCAGTTGCGAGAGAAGTCGATTCAACAAGGGCACATACTTTCTGCCGTAGCGCAGACAAGCCCGCTCCATCGTGATGTGTTGCGACTTATCCAAGAGGGTGCGCCGCCGCGAATTCCTCCTGTCGAATTCAAAGAAGTCGATACGATCAAACCCGTCGATTTCACTGGCTACGATGTCGTTTCTGATGACCGCATTTACGATCTTCGTGGATGGTCTGACGACGACGCTGAGGGCTCTCCTCCCCGAATGTATGCCCGCTTTCGCTTTCGACGCACCGAAGAGGCTACCGATCGTTCATCGCTGGAAATCCAGCTCCCCACTGATAAAGATGAGATGCGCGCAGAGTTTCTGCCTGAGACTTTCAAGCCTAAACATGTACGCTCACAATTAGATGATGGAACATACGTTTACGAGACAAGCTTGGATTTCAGTTCGGTTCCCATCAACGCTGATGCTATTTTGGTCGTCCGCGAGGAGTTGCCCGAGCTTATGGCGAACCAGGCAGATGGAGTAGGTCGATTCAAGTTTACAATCGCTGCCAACACTGGGCTTTGCCGAATTTGGGTTCTACTGCCCAAGAATCGTCCACACGATCAATTCCAGTTGTTTCGCAAACCGCTCGATCACTCGGAACCATTTGAACTGGTGGAAGCGACGACCACTGTTTCGCTACCGATTGGATCTGTTGCAGCATTCGAATTGATCAATCCAGAGAATGGATATCGCTACGAAGCGCGTTGGCGATGGCTTGACGACGATTAGGTTTCGGCCCTCTAGCTCTCCTCGCTGACATCACTAACCACGTTGACGGAGAGGCCATTTGTTAGCCGTTCGCCTGGATTGATAACAACACGGTCCGCGTCCGTGATGCCCGTGGCAATTCCCAGTGTGCCTCCCTGGTCGGCTTCAACCTCGACAGCACGCAGCTCAATATGGTTCTGTGAATTGACAGTTGCTAATTGAGCACCATCAGCATTGAAAATCAGAGCGGAAGCAGGAACAACGAGTGGTGGATCTGTGCGATGTACGGCCAACTGTACTTGGACGTAGGCTCCGGGAAGCAAGAGCCCCTCTTCGTTTTCCAGCTCTACCTCGATACGCATAGTGCGGGTTTGCAAGTCAATTGCTTTGGCGGTGCGGGCAATATGCCCCGTGAACTTTCGAGTTGGCATTTCCCGAACAATCAATTGAGCCTGATCACCAGTCTTGATACTCGATGCATAAAGCTGTGGAACATGAACAACTACTCGAACCCGATCGGTTCTCAGCAAGCGAAAGAGCGATTGTGCTTGATCGTTACCGGAAGTAACCAATTGACCTAAGTCGATCGATCGCTCCGATATGGTACCGTCGAAGGGAGCATACACGTTCGTAAACGATTGCAGTTCCTTAATTCGTTGCAGATCGGCCATGCCTGCGGCAATATCCGCCTCAGCGACTTGCACGCGATGATTGGCTACCGCTAGTTCGGCTTTGCGCTCATCATACTCTTGCTGTGAGGCAGCATTGGATGCGATCAAGCGTTCCAAACGTCCGAGCGTATAGCCTGCCAAGTCCAATTGGGTTTCGGCTACCTGACGACGGGCTTTGAGTTGCTCGACGGTCGCCTGAGCTTCCTCGAGTTGCTGATCGATTTCCGGTGTATCAATTTCTGCTAGAAGCTGTCCCTTCTTCACGACATCGCCGATATCGACATGCCACTTCCTCAGGTATCCACTCGTACGCGGAAAAATCACTGTTTCTTCCATCGCCTTGATCTCGCCGGGCAGGAGCACGTCCGTGGATGTTTCTGCTGGATAAGGGCTCATGACTTTGACTTCTGGCGTTGAATTTGCTCGCTGCTCGGCTTCTTCGGCGAGTACCATATGCTGCTGTACCTTAGGGAGCCAACCAAGGAAGAAAGCGCCCGTAGTCGCTCCGGCAATCACGATTAGCAGAAGGGATACCTTCCAGGCGGAAACGCGAGGAGGCGGCGTTGGAGTTCCCGCTTCGTCGATCAATTCTGAGTCAGCACCAAGTTCTGGCTTATTCATAATGCGTTTTTACATTTTTCAAGTACTTCGATTGGTTCGACACTCGTCGCGCTACGGTTTCGATCAGCTAATCGACAAGCAGGTCCATTTGCTCTTGTGTCTTGGGGGCTTTGAGGCGAAGCAAGCTGTAGATCAGGGGAACAAAGACAAGCGTGGCGAGCGTGGCCATCAGCAGGCCACCAATTACTGCTCGTCCCAGTGGAGCATTCTGCTCTCCGCCTTCACCAAACCCAAGCGACATCGGCAACATGCCCAAGATCATCGCGCCGGCGGTCATTAAAACGGGGCGCAGCCGCGTAACTCCGGCGGCCCAGGCTGCGTCGTGGGCATTCTTGCCCAGTTGCCGTTGGTCATTCGCGAAAGTGACGACGAGAATCGAGTTGGCTGTGGCCACCCCAATACACATGATGGTGCCCATCAAGGAAGGAACGCTCAGCGTTGTTTGCGTAACAAATAGCATCCAGATGATCCCACTTAGAGCTCCTGGCAAAGCCATAAGCACAATCAGAGGATCGGTCCACGACTGAAAGTTGACCACCATTAACAAATACACCAGTGCGATCGAGAACAGGACGCCAAACGACAAGGCCGAAAATGAGCTTCGCATGCTCTCAACCTGACCTCGCATTCTGATGGAAGTGCCACGCGGAAGTTGCTCTTGGAATTCGGCAACGACAGAGTCAATCTGTGCGGCCACACTACCGAGATCTGCGCCTTCGACATTGGCCAAAACGTCGATGCTTGGGGCAACGTTGTAATGCGTTACGTTCGTTGGGCCGACACTGCGCTTTAGCGTGGATAGGTTTCCCAATAGCTGGGAGTCTGTCCCATCTCGGTTAGCGTTGATTGGTGTACCGGTAATCGCCGAAATTGAATCAATTTGCCTTTGCGGAGATTGAACGACCAGCGGGTATTGAATTCCCTTCTTGGGATCGAGCCAGTAATTGGGAGCTGCCTGTTTGCTGGAACTCAACGAAACAAGCACGTCATTTGCAACGTCATATTGGGAGATGCCCATTTGACTGAGCAATGTACGGTCCGTTTCGATTCGGAGCTCTGGAGCGAAGGGCACTTGGTGAATCCGCACATCGGCCGCTCCAGGAATCTGTTGAATTCGGTCCCGTATCTGACTCGCAATCTTGTAGTTCTCTTTCTGATTGCGTCGCGGTCCGACCAATTGAACATCGATGGGAGCCGACAGCCCGAAATTCAGAACTTGAGAGATGATATCTGGCGGTTTATAGAAGAACGTCAACTCTGGAAACCGTCGCTGTAGTTCACGGCGCAGCCTTTTCATATGCTCATCAGTTGAAGTATGTTCGTGCCCGAGCGAGATGAGGATTTCTCCATCGGCCGACGACATGAGTGTTCCATCGCTCAGCGCCAAGTTAATCCCACTGTTCGGAATGCCGATGTTATCGATGACCGACTCAATTTCATCCTCTGGCACGACTTCATAGATCGTATCGACCACTTGGGCAAAGTAGCGTTCAGTCTCTTCCACCCGAGTTCCTGCTGGAGCCCGCACATGCAGTCGAATTTGCCCTGAATCGACTGAAGGGAAAAAGTCCTGTCCAATCATCGGTACCAACAGGAAGGAACCAGTCGTGAACGCGGCGAAGAGGACCAGGACGACCAATCGGTGGGCCAGCATCCACGAGAGCCCAACACCGTAAACGTCTCTCATCCAATCAAACAATGAATTGAAGCCAGCATGCAGACTTGCAAAGAATTTAGTATTCTCGGTTTCCTTGGCGCGAGCATGTTGCTGGACCTCGGCCGCCAACAAGTACCGCGACATGGTTGGTACAAGTGTGCGGCTTAGCAAATAACTGGCAAACATGGCGAAGACGACCGACAGGGCCATCGGGACGAATAACGCACGTGCTGCTCCAGTAATAAAGCCCACCGGAAGGAAGACGATACATATGCACAGAGTGGACACCATCGCTGGCATCGCGATCTGCTGTGCCCCTTCCAAAATGGAAGTTGTAAGCCCCTTCCCTAATCGTAGATTTCGGTGAATGTTCTCAATTTCCACCGTAGCATCATCGACAAGAATCCCCACCGCCAATGCCAAGCCACCCAAAGTCATCACATTTAACGAGTGACCCAGCGCACCCAAGATGGTGATGGATGCAAGTATCGCGAGTGGAATCGAGATCACGATAATCAATGTGCTGCGCCAAGATCCGAGAAACAGCAGGATCATCGCACCAGTCAGGCCAGCAGCTATTCCCGCTTCCACTAATACTCCATGCACCGCGTGACGCACAAATACAGATTGATCGGCCAACAAGGTGACCTTCATTTCCTCTGGCAGTGTCGCCAACACGGACGGAAGCCGGTCCCGCACGCCTTGCACAATATCCAGCGTAGAACCGCTTGATTTCAGAATGGGTTGCAGCACACCTCGCTTTCCGTCGACATGCACGATGTTCGTTTGGGGCGCAAAACCATCGCGTACCGATGCCACATCACGGACAAATACCGTACGGTTGCCAATGGAACGGATAGGTAAATCTCCAATCGCCGCGACCGCTTCGGGGCTACCATTGAGCCGAACGTTCATCTCATGCGCCCCAATCTTGGCGGATCCAGACGGTAGGATCAGATTCTGGGCGTTGATCGCCTGAGACACCTCCCTGGCAGAAATTCCCCACGCGTATAGCTTATCCGGGTCAATATCGATCATGATCTGCCGGACCTTGCCACCATAGGGCCATGTCATTTGTGCCCCCCGAACCGGAGCGAGACCGGGCCGCATGGAATTGGTGGCCAAATCGTAGAGTTGCTGCTCGGTGAGGCTTTCGCTTCCAATCGATGCCTGCACGATTGGGACGTTGGCCGCGTTATAGCACATGACTAAAGGAGGAAAGATCCCAGGCGGCATCGACTTGAGTGACTGCTGGGAAGTCGCCACGATCTGCGAAATTGCAGAGTCAACGCTGGCGCCTTCCTGTAGGAATACTTTGACAACGCTAATCCCATTAAGCGATTGGCTTTCGACATGCTCGATTTCGTTCACGGTTGCGAACAACACGCGTTCGAAGCTGCCGACGATTCGCGTTTCCATTTCGTCTGGGGGAATTCCCTGATAAGTCCAGATGATGGCAACGACTGGAATATTGATCTCAGGGAAGATATCGGTTTCCATCCGACGAATCGAAATTACACCAGCAATGGCAATTAGCATCGAAGCAACAACGAACGTATACGGCCGCTGCAGCGCCAGGCGAACAATCCACATGACGTCGTAACTACTCAGAGAAAGGGGATTCGCGGGGGAGTAAGGCGGGGCTAATCCGATCCATTCGTCGCAGTGGACGTTTCGATCGTGCAAGATGGGGAGGGTGTATCGGTATCAGATGAAGGGGACTCAACTTCTTTGGCCCAGGCTTCCGCGAACGACTCCGAATGCTCGCGAAGCAGACGACCAGCCTCGATGCCATTGCCTTGTTTCAGTGCCACCACGATCGGATGATGCTCGGCGGCACGCGCAACGATGGCGTTTTCTTTGCGGAACAGATTCACACGAATTCTGGCTTCAAACCTTAAAGCATCCCAGCTTTGTAGAAGCACCAGGTTGTCTGCGGCAGCAACGATGCTTCGATGGAAGTCCAGGTTGCCTTGGGCATATGCGTCGATGTCGCCACGCTTGGCCGAATCACAGATTCGTTCTACGGTGGCTTCCAGCGCGGACGTGTTATTCTCAAAACGTGCGGCGGCTAACTCGGCGGCCCGCTGCTCGAGAATGGCCCGTACCATATATGCTTCGGCCATTTCGCGAGGCGTAATCTGTCGCACCCGCGTTCCTTTATAAGGCTCTGACTGGACCAGCCGCATCGCCTCAAGTTCACGTAATGCCTCACGAACTGGTGTCTGGCTAGTGCCGAATTCTTCGGCAATAGATAGTTCGATCAACCGCGCATTGGGCATCAGGGATCCATCATAAATCCTTTGTGCTAGGGCATTTCGGATCTCATCGCTCATGCACTGGCGTTTGACCATCTGAATTCCTCAAGGTTAACTTAATATGACTATATATTATCGATAATAATGTCCGCGTCAATGACTTTCTGCCGAAGATCCGGAACAAGCTGCTCGCTAGCCTCCCATGAGGCAATCGGAATCACTGTACATTTTGAAAGTCAAAGACCGATCGGTTGGAGTGCCTCTCGAGTCATCTTAGACTTTCCGATCTTCGAGCGAATTACGGAGCGGGTTTGTAAGACACGAATGTTGCAATCGTGGATACGAGATTCTTCGCTTCGTCAAAGATGTCGCCCAACCCAAGTCAACTGCGTGATTGAAAACTGCTAAGCATCGACTTAGCTCAACGATGTTATTCAAACAGCGTAATTGTTCGCAGACGTTATCTGAGTCGGCATAGCGTCACGATGTCAGTCAGCTTTTCGGACGGATTGGCTCGTTTGCAGGTAGAGTTACTGGCTGATAAATTGGCCGACTTTGTGGTGTCCTCATCTCCTTGAAGATACACTCAGGGTACCTTCTCGACTTGCAATAAGGAGGAGTTCGGGTATGCCGCGAACCTCACCTGCTTATCTTCTTGTGGTCCTCGTTTCTCTCGTACTTGTTGTCGGCGTGACTGGCCGGCCATCCTTCGGGCAAACTAATTCCATCGAGGCGATTGAACTCCGAACCGATGATGCATGGAACCGGGCTTCCACTAAGCTCGTTAAGGGTTCGCATGTCAAAGTCTTCATTCCCAGCTTGCCTTATCTTTACACTTCTCATGCAGTGAATGGAGCCCTGATTCGACCGGCGGCCAATCAACGTGGCTGGGAATACGACATGGCGGTAGACCATCAGCAAATAGATGATACCACCTACGAATTTCAACTGCGCCGAGGTGTCAGGTTTCAGGATGGTACTCCGTTCAACGCCGATGCGGTTGTGCTGAATATGGAATACTTCAAGAAGAAGCCAGTCCAATACAGCAAAATCGACGAAGTGTTCGACCATGTCGAAAAGGTCGATGACTACACCGTGCGATTTCACCTGACCCAGAAATACGGCTCGTTTATGAACGATGCGATCTGGATGCAGTTTTATACGGAGGAGTATCTCAAACGCAATCCGGGCGGCTGGAACGGAAAAGACAACTGCCCGAACTTGTCGATGCCTGGCCCGTACGGCTTGGGCCCCTATATGCTGACTGAAGGTTACATGGAAGGAGACCGCCAAACGAGCAAGGCGGTTCTCACGGCAAATCCATATTATTGGGACCCCAACTATCCGAAAGTGGAGACTATTACCGTCTTCACCGATCTCGATAGTCAGGAAGCAAAGCAAATGGCCTTGTACGAGGAAGGCGAACTCGACATTACGATTATTCCGCCCGAAGACAAAGTCGAGACCATCCTGTCCGACTTTAGCAAGCTCGTCATCTCTCCTTCGACGGACAATATCGCTATCCATTTCAACATGATAAATGGCCATCCAAAGCTAAAAGACAAAGCCGTCAGGAATGCTCTCAATGAAGCGATCAATCGACACAATCTGCTTCATTTTGTGCTTGAGAATGAAGGACTTCTTTCTCCGATCTCACCTCAGTTTCCTGGCGTTGGCGAAGTTTCACAGCATCTTCTTCCCACCCCAGCCGATTTCGATCCAAATGACAATGAGACACAGCAGCGGCTTCGAGGCATTCTCGATGGACTAACGCTTCGTGTTCTTACGCAAGACCGCTTTCTGCCACTGTGGCGAGGTATTGAAACGCATTTTGCACGAGTCGGTGTAACGCTTGACATCCAAGTTACCAACAGCGAACGAGAGATCTTTGAACAGTTGCTTACAACCTATAAGGGAAAGAATAGCGACCACTGGGATCTATTGATCTGGGGCAACGACGACTGGTACTTCAATCACCCTTTCTCAGTCTTCCTCGTGCTTCGGGCGAACAATGCCTGGAGCACGATTTTGCCTGATCCGGTAATGGATGAATACCTCGAAGAGATGTTCCAAGCGACCGTGGAAGATCCGGACTTTGCAGACATCTGTGAAAAGATCATGCGGCGCGCCTACGACCAGGGATACATGTTGTTTGTGCCAACGCCTAACAAAGTCTTCGCCGTCAACAAGGAGGTGGTTTTCCATCCGTATCGCATGGCATGCATGCCGCTATGGAGAATTGAAGTGACCGAACAGCATTGGTCAGTTCGATCTTCGAAAGCCCCCTACCCTCCCTCGTTGAGAACGCCCGTGGAAATTACTCGGGTTCAAATAAAGTAGCAGGTGCCCCATGTTTAAGGGTGGTGTTAAATCAAAACTGATTTTCCTCGTGGCCCTCTCGGGCGTAGCGTTTGCCTGCCTCGGCATCTATGGAATCTCCAACTCTGCTTCTACCTTCACGTGGGTCGGGCAAGTCTATAAAACTGCTGAAGATTTTAGGGACAGTTCGCGCAATATTGCTGTTCCCCTGAACGAATTGCGGCAACTATCTTTATCGATTGTCATGGCCCCCAATGCGACTCTACAAAGAGACCTCGACGTTCGACAGCAGAAGTTGACAGGGCAGATCGACGAAGCGTTTTCCCGGTGGAAGATTGATAGTGGCAACTCGAAAGAGGCAGAGGCATTTGCGCAACTGGGACGCAGCTGGCGCGAATACAAAGAGCTGAAAGATTTCACGATCGAGAAAGCAAAGCAGCGATACCGAGAAGAGGCATTCATCAATGCGACCGGCGCCGAACAGTTGCAATTCGAGAAGGTAAACGATGACCTGAACGGTTGGATGCAGACGCGAATTGATAATGCCGATCAGGTCTACCGCGAGGCAAACTCCCAATTTAACAGGACGATATGGGTGTCAAGCATCGTGATTGGCCTTTTGACATTCATTGTCGCCACGGCAGGGTATTTTGCGAGCAAGAGCATCATTCGCCCCATCTACGCACTTAAGGCTGCCGCCACACAGATCGCCAACCGAGAACCGGTCACTTCCATCGGCGTGCAAACGAAGGACGAACTAGGCGAACTAGCACGCGACATGGAAACGATGGCCGCTGCGATTGCCGCTTATGATGCTCAGCAGCAACAGTCCGAAGCCGAGGTGCGCAAACTTAATGTGGAACTAGAACACCGCGTTCACCAGCGGACAGCAGAGCTGGGCAAAACGGTAAACGAACTCCGAATCGCAAAGGACGCTGCGGAGGCGTCCAATCGAACCAAGAGCGAGTTCCTTGCGAATATGAGCCATGAAATTCGTACGCCGATGAATGGCATCATTGGAATGACAGACCTGGCACTGGATACCAACTTGTCCAGTGATCAACGCGAGTATCTCGAGATGGTCAAGGATTCCGCCGATCACTTACTGGATGTCATCAACGACATTCTCGATTTTTCCAAGATCGAAGCGGGCAAGCTCGAGTTGTCGCCCTTTGAATTTGAACTGCGCGACCATCTCGACGATACAGTCGGTCTCTTGGCACTAAAAGCCAACAGCAAAGGAATCGAACTGGCCTGTCATGTCCTCAATTCCGTCCCCGAGGTACTCATTGGCGACGCTGGTCGCTTACGCCAGATCATCGTGAATTTGCTGGGAAACGCCATCAAATTCACGTCCGAGGGAGAAGTCATCATGCGGGTGGAGGTCGACTCTCGCTCGGCTGACGACATAATGCTCCATTTCTCGGTCAGAGACACAGGCATTGGAATCTCGGAGGATAAGCGCGAGCTCTTGTTCAAGGCGTTTTCCCAAGTCGATAGTTCAATGACCCGCAAGTATGGAGGAACTGGGCTAGGTTTGGCGATTTCGGCCCAGTTGATCAAATTAATGCAGGGTGAAGTCTGGGTTGAAAGCCAACTAGGCAAGGGAAGCACCTTCCATTTCACCGCCAAGTTTGGTTTGCCAAAAATTCGGCCACTCCGGACGACGCCTATAGAAATCGAAAAGCTAAGAGGCGTTCCCATTCTTGTTGTTGATGACAATCTAACCAATTGCCGCTTGTTGCATGAGATGTTATCGGCTTGGAACATGAAGCCCACAACCGTGACCAATGGTCGCGACGCCCTCAGAACACTCCACGAGGCTTACGAGCACGGTGAACCCTTCTCGATCGTGCTGACCGACAACATGATGCCCGAGATGGATGGATTTACTCTGGCTGAGAAGATTCGTTCTCGCGCCGAATTAGTTGGATCAACATTGATGATGCTTTCTTCGGCGGATCGCAGAGAGGATGCAGCCAGATGTCACACTGTCGGCGTCGACGCATATTTAACCAAGCCAATTCGCCGTACTGAGCTTTTGCACGCCATCATGCAATGCAAGCACGTAGTGTCCAAGCAGCGAGAAACAAGCGAAGTCAAATCATCCGCAAATCAACCTACATCTGAAAATGGGCTTCGGCTGCTGCTTGTCGAAGACAATCCGGTCAATCAAAGACTAGCCGAAAGACTGCTAGAGAAGCGCGGCCACATCGTCGTCATTGCCGACAATGGACGAATTGCCTTGGACCTATTGGAAAAAGACAATTTGTTCGACGTTGTACTCATGGACGTACAAATGCCTGAAATGGACGGGTTTGAGGCGACAGCTGCCATACGTGCCCGCGAACAGTCCGGGGGAAAGCATATTCCGATCCTTGCCATGACGGCCCATGCAATGAAAGGGGATCGTGAGCGCTGTTTAGAAGCCGGAATGGATAGCTACATCTCAAAACCACTCAATGCGACACTACTTTACGATGAGCTAGACCGCCTCGCTCGTCGCACTTGATCTGATGTGATCTATCTGTTTTCGGGTGAGGGGTAATTGCCCATAGCAACTCTCGATCAGAGTTAAACTCCCCAACGGTTGCTTGGGGCGCGCGGAATGGATCACGGATTGTAACTCAGTGTGCGAATTCGCTCACTCAATCCCCGGTCCCGTTGCAAAAATCGACGCAATTGCCTGTGATAACTGACATGCGCCTGCTCGGCATTAGTTTTGCACTTTGCTTATTCAAATGGGCAGCTTAGTCCATACCATTCATGCATTTAGTTCCCGTCGTATTCCGAACTTCGCGATACCCCAGCAACGATGACGATTCGGGAACCAGGAGACATTCCGATGCCATCGAAACAAGTAAAAGACATTCTGGATCATGTCCGAAGCGTACACCACCAACTGAACAAGGTGTGTCATCAGCTTTCCACCAACGAACCGGACGAACGCCTGCAATTACTGTTGGCTTACATTGGACGTCACGAGGAAGCCTTCAATAGTGCAGTTCGGCGCTATGAAAAAGAATCCAATGTAAAGACGGCCCTGGATACGTGGTTGCAGTTTACCGCGGATGAAACCATCACCGAAGCCTTTGCGAACTTAGACCTGCACGCCGGGATGACGGCAGAGGAGATCGTTGAACAGGTGCTGTCATTCGATGCTAAATTGATGGACCTTTATCGCGATCTGGCTGCATCGACATCATCGTCCCAAGTGCGTGATCTGTTTTCCGATTTGGTTCAGATGGCCGAAGGAAAGCAGCATCAGTACGCTCGGATATTGCAAGAATGGGAATAAGATGAGGTGAGTACAAGCAAACGGCTCTATGCCAATTGCCCGATTTAACAGAGTTCGTGCATCAGCGCCGAAATGCATGATCGAGCAAAAAGTTGCGCCGCCGACTTCTGCCAAGCCGACGGCGCAAGCATCGAGGTTCAGCTACTCTTAACCTCGATATGGCGCGACTGAGCTTCCGGCGACTTTGGAAGCACGACGGTCAAGATGCCGTCCTTCATCGTGGCGTCAATCTCGTCTTCCTGAACGGCACATGGCAGAATCGTCGATCGCGAGAAGCGGCCGCTTCGACGTTCAATACGGTGATAAGTCTCACCTTTTTCTTCCTTCTCCTCTTTACGTTCACCACTAACCACCAACTGGTTTCCATTCAGCTGGATGTCGACCTCCTTAGCTTCCACACCAGGCAGATCCAGACGAACGGTAACATCCTTGTCAGACTCCTTCAGATCAAGGGCCGGTGACAGCATCTGGCTACCCCAGGCGTCACCATTTTCATCCCAGAAACGCTGGAACATGTGTTCCATCTCTTCTCGCAGAGCAGGAACACCGCCGCCCTGGGCCCAAGGAAACAGCCCGCGGCTTTGTCGGGTTGTAAGTGGAGCGTTCATGTTCTTCTCCTTATATTGAATAGGAGATGAATTGGCTTTGGCAAATAGGCTTGCCAAAACCAACTTACTGACTTTCTGCCTCCTACTTAAATTCTTGCGTGTCGCGTTTAGCAGCAATATCGAGAAGAACTTGATTTCCGAATGGTGAAACCAACTAGTTTGTTTTTCCGGCGGTAATTCTAGGGCCGGACGCTGCTAAGTCCGCAACTGCTGACGACATCGACGCTGTTCACCAGTTGCTGTACCTGGGGAATATCACGAAGAAGTTCCTGCAGGTTTTGCTTCAGATAGAAGCTCGGTACTTGGCCAGTCAGCGTCAGCGTACCGTTATCAAAACGAGCGCTTACCTTGCGAAAGATGAAACCATATCGGCATTGATCCATTCGGCGTCTTACGGCTCGCATCACGTCGTCTTGTGCATACTTCTGACTCTTTCGGCATCGAGGTCTTTGAACATACATCAGAATACTTCTTGCATTTAGGGGACTTGAATAACCGAAGCCGGAACGTTGAGAAGGGCGAACTGCAAGTCCGGCTTCGGGGTGGGGTGTTGTTCGTCAGGCACAGGCGTCAATTCGCCGGAAGCCTGTTTTTCGATTCGATTAAGAAGTTCGCCACGAAGAATGGGAATCTCCTGCGGAGCCTCAATCCCCAAGCGAACCGTATTACCAGAGACTCCCAAAACCGTGAGAGTAACATCCGTGCCAATTTGGATGGTCTGACTGGCTTTTCGACTTAGTACCAACATGATTCTCCTCCTTGTCTCATTTTCGACGCAGATCACTTTGCGCCTGGTTGTTGGGCCTTCGTGGACTGCCTCACTTCGAGCGTCTCACTTGCCAAAGGAAAATATGACGGTTCTCCGGATTTTTCTAAATCGAGCTAAACTCTATTTCTGGATGGTGATTTCCGCCATCCTCAAGTCCAGTTGCCAGGTAGTGTTTCAGGCGAGTCGGAAGTTGGCCGAATCCAACCTGTCGTTCCGCAGCATTCGCTTGTCTCACAATCCATCCGAGTCTGCCGAGCCAACTCATTTTCACTTGTTCGTTTTAGATCAACCGTTCAGATATCACGATTACATATTGGTGCGTCTGAACTTATGATGAGTGGAAGCTGATGAAGGACTTTGCTGCGGTATTGCTGATCCGGCCGGATGTATAGTTAGGTGTTCATTTGCCCCACGCTCAACCAACATTGTTGTCTCTCTCCGTACTCGTGATCGAAAGTGATTACGATACACGCACTTACATTCGGGATGTTCTCGAGCCCGACGGGCATCGTGTCCGTCTGACCTCATCTTTCGATGAAGCCGTGAATCAAGGGGATTGGCTAGATACAAACGTCATCCTGCTGGATAGAGAACTTCCCAACGAATCCGCTCGCGAAGTGCTTCCCCGTCTACGAAGGATGCTCCCCCATGCGTCGATCGTCATGGCCACGCGCAATCCTAAGATCGAGGACGCCATTCAGACCCTTCGCGAGGGAGCATACGACTATCTGCTGAAACCCATCAATGCGGAGATGCTCAAGGCCACGCTGCGGAGGATCGGCCAGCTGAAGCAAACCAGAGAGTCGCTGAAACTGGAAACGGACGCCCGGCAGTATGCCGAGAATCAGCGGCGTCTACTCGCCGAGGCGGTTTCGCACCTGGGGGAAGGTGTCGTCATCACCGATACCAAATTCGATGGTTCCTGTCCGAGAATCGTATTCGTTAACGAAGCCATCTGTCAGATAACGGGATACCAAGAGGCTGAGCTCTTGGGTGAAACACCTGAGATCTTTCACGGTGAAAATACGAATTCACAATCCGTTCAAGAGGTGTACCAGGCGATTCATGCTCGCCAGCCTTTTGAAGGAGAATTGCTCTTCTATCGAAAGGATGGCACGACCTACGACGCGGAAATCGTTTGTACACCCATGATCGATAAGAATGGCCACTGTACCAACTACGTCTCCATTCATCGCGATGTAACGGAAAAGAATAAATCGGCTCGACAACTGCGTGAACGAGAGTCGCGTTTGCGAGCCATTCTTCAAACGGCGACCGACGCGATTGTGACGATCGACCATCAGGGAACGATTGTCGGCGTCAACCCGGCCACGTCGCGCATGTTTGGCTACTTGGCCGAGGAGATGATCGGTACCAACGTAAAGCTGTTGATGCCTGAGCCATCACGTAGCGAGCACGATAATCACCTTTCGCGCTATTTGGCGACTGGGGAAGCTCGCGTGATCGGTACAGGACGGGAAGTCGTCGCTCGGAGAAAAGATGGCTCAACGTTTCCAGTGCATCTCTCGGTGAGCCAAATCGATAATCCTCCGCTGTTCACCGGCATCATTCGCGACATATCGGCACTCAAGGAGTTACAAAAACAAGTGCTGGCGATCGCTGCCGAAGAAGACCGTCGTATTGGGCATGAACTGCACGATAGTGTTCAGCAGCAACTGACAGGTCTGGGTTTGCTGTCGCAAACAGTCGCCGAGATGCTTTGTAACGACGAACAATGGGAGACGCGTTGTCAGCCTACCGTTGCCAAAGTGGCAAAACTTGCGGACCGCGTTGCCCGCGGTATTAGTGAAGCCGCGCGCGAAGTCCACAACCTTTCCCGCGGTCTCGTTCCTGTAGAAATCGACGCGGAGGGACTTCGGGCAGCACTGGAAGAGCTTGCCGAGAGGGTAAGCGAGCAATATGGGATTGGCTGTGCTTGCGTATTTCAGGGAGATATCGACCTGACGAATAACTTTGTTGCAACGCACCTTTTCCGAATCGTCCAGGAAGCTGTAAACAACGCCATGAAGCATGGGCATGCTTCAAACATTGAGATTCGCCTGATTGGCGCTGAGCGATCAATTACCATGGAAGTGTTCGATAACGGTTGCGGAATCCCATCGCAAATACTTTCTAATCTGGGAACAGGACTGAAGATCATGCAATATCGCTCCAGCCTAATCGGCGGTGTTGCCCAAATAGGTCCGGGGCCAGACGGTGGAACGCTCGTTAGCTGTACCTTTTCGCGAGACGTCAATTCGGAGAGGGCCGATTAGTATGGGTACATCATCTTCACCCAGCCGAATTCTTATTGTCGACGATCATCCGATCGTGCGAGAGGGTCTAGCTGCTCGAATCGACGGTCAACCAGACCTTGAAGTATGCGGAGAAGCGAGCGGTATCAACGATGCATTGTCCCAGTACCGTTCGCTTTCACCAGACCTGACGCTGATCGATATCCAGTTGGAAGATGGAAACGGAATCGAACTGATCAAAGAAATCTATGCACGTAATTCCGCTGCAAAGATGCTTGTTGTCTCAGCATTTGACGAATCGCTATACGCCAAACGCGCCCTACGTGCTGGTGCATTGGGATATGTGAATAAACGAGAACTGCAAGACAAGGTAATCGACGCCATCCGCACTACCCTTAGCGGCCAGCGTTACCTAAGCCCCAAAATCATGCAGCAGTTACTTAGCCAGGTAGCTTCGAATAACACGCCTGTCAATGAGGATCCAATCCAGCGTCTTAGTGACCGAGAGCTGGAAGTGTTCCAGCTGATTGGCCATGGTAAGACAACTTCAGCCATCGCCGCGCAATTGCAACTAAGTGTGCATACGATTGATACGCACCGGGAGAAACTTCGTCACAAACTTAACGCAAAAAACAGTGCTGAATTGATGAAGTTGGCCGTTCAGTGGGTACTGGAAAACGGCTAACCTCTTTACCGGTAACCCTCAAGCATCCATCACCAGAACTTTGGCCCCTTTTACGCTTCCCTGCTTCAATTCTACGATCGCTCGATTCGCCTCTTCCAGTGGGTAGGTGGTGATCGTGGAGCGGAGGGGGATTTCGGCCGCTAGCGGTAAGAACTCACGAATATCATAGTGCGTGATGTTGGCTACCGTCTTTACTTCTCGTTCCATCCACAAGTGTTCGTGATAACTCAATTGGAGTAGCTGTTCTTTGTCGTCATCTTCCTTGCGAATGGCGTTGATGACCAATCTCCCCCCTGGCGCGAGATTCGCCAAGGCCTCGACAACGGGTTGCCAGGCGGGTGTCGTGTCGATGATGGCATCTAAAGGGATCGGAGCCCGATCGGTCGTATGGCCTGCCCACACAGCCCCTAGTTCCAGAGAGAATTCCTGCTGGTCTCCGTCACGGGCAAATACGAATACCTTCGTCCGAGGAAACTGGTGACGTACCATCTGCAGCACTAAGTGGGCCGATCCACCAAAACCAGTGAGCCCCAAAGTCTGCCCATCCTCAATGCCAGTAAGTCGCATCGCGCGATAACCGATCGCTCCGGCACACAATAGAGGTGCGGCCTCGGAATCTGTAAAGCACTTGGGGATTGGATACGCATACTCCTCTGGTACCGTCATGTACTCTGCATATCCACCGTTTACATCTCTGCCTGTGGCACGAAACTGAGGACAGATGTTCTCCTGCTCACCCCCGCTAGAAGAATGGATCCAACCGACGCCCACGCGATCGCCAATGCGATGGTGCGACACGTCGTCACCCACTTCGTCGACGTAGCCCACGACTTCATGTCCAGGTACTACAGGAAGAATGGGGGGAGCTGTTCTTCCCTCGACTTCATCAAGTTCCGTATGGCATACGCCACAAGCGGCAACTCTTATCCGAATCTCGCCTCGGGTGGGACGCGGCGTGGGAATATCGACGAGTTCCAACGGTGTCGAAACATCACGTAACGACACTACTTGACGGAGTAGCTGGGCCCTCATCGACACCTCCCACGCATCACGTCCCCCGAACTCAGACTTGCTGATAAAGGTGAAACGTTGCCGCGACTATTTTTTGACTTTCAGTCTATTCATTTGGATCACAGTTAATCACTCGCAGTTCTTTCATTGTCGATATCAGACACCCGCTGAGAAGAACTTTCTTCTTAGATTCACACTAGCGATGACAACAAGCGACTATTGATCCTTTTCACGAAGATACGACGAAAACCAATCTCCTGCCAAATGGTCAACCTTCCCAGTGTTTTCTGTGCCCGGGACAAGTTCCGGTGCGTGACTTACAACCTCAAAACGTTTTGTACATTTAAGTTCATCGTAGACCTTCTGATTACACTGAATCGCACCGTCGTCCGCGCCCACAACAATCAACAGCGTCGGGACAGATACCATCCGAATGTATGCCTTCGCCAAATCGGGGCGACCTCCTCTCGATACAACCGCTCTTAAACTGCTCCCATTTAAGGCCGCAGCAACTAGTGAAGCAGCGGCCGTCGTGCCGCCCCCTAAACATCCCAAAGGCAAATGTGCAATCGCTGTCTGCTCCTTCGCCCAATTCTCAACACCTCGCAGGCGAAGAGCCAATAACGGAATATCGAAAATATGCCGATCATCGCTCGCCTCCAACTCTGTAAGGAGGTCAAAGAGCAACGTAGCGAATCCCTTTTCTTGCAGGAACAGTGCCAGCCCATGGTCATCCGAAAGCGCTCGCTCACTCTCACTCCGATGGATTAAGAAAACCAACCCCTGAGCAATCGGCGGAACGCGGAGAATCCCTGGCAGGTAATCCGTTCCGACAAGTACTTTCGAAACATGCCCTTCTGCAGGGACTGTCATTGTTAAGCCTCTTGTTTTCACCTGGACGTCCGACATCTTCTCGGTTTGGAATTATCATCGCACTCCACTTCGAGGCCCATCACTGTAGTCATTCGATCTGATACTTTTCCAGGAGACGGTAAAGGCTACGCCGGCTCACGCCCAATGCACGCGCAGCACGAACCTTATTGCCATTTTCGCGTGACATTACCAACTCTATTTGGTGACGCATCAAAGACTCTAGGTCATCCTTCCGTGGCGGTCCGGAATGCGATAATACATAGGTGCACTCTGCGACTTCCGTAGGCAGGTTCTGGAGAAGGATCGTTTGATCGTCCGACAATATCTTGGCTCTTTCCAGGGCGTTGATAAGTTGACGGACATTCCCGGGCCAGCGATATCGCTCGATAGCTTCCATGGCATCCATGTCGATTTGCCAATCGTTGCCCATGAAGTGGTGCGTGAGCAAGGCAACATCATCTCCGCGATGACGCAACGGAGGTAATTCGAGGCGCATCACGTCGATCCGGTAAAATAAATCTTCACGGAATCGCCCCTCTTTCACCTCTTCGAAGAGATTGCGATTAGTCGCCGTCAGTAAACGCACATTCACACGCCGTTCCTCCGTCCCACCGACACGGCGAAACGAGCCATCCTCAAGGACACGTAATAGTTTGGCTTGTATGCCACTAGCCATCTCACCGATTTCGTCGATGAACATGGTGCCTCCGTCGGCAACCTCAAATAACCCAGGCTTGGCACTTGCGGCTCCGGTAAACGCTCCCTTTTCGTGGCCGAAGAGTTCACTTTCAAGTAATGTTTCTGGCAGCGCAGCGCAGTTAACAACGACCATGGGTTGATCCACGCGATGGCTTACCTGATGGATAGCCTTGGCGACTAGCTCCTTGCCAGTGCCGCTTTCACCCTGAATTAGAATAGGCTGATCCGTGGGACCGGCGCGTTTGATAAGCCGAAATACTTCCTGCATTGCGGCTGATTGTCCGATCATCAGCGGCTTTTTTGCCTGTCCGTTTCGTAGATGCTCGCTTCTACATAGGCGCTGTCGCCGAACCGTTCTGAATGCGTTGTCGACGGTCTTTTGCAGTCGCGACATGCGTACCGGCTTGGTCAGATAGTCGAAGCAACCAGCCTTTATTGCGGCGACGATTGATTCCGCATCCGGCTTCTCAGACACGCAGATGACTTCACAGTCTGCCTTTTCCTTTAGTTCCCGAAGCCTTAGTAGTGATGCTTCGGTATTTGCTGCCATTTCAACCAGAATCACATCGAATTCAGATCGCTCGAGTTTTTGCAATGCCTGACGTTCATGACTTACTTCTTCGACCTGAACGATCTGACTAGAAAGAAACTCTTTAACGATCCGGCGAAATCGGGAATCGGTATCGACCAACAGCAAACGGCAGGGAAAAGCGCTGGGGGCTGATTCAGTACTACTCATCGTGACCGCCTATTATGGAGGTTGGGCCGACACATCGCATACTTCGTGGGGCGAACGGCCTAACTCCCAATGTGCTTGTAACGCCCCTTGTCCATAATCAGAGAATTCACCGCTTCGCGATGGCGATTTCCGCCATCATCAAAGCCCTTTGCGGAATCTACCGCCCCGGGTCCTCGTGCCCTTTGCTTCCGGACCACAGATAGGATGAGATCAGTTCGCTGCATGATTTCCGACTCGAGGTCCGGCGTATCTGCCTTCTCGACCTTTCGATCCTGTGCGACGTAATTCGCACCACACTGTTCACACGAGAGCAGCTCCCCCAAAAGATGTGCCGGAATTTGCAGAGTCCGACCGCAGATAGGACAACGACTCGTAAAATAGGTTGGAATCTTAGCCATCGGATGAGACAACGCTTTTTCGGATTACCGATAAGAACAATGCTGTTTAAGTCTTTTATCATCGAGTATTCCCTGGTGACCTATCGCCGAATTAACCGTTTCCACATGGCGGATCCCCCTATCCCAATCTCCATGATTTAACGAGACAATAAGCGCTGTATCACGCAACTCAACGGGAATCGTAGAACGAAACAGGTAGTTTTCCCTTGCGATTCAGAGCGTCCGTTCATGTATCGATAGGTAGCTGAAGTGAGCGATAAATGCGAATGGCAGGCCGTTCCTTTGGCCGAGGTTTATCGACGGCTGGATGCCACAGCAAACGGTCTTTCGCAAGCCACGGCCGACAAACGCCTTGAGACTGTTGGGCCCAACACGCTACCTGAACAGCCGCCACCTGCCTGGTGGGAGGTTCTTCTACGGCAGTTCTATAGTCCGTTGATTTACATATTGCTCGTCGCAGCATTTATCTCGATTCTTACCGGAGAATTCCGCGACGCAGGCTTTATCTTTTTCGTGTTGCTTCTCAACGCAACGGTTGGTGGATACCAGGAATGGAAAGCTGAGAAGAGTAGCCAGGCACTGAGAAAGCTGTTGCGAATCAGGGCATCCGTCCAGCGAGGCGAGGAGGTTCAGGAGATTCCTGCCGAGGAGGTTGTGCCTGGAGACGTTGTCTGGCTCGAGTCAGGCAACCGCATCCCAGCCGATTTACGCTTGGTCATGGCGAGGGGACTGGAAATTGATGAATCCCTTTTAACGGGCGAGTCGTTGCCGGTATCGAAAGACCCCCAGTGGATAGGAAGTGCGGATTCACCGCAATCGGATCAAGCCAATATGGTATTTGCTGGTTCAATCGTAACGCACGGTCGTGCCAAAGGAATGGTGGTCGCAACGGGATCTTCGACCGCTGTCGGACAACTAGCGCTGGACGTCACACGAGCAACCGGAGGCAAACTGCCCCTTTTAGAACGCATGGAGCAGTTCACTAATGTGATTGCCCTTTCGACGTTAGCGATCGCCGCAGTAATTGGCACAATTGGTGGTCTGTTCGCCAGGTATCCTGTGACAGAAATGTTTATATTTGTTGTCGTTTTGGCGGTAGCAGCCATTCCCGAAGGCCTTCCCGTTGCTATGACGGTGTCCTTGGCGGTGGCCACGACACGAATGGCTCGACGCGGCGTCATCGTTCGAAGGCTCAGTGCCGTCGAAGGGCTGGGCAGTTGCACCTTCATCGCGACCGATAAGACAGGCACACTAACGGTTAACGAATTGACCGTCCGCGAGGTACAACTCGCTACCGGTGAAGCGTTGAAGGTCACCGGCGAAGGTTTCATTCCGCAGGGAGAACTCGTTGCCGAAGACAGCAACTCCAAGGTTATCTCAGACCCGATTCTTGCGTCGCTGATCCGGTCTGTTGTCTTGTGCAACGAGGCCGATTTACATCAGCGCAACGGGAGCTGGCACTGGCGCGGTGACGCAGTTGATGTGGCTCTTTTGGTCCTCGGACACAAAGCTGGCGAAACTCGTGAAGCAATGCTCACGAAGTTTCCTCAGGTTAATGACATTCCTTACGAGTCGGAACGCCAGTTTGCAGCGTCTTTCAATCGATTGGATGGTGATGTGCGTGTGATTGTGAAAGGCGCTCCTGAACGCGTCCTTCAGATGTGTCGCGACGACATTGACCGCGAGGAACTGGAACAAATTGCCTTGAAAATGGCTGAGCGTGGTCTCCGCGTCTTAGCGGTAGCGGAAGGCCCTGGCACCACAGGCCTCGATCAAACACGAGCCCCTTCCGAACCGACGAACCTTGCCTTGCTAGGTTTTGTTGGAATGATCGACCCATTGCGACCAGGCGTTCGCGAGGCGGTAGATACCTGCCATCGGTGTGGCGTCGACGTCTCCATGATAACCGGGGACCATTCGGTAACGGCCCTGGCAATTGCTCGTGATCTGGGAATGGCGCAGCACGAAGAACAAGTCATGACTGGGCCTGAAGTGGCCAGCAAAACCCCTGAGGAGCTTTCCCAGATCGTACAAAACATCCGGGTGTTCGCTCGGGTGGCCCCGCGACAGAAGCTACAGATTGTCGAGGCCGCACAGAAGTCTGGCCATTTTGTGGCAGTGACCGGCGACGGCGTTAATGATGCACCCGCTCTTCAGGCGGCGAACATCGGCGTGGCAATGGGCAAGTCGGGCACAGACGTGGCTCGTGAAGCATCCGAGCTGGTAATCAGCGATGACAATTTTGCGACGATTGTCGTCGGAATCGAAGAAGGTCGCGTTGCCTATGACAATATCCGTAAGGTGATCTACCTTCTGATCTCTACCGGGGCGGCCGAGCTACTTGTGATGGGGTTAGCGGTGGTCACCGGGATGCCATTACCACTGTTACCGGTTCAGGTACTGTGGATGAACCTGGTTACCAATGGTATTCAGGATGTTGCCCTTGCCTTTGAGCCTGGCGAAGGAGATGTTCTGGATCGCCAACCACGTTCGCCTAAAGAACGCATCTTCGATCGCTTGATGATCGAGAGAACCCTCGTTGCGGCTGGCCTCACGGGCGCTGTTGGCTTCGGTACTTTCTACTGGATGATCTCTAACGGGTACTCAGAAAGCGATTCTCGAAATGTGCTTCTGTTGATGATGGTTCTCTTCGAAAACTTCCATATTGGCAACTGCCGTTCCGAAACAAAGTCGGCTTTTTCCCTAAGCCCATTTCGTAGTCCCTTTCTATTGGCCGGAGCAATCGGAGCGTTTTTGATTCATCTGGGCGCAATGTACCTTCCATTCATGCAATCGATTCTCGATACTTCACCTGTGTCTTTGACTACCTGGCTCATCGTCGCCGCTTTGTCAGTAACTATCGTTCCTGCCATAGAACTGCATAAATGGCTATGGAACGCGCGTTCTGCCCAAACACAACCATAAATAGTGAAGAATGTTTTGGGCCAAACAAGAACCATACGCTGTCACCAAACGTAGAAATATTAGAAGGTGAGCAATGGACGCGAAGCCGCCTGACCGTTGTAGCGGGTGACAACCGCCATTGAGGGTCAGACGCTGGCAAGGCAACCTAGACGGTCCGAGTTTGCCAAACGTCGAACATCCATTGTGGCACTTCCAAGGGAGGCAGGAGGCTGACCTAATAGGAGATGGCGGGTGGATCCGATCCTTCGCAGTCCTGTTAGGACTCGACGCTCGCCAACATGGCGATAAATGCTTATAAATACTCGGGTCCACCAAGCAACCTGAATTCTCCGGCCCGGCAGAAGCCGGGCTTTTTTTATGCGCCGCCGAGCTTTGTGCTCTCACCCTAGCAGATTCTAGGAAACGGTGCGCCTTGTGGTTCCTCAAGGGGAATCTCTGCAGACCGTCCGCGACGAACAACAACCGGAGCCAATCGCCGTGTTGTTACCTCGCCGATGATGGCAGCGCTTGGGCAATTTCCCACCTTCAAGAGTGCCTGCAATGCGCGTTGGTTCATCTCCTTGGGCACCGCAACCAGCATCGTTCCTTCGTTCGCAAGGTGGAGCGGATCTAAGCCTAACAGCTCGCACGCGCCGCGGACTTCGTTACCAACAGGAACGGCTTCTTCATTGATCATAATTGTTGAATCACTGGTTTCAGTCCATTCATGCAAGACCGCCGAAACCCCTCCTCGCGTGGCATCCCGCATGGCACGCACCGGACAGCCAGCCGAACGAAGTGATTGGGCCGCGTTCCATAGTGACCCGCAGTCACTCGTGGGCATTGGATCGAATCCGAGCTTCTCCCGAGCTGCCAGAATTGAAATTCCGTGTTGTCCAATCGGCCCTGTCACGAGGATAACATCCCCTTCTTTAAGCGTTTCTGGACCAGTTGGAATAGGTTCGAAAAGCTCTCCTAATCCCGTTGTTGTCAGAAAAAGCCCGTCGGCCGCACCTCGCGGAACAACTTTCGTATCTCCCGTCACGATCTCCACTTCAGCAATTCGTGCCGAAGCGACGATCGAATCCAACACACGGTCCAGCAGGGCCAGTGGAAGGCCTTCCTCGATGATCATCGAAAGCGCAATCCACCGAGGGCTCGCACCCGAGACAACGAGATCATTTACCGTACCGAATACAGCAAGTGTTCCAATGTCGCCACCGGGAAAGAAGAGGGGTGAAACAACAAAACTGTCAGTCGTCATTACCGGCGAACCGCCCATTGTCGGCAAAACCGCGGCATCGGAAAGGTTGACCAGCGGTGTGTTTCCCAATCGAGAGACGATCCTGTCACGAATCAATCGTCGCATCGTACGCCCACCTTCTCCATGTGCAAGCGTTACGGCGTCATCCGTTGAGCGAGGAACCGGGCAATTGACAGGCAATCTTGACATCGGTGCTTACTATAGAGACGGTTGAGAATTCTGGTTGGCGGGTAGGTAACGATAGTAGGCGGCACAGGCGCCTTCGCTACTCACCATTGGGGCGCCCATCGGTTGTTCAGGGGTGCAATGCTTGCCAAAGAACGGACAATCAACGGGATTCAGACGTCCGGTGATAATCTCGCTGGCAGGACAGTCACCGGATACAATCGCAAGCGAATCTTGAATCGAGTACTTGAGTTCAGCGTCGTACCGCGCCCATTCTGTTCTAAGTGCCAAGCCTCCGTTAGGAATGATCCCAAAACCACGCCAATCTCGGTCAGCGACTCGGAATACATCTTCTACGTGGTTCTTCGCCTGAAGATTGCCGTGCTCGGATACGCAACGTTCGTAGCGGTTTACAACCGAAGGTTCATCACGCTCCAGAAGTGAGACACACTCGTGAATCCCCCTCAGCAAGTCCAACGGTTCGAAGCCCGTAACCACAACCGGAACTCGATAGTCAGTAGCAAGGTACGCGTAATCCTGAAATCCTGTTATCGTGCAAACATGGCCCGCCGCAAGAAACCCATCGACCAGGCTGGGTTCCTCGGAGGCAATCATTTCCATCGCTGGCAGAACGCGAACATGTGCTACAAGTAACGAGAAATTCTCTAGCCCCAATTCGGCAGCCTGTTTTACCGCGAGAGCACTCGCAGGGGCAGTCGTTTCAAAGCCGACGGAAAAGAAAATGACTTGGCGATCCGGGTTATCTCTCGCCAATCGAACCGCGTCCAGCGGGGAGTACACCAACTGAACATCCGCCCCCCCTGCCCTCGCCTGCAAGAGGCTTTCCTGTGAACCAGGGACACGCAACATATCACCAAAGCTCGTCACGGTAACATCAGGGCGTCGCGAAAGCTCTATGGCGGCATCGATCATCGAACTGGAGGTCACACAGACAGGACAACCTGGGCCGTGCAGGAGTCGAACGACTCCATCCAGTTGCTGATCGATTCCCCATCTTAATAGTCCGTGCGTCTGCCCCCCACATACCTCCATGATCGTCCAGCAACGTGACGTGACTTGACGTATTGCATCGATTGTTCTCTGGCACGCTTCTGCATCACGGAATTCATCAATGTACTTCATGGAGGAGTATCCTCCGCAGAGTCCGCTTCTCCTTCGACCGATTCCAGTTCGTCGAGCGTGCGCAACAGTTGTTCTGCCTCTACGGGGCTCACAATGCTGATGGCGATGCCTGCGTGAACCAATACATAATCGTCGATGGCTGCTTCTGGAACGCAGGCCATGTTGACCTCGCGATGCAAACCGCCAAATTCAATTGCCGCGCTCTCAAACGGCGGCGTTCGGTCAATCCAGCGTACGACTCTACCCGGTACTGCCAGGCACATTATCTTGCCTCATTTCGATAGCCAGCTACCAATTGACCGGCCGCCAGTCCACCATCTCCAGGCGGGATAATACCTGGCAGATAAACTCGCGGCCTCTGGCCCTGCGACATGTCGGCGATCAACTCTGCAAGAAGCCGATTTTGAAATACACCACCAGTTAGCACGACCGGAAGATCCGCGTGTTGACGGCAAATGGCGATAATTGCGTTGGCAACACCTCGATGGAACCTCATCGACATTCGATCTGGAGATACCCTTGCTTCAACGTCAGCTATTACTTGGCTGATCAGTGAACGCCAATCCAATTCTACCAATGTTTGCTTGGCGATTGTGAATTCATAGGCTCCCTTTTCTTCGGGATCCGCAATCGCTTCCAGCACCATCGGCAACTGTCCTTCATATTCGCTCCGTTGGCGATTGAGTATCAATGCTGCCACCCCGTCGAACAATCGGCCACCACTGGTTGTGATTGGTGAATACTGCGGACTGTCCAGAATCTGTTCCACTAACGACAATCGCAATCTGAGAGACTCGAAAACGGGAAGTGAATCGAAGGAATCCACGCTGTCCAACTGACTCAACAACGAAAACGCGATCCTACAAGGTTGAAGGATCGCTGTTTCTCCCCCGGGAAGGGCAAACGGTCGCACATGAGCAATCCGGGAGCATTGATGCTTGTCTGCCAGGAAAAACTCTCCTCCCCATATCGTCTGATCCATGCCGTAACCGGTACCGTCCCAAGCCACGCCCAGCACCTGTTGGTCAAGTAAGTGATGTTCAAGCATCGCCGAACATATGTGGGCATGGTGGTGTTGAACGGATTGCGTGACCAAAAACTCTCGAGATGCGGCATGCGTCGTGTAATAGCCTGGATGGCTGTCGTGCACGGCCTGAGTCGCTGAGAAACGATAAAGGCTTTGCCAATCGGCAAGATGCCATTGGTAGCGTTCCTGGACCGCCAAATTGCTAAGGTCACCAATATGCGGCCCCAGAAATGCACTTCCATCGTGACTCCATGCCACTGAAGATTTCATTTGTCCGCCCAGGGCCATTTGTGTTTCGTTTGTGTCCAAGTCTAATCGAAGAGGAGCCATACCGCGGGCCAACCTCAGCGCAGCGCGATTCCCGGCGACGATCCGGACCACACTGTCATCGACAGGACGGGCAATCGAACGGTTGTGATGTAACCAGAGATCGCAAATCCCGGACAACATCGCTTCCGCGTTTTCCACTTCGAAGGCCAACGGCTCCCCTTCGCGATTCCCGCTTGTACAGACCAACGGACGCCCGACACGCTTTAGCAGTAAGTCGTGTAGCGGTGTGGTGGGCAACATGATGCCGACAGTGTTCAAGCCTGGATGGACACCCGGAGCGATGATCGTTTCCTGATTCAGATCGAGCAAAACGATCGGATTGGTTGCCGAGAATAAAACCTGACGCTCAACGCTATCCAACTTGGCAACCTGGTCTACCTCCGATACCGTTCGCATCATTACGGCAAACGGCTTGCTTATCCGACCCTTCCTCTGTCGGAGTCTCTCCACAGCGTCTGGGTTGGTGGCATCGACCAGAAGTTGATAGCCTCCTAGCCCTTTTAGTGCGATGATTAGCCCGCGAAGAATTGCCTGGGAAGCCTGGTCGAGGACTTCCTCTTGGTCGTCAAATCGCCGGTTCCCTGCCGAGATGCCCCACAGACGTGGACCGCACTTTGGACAGGAAATGGTTTGGGCATGAAATCGGCGATCGTCGGCAGAGCGATACTCGGCATAACAATCTTCACACCAAGGGAAGTCGACCATCGCTGTATCGTTGCGCTCAAACGGCATTTGGCGGATGATGGTATAGCGTGGACCGCATCGAGCACAACTATTAAACGGATATAGAAACCGTCGATTTCCCGGTTGATAGATCTCATCGAGGCATTCACGGCAAACCGCCGTATCGAGCGGTACCGTTGTGACAATTGAATCTTGCGTGTTCTCTCGGACTATCTCGAATCGAGCGCGACCGATCGGTGGAACTTCGCGGGACTGCTCGCTAAGGATCTGTGCCTCGGCTGGAAGGAAGCCACGCAACTGCCGCCTAAATGCCTCCGTCTGATTTGGAGATCCCTCAATATGAATCTCAACACCTTGCGCCGTATTGCGTACGTGCCCTACCAAACCCAACTGAGTCGCCAATCGAAAAATCGCCGGTCGAACGCCCATCCCCTGAAGGCGACCGCTAAGAACAATACCCTCAGCAATTGCTGAGGACATTTCGTTCTCTGTCTGATTGGTGGCATTAGGCATTTGACATTAGTCCATGTCCGAAACAGGACCGGTCGCCTCCGCCATCGTCTTGTCGCGGAGGGCAATTAGATATTCACACCACGCTTCGATCCCTTCTCCCGATAGTGCCGACATCGGAAAGAACTCTAAATCGCCTCTGACATCCCGAGCATCGGCCATTGCTCGATCGACGGAGAAAGGAACGTAAGGAAGCAAGTCAGTCTTGTTAATCACAACGGCCTGACTGGTGCGGAATGCCTTTGGGTATTTGCCGGGCTTGTCGTCTCCTTCGGTCGTGCTCAACACAAGCACCCGAAGATGTTCTCCCAGATCGTGCGAAGCAGGACACACCAGATTTCCAACATCTTCGACGAATAGGAACTCAAAGGATTGATTACCCAATTGCGGCAAGATCTTTTCTACGAGCGGCAACTCCAAATGACAGGCGCCACCGGTAGTGATTTGTGCCGTCGTCACCAAAGGTGCCAGTCGCTCCGCATCACGATTCGTGGCGATATCCCCCACTAGGATTCCCACGCTGTGATGTTCTCGTAAACGCTTTGCGGTTTCCTCCAGAAGTGTTGTTTTCCCCGAACCGGGCGATGATAGAAGGCGGATGACACACGTCCCTTGCTCCTGCATCCGTTTCTTAAACGCTGCTGCCGCCGCTTGGCGAAGTGTCCGAATGTCCTGCTTTACGGAAATCGTCTCGGTCGACATGGTGTTCATCCTTATCCAATATGGGGTTGGGAATCCGTCTTGCGGTCGATGCTAAGCTGCAAAAAGTGGGTTGCGCAGCTGATACAGGGATCATAATTGCGGATTAGATGTTCAGATCGCTGGGCAATCTCTGCATCTTTCAGGTCAACGATCCGCGGAAGAAACTCGCGTAGGTCCGTTTCGATCTGTCCTTGGTTCTGGGAAGTTGGTGGGACAATTTTCGCTTCGGCGATCAGATGGTCTTCGCCGATGCGGTAACGATGATAGAGCAACCCACGTGGGGCTTCTGTGGCATGGCAACCTTCTCCAGGCCGAAGCTGAAAAGGAGTACGCGAAGGACTCACCTCGGCCTGATAAGCCTTCACAATTCGGATCGCCTCATCGAAGGCATAGGCAACTTCCAGCGACCTGGCCACGATACTCTGAAAATTATTCCTCAGTGGCAAAATCAAGCCGGTTTGGTCGAATGCTTTCCGGCAAATAGGTGAAAGCATCTCTATGCAATTATTCAGTCGCGCCAGCGGACCTGTTAGATAGAAGCGATCATCCGGTCCCTTCACGCTATAAAGCGCCGTGCTATGTTCTATGTGCCGCTCATAAAAGTAAGTCTCATACTCCTCCACTGGAATCTTTAGGCCCGACGAGGAAGCAACCTGACCCTCATTCAAAGGATACTCTTCCTCATGATGCAACGAGACCAGGTCGTAGTCCAAATCAAAGTCCGGAAAGTCAAACTTGCTGACCCATTCCACGGTTTCCAGAGCGGTCTTTAATCCCCATTCCAGTCGAGGAAGTAGCAGCTTCAATTCTCGCACACTCGGCGCACGGTAGAATCCACCCACGGTAACATTGACAGGGTGAATCGCTCGGCCACCAAGCGTCTCAAGCAGCTGATTACCAATTTTCTTCAGCTCTAATCCACGTTCAACCTGCTCTTTGTGGTCCACCGCCATCGAGATACCACTCTCGTATCCCAAGAAGTCAGGTGCATGTAGAAGGAACATATGAAGAACGTGACTTTCAATCCATTCCCCACAGTACAAAAGCCGCCTCAATAGGCGTATCTCCGGCGAGATGGAAATCCCCAACGCCTTTTCCAGCGCATGGCAGGAACTCATCTGGTAAGCAACCGGGCATATGCCACAGATACGTGCGGTGATATCAGGCACTTCGTGCACCTGGCGGCCTCGCAAGAAGCTTTCGAAGAATCTTGGAGGCTCGTATATATTCAGCTCCACATGTTCCACAACATCGCCTTGAACACGCAGGTGAAGGCGTCCTTCTCCTTCTACACGTGAGATGGCCTTCACTTCAATCGTTCGGCGGTCGTTCGGATGCGGCTCTTCTTCGGTGCTCATGTAGAGTCATCCTGCTTTTCCAAGGACTCACTTGTCTCCCGGAATCCGGGAGCGTAGCCATTGAAGTTCCGTGTCAATTGAACCAAGGGTAGTCGCGCATTCCCCGCCTGCTGATACGCGTCTGTGAGACTACTTCCGTTGACTTGGTCTTGTGGACCGAAACAGCCAAAGCATTCACGATTACAGGCCGGACAAATCGCACCACGGTTTTCATGAGTATCTCCGCAGCCTGCCTGCGTGAGTGGCCCCAGGCAGGCAATCCCTTGCGCCACGGCAACGCACACCGTCCCCCGTTTCTTACACTCGACACACACACTGTGAGTGGGTGTCTGCGGTTTCTTACCCCGAACGAGAGCCGACAGTAATTCGACCAACTGATATTTACTGATTGGACAGCCTCGCAGTTCGAAGTCGACCGCGACGTGATCCGATATGGGCGTGCTCGTCTTTAGTGTGGAAATATACTCTGGGTGAGCGTAGACGTGTTGGACGTACTCATCCACGTCGGCCCAATTTCGGAGAGCCTGGATACCACCGGCCGTGGCGCACGCTCCGATAGTAACCAGGAATTTGCATGCTTTGCGGACCTCTTGAATTCGCTGAACATCCTCTGGTGTCGTGATGGACCCTTCGACCAGTCCGATATCGTAAGGTCCCTCCAAACTTCGTGATCTTGCTTCCAGAAAATGGGCAATCTCGATCGCTTCGGCGACCGCCAGCAATTCGTCTTCGCAGTCCAGAAGTGTCAACTGACATCCATCACAGGAGGCAAACTTGAATACCGCCAGCTTCTTCTTGTCGGTCATCACAGATCCTCCAAACGCAAGAACAAGTTGATTCGTTCGTAGGAGAACACTGGCCCGTCTTTGCATACAAACTCAGGGCCGAACTGACAGACCCCACACATCCCCATCGCGCATTTCATGTTGCGTTCTAGGGACAGAAAGATATGAGCAGGAGAAATCCTCATCGACATCGCCTCGCGTGCGACGAACCGCATCATGATTTCCGGTCCACATGCCAAGAGCCTGGTTTGTTCAAGATCACCGCTAAATGGCCGCATGACTTCGGTAACTACGCCGATGTGTCCTGACCACTGCAGTGTTCCTCGGTCGACAGTCTCCTCCAGGTCTAGACCTCCTTCCTTCCACTTGGCGAACTCTCTCCGAAAGAGCAGCTCATTCGGCAATTTAGCACCATAAATCAATTTCAATGATTTGTAGTCGGAACGATGCTCAAGCAAATGCACGATCAATGGTCTTAGTGGCGCCAAGCCGATTCCTCCGGCCACCATAATGACATGCTTGCCCTGTAACTCTTCTAACGGCCAAGGATTTCCAAAAGGGCCACGAACGCCGATCTGGTCACCTTCCTTAAGAGTTGAGAGGGCACCGGTCACATCACCGACAACCCGAAACGTGTGCCCGAGGCGAGGAAATTCATCCGTGCCTGAGCTGATTGAAATAGCCGCTTCGCCAAAACCAGGAACGTATAGCATGTTGAACTGTCCTGGCTGGAACAAACGCGTATCTCTCCCTTTCGATGTCAAATGAAGTGTCCAGACATTCGGGATTTCGGCAACGATCTCCTGAATGCACATCGATTGTGGCTGCCAGCAATTCGCAACTCGTAGCGGCTGAGGTTCGGTGCTCATCACTGATCCCCCCGAATCGCGGCGACTTCCTCAGTGAGATCAATTCCGACAGGGCACCACGTAATACAGCGACCACACCCGACGCAGCCAGAGGTATCGAATTGATCGATCCATGTAGCCAGCTTGTGTACCAACCACTGTCGATATCTCGAGCGGATTGAGTTTCTTACAGATCCGGAGTTCATGTAGGAATGTTCGGCTGTGAAGCAGGATCCCCACGTACGCTCTCGCTCAACATGTTCGCCGGTCAGATCCGTTACGTCTTCAATTGATGAACAAAAACAGGTCGGGCAAACGAGTGTACAATTCGCGCAAGAAAGACATCGCTGAGCGACACTCTCCCACTCGCGATGCTCTAAATTATTGACCAGTAGATCGCGAATCCCTTCCGTATCGAGTTTGCGGTCGGGACTGCCAACGTGCGGATCTTCTTCGTCTCCATAGCCTCGCCCGCCTTCTTCCATCTTCTTACGTAACTGGGCAGGAATTTCCCGAACAGCTTTCGCTTCACTCTCCGTCAAGCCTGACCACTGACACGCAGCCATGATTTCGCTACCCAGGTCTGTGCCGATTTCTACAACAAAAGACTCGTCCATTTCCGTCAACGCCAGATCGAAGCCCCTCGTCACGGCCGGACCGGATCCCATTGAGTGACAAAAGCAGGTAGCGGCTGCCCGGCGACAGTTGACCGCCACCAAGGCTAGGTTTTCACGGCGAGCTTTGTAGCCCTGATCGACGTAGGGGCCTTCGAGGAACACTTGGTCCTGAATCGCGATAGCGTGTAGGTCACAAGATCGAACCCCCACAATCACGGTGGGCTCGCTTTCTGGTTCGGGAGCTTCAAACCGCCAAGTTCCCCCGACACGATCTGAACGTAGCACCGTTTCCGTCGGGGGAAACAGATATCGCTTTACCGAATGAGGACCAACTACATAGTCGAAGTACCCGTCCCGAGAACTGCGCTTTAGGCGATACGTACCTCCCTCTTGCTCGTCTAGCACACCGATTGGCAATTGGGTGATATCCTCAGCGTCTTCGTAGATTACCGCTCCACCTGCGACTTTTGGGAGAATCGCTCGGTAACCTCGAACACGAAACGCATGGATAATCGCCTCGAGTTGCTCCTTAGCGATTCGCACGAGCATGCCGGGCTGCGTAGGCAACGAGTTGTCCTGCTGCATGGGGTCCATGAATCACATTATCCGTCGGCTGTGTTCGTTTCGGCTTCGTCCCCGAACAAGTCCAGCAACTGCATTCGCGCTGCACTGAGACGTCTCGCGAGAGTTTGGGCAACACCACGCATAAACACATAGCCAAAATGCGGGCTGCGATCGCACAGCGCGAGCAACTCGTCCTTGGGAAACTCAATCAATTGGGTAGCGGTCACTGTACGTGCGGTAACGGTCAGGTGGAAATTATCCAGTACCGGCGACCACCCTAGGAACTCCTGGTCGCGGATAGTCGAGATGCGTCGGCAGCCGACTCCCGGAGCACAGACTTCCAGCGAAAGGGTTCCCGAGACAACCACATAGGAACTGACTGCCGGATCCCCTTCTCGAAACACAGTTTCGTTTGCCGCAACATCCATTGCGTGTCCCATCTTAGCGACTTGCTCCAAGTCATCCTCATGAATTCCTTGAAAACAATCGACACCTCGAATCGCTTCTCTTAGTTCGACGTTGGACATGACGATTCCTCCTGAAGCACGAGGCTATCCAGCACAAGTTCTTCGCCCTGGACAATACTCGTGCGCTGACAGCCGCAAAGTGGGCAAGTGAAGCAAAACGCCGTTACCGGAAATTGATGTTCGCATTGGGAGCACAGAGCTTCAATTTCGACTACCTTCATGTCGATCTCAGCACCTCGATAAGGGGACTCAGGCAGCATCTCCTCTAGCGCCATTCGAAAAAGGTCCGGCTCGACACCTGAAAACCGGCCAATACTGATGCGAATGCCCGACACACGCGACGTTGGATAAGAACTTGCAATTCCGCTTATCTGGCTCAGCAAAGCATTCACTAAAGATCGTTCATGCATCGATTGCTTCCTCCCTGCGCAGCTATTTCCAATTCGATGCGATCTGCCAGCCCGTGAGCGGCGGTGATCACTTCCACCGCCATAGGTTCCGTGGAATACGAGGATCGGATCTCGATCGCAAATACGATGACCTCTCTAGGCAGTTTCCCTAACACTTCCGCGAGTCGCAAAGCGTAAGGAATATTGATTCCATGCGACGTTCTGCCAATTTGTAAATCGATAGCGGGATCTGGCCATTCAAAACGGAACTGCGTTCCCACCGGTGAACCGCTTTGGCATGCATCCACAATGATCGAAGGGGAATCGGGCGTTAGGTACCACAATAACTCGTCAACGTTGTGAACGATATGAATCTGCTCGAAGCCCCTCTCGCGCAACAAATCGGCAACTAGCCAACCGACCTGGTCATCACTGTGAGAACTACCGACGGAAAGAATTTGCATACGAGCACTCATAATTCCACTAGATCGCGATTCAGCTAGCTACATCGACCTTAAAGCAGTGCGATTCCTTGCGTCAAGGAAAATCACGCTCTCCGACATTGGAGGAAAGTAACCGGTGAGCGATATAGCACACCTGTGCGGTTTCGACACCGTGCAAAGTCGACCTTTTGCAGTTTCCAGGAGCTGTATTTAGTGACTTTTTGCCGGTCTTTTCCGGGCGATAGAAACCAATGCAGAAATCGCGCCGAAATGGCCCTCGCTTTGCTTCGTCTTTCTAACAGACTTTCTCTCAACCGAGCTGATAGTAGGACGCTGCCATGACAACGCCTATGAAATCGAACGAAAAGACTGATATGGTTCGGGAGAGTCTCTATAACGCCCACGTTACTGAGATCGTTCCCCTTCACGAGAGCCTGAGAGTCTTGCGAATCGTGCCAGACGCAGCCCCACTTTCTTTCTTGCCAGGGCAATATATTGGTTTGGGACTGGGAACCTGGGAAACCGGCGATAGCCTCGAGAACGCCGAGCCCGAAGAGCGCGGACATATGATCCAGCGAGCTTATTCGATCAGCTGCCCCGTCCTCAACAAGGCGGGGCAACTCGTTCGAGCAAGTGACCTCCCTTACTTAGAGTTTTACATTACGCTCGTATCTCATTCCCGGCCACATCCACCTTCGCTGACGCCACGATTGTTTCACTTGAAAGTTGGAGATCGTCTGTGGATAGGCAAACACCCTCGCGGCAACTACACATTGCGTCCCCACGGCACAGAAGACCACTTGGTTTTCGTTGCGACGGGAACTGGCGAGGCTCCTCATAACGTGATGATTGCCGAACTCCTATCGCAAGGGCACCAAGGCCCAATCACTAGTTTGGTCTGTGTACGCCAACGAAAAGATCTAGGCTACTTACAGCAGCATCAGGAATTGGAGCGGCGGTTCCCCAACTATCGCTACGTTCCCTTAACAACACGCGAACCGGAGAATATCTCTCCCCATCGTTCCGACTACATCGGGAAGAGTTACGTCCAAGATGTGTTTCGAAATTGGGAATCGATTGTTACCCAGCAGTCGCAACCGACTCCTGAGACAAGTCATGTCTACCTATGTGGCAACCCTGCCATGATTGGAGTACCCAAGTCGCTTCAGCAGGTCCCACGCATTTATCCCAAACCTGTCGGAATGGTAGAGATCCTTGAGCAACAAGGATTCCGGCTCGATCAGCCACGGCTGCCGGGCAATATTCATATTGAAAAGTACTGGTAAACACCTTGAATAAGTCGAGCTCCCATCATGTCCATTTCCACCAAAACTGAGTTCACCCTGTGGTTTAACGAGATAGGCATCGACGACATTCCGATCGTTGGCGGCAAGAATGCCTCACTTGGGGAAATGTACGGGGAACTTCAATCGGAAGGTATTGCGGTCCCTAACGGATTCGCAATCACCGCGGACGCCTATCGTCTTTTCCTTCACGCGGCGGGTCTCGATCGGAAGCTTAAAGAGGTTCTGCGTGATCTCGACACGAGCGATATCGAGAACCTACGCGATTGCGGAAGTCGCATTCGTCACGCGATTCAGTCCGCTTCTTTCCCTGAAAGATTGGAAAAGGAGATTTGTGATGCCTATGACAATCTGTGTCGATCGCACGCACCGGATGTAGCCGTACGCTCGAGTGCTACCGCCGAGGATTTACCTGACGCCAGCTTTGCCGGTCAGCAAGAAACCTATTTAAACGTGCGCGGGCATGGACAACTTCTCGACTCATGCCGACGCTGCTTTGCCTCCCTGTTTACCGACCGGGCCATTTCGTATCGGGCTGATAAGGGATTTGATCATACTAAGATCGCGCTTTCCATCGGCGTACAACAAATGGTCCGATCTGATCTCGCGACCTCAGGTGTCATGTTTTCCATTGATACCGAGACAGGATTTAAGGATGCCGTTCTGATCAACGCCGCCTACGGTTTGGGAGAAAACGTAGTTCAGGGGTCGATCAGTCCGGATGAATACTATGTCTTCAAGCCGACACTTAAACGAGGCTTTCGACCAATCCTCAAAAAACACCTGGGGACCAAAGAGTTCAAACTCGTCTACGACATCGGTGGAAGTCGTATGACCCGAAATATTCCCGTTCCTCCAGACGACCGAGCACGATTTGCTCTCAACGAGGACGAGATTCTGCAATTGGCTCGTTGGGCGGCTGTCATCGAAGATCACTACAGCAAGAAGCGCGGCCGCCCAACGCCTATGGATATGGAATGGGCCAAAGATGGAATCACTGGCGAGTTGTTCATCGTGCAGGCTCGCCCTGAAACCGTCCAATCTCAGCGAACTGGGAAGATCCTAGAGACCTTCCGCCTGAAAGAAAAGGGAAAGCGACTGGTTACAGGACGAAGTGTCGGCGAGCGAATCGCCGCAGGTCCTGTCCGCGTCATCAAGGATGCCCAGCAGCTGGAACTATTCCAAGAGGGTGAAGTCTTGGTGACCGACAAGACAGATCCCGATTGGGAACCCATCATGAAAAAGGCAGCGGCTATCGTCACTAATCGCGGGGGTCGAACCTGCCACGCAGCGATCGTGAGCCGGGAACTCGGCTTGCCGGCCATCGTAGGGGCCGCCGATGCAACCGAGATCCTTACCAACGGCAAGTCGGTAACGGTTAGTTGTGCCGAAGGAGATGCCGGGTACGTATACGACGGCCAGCTCGACTTTGAAGTGCAACGCGTTGATCTTGGCGATTTGGCTCGTCCCAGGACCCATATCATGATGAACGTCGCTAATCCCGACGAAGCGTTTCGGTTGGCTCAGATCCCTAACGACGGTGTTGGATTGGCTCGCATGGAGTTCATCATCAATAACTCGATTCAGATCCATCCACAGGCCTTGCTTCAGTTCGATGAGCTCGAAGATCCGGAGGCCAAACAACAGATCGCTAAGTTCACCGCCGGCTACGAGGACAAGCCACAGTTCTTCGTAGATACGCTGGCTGCGGGTGTGGGACAAATCGCCGCCGCATTTTACCCGAACGATGTGATCGTCCGGATGAGTGATTTCAAAACAAACGAATATGCCAATCTGCTCGGAGGTGCGCCTTTCGAACCACATGAGGAAAACCCCATGATCGGATTCCGCGGGGCATCTCGCTATTACGACCCACGTTACCGAGAAGCGTTTGGCCTGGAATGCATCGCGATGCGTAAGGTCCGCGAAGAGATGGGGTTCACGAACGTCAAATTGATGATTCCCTTCTGTCGCACCGTTAAAGAGGGGCGAAATGTGTTCGAGGTGATGAAGCAGTATGGGCTCACGCGTGGTGAGAATGGACTGGAAGTCTACGTCATGTGCGAACTGCCCAGTAACGTCTGGTGCGCAGCAGAATTTGCTGAGATTTTCGATGGATTCTCTATCGGGTCAAATGACCTGACGCAGCTCACCCTGGGTGTCGACCGCGAATCCGAGATCGTCGCTCACGTATTTGACGAACGCAATGCGGCAGTCACTCGTGCAATCGCTAGTGCGATTCAGGCCGCAAAACAAGCCGGACGAAAGATCGGCATCTGTGGCCAGGCTCCCAGTGACTATCCTGAATTCGCCCAATTTCTAGTCGAACAGGGGATCGATAGCATATCCCTCAATCCCGATGCAGTTCTTAAGACAACGCTCGACATTTTGAAACTCGAAAAGGATCTCGCAAACGTTTAACAGTCCACCTCCAAGTTACGTCCGGAGGGCATTTCGTCTTAGTTTTGATTCATTCAAGTCCTAAGAAAGGCTCAGCCATGATTACCGAGAATAAACGTCTGACCAAGTACGTTACGTGGGATGGTAATCATGCAGCGGCTGAGGTTGCCTATCTTACGAACGAAGTAGTCGCCATCTATCCGATTACACCCGCGTCGCCCATGGGAGAATTGGCTGATGCCTGGACGGGGAGTCAGCGGAAGAACATTTTTGATGCTATTCCGCGTGTCATCGAAATGCAGAGTGAAGGAGGAGCGGCAGGAAGTGTCCACGGCGCCCTACAGGCTGGAGCCCTGGCAACGACGTTTACCGCGTCGCAGGGCTTGTTGTTGATGATCCCGAACATGTACAAGATCGCGGGGGAATTAACACCGGCGGTGTTTCACGTAGCTTCTCGCACCGTTGCAACCCATGCACTCTCCATCTTCGGCGACCACAGCGATGTGATGGCAGTCCGCGGGACAGGATGGGCAATGCTATGTGCCAGCTCTGTCCAGGAGGTTCACGACTTCGCGCTTATTGCCCAGGCAGCCACCCTAAAGAGTCGCATTCCCTTTGTCCATTTCTTTGATGGTTTCCGGACATCTCATGAGATCAACAAGATCGAGTCCATCCCAACGGAAACGATTCGAGAAATGATCGACGACCGACTAGTTGCGGAACATCGCCGTCGGTCGCTTGACCCTGAAAGACCTGTTCTACGTGGGACAGCCCAAAATCCCGATGTCTTCTTTCAGGCACGCGAGGCAATCAATCCGTTCTACACGGCAACCCCATCCATCGTCCAACAAACCATGGATGAATTTGCCACTTACACCGGTCGCAGATACCAGCCGTTCGAATATGTCGGCGCAAAGGATGCACACTCGGTTATCGTCCTAATGGGATCAGGGTGCGGAGCCGTCGAAGAAGTCGTCGCCGACGAAGTAGCTACCGGCAGTAAGAATGGAGTCCTAAAAGTCCGACTGTTTCGCCCATGGGATGCCGAGTCGTTCGTAAAGGCACTTCCGATGACGACGCGGCGGATCGCTGTGCTCGACCGGACCAAAGAGCCGGGATCAGCAGGCGAACCGCTCTATCAAGACGTCGTTACCAGCCTCTGTGAGGCATGGCACAGTTCCGCTTTGCCGGTAGTGATTGGGGGGCGGTATGGCTTGTCCTCTAAAGAGTTTACTCCAGCGATGGCAAAAGCCATCTTCGACGAGTTGGATCGACAAGAGCCCAAACGCAAGTTCACCATCGGCATTCACGACGATGTCACGCACCTAAGCTTAAAGTGGGATCCCGAACTCGGCGACGAAACTGACGACATCTTTCGAGCCATTTTCTACGGGCTTGGAAGCGATGGAACGGTAGGGGCGAATAAAAATACCGTCAAGATCGTCGGCGAATCGACCTCGCTCTATGGCCAAGGCTATTTCGTCTACGACTCGAAAAAGTCTGGTTCGACGACCGTTTCTCACGTGCGTTTTAGCCCTCGCCCCATTGCTTCGAGCTATTTGATCCAAAAGGCTCAGTTCGTCGCTTGTCACCAGGAAGAACTGCTACACCGCATGGATGTCTTAGAACGCATCGCCGACAGAGGCACGTTCCTTTTGTGTACTCCCCACGCTCCAGAACGCGTCTGGGAACATTTGCCGTCGGAAGTTCAGAGCCAAATCATTGATAAGAATCTTAAGCTGTACGCGATTGACGGTTACCGCGTAGCGCGCGAAGCCGGACTTGGTGGACGTATCAACACGGTGATGCAAACCTGCTTCTTCGCGTTAACGGACTTGATGCCTACCGCTGAAGCTATTGACCAGATCAAGCATGCCATCTCTGGTACTTACGCAAAGCTAGGCGAATCTGTCGTGGAGAGAAACTACGCTGCTGTGGATGCCGCACTTGGCGGCTTGCATGACATCCCCATTCCGACAGAGAAGATAGGTGACGTTCATCGCCGGCCACCAGTGACAATCGACGCAACCGATTTCGTTCAGCGTGTTACCTCCATGATCATCTCTGGGAAAGGTGATCTCCTTCCTGTCAGCGCAATGCCAGTGGATGGCACCTTCCCGACCGGCACGTCTCGTTTTGAAACTCGCAGTATCGCTAGAGAGATTCCAATTTGGGATCCCGATATCTGTATCGAATGTGGACTGTGTGCTTTGGTATGTCCACATGCGGCAATTCGGATGAAAGTGTTTGACGCCGACTACATCGAAGAAGAAGCTCCGCTTACTTTCCGCAGCAAGTTATGGCCGAGCAAGGATACCAGTGCCGAAGCAATGGTCATCCAAGTCGCTCCTGATGGCTGTACCGGTTGCGGCGTCTGCGTTGACGTGTGTCCTGCTCGTAGCAAGGAAGCGGTACGACATAAGGCAATCAATATGTGTCCAAAGGAAGAACACCTCGACGGCGAAAGAACGAATTTTGAATTCTATAAACGCTTACCCGAAATGGATCGACGGGACGTGAAACTGGCCACCGTAAAAGGTTCCCAGGTCATCCTGCCGTTGTTTGAGTTTTCGGGGGCGTGTGCTGGATGCGGTGAAACACCCTACTTGAAGCTGTTGACCCAGCTATTTGGCGACCGCTTGTTAGTTGCTAACGCGACCGGGTGTTCTTCCATCTACGGTGGCAATCTTCCAACGACGCCATGGGCGCATGAGTGTTCCGGACGAGGTCCCGCCTGGTCCAACTCTCTGTTTGAGGATAATGCCGAGTTTGGACTGGGAATGCGTCTCGCATTGGATCAAAAGCGAAACACGGCAGTTGGCCTGCTCCAGCAAATCGAGAAGGAGCTGGAACAGAACCTGGTTCAAGAAGTCATCCAAGCCGCTCAGACGGACGACGAAGCAATTCACGCACAACGAGAGCGGATCGGAAAGCTTCGCCTGAGTCTCCAACGCATGGCTTCCTCCGCCTCTGCTAATCTACTCGACCTGCTGGATTCATTAATCAGCAAGAGCGTGTGGATCGTTGGGGGTGATGGCTGGGCCTATGACATCGGATTTGGTGGCCTCGATCATGTCCTTGCTTCGGGGGCGAATGTCAACGTATTAGTCTTGGACACCGGCGTTTACTCGAACACCGGCGGACAGGCATCCAAAGCAACACCGAGAGCTGCCATGGCCAAGTTTGCTGCCCAAGGAAAACCCAACCGGAAGAAGGATCTTGGGATGCTGGCGGTTTCCTATGGAAGCGTGTTTGTCGCTCAAATAGCGATCGGAGCCAATCCTGCACAGACGATTCGCACCTTGATCGATGCAGATTCCTATCAAGGCCCCTCGCTGATCCTGGCCTACTCGCAGTGTATCGCCCATGGCATCGACATGAGAACAGGAATGTCGCATCAGAAGGCTGCGGTCAATTCAGGCTTCTGGCCACTTTACCACTACGATCCTCGCCAGGCTCACGGCGACGGGCATCCCTTTAAGCTTGATAGTCGAAAGCCATCGATCCCATTGAAAGAGTTTGCCGCCCAAGAAGGCCGTTTTGCCATGCTGAATCAAACCTCTCAGGAGCATGCCAAGCATCTTATCCAATTGGCTCAGCAAGATATCGACGATCAATGGCATTACTACGAACAGATGGGACATATCGAACGAGAAATGGCTGACTCGGAGGATGAATCATGAGTGTTGAATTGACAACCAGCTACCTCGGACTTGAACTGTCAGGACCTATCGTGGCCGGAGCTTGTCCCTTGACGGGAAACGTGGAGCAAATCAAAGCCCTGGCTGACGCAGGCGCAGCGGCAATCGTGTTGCCATCTTTGTTTGAAGAGCAGATCGAACACGATGAAATGGAATTGTATCGGTTGAGCGATTACCAGGCAGAAGCATCAGCAGAAGCGAGCGGTTTTCTCCCCACCATAAGCCACTACAACCTGGGAACCCGCCAATACGTCAAGCTACTCCAGTCGGCCAAGGCCGCTGTAAATGTTCCGGTGATTGCCAGTCTCAATGGATGTTCGCCTCACGGCTGGGGACGCTACTCCAAGATGCTGGTCGACGCAGGTGCCGATGCCTTGGAAATGAACATCTACTTCGTACCGACAGATCCTCAGATCACCTCTGCTGAGGTGGAACAACGCTACTTGGACCTGGTTGAGGAGGTACGCAACGTCGTCTCAATCCCAATCGCGGTCAAAATGGGGCCCTACATTACGGCATTACCCAACTTTGCTATGCGATTGGCGGAAGCTGGGGCTAATGGGTTCGTTCTCTTCAATCGATACCTGGAACCGGAAATTGATATTGATCAGTTTCAAGTGCAACCCCACCTCGAATTGAGCGTCCCATCCGAGCTACGCTTACCATTGCGTTGGATCGCGATACTGCGAGAACATCTCTCCGCGTCGCTAGCTGCGACAAGCGGAGTTCATTCAGCGACCGATGTGATCAAGACACTTCTAGCAGGTGCTGACGTTGCCATGATGGTTTCATCTCTTCTCATAAATGGATCACATGTCATCCACGACTGTTTGGAAGAAATTGAGGCCTGGATGGTGGAACATGAATACGAGTCGCTCACGCAAATGCGAGGATGCATGAGCCGTCACAATTGCGAGAATCCTTCAGCGTACGAGCGGGCAAACTATCTGAAGGCCCTGACATCATTCACATCAGAATACAACGCTTAAAACAGTGCTCCGGTGCTGCCCTACGGAATTTCCGCAAGCTTCCTCGTCAGGTGTTGGTGCGATACGACCTAGCTTCTCAATGCTGCTGTCACTCGCTCAAGTTGTACGATTCGCTGGATGAGTTTTGCCCATTCATCAAGTTGAGCATTTTCGAATTTTGCTCAAGCACAACAATTAGTATACTTTCCAGATATCACCTGTTATCACATCACCGCCTAGAATCGCTCCCTACCTTTCCTCTAGCTCTCCTTCGACAACTAAAACCGGACCAGATTCCAGGCCGTCATCACACTTTCCGCACACCGCGAACTTTCCCAGAATGCCCCTTGCGTAAGTTAAAGCGAATGCACAATCGATTTCCGCTGAGAACTCCTGCTTCACCTAGCAACTGGAAACTCTAATGAGTGACGATCCTACCAGGGTGCCCCGACGCGCGTTCTTAAAAGGCACGGTTGCCTCAACGATGCTGGGATCCGCACCATTACTTGCCCAAACAGCCTATGCCCAGGTTAGTTCATCCTCTGCCGGATTGGTTCAGCAGGAAAACGCCCTAGAAGGTGCCGACGATTGGCAGCTTACACGTGTGCGTGTCGATGGAGATGGATTCCGGTCACCTTGGATTGAAGGGTACTGCTCCCAACAAAGCGTGGCCGCTGGCGAATCGCTCGACGTGATGGTCTCATGCAATCCTACACGATCATTCACACTTGAACTATTCCGAATGGGGTACTACGGTGGCAAGGGTGCCCGATTGGTGAAAACATACGGTCCTTTCGACGCAGTCACGCAGCCCACACCAAGCCCGGGAGAGAAGAACCTTCACGAATGCCGCTGGAAGCCCTCGCTAACACTCGAGATTCCTCCAGACTGGTTAAGTGGTGTCTACGTCGGGAGGCTCACCACGATCCCCAAGCCCGGTGAACCCTACTGGCAAAGTCATATCATCTTCATCGTTCGGGACGATCGTCCGGCCGACATTCTCTTTCAGGTAAGCGACAATACGTGGCAAGCCTACAATCGCTGGCCGAACAACTATTCCATCTATACCCACCCCCGTGGTGTTCAGGGACCATGGGCGGATGTCAGCTTTGATCGTCCCTATGCCCGGGAAGCGCAGCATAATGGCGTGGTCAATGACCCGCGGACAGTTGGCTCCGGCGAATTTCTTCCCTTCGAGTTTCCACTCTCATATTGGCTTGAAGAGCACGGCTACGACGTCACTTACTGTTCCAACAGCGATATGCTCTCCCCAGAACGGGGTCTGAAGTGCAAGGCGTTTATCAGCGTCGGGCACGACGAATATTGGGACATCCGCCAATTCCGTTCAGTGGAGAAGATGCGGGACGAAGGAGTGAATCTGTTATTCCTTTCCGGCAATAGCGTCTGCTGGGTGACGCCTTTCCGCGAAAACAGCGATGGTATAGCAAATCGAATCATCTTTCGTGGAGGCCCCTACGGAGGGAACGAGTCGCACGCAGTGACCCGCGAACATGACCATGGCCCGTTTCCCCATCGCGGGCCGGACGAAGGTCTGTTAATGGGTGCCCGGAATGTTCGGCCCGTGAACGGTGGAGGCGATTGGACAATCACTCAGCCCGACCATTGGATCTTTGCTGGTACCGATGTAAAGCGAGGAGATTCGATTCCCGGTTTGGTCGGCTGGGAATACCACGGCAATCCTCCCGAGATTGACGGCCTGGAAGTGGTCGCCGATGGAACGGCCTGGCAGGGTGGTGTGAATCCTCAGCAGTGGACCGCAACCATATATCCCGGACCGAAAGGCAATTATGTCTTCAACGCAGCAACCATCTTCTGGGCCCAAGGACTCAGTAGTCCACCGGGTCACGTACTACCGTGGTCGCACTGGAGCCGACCGCACGGGCCGGATGCTCGTGTACAGCAAATAACCCACAACCTGCTTCGTCAGGCTGTCAAAGGAAACAGAGTCTAGCACACCGCCGACGGAGTCTCCCGCATGACCATACGTCCCTTACTTACCCTTGCCGTCATCCTTTCTTCAACGCTCGCCCGGGGCGCGGAAGTTTCGTCGGGGTCTATTCAGGTCCCAGAAGGATATACGGTCGAGTTGGCAGCAGCTCCGTCGTTGGTGAGCCACCCTATGATGGCATGCTTTGACGATCAAGGGAGGTTATACGTAGCAGCCAGTGCCGGTGAGAATCTTCCCCGATCTGAGTTGGAAAAGCAGCTTCCGAATTTCATTCGGAGAATAGAAGATACGGACCGAGACGGCGTCTTCGACCACGCAACTACCTTCGCCGATCGCATGACTTTCCCTCAAGGCTGCCTCTGGCTGGACGGGTCGTTGTACGTTGCCTCGAGTGGAGCGATCTGGAAGCTGACCGACACCGATGATGACGGCGTAGCCGATCTTCGTCAGAAGCTAGTGGGAGACTTCGGCTATACGGGCAACGCGGCGGACGTGCATGGTCCCTTTCTCGGTCCTGAAGGAAGAATCTATTGGTGCGAAGGACGTCACGGACACGAGATTCGTGATGCTGAGGGAGAGATCATCAGCAAGGGGAAGGCTGCCCGCATATTTTCGTGCCGACCCGATGGAAGCGATGTGCAAACGTTCGCAACCGGCGGAATGGACAATCCGGTCGAGATTGTATTTACGCCAGAAGGAGACATGCTGGGTACGGTTAACCTGATGTATGCGCGGCCACGCGGTGATTGCCTCGTCCATTGGCAATATGGCGGAGTGTACCCACGCGAAGACTTTGCCGAAAGTCTCGGTCAGGAATTCGTACGTACAGGTCCCCTTCTGCCGGAACTCCAAAACTTTGGGCACGTGGCGGTCTCGGGGCTTTGTCGGTATGACGGCGACGAGTGGGGATCGGATAACACGGGAACGCTCTTCATCACACAGTTCAATACTAACCGTGTCGTTCAGGTTCGCCTGAAGCCGTATGCGTCCACTTATCAGGTAGAGCAAGTAAACGACTTCTTCGTCTCAAACGATAAAGACTTTCATCCGACAGATGTGCTTCAAGCACCTGATGGTTCACTCTTGGTGATCGATACCGGGGGTTGGTTCCGAATCGGCTGTCCTCAATCAGGCGTTGCCAAATCACACATTCAAGGCGGCATCTATCGCATTCGACGATCCCAGGCTTCCCAGGATGACGACAACGATACCAAGCTGCAAGAGGCGGCAACACTCGAGCTTATCTGGCAGCTTCGGCGTAAGAACACTAGCGAGTCACTTGCCGAATTGGGGAAGTTGCTTGATTCCGACAACCCATTGCTTCGTCAGACTGTCGCTCGGGCTCTACTCGATATTCCCGCAGGAGAGGCTCGCACACAACTAGTACCTAGGCTATCACGGATGGCTTTCGCGGGTTCTCCAGCCGAGCAACGGAATGCGATCGCGACACTGAGCCATTGGAAAGTCAACGACGATCATTTCACCAGCAAACTCCTTGAGATGCTACCACGTGTTCAGAGTGATCCGCCGCTAAAACACGCATCGATGCTCGCACTTATAGGTGCTGATCGACGAGACATTCTCCGCCAAGCAGTCCTCGCCCGAGATTCGGCCGTACGTGACGGAGCCTCACTAGCCTTGGCTGAGTTGCAGCGGATTGCCGCTAAGCGACCAGATAATCAATGGCTAGATATTCCCGCACCGTCATTGGGTGAGCCTCTTACCCAAGCGCAACAAGAGATGCTCCTCAAGATGGAATCTGAACTTAAAGACGGCGATCCGGACCGCGGACGCGAGGTGTTTTTCTCGATTCAAGCAACCTGCAGTAAGTGTCATCGTGTTGCGGAAAAGGGAGGCTTGGTTGGCCCCGATTTGACGACCATCGGACGTAGCCGTTCTCGCCGCGACCTACTGGAATCCATTCTCTTCCCCAGTGCGACCTTTGCACGCGGTTTCGCGCCCTACGTGATCGCGACATCCAATGGCAAAACTTTTAGCGGTATTATCCTGGGAGAAGCGACAGATCACCTACGACTGGGGCTCGACCAGGAAAAGTCTGTCCAACTCCCCAACGCATCCATTGAAGCAATCCGGGCCAGTGATACTTCTATCATGCCAAATGATATCCAGAAGACGCTCTCTCCGCATCAAATTGCCGACTTGCTCGCGTTTCTCCAATCGCTTCAGCCAAAGGAACCGGAAAACAACGGACGCTAGATAGCCTTAATATTGGTCAGGCCGCAGAAGATCGTGAAGTCCGCTAAACGTGAAATGATCATTCTTTGATTTCATGGCAGAGTGATATCAGCCTACAATAAGCACATGAGCTCACATCCTGAAAACGCAACAACGCACGGTGTCATTACTGCCGTCCGAGGAACGGTTCTGGATGTGCAGTTCGATGGAAAAAGCCCAGCAATTGGAACCGGGCTGTATTGCCGAGTTCCCCAGGATGACGTAATCACTGCCTATGTGCATTCCCATCTCGGCGAAGGATCAGTGCGGGCAATTGCCATCGACTCGACACGTGGCCTCTGTCGCGGCTGGCAGGTGACAAGCCATGGTCGTCCTATCGACGTGGTCGTCGGAGACAAACTCCTGGGACGCGTGGTGGATTTAAAAGGAACTCCTTTGGACGGAGGAGCACCAATTGAAACGGAGACACGCTGGCCGCTTCATCGACCTCCACCGCCTTCCTCCGAACGGCGGACTGGCAATGAAATCTATGCCACAGGCATCAAAGTGATCGACCTGTTCTGCCCTTTTACGTCTGGATCGCGCGTGGCCGTTTTCGGGGGCGCTGGGGTTGGAAAGACGATCGTACTGACAGAGTTCATCCACAATGCCGTAGAAGGATACCGTGGAGTCGCCGTCTTTGCGGGAATTGGCGAGCGTTCGCGTGAAGGGTTTGAACTCTGGCAGGAATTGGCCAGTCGTGGATTCATGGATCGTACCGTGATGGTCTTTGGACAAATGAAGGAACCACCTGGTGCGCGGTTCCTGGTCGGCCAAGCGGCCCTTTCGATTGCCGAATACTTCCGCGATGCCCGCCAGAAGGATGTCATGTTCGTCGTGGATAACGTCTATCGTCACGTCCAAGCTGGAATGGAAGTCTCGGGACTCTTGGGGCGGCTGCCCTCACGTGTTGGATATCAGCCGACACTCGCCGCAGATATTGCCTCGCTAGAGGAAAGAATCACCGCCACGCGTAGCGCCGGCATGGTTTCGGTTCAGGCAGTTTACGTTCCGGCTGACGACTACTCCGATCCCGCCGTAACCCACACATTTTGGCACATCGACAGTGCCCTGGTACTTTCACGCGATGTCGCCACGGAAGGCCTCTTCCCTGCGGTCGATCCACTTCGGTCCACCTCAAAAGCCCTCGATCCGGCCTTGGTCGGGTTGCGTCACTACGAGACAGCTCAAGAAGCGCTGCGCGTCCTGGGGCGTTTCGAAGAACTTCGCGACTTGATTGCCATGCTCGGCATGGAAGAACTCTCCCCCGAGGACAGGCTTTTGGTCAACCGTGCTCGTCGATTGCGGAACTTTCTGACCCAACCCTTTTTCGTGGCCGAATTATTCACAGGTACACCTGGCCGTCGCGTCACGCCGGAAGAAACCGTCGAGGGCGTCGCGGCCATTCTGGATGGCAAGTGCGATCATCTGCGAGAAGATGCTTTATTCATGATCGGTGCCCTGGAGGAAGCGATTCCATGAACGAGCTTCGTTTGAAACTGATCATCCGCACACCTCGCGAAATTATTTACGAAGGTCGTGTCGATTCGTTACGTGTCGCTGTAGAAACGGGGCAAGTCGGTATTCGACCTAGAATGGAGCCGATTGTTCTGGCCGTTGAACCGGGGCTTGTATTGGTGTCTTCAGCCGGAGAAACGACCTTTGCAGGGACCGCTGGTGGACTGCTACGCTGCGACGGTCGGCAAGCGAGCATTCTCACTCCGCTTGCAGTCTGTGGCACGGATATGCCTACCGTGGCAAACGAGTTAGAAGCAGCACTCGCCAAACCCAGTGTTGAACTTGAGGCGAGAGAGACCCTTGGTCGGCTCGAACACAGCATTCTTCGCGAATTGCAAGAAGGTGGTAGCCAGCGGTTACAACCAGGCGAAAAGGGCACATGAACGATTCATTTCCAGATCGACGCCGCCGAAAGTTGCGGGCAGCAGTACAACGAGACATTTCACGTCGTGGTCGCAGAGAACATGGAGCCCAGTCGTTCTGGCATTCCCTGGCTGTGCTGGGAATGGTCGGTTGGCCTATTGCCCTGGCATCCGTAGGCGGGGCAATGGCAGGGCACTACCTGGACGTCCGTTTTGACACCGGCGTTCACTTTACCTTGATGTTGCTAACGCTTGGTACGCTTCTGGGTTGCATTGCGGCATGGCAAGCTTTGAAAGGAAAACTCTAGTGACGTGGATTTTCGGTGGATGGTTATTGTGCGGAGTTGTACTTGGAGCAATGCACGGCCTGGGCCTTAAGAAGGGCACCTCCCTTGCCGGACCCTACGCAGCCCTCTTGGGACTCTTTCGTTTGTTCGCCGTAGGAATGGGTTTCGTCGCCTCTGCGATCCTTGGGGGAATCGTTCCGACGGCTTTTGGCTGGGCCCTTGGCTTTTTCTTTGTAATTGCCATCGTGATGCGATCTCACTTGAGGCCCCTCCATAAGGAGATTGCCCCATGAACGTTCGTGTCTTCGGCGATCCGCGATTATTTGAAATCGGCCCAATTCCAATCACCGAGACGATGCTCAGTTCGCTGACAGTGTCTGTCGTATTGCTTCTGCTAGCTCTCTGGATGCGATGGTCCGTTACTCACCGCCCTGATTCTTTCTTGGCGGCACTTGCGTGTATCGTCGTCCGACGGATTGACCAGTCGGTTCAAGATATTCTCGGCAAGACCAATCCAGCCGTCGCGGGCTTGGCGGGCAGCCTGTTCCTATTCATTGCCGGATGTAATATATCGGGACAGTTTCCAGGAGTTCATCCGGCGACGGCCAGTTTGGCAACAACCTCCGCTCTGGCAATTGTGGTCTTCCTAACGGTTCCCCTTGCGGGCATTCGAGCACGTGGACTGGGCGGATATCTCAAGCACTACTTCTCGCCCAACCCCCTTCTCTTTCCGTTGCATCTGGTTTCCGAGATATCTCGTACCGTCGCCTTGGCGATGCGACTATTCGGCAACGTGATGTCAGGACACCTTGTCGTCGGCCTATTGGTAGCCCTGGCAGGCGTCTTGGTTCCCATGCCATTTATGGCTCTCGATTTGCTGATCGGGATGCTGCAAGCATATATCTTCGCAATACTCTCTACGCTATTCATAGGAGCCGCGATCGGCCCCGAGGAGAACGCATGACTGACCTAACCGTAATTCAAATGGTTTCGATTATTGCTGCGGCCGTCACGATGGCATTCGGTGCTGTCGGAGCTGCGATTGGAGAAAGCAAAATCGCTGCGGCTGCCATGGATGCTTTGGCCCGCCAGCCCGACGAATCGGCTTCGATCACCCGCACGCTTTTCGTCAGCTTGGCGATGGTGGAATCAACTGCCATTTTCTGTCTTGTCATCGCACTGATCCTGATCTTCGCCAACCCTTTCACAACAGGTTAGTCTGCAGATGCGTGATAGCCTTTGGACTTTCGCATTCGAGATAGCAAATTTTGTGATGCTCGCCGGATTACTCGGCTGGTTTTTCTTTAAACCGGTTCGGAAAGCTATTGAGCAACAGCAGAGCGAAGCAAAGCAGCTCGAAGAACAGTCGAAAGCGAAACTCACGTATGCAGAGAACATGGAGCGTGACCTAAACCAACAGCGAGAACTCGTTACGCAAGAGCTTGAGAAGATGCGTGTCGCAGCCAGGAACGCAGCCAATCAGGAGAGCGAGAACATTCTAGCCAAAGCCCGAGCGGAAGCTGACAAGGAACTGGACCAGCTTAAACTTAAAGCGATTCAAATTGATCAGACCAACGCGAAACGATTGGCTCACTTTATCGCGGAAAAGGCTACGGCAACGATCAGTAAGCTTTTGCAGGAAATCAATGGTCCAGAATTCGAATCGGCACTGATCGCTGCCACCGTTTCCCAGTTAAAGTCCCTCTCTGCCGACGGCCTTTCCCCGGTATCAGTCGAAACGGCAACTGAACTTGACGTTCCGGCGAGAGAGCGGCTTCGTTCGGCTCTTCGTCAGCCTGAAGATTCGGTAACGTTTCGTGTCGTTCCCGAATTGATTGGAGGGGTTCGCATTTCAACCGCCCAGGGACTAGTCGACGCCTCCATTGCCGGGCTAACACGCTACGCAGAACAGGAATTATTGCAGGAGCTGGGCCGTCATTCAGGAGATACCTCCACATGAACGACGTTGAACATCTAACAAAGCGTCTTGAGGAGGCGGCCGACAAGTTGGATTTGGCCGCAGGGATTCGCCTCCGTGGATTCGTCCAAGGCGTGGGTGACGGCGTCGCTCAGGTTGCCGGGCTAGGTGATGTTGGATACGAAGAATTATTACGATTCGACTCAGGTGCCTTGGGAATGGCCTATGACCTGGCCGAATCGAGTACCGGTGTCATTCTTCTAACTGGTACTGAAAAGGTTCATCAGGGAGAGGGAGTCCGTGGGGAACATCGCCTACCGCAGTTGCCAGTCGGAGCGGCCGCGCTCGGCCGGATAATCGACCCACTTGGAAATCCGCTCGACGAAGGTCCTCCACTTCCAACCCATTCTATGCGGCCACTCTTTCAACCAGCTCCCAATATCGTCGATCGAAGATCAGTCGACGAGTCCTTGTGGACTGGGGTTATGGCAATTGATGCCGCGATCTCTATCGGACGAGGGCAGAGGGAATTGATTGTCGGCGATCGCAATGTCGGCAAAACATCCTTGGCAATTGATATCGTTGCTGCACAAAAGCTAGGCGATGTTGCGTGTGTTTATGTCATCGTAGGACAGCCTATGTCGCGTGTCATAACCCTTCGAACAACCTTGGAGAAGGCCGGCTGCCTGGAGAATACCGCCATCATTGCAGCCGACGCTTCGTCTTCGCCTGGAATGCAATACCTGGCACCCTATGCCGGAGCAAGCCTTGCAGAATCATTTCGAGAGTCCGGAGGGCACGCCCTCGTCGTTTACGATGATCTGACGAAACACGCGGATGCCTACCGCGAACTGGCGCTCCTCTTGGGGCGTCCCCCCGGTCGGGAAGCGTTCCCTGGTGACATTTTTTACATCCACGCCGAGCTTTTGGAGCGTGCCTGCGCTGTCTGCGATGACGAAGGAGGAGGCTCCGTCACTGCTTTTCCTTTGATCGAGACTACCGATGGCGATATCTCTTCCTATATTCCAACCAATCTGATTTCCATTACAGACGGGCAGATCTATCTCGACTCTGTCCGATTCGAGCGGAATCAGCGTCCGGCGATCGACGTAGGCCGAAGTGTGTCGCGTATCGGCAGCATCGCGCAGAGCCCTCCGATGCGGAAAGCAGCGAAGAATCTGAAGATTCAGTTATCTCGTTGCGAGTCCCTTGAATCGCTCAGCCGCATGGGACTCGAAATGGATGCGGGGATGCAGCAGACGCTCCGACGCGGGCGACAACTAAGAGAATTGCTTCGTCAGGGACGCCTACAGGCGAGGGACCAGATCGAGCAGATCATTGCGCTGACAGCAGTCATGAAAGACTGGCTGCATAACGTTCCACTGAAGGACACCAAACGCTTTGTCGAGCAATTGACTGCTATTGTTCGTTCCGAGCAAGTAGAGTTCACCGAAAAGCTTTTCAAGTCGGAGCTGCCTGAGGAAGATTGGATGGAAGCAGTCGCTGCGGCAGCAGATCGAATTCGGTCGTTGTATCGCAAGGAGGAGAGCCGGTGAACCGCGAACGATACTTACAACAGCGAATTCACACCCTGGGAGCACTTGATGATGCAATCTCAGCAATGCGCTCCTTCTCGGCCCATCATTTCCGCGAGAGCCGACAAGCGTTACCAGCGATCCAAACCTATCGTGCCGAGGTGGAAGCCACCCTCGCCGCGGCGGGCGTCGGTGGACAAGTCGATATCGTCCCTCCGCTGGGCATCGTACTTATCGTTTCTGATCTGGGGCTATGCGGTGACTATAACCTCCGCCTGATCGAATTCGCTGCTGAAACACTCTCACAGCAAACAGACTATGTGTTGTACTGTATCGGCAAAAGACCACAGGGGTTGCTAAAACGATATAAGCTGAGCCCGAAACACTGGTATCATGCCCCGACCAGCGTGGATGGTGCCCCAAATGTACTGCTAGAAGTCGCCCAAAACGTTCTGGATGATTTCCACACTCGCCAGGTTGGACATCTCTTTGTAATTTCCGCGGAATTTGGCGGTGCGGGAAAGTTCACTCCACACCTGACTCAGATTCTGCCAACGAGGCTTCCACAATCTGCTCCATTGCAAAGGCCTAATCACTATCAGACGAAGCAACATTTGCGTCATGTTGCAACCCGCGAATATCTCTATACGATTCTGTACGAGCTTCTTCTCGATGCTCTCGCGTCGGAGCATGGTATGCGTCTTTTCGCCGCTGAGTCTGCCAATAAGTGGCTCAAAGACACCACGGAAATGGTACGCCGCCAGCTCGCCAACAATCACCGCGAAAGAATTACGCAGGAACTACTCGATATCGTTGCCGGTTCTCGCAGAAAGGGACTCTTTACGAGTACCTAGGCTGGTGCCGCCACGCGACGTTGACGACGTCACCGTTGGGCGCAGCTTGCGAGATACGGCATATCTAGAAAGTATCAACGTCGTGATTCTAGAACTTACACCCCAACTTGCCGTCTAACCACTCGACGTCATGCACCTTGCCAATGGCTCTTAACGTCCTTCTTCATTTCACTTAAGGGACCGCATTTTCACGAAAACTCATTTTTTTTGAATACCTCGCGTTATAAACCGCGAATGTTGGATAAGTACTGTTAGATAATCTCCTATTCGCAACGTGTTGCCGATGAATCAAGCGATTCCGTCGATGCGTTTTTCTCGCTAAACCCGGGAGTCTCCAACATTTCCGACCAAAGCGAACCGCGATCGACGACCCCGGATCTCGGGATGCGATGCCCATCCGAACTTCCGCAAACCGTCAGTGAGATGGACGAGCGACTTGTATCGCTGATCGCGCAGCACCAGCTACCACTGACCGCCTTTCTCCGGACCATTGTTCGCGCTCCGGCGGATGTTGACGATGTTTTGCAGGAGACCAACCTGGTTCTGTGGCGTAAGCGAAACGAATACGACACTAGTCGACCCTTCGCAAGCTGGGCGTGTCGGATTGCCCATCTTCAGGCACTTTCATTTCTGAAGTCTCGTGGACGAAAGCCCCATATCTCACTCAATGAGGAATTGATCGAGGATTTGGCTAACCGCGCCGCCATGCAGTTAGAACAGATGAACGAGCGTGCCGAAGAGCTTCGACGGTGCATCGAAAAGTTGCCCTCCAGTCAGAAGGACATCCTTCAGTCACGCTACCAGCACAACGTCTCTGTCAATGAATTGGCAAGCAGTCTGGGACGCCAACCGCAAGCGGTAGCGATGACGCTTTACCGGCTGCGAAAGTCACTCAAGGAGTGTGTCGAACGGGCTCTTCGTGTGGAGGTTTCGTTATGAGCGACCAGATTTCCCAAGAACTTCGACTCGAATTTGAACGACTCATCACTGGCATGCTCAGTGCGGGCCTGACAGAAGTCGAAGAGGCACGTCTGACGGAACTCCTTGAGAGGTCGACAGAGCTTCGCCAGGTGTATGTCGATCAAATCGTATCCGACACTCTCCTGGAATGGACCTACGTCGATTTCTCGACTCAATCGACTGACCAAACGTCTGAACATATCAGCGAACCGTCGATTGCGAGTGTCGTCGAACCGAAGTTGACCTTGACCCAGCCGCAACGGAGAAGCTGGCAAAGTGTGGGCTTGTTGTTCGCCGGACTCGCCGCGACAGTTCTCATTGCTGTCTTTCTGTGGCCCAAAACAAAAGCAAATCCGCCTACCGACTTGGCAGCATTGGGCTCTGATCCGCCTAAGGTTGCGGCCATTCTAATTGATAGTGAAGATGCCGTCCTGTCGCATTCAAACGGAACTTTAGAATACGGCATGCCGTTTCGCTCAGGTGAGGAGCTAAAACTTGACTCAGGGTTGGTACGTCTTGCGTTCGAGTGCGGTAGTGGTGTAAGTCTCCAGGGACCGGCTCAACTAGAATTTCACTCCGCCTGGAAGGCTGTGTTGCATCGAGGCAAGCTGGCCGCGGTTGTTCCCGAAGAAGCGCGTGGATTCACCATCTTTACGCCAGACATGAAAATCGTAGACCTCGGTACGAAATTTGGAGCAGAGGTTGATGCGACCGGACAAGCAAGTGTCCAGGTGTATGAGGGGGAAGTCACCGTTCAATCTCGACAAGACCCCGAGCCAGATAAGGCTCTGCTGTTAAGCTCCAAAGCAACTTCTCGTTACTCACAGTCTCGGTCTGAATTCACGGACATTTCTCTGGCCAGCGTTGATTCAAGTGATCGTGTCTCACTGCCGTCGCTTGAACAGATTCAATTGGCGCGCAATGGCCAATACCCTCCCGCCATGCACACCATGCCCCTCTCAGAAGCACTTTCCCGCTTGGCAAGAACTCCAGGCGCAATTGAACAAACCGTTCCCGTCACGGCCTGGTTGGTCGAAGACTTCTCTCCCTTCCAGAAGCAGAATGAGGAAGAGCAAGTTGTGTTACATCCTTGGATCGTCGACGGACAATTCGCTCGCGTCGCCGTTCTGGATGCTCCCTTGCGGTGGCAGGGAATCTCTGGAGATCCGTATGTCATCGAGATGGATGGTCGTGATCCGGCCTATCCATCTATCTGCAACCGGTTGGAAACACGACTGCCTAAACCACTGAATCGAGATTTCTGTTTTAGTTTCTTAGGGCGATATCAGGGACTCGATCCCGACGACTTTTTCGCAGTCTGGTTCGATAATAACCTGGGCAAAGGAAACAGTCATTCCACCAGACCCAATGCAGGCATTCGTTTCGGCGAGTACTTCGCCCGACTCAAACTAGATCATCAGGATAACCGACCCTTAACAGGGGATGACGTCCGATTCTTTCTCGTTGGGCGTCTCCGCAAATCCAGCCAGTCAAAATTTAATCAGATCGAACTATGGATCAATCCTGATGTAGATTCAATTGGCTCGCCCGACCTCGTCTACGAACTACCTCCGGGGCAAGGAGATGACGCACTGTCTACCCTGGGCTTTCGTATGGGAAAGAATACCGAACCAGAAGACAGACTTTGGATTGATCGACTACTGATTGATTTTACCCTGCCCGATGTCCTCCAGCCTCGTCTCTCCCCTTGAGCATCCTTTGCTCTCCCTCCTCGAATTAAAGGCTCTGAATTGATGAAGTTGATAGGTTCACTACCTAAGACTTTTCTCACATGCTACCTGGGTATCTGCGGTTTAGCGATGTCGGTACCCGAGGCATTCGCTGAGCCCTTCCCCATCGTCGCGGACCGCTTGGATCCATCGACAGAACTTTCTGCTGATTTATCCCCAACTGAAAGTGTCGATGGCTGGCGAGGTGGCTGGAAGCTGTCCCGCATATTGCCCGCAACTTTCGATCCTGCCGCGGATTCACAGTGGCCATCGGTCTTGATTCGAGGCACTGGCGGACGCAATAACCCACTTCGTCGGCAACTGGACCGTGTTTATACGGAAGATGAAGTTTTTGTCGCATTCCGCTTTGTCTATGAACCAAAACGCGTCCGGGGAAGTCCCGACCCGGAGTTCTTCGTGCTGTGGCTCGATCGTACCGAAGGCAGCGATCAGGCCGTACATAACTCAGGAATTCCCAATATCGGCATTCACTTGGCCGACCGCGGCCCGAGCAAAGGGCAGAATGTCTTCATGCTTCGCTTTGGCTCGAGCCATACAGCCTGGAGCCAGCATAAGTTAGAGCCGGGGGAGACTTACCGACTGATTACCCGATTGTCGAAAGAGAAGCCTGGCGACCGCAATGACTTTACTCAAATGGAATTGTGGATCAATCCCCAACCAGAATCGCAAGAGAAACCCCATCTCACAATCAGCGGCCAAGCAGGTCTGCACCAATTTAACTGGGTCGGTTTCGCCACTGGCCTAAAGACAGAACATGACGATCGTATTCGCGTAGGCGACCTGGCGCTCTCTTCTAGCTGGCACGAAGCATTCGACTTTCTAAATGCCAGTGGCCCGGTCAATAACGGAGATCCGTCGAAGCCGAAAGCTGTTTGGAGCCAGACTGTCGATTTCAAGCGGGATGTTTACCCGCTACTTAAGCAACGCTGTTTCGAGTGCCACGCTGGAGAGTTTCCTGACTCAGGGTATCGTCTCGATGTCCGTAGTGAGCTGCTCGGCCATAGCACGGGGCATGCATTGGCGATTCCCGGCAACAGTCGCAACAATCCTTTACTGCAAGCTCTAATGTCCAATTCTGATACCGAAAGAATGCCCCCTGACGGAGAACCATTGTCCGAAAAGCAGGTTGCCATGATTTCAGCCTGGATTGAACAAGGGCTCAGTTGGGACGACGAGTTGCTCCCTGAACCCAAAGTCGAATCGGATCATTGGGCCTTTCACCGGGTGGAACGACCTGAGGTTCCTCAAGTCGAAGGCGTCATCAAAATTAACCCAATTGACGCCTTCCTCACGAAAAGACAACGTGAGATGGGCCTTGTCCCATCGAAGCAAGCGGACCGACGCATTCAGATCCGCCGCCTTTATCTCAACGCACTTGGTTTGCCCCCAACGGAAGAAGAGACCAATACGTTCTTGAAGGACTACGCTCCTGGGGCATACGACAGGCTCGTCGATCGTGTTCTCGCATCTCCCCACGCCGGCGAAAGAACAGGTCGTATGTGGCTTGATCTTGTTCGTTGGGGGGAAAGCGAAGGTCACCAGCACGACATCCCGCGTCCTTTTGCGTGGCGATATCGAGACTACGTCATCGATAGTTTCAACAACAACAAACCCTACGATCAGTTCTTAAAAGAGCAGCTCTCAGGCGACGAACTAAAGAAAGCATCTGATCAAGCTGTGATTGCAACCGGTTTTCTCGCGTCGGCCCGCATTAGCGGCAATCAGATGGACAAAGCCCTTCAGCGGACTGACGTGATGTTCGATATCGTCGACAACACATCCAGCGCCTTGCTGGGGCTGACAATGGAGTGTGCCCAGTGTCATAACCACAAGTTTGAACCTATCTCACAAAGAGACTACTACCGGTTCCTGGCCTTTTTCTCGAAAGGTCAGTTGGGAAATATCCGGCTCCCAAATTCCCACGCTCCTCCGGCCCAAGAAATCGAGCAATGGTTTTCTAAGGGCTCTTACAACTTCTACCTGCGAGAAGCGAAGAAGCTTAAGATCGATCCTGCGGAGTATCCTGCTCATACCTGGGGCTACTATTCGCCGGAGACCGGTCGGGAAGATCTTGAGTACTTGCCAGTCGTGAACCGTTCCCCTCTTCCCTACTCCCCTGACTTTCTCAAGCAGACGGAAACTCACATATTAATTCGCGGCGACGTGAATACCCCCGGATTACGTGTCGAACCTGGTTGGCCAGCCGTACTCGGGACCACTCCGTCGGAACTCGCCCCTACCGCGCGCCAAGCGTTGTCTCAGTGGCTAGGTAGTCGCGCCAATCCATTGGTCGCTCGTGTTTGGGTGAATCGACTTTGGCAAATGTATTTTGGCCGCGGTATCGTCGCGACTCCCAGCGATTTTGGAACCCATGGATCTCTGCCAAGTCACCCGAAGCTGCTCGATTGGCTGGCTGCGGAACTTATGGACAATTCTTGGGACACCCGACACATTCAACGGCTGATTCTAACCTCAGCAGCCTATCAACAAAGTGCAGCCTTCAACGCCGACAACAATGAGATAGACCCCGAGAACATTTTCCTCTGGCGCTGGCCTCAACGACGACTTCAGGCGGAAGCCATTCGTGACTCGCTGCTGGTCGTCACGGGAGAACTCAACCGAGAAGTGGGCGGCCCCAGTATCGCTCCTCATCGTGACGAACAGGAACTTCGTCGAACGATTTACCTTTCCCAAAGACGAAGCGAGCTTCCAGATGTGATGCAGATGTTTGATGCACCGGAGGCAATCCGTAGTTGCCCTGGTCGTGAAACATCGACGGTAGCGTTGCAACCACTCTATCTGCTCAACAATCCTTTTGTCGTGAGACGAGCGCAAACGCTTGCAGATCAAATTGCCAAAGAGGCTGGCAGCGACCGCCAACTTCAGATTGAACTTGCCTTCTCGCGAATCCTTGGACGTTCTCCGACTGAACCGGAGCTTAGTCGCTGCCTGTCCATGCTCCAAACACCTGAAACAACTCCCGCCGGCGAACGACGCAAACTCGCGCAATTGCTTCATGCTTTGATGAACCTCAACGAGTTCGTCTACCTTCCCTAATGCCCTCTCCAGAAAGCTTAGCCCGTGTCTGACATCTCAATGAATCGTCGCGCTCTGTTTCACAGTGCCGGACTCGGCATTGGGGCCATGGCATTGCATTCTCTGCTTCAACACGACTTAGCTTGGGGATCTCCATCGACTGACAAGCACAAGCAACTGCCCCACTTCAAGCCAACGGCCAAGTCCGTGATATTTTTGTTCATGTCCGGGGGGCCTGGGCACGTCGACACTTGGGATCCCAAACCGCAACTCTCAAAAATGGACGGCCAGTACGTGCCGGCGAGTATCGTTGCCAACGTTCCCAACATTCCCCGATCGGGCGTCCACTCGAAGCTAATGGCCTCCCCGTTTCGGTTTAAGCGTCACGGCCAAAGTGGCATCGAGGCTTCCGATCTGTTGCCCCATACTTCGAAGCATGTGGATGATATCTGCGTATTCCGCTCGCTGAATCATCGTATTCCTGTTCATGGTCCCGGCGAGTGCATCACGTTGACCGGCTCAGGATTGGGAGATCGCCCGAGCATGGGCGCTTGGGTGACGTATGGGTTGGGAAGTCCCGCTCAAAACTTGCCTGGTTTCGTGATGCTTTCCTCGAACGAGAACGGCCCAGCCCCACAACGCCCCGGCTGGGCCTCTGGATTCCTGCCAGCCCAATACCAGGGAACCATACTCGATGCCCGGCAAGGTATTCCCTATTCCGAAATGCCTCAGCTCTATTCCGAAAGTGAGCGCCGCCAGCAACTCGAGTTTATCCGCTGGATGAACGATCAGCACCTTGAACAACAAGCTCAGAATTCGGAACTTCAGGCACGGATTGAGTCGTACGAACTCGGCTTTCGCATGCAGATGGAAGCCCCTGAAGTCCTCGAATTGTCTTCGGAAACTGCCGAAACCCAAAAAGCCTACGGCATCCACGAGAAGGCGACGGCGGCATTTGGACGCCAGTGCCTACTCGCTAGGCGCCTGGTGGAACAGGGCGTCCGCTTCATTCAACTACGTAACGGCGGGTGGGACGCTCATGGTTCACTCAAGTCGAATCACGTTGCCCGCTGCAAGGCCACCGACCAGCCGGTTGCCGCCCTCTTGGCAGATTTGAAACAGCGGGGACTGCTTGATGAGACCCTTGTTGTATGGGGCGGAGAATTTGGTCGCACTCCCACAACCGAAGGGACACGGACAGGCGACGCACGGGGACGCGACCACTCACCCGCCGGCTACACAATGTGGTTGGCCGGAGGCGGCATCAAGGGTGGTCAGGTAATCGGTGCGACCGACGAACTTGGTTTCGTCCCCGTTGATCGCCCGTTATCACCACACGATCTCCATGCCACCATCCTGCACACGCTCGGCATCGACCAACATCAACTCATCTACCCGCATAACAACCGCAAGGAGATTCCTACTGTTCTCGGCGGCGAAGTGATTCAAGAAGCACTGAAGTCGGCTTAAACCTCCGACCTACGAACTCATCCATTTATGGGCAAACGGCCTGCTTTTGACCATTCTTACTTTTCCGAGGTCATACATTATGTCAACAAGCAACGGACGGAAGAAAAGGTACTTAGGTTTTACTCTCGTCGAATTACTGGTGGTGATCGCCATTATCGGGATTCTTATTGCCTTATTGCTGCCTGCGGTACAACAGGCGTGTGAGGCGGCTCGGCGCATGAGTTGTCAGGCCAATCTCAATCAGATCGGCATCGCCCTGCATAATTACCACGATGTCTATCAATCCTTTCCGCCAGGCGGCTTCCGATACATGGGCCCATCGCCATCGAGCAACAACGAAAACACCGCGTTTGGTGCTACGTCTCATAGCTTCCTCGTTGCCATCCTGCCGCAGGTTGAGTTCTCAGCGATGGCCGATCAGTTCAACCACATACAAGGGTGGCGCGGAAGACCAAACCGCAGAGTGGTTACAACCGTGCCGCCTGTATACCAGTGTCCCAGTGCCCCGCTGACACATTCGGATCACACTGATGAAACGATCATCGACAACAGCGATGCGGTCATCGGACCAATGTTCGCTGGACACTATGTAGGCAATATGGGGCCGGTTGGTACCGGGTACCAATTGTTTTGCAAGAAGTCATCCGATAGCGGATCTGCTCCCAATTGCGACTCCTTCAATGAAGTCTCGAATCAGGGAGTCCTAGGGGCCAACAGCAAGATTGGCTTTCGCGATGTCACCGATGGTACGTCTAACACCATCATGGTCGGTGAGCTCTCCACGAACGAATATCCCACCGGAGCCCCTGCTCCTCGCGCATGGTCACGCGGATGTGCCGATCACTCGTGCGGCATGAGCAAGAACGTCAAGTTCGGCATCAATATTCAGGGTTTTGTTTCCGGCAACTTCAATAACATGAGTTTCAGCAGTATGCATCCCGGAGGTACCCAAGTGCTGATGGCTGATAGCAGTGTTCACTTTATTTCCGAAAACATCGACATGGACTTGTATTTGGCAACAGCCAGTCGCAATGGAAACGAAGTCGCATCATTCGACTGATGCGTACGTTCGCATCTCAATTGAATGCTGGAATCCTACGCTTTGGTAAGGACCTTAGAATGCCGAGAAATACCCGTGATCATCTTCGCATGGCGGCACTTTCAGTCTTGTTGTTGCCGCTAGTCCTCGGTTGCCAACAAGATGACGGTCCGAAACGCTATGATGTGTCTGGATCGGTTAAATACAATGGCGAACCCGTTCCTGGTGGAGCGATTGTCTTTACTCCAGACAGCCAGAAAGGAAACCGCGGCCCACAAGGAACAGCTCGCATCGTCGACGGTCACTACGACACAGCCCGCGATGGACGTGGCACCGTGGGCGGCCCCCATCACGTGCATGTGATCGCGACCGAATCGACAACTACGGAGGCATCCGAGCTTCAGGGGCCTCTTGCCGAACACACCTTCGAGATTGATCTTCCGCAGGAAGAAACAACGCACGATCTCGATATTCCTGCACAAAGAAGATAGCAAATTCACCGATTCGAATTCTTACCAGGCGTGGAGCGACCACACGCCGCACTTCCGTATTACCAATCCGCATCCCCAAACCCATGGAGTTTGATTCTTCAGGTAAGGACTACATGACCTCGCCTGGGAAGTCGATCGGATCATTTCGCAAGTCTATAATGACGAAAGCGAGCCTATCGCGTTCGTCTCTGATTCAGCATCGAATCAGTTTGATCAGACATACAGAATTCGATAATGAGGTTGTATCGTGCCTAATCCTTGGACGGGAATCGGAAACCCATACACGCGTCAGGAAGTCGTCGATCGGCTCCGTGATTCCTTGGATCGCAATGAACCGATTATCGCCGGAGGAGCGGGTGCCGGGATCAGTGCTAAGTTTCTCGAAAAGGGTGGAATCGACCTGATTATTGTTTACAACTCAGGTCGATTTCGCATGGCCGGTCACGGCTCTACTGCAGGCCTAATGGCTTACGGCGATGCCAATGCCATTGCCATGGAAATCGGCGAGCATGAAGTGCTTCCGATTGTCCAGGAAACGCCCGTTATTTGCGGTGTTCACGCAACCGATCCGCGACGCCGGATGTGGCATTGGCTGCTTCAAGTGAAAGATATGGGCTTCTCCGGCGTGAACAATTTCCCCACGCATACCATCGTCGATGGTGAGTTCCGGCAGATTCTCGAAGAAACCGGAATGAGTGTCGAGAAGGAATTCGAGATGGTAAGGCTTGCCCGCAAGATGGACCTTTTCTCGATCGTATACGTTGGCAGCGCCGCCGAAGCCCGCTCGATGGCCGAAGCTGGCGCCGACGCGCTTGTCGCGCACGTGGGAACGACAATCGGTGGAACGATTGGAGTGGTCGATGCCGCGTGCTCCTTGGAACAAGCCGCTGAACGCACTCAAGAGATTTGTTCCGCCGCGCTGCGTGTTCGGTCTGACATCATCTGCCTGTCGCACGGTGGTCCGATTCTTACCCCCGATGATGCCGCTTATATCAATCAGCATACCGATGCGGTTGGCTTTGTCGGGGCCTCAAGCCTGGAACGGATGGCCTTTGAAGATTCCCTGACCGATTTGACTCGGCGTTTCAAGAGTATTCCTGTTTCCAAGATCGGCTCGGAGGCTTAAGTGGCCGTTATCGCAGTCTTAGGCACCCTCGACACCAAGGGACAAGAGCACAGTCTTGTGGCTGAATGCATCAAGGCACGCGGTCATGAAGCGCTGCTGATCGATGTGGGTTCTGGCGATCCTCCTTCGGTGAGCCCAGGAATTACCCGAGAGGAAGTCGCCCAAGCCGCGGGGCTCGATTTGGGAAGCTTATCTGAACGGCGCGATCGCGGTGAGTGCGTTTCGGCCATGTCGCAGGCCGCGCAGAAGTTCCTTTCGAACCTGGTCAGCGAAGGAAAGATCGACGGCGTGATTTCACTCGGAGGAGGCGGAGGTACAGCGATCGCTACGGCTGCGATGCGAAGCCTTCCGGTTGGCTTCCCCAAGGTGATGGTATCGACGCTGGCCAGCGGTAACACTTCCCACTACATTGGCACGAAAGATATCGTGATGTTTCCGAGTGTGGTCGATGTGGCAGGACTTAATCGAATCTCACGACGGATCTTCGCTCAAGCAGCCGGGGCGGTCTGCGGGATGGTCGAGACCGAAATCGACGTTTCGGCCACCAAGCCGCTGATCGCCGCAAGCATGTTCGGCAATACAACTGAGTGTATTGACCACGCAATCCCGGTTCTTGAAGAAGCCGGATACGAAGTCTTAGTCTTTCACGCCACTGGCACCGGTGGCAAAGCGATGGAGTCCCTGATACACGATGGACTGGTTGATGGCGTCCTCGACGTCACCACAACCGAATGGGCTGACGAACTTATCGGCGGCGTCCTTTCCGCCGGACCTGAGCGACTTAACGCGGCAGCAGAAGCGAGTATTCCAGCCGTGGTTGTGCCAGGCTGCCTGGATATGGCGAACTTTGGCGAGCGGGAGACACTTCCCCCAGAGTTCGAGGGGCGAAATATCTATGTCCATAACCCTCAAGTCACACTCATCCGAACCAACCCTGCTGAGTGCAGCGAGCTTGGTCGCATCATCGCTGAAAAAGTGAATCGTTATTCGGCACCAGTTACCGTACTGCTTCCCCTTCAGGGAGTTAGTGCGATAAGCGCAGTAGGTCAGCCATTTCACGATCCGGAAGCTGACGCAGCCCTATTTGATTCGCTAAGCGAACATCTGTCCCCTTCAGTTCCAATCAAGCGGATCAACGCCAATATCAACGATGCTATTTTTGCTAAGGCCTGTGCTACGGCACTCGTTGCAAACATCAAAGCTCATCAATCCTCCACAACATAAAAAGCCCCAGTCATCGCACTTATCATTTATCTTCGAGAGGACATCTCCCGTGCCACACATGAAACGTTTTCGTGTCTTTCCATTCACAACAGCACGGATGGTCGCGTTGGTGTTTCTGGTGTTTGGATTTCACGGAACACGTCTCCAGGCCGCTTCCGATCAACCGCCCAATATCATCTTCATCTTCGTCGATGATCAAGGTTATTACGACTTGGGCTGCTACGGAGCAAGCGAAGTCAAGACGCCACGAATCGATCGGATGTCGGATGAGGGACTCCGTTTTACCGACTATTATGCCGCGGCGCCGATATGCAGCCCTTCGCGAGCCGGTCTTCTCACAGGCTGCTATCCCCGTCGAGTCGGAAACGAAGTTTGGGTACATCGCGCTGACTCACCTACCGGCATCCACCCAGACGAACTGACGCTTGCCGAACTTCTTCAACAAAACGGCTATGAGACCGCATGCATTGGCAAGTGGCACCTTGGATTTCACGATCCGTTTCTGCCACGAAATCAGGGATTCGATTATTACTTTGGGCTGCTTCACAATCTCGACCCTGTAGAGGCCGTCTACTTCGAGGATCAAGGGGGCGTACCCCTGATGAGAAACGAGAAGATTATCAAACGCCCCGTCGATCCGGCGGAACTCACCAAGCTTTACACCGACGAGGCCATCAGCTTTATCGAGCAGAATCAACAGAGTCCGTTCTTTCTCTATCTTCCGCACACAATGCTTCATAACCCGCTGGGCGTGAGTGAAGCATTCCAGGGCTCGTCTCAATGGGGCGAGTATGGGGACGCAATCCAAGAACTCGACTATAACGTCGGACGGATATTCGATTCGCTGACACGTCTTAAGATTGCTAATAATACGATAGTGATTTATGCCTCGGACAATGGACGAGGTCCAGGACGCACGCCGGAGCAAAGGATCCGCGGACGAAAGCTCTCGACCTACGAAGGAGGAATTCGCGTTCCTGCGATTGCCTGGGGACCTGGCTTGAGGTTGCAGACTGGCGAGGAGACTTCCGCGGTCGTTCGAGCTATGGATTGGTATCCAACCCTCGCCACCTTAGCAGGAATCGAAGTACCCAAGGGTCGCGTTATTGATGGACGAGATATCAGCCCGCTACTAAAAGGTGAAACCAAGGATGTTCCTACTCCCAGCATGAAGAAGTCCTTGAACGCATCGGTGCCTCTGAGACGTCGATGGGATCCTGCTGGCGAATGGTCACCAATCATTCAACGCAACGAATACAACGATGCCTTCTTCTACCACGGCAGCCAAGGGGCCTTGGCTGCCGTTCGTTGGCGGAACTGGAAGCTCTATCTGAATCCTAGCCTCGAACTATTCGATCTTGCGGAAGACCCTGGAGAGACCACGCTCGTCAAAGATGGTGAGATCACGCGAAAACTTCGAGGCATGGCCATTCTGTTTCAGGAAGAAATGCGGCGCGACGCTCGTCCCGCTGGAGAGTCCTATAAGCCGATAGCCAGCGGACGCACGGAGATCTCGCCCCAAGACCTCGACAAATTGGATTCGAAACGCGATGTCACCTACGCCCAGTACGGGGACCGAACCCTGGAGATGGACCTCTTTCGCCCGAAGGGCTCATGGGGAAGTTTACCAGCGGTGATCTGCATTCATGGAGGAGGCTGGGCGAAAGGCAATCGTACGAGCCACGAGAAACTCGCCCAGGCTCTAGCCATTCGAGGGTACGTTACCGCGAACATTTCGTATCGGCTAAGTGGAGAAGCACCCTTCCCGGCAGCGATTCACGATTGCAAGGCAGCCGTGCGGTTCCTCCGAGCGCATGCCGGCGAATATGGTATCGATCCCGATAAGATTGGAGCGATCGGACTTTCCGCCGGCGGGCACCTAACAGCCCTGCTCGCCACTTCTTCAGGCGAAAAACAGCTAGAAGGAGATGGAGGAAATGATAAATTCAGCAGCGCCATTCAGGCAGCCGTGCCCATGGGAGCTCAGACTGACCTACTATCTGAACGCACGAGAGAGATTTCTCAAACTGAAGACCGCGGTCAAATCTGGCGGCAGTTCCTCGGGGGAAGCCAGGAAGAAAAGCCTGATACCTATCGCTTGGCATCCCCGTTTCATTATCTCGATGAGCATGACCCTCCGTGTTGGTTTATCACAGGCGAAGGTGACGATCTAAGCACTCACGCAGGACCGTTTCGCCATCGGATGAAGGAACTGGACACACCGACGGGGCTGACCGTCATCCCAGATGCACCACATCCTTTCCTGGGGAAGCAGGCCTGGTTCGATAACGCTGTCAATAACGCGGACAAATTCTTTCGCCAAGCACTCTCAAGGCAGCATCCCTAAGTAACACGGGATAACTATCTCTTCATGTCTCCCGCGCGACAGATGTTCCGGAGTTGAGATTGATACCATCCTTTCGCTTGTATTGTCCAAGAACACAGCAGGCTCGGATGGGCGTTCAGTTGGTCCTTTTTTCCAACAACTCCGATCGACACCAGCGCGAACAGGACGAGCAGTGTCCGCACCGTAATTTCCATCTCTAGTTTTCAGGCTTGTGGACGGTGAAGTTGTCGAAATCAATCGAGGTGCCAATGACAGTGAAGCCCAGCTTGTTCTTAGTCGGATGGTCAATCCCTGGCGATTTCAAACTGACCTTCTTGTCCCCGTCAAACACCACTGTCATCACATCTTTTTGAATGCGAATCCTGAGATGATGCCACTGACTCCGTTTGATTTGCACGTCGGTTTTCGCCTGGGTTCGCTTCAACAGGGCACTCAACTCCGTCTGCTGCTTTTCAGGCAGATCTTTCGATTGACGCATTTTGCGGACCTCCAGATTCATACTTCCACTCTTGTCGTCTCCGATGCGAATAGTACTCGAGTTCACCGAGGCTCGACAAATGTGACCGGCATGGACGGACTCTTCGTTCTTATCGTCGATGACAAAGTTGAAACTCTTGCCACCTCGAAAGCGGAAATCGAACTGGATGTCGACGTCATCAAAGGGAAACTCGGTTCGAATCACTGTCCCGTGATCCGATTCCGTTTGCTTGCCAATCAATACCCCATCCTTGATGGACCAAGCACCATTCTTAGCCTTTGCAACTGAATAAGCATCTCCGAGAGTCGTCCGACCATTGAAATCGTCGGAGAAGAGCTTCGAGGCTTTATCGCTTTCTGCGGCCTGGCCAACGGACGACCAAAGTAAGATCAGTAAGGCACTGACACATGTCGTAAACAATAAGCTGGGGTGTGAAGACTTCATTTCAACGGGATCCTTATCGATGCGTCGAACCGTGAGGTAAGTCGATGGCGGGTTCAGCGCGAGCTGTCGACGAAGACGAACGTTGCTAGTCACAACAAGTTTCGAACACCGGGTCTATGTTATCCAGAAGAGTGCTTCGAGTATTGGAAAAAGTGATCCGAAGCCGGTGAAATTGTCGAAGGGTGGTGACGCTTGGTACAAACGCGTCGCTAAAGCGGACCGAAAGCCAACGCAATATAATCCCTGTGCGACGCAAGTCATCATGTCTCTCAGAGCAGGATAGATACCGTTCCTGGTAGTATTTTGTGTACACGTAATCGCCTTATTGGGAACTGCGAATTGAACAGGAAAAGCCGTTTGGCAGATTAGGTGGCACAGCCATTTCAGAACCTGCTCATGAGCGTGCACGGTACGACCGCGGTATGACGCGCAAGCAAGCCTTACTGAATGGGACGGTCGAAACGGTTCGCTATCCAATAGGGAAGCGGCCCTTTAGAACAACAATGCATCAACTTTCTCGCCGAATAAACTGACCTATTGCCTTTGCGCTCGCTGTTCCTTGATGTCGTAAATGTACCACTGCGGGGCAGGTTCAGTCCATTTTCTCAGATGTCTATCGTTTTCTCTTTACACATGGCGAATCATTCTCAGAATTGCTGAGATACGACCTACTTGGCTTGCACATCGGGCGTGTGCGACTCGTCGCACACTCGATGTCTGCATGTGTCACTTCTCTCATCATGCTATTCATCCATCTCTCTTTAATCCCTTGGAGTCCGTCCATGAAACATCGATTATCTGGATTCACGCTGGTCGAGTTGCTTGTTGTCATCGCGATCATTGGTGTACTGATTGCTTTGCTTTTGCCTGCAGTCCAACAAGCACGAGAAGCAGCGCGTCGCATTCAATGCAGCAATAACCTGAAACAGCTCGGCCTTGCAATGCATAACTACCACGATACTTTCCTGCAATTTCCCTATGCCCAGTACAACGACGTTCGAGGCAACCTGAGTCATCCCAATCGGGGCACATGGTATCCAACGATCTTGCCATTTGTTGAGCAAACGGCTCTGTATGATCAGCTCAAGCCCTTTTTTGGTAACAAGTCCGCTCCCGACTGGGCAACGCTTGAAATTCGCTCAACCATCGTCGATGCCATGGTCTGTCCTTCGGACCCCAACGGAGGCAAGCAAGGAATCCAAGGACTACAGGGCAACTACGTGGTCAGCGCCGGCTCTACGGACTTCTCTGGTGGTGGAAAGAACCTGAATGGAATTTTTTACGTGCGATCGGCCAACGACTTCGCGGATATTACGGACGGGACATCGAACACACTCATGTTTGGTGAAGTCCTTCAGTCGCCTGCTGTCTTGACCGGTTCCGAGCGAGACTTGACCGCGAATTACTTTAACGGCTACGACATGGAGGTCGCCTTTAGTTCTTATCAAGGGCCTAACACCACTGCTCCAGACGTTGCCTATGGCGGAGGATGTGGTTCTATCCCGCACTCGCCGTGCGTGGACGATTCGGGACAGACTGCCGTCACCTATGCCCGCAGTATGCACCCAGGAGGCGTTCAATTTACCTTGGCCGATGCCTCGGTAAGCTTTATTGCCGAGACGGTCAATATTTCCACATATCGGAACTTAGGCGCGCGAAACGATGGGAATCCACTTGGATCTTATTGATTCGCGGCGAACGGAATTGCGGTTCTACCAACATTCACCGCGAGGCAACGCGGTGAATGTTCTTTGTCAGCCAATATCGGACAATCAAAATGCGCTTCTCACTACTCATCGGATTCATGTTTCTCTCACTACTTTTGGGCTGTGATAGCGGGCCAGCAATTGCTCACGTATCTGGCCAAGTCACCATGGATGGTACACCTGTCGAAATGGGACAGATCTTCTTCGAGCCGATCGGTGGTGATTCCACGATCGGAACAGGAATTATCGCTGACGGCGAGTTTGAGGTGGTCTGTCCCCCAGGCAATTACAAGGTAGTTATCACCGGAACTCGTAAGATTCCGGGCGCGAAACCGATCAGCAATATCCCCGGAGAAGAAATCGACGCCCGTGAATCGATCATTCCTGAGAAATACAATCGCCAAACCACTTTGACAAAAGAAGTTCAACAGGGTGAACAAAGCGTTAATTTTCATTTAGAAAAGTAGTTAGCTACTGCGTTAATAATCCTTGGTTGACCAGTCCCTCTAACAACCTCGGTCCCCTCCCCCGAAATAGATTGTTCAGGCTTGTGATTAGACTAATCCCCATTTTGACAATCGTTGTTTTCTGCAGCATCCTTTCACGCGCCCAATCGGACGACACGCACCCAAACGTCCTTTACATCATGTCCGATGATCATGCGGCCCATGCGATCTCGGCCTATGGGGGCCGGTTGGCTGAGGCCGCCCCAACGCCGAATATCGATCGATTGGCCCGCGAAGGCGCGCTGTTTACAAACGTCTTCTGCACCAACTCGATCTGTTCTCCCTCTCGGGCCTGCGTGCTTACTGGTCAGTACAACCATGTCAACGGCGCGTTCGATTTGGCTGGCTCCGTCAAACCGGGCAAGCAGATGCTCGCTATCGAAATGAAAAAGGCGGGCTACCACACCGCCATGATCGGCAAATGGCATCTCAAAGAAGAACCGGCGGACTTCGAACACTATTGCGTTTTGCCTGGACAAGGCAGCTATCACGACCCGGTATTCTGTGTTCGCGGTGACAAGCCTTGGGGAAAGAACACCATTTCATTCCCAGGCATGCACTCCTCCGATGCCATCACCGATCAAAGTATCGCTTGGCTGAACAACGGATGGGATCGTACTCGCCCGTTCTTTTTGATGCATCATTTTAAAGCGCCTCATGACTACTTCGACAATGCACCTCGCTACGACGACTATCTCGCCGAAGTCGAGATTCCAGAGCCCAAGACACTTTGGCATCGGGGCAGCGATTTTGGTTCCATAGCGACGCGCGGGTCCGATGACGAGTTGATTCCACATATCGGAACTTCCATCGGCAATCGCAATCCTCGTCGCTCTTACTTGATTGATTTGCCGCAAATCTATCCGAAGGAATTTCCCGAAAACTACGATCCAGAAGACTACACGGACGAACAGAATACACGCCTGGCTTACCAGGCCTACCTGCGCAAATATCTTCGTTGCGTGAGGGGAGTTGATGATAACTTGGGACGCCTGTTCGCCCAGTTAGAAGAAATCGGCCAGTTAGACAATACGATCATCGTCTACACGAGTGACCAAGGCTTTATGCTGGGCGAACACGACTATCAGGACAAACGTTGGATGTTTGAAGAGTCGCAGCGGATGCCATTCCTTGTTCGCTACCCATCGGCTATCAAGGCCGGGTCTCGAATTGACTCGTTAGTCGAGAATGTCGACTTTGCTCCGACGCTACTTGAGTTTGTCGGAGCGGATGCCCCGGAGACGGTTCAAGGTCACTCTTTCAAAACGATCGCAATGGGTGGTGATGAGCCCCAAGACTGGCGCAAGGCAGCCTACTACCGGTACTGGATGCACATGGCACACCACGACAATCCAGCCCATCTCGGCATCCGCACCAAGAAATACAAGCTGATTTACTACTATGGCTGCAACTACGAAGGCGGCTACCCAACACCACCAGGCTGGGAGCTCTATGACTTGGTGAACGATCCAAACGAAACTCGCAACTTGATCGATGACCCTGAACTGCAAGAGACGGTTGCCTCGCTCAAGTCGCTACTTGCCGAGACGCGGAAAGCGGTTGGAGACGACGGATCGCACTATCCAGACTGCGAAAAGGTGGTTCAGGAGTTCTGGGACTACGATGCCAAGGACCGAACGAAAGCCGTCGAGATCTCACATGAATACTTGAAGCGTCGAAAAGAAGAACTCGACGCAGGTAAACGCAACATTCGCACTTGGTAGAACTTGCAGAGCATCTTCGAAGCCACCCTGCTCAGTTCTACGCATGCCTGAGAAGCCGGCGTTCGGTTCATCCCACGACGCAGGAAACACTTTCGCCACAACCCGCCAAAGACAAATTACCGAGTGACCAACGGTAGCCACGCCGGAAGGATAAGGGTTTCGCGTACTTGTTGTCACAACAGAGCCAGCCACGTCTATCGATCAATAAGCCTGCCCATTCGGAATCAATTTGGTCACGCACTTGCGGGTAGCAGAATAGGGTATTTCATGCTGTCTGCTTACCTATCATGCAAAAAAGAGGATCCCCAAAAGCACTTCGGATGTCGCATTTTGACAATTTGCTGAAGATCGAAGGACAACTATTTGTGAAAGGGACAGACTCTCGATAGTTTAGAAATCCTGAGGTTTCGATTATCATTTCCCTAAAGTCCTTACCATACTTGTTTTGCGTACGCATTGATGCTTAGCCCTGGCCAACATCCTTCCCAGCATATTCCTCGGCATCCTGATCAATGATACGAACTTAGCGCACTTGTACGATTCTTGTTCGCTTGACCCCGCACAAAACACTGAATTGGTCTACGATTGATCAATTCGCGACCTATTTCCGTTTACATCCCCAATGAATGTATCCATGAAACGTTTTACCCTGTTGGCCTGTCTGCTTTTGGCGGTGTCTACCCTCTTGTCTAGCTTCCGCTTGAGCGAATCGGCCGAAAAAACGGACGCTCCTGAGGTCATTACCACCATCACGGGTCAAGAGGCTCAACAGAAGAAACAGGAACGGCCGACCTATCTGCAACCCACACCAGTCGAGGGCCCGGCTCCCTCAACGTCTTTGCCCTTGGAAGTGAAACCGGGTGAAACGTTGGTGTTCATTGGGAACGCACTTGCCGAGCGTATGGAGCACCATAACTACTTTGAAACGTTGCTACACAAAGAGTTCGCTCCCAAGCACATTACCTTCCGCAACATGGGCTTTCCAGGACACACGCCTGCGTATCGCCCAGAGGCTGGTAATAACGACCCGTGGGCTTTCCCCGGTGGCGAAAAGTTCCGCCCTGAAATCCGGGCCCACCTTGGTATTGGTCATTATCCGAAACCTGATGAATGGCTCACCATCGTTCAGGCGAGCACGATCGTTGCCTTTTTCGGATTCAACGAATCGTTTGATGGCCCAGAAGGTGTCGAGAACTTCAAGAACGAACTGCGGGCGTTCGTCGATCACACGCTGTCGCGAAGCTACGAACAGGATGGCAAGCAGCCTCCTCGACTAGTCTTGGCTACCCCAATTGCCATGCAACAACTTGATACGTTTGCGCTTCCCGATGCAACTAACCGCAACGAGATTCTTCAACAGTATGCTCAGGCTGTCCTCGATGTTGCCCGAGAGAAGAAGGTTGCGGCCGTCGACCTGTTTACTCCTACCTTGCAGTGGTTCGCCAACAGCGACGCGCCGCTGACGATCAACGGCGTTCACCTTTCCGAAGAAGGTTACGAGGCGTTAGCACCTCTGTTGATGGAGAAGCTCTTCGGCCAGACCACGTCGGTATCTGATGCAGACAAATTGCTCCGATCCGCTGTGGCGGATAAAGCCTGGTTCTGGCGAAACGACTACCGCATGCTCAATGGAGTCCATGCTTACGGGCGACGTTGGGCCCCATACGGCAACTTCAACTACCCAGAAGAAATTGAGAAGATCCGCCAAATGACGGTTCTTCGCGACCGCAATATCTGGGCAATTGCACAAGGCAAGTCATCGACGATTGAAGTGGACGACTCGCTTACACGTGCACTTTCCCCTGTCGAAACGAACTACCAGGTAAGCGCGAAGAATGGAAACCTGGAATACCTCAAGTCGGAACAAGACGCACTCAAGACATTCGACCTACCGGAAGGATACGAGGTATCGCTGTTTGCCTCAGAACAACAGTTCCCTAACCTCGGCAATCCCTGCCAGATGCGGTTCGATAATCAGGGGCGTTTGTGGGTGTCGACTCTCATCAGCTACCCGCACTACCAACCTGGCGATCCCAAGCCGAACGATATGATCTTGATCTACGAAGACACGGACGGGGACGGTCGCGCCGACAAGGAAACGGTTTTTGCTCAGGGACTGCACATGCCAATTGGTTTTGAATTGGCGCCTGAAGGGGTATACCTTTCGCAAGAACCATTCTTGATGTTGCTAAAAGACACCGACGGGGACAGCCAAGCCGACAAGACTGAGTACCTACTCGATGGCTTTGATCCACACGATACGCACCATGCCATTTCTGCTTTCGATGTTGACAATGGAAACGGCATCTTCATGTGTGAAGGACGATTCCTCCATTCACAAGTCGAAACTCCGTGGGGACCGCAGCGGATGACCGACGGCGGTGCCTGGCGGTTTGATCCCCATTCATGGAAGGTGGAACGCGTCTTCCAGTCGGACGTGAACAACCCCTGGGGAGTTGCCCACGACGAGTATGGGCAGAGCTATTTGAACGATGCCTCGGGCGGTGATCAGTATTGGATGCTGGGCAATTCCATCAAGATGCCGCATTCGATGGAGATGGAGAAGGTCTCGAAGTTTAACTACGAGCACCACGCACGCCCTACTTCGGGATCGGAATTCATATACTCCCGTCATTTCCCCGACGAGGTACAGGGAGACTACCTGTACTGCAACTCGATTGGTTTCCTCGGGATCAAAGAGTACAAGACGGTCGAAGACGGTCCGGAGATCAAAGGCCAATTCCGTCAAAACTTGATTCAGTCGTCAGACGGCAATTTCCGACCGTGCGATCTCGAAATTGCTCCGGATGGAAGCCTCTACTTTGTCGATTGGCATAACACGCTCATTGGTCACATGCAACACAGTGCCCGTGACCCGCTGCGCAATTCGGAATATGGCCGAATTTATCGAATTACCTATCCCGAACGTCCCTTGGTCGATCCTCCCCAAGTTGCTGGCGCGAGCCTTGAAACACTGTTCAACAACTTCAAGCTTCCTGAACTGAATGCCCGCAAGCGTTCTCATCGTGAACTTCGCGGTCGCAACAAAGACGAAGTACTCGCCTTCGCGACCAAGTTCGCCGCCGAAAACCAAGACAACGAACGACTCGTGCTGGAAGCACTTTGGGCAACTTGGGGGCAACAAGAGCCCTCGGTGCAACTTCTCCAAGCGTGCTTGTCGGCCAAAGATCATCGGGTTCGTTCGGCGGCGGTTCGCGTTGTGCGCCACTGTCTGCACTTGTTAGATGATCCGAAGCAGTACTTGTTACCAGCGGCGAAAGATCAACACCCACGTGTTCGTTTAGAAGCACTTTCCGCAGCGTCATGGCTCGGCGGGAATGATGGCGCAGAAATCGCATTGGTTGTTGCATCGCAGCCAACCGATCGATGGATTCGCAACTCGCTCAATGCCGCGATGTATTCTCTGAAGCCAGAAGCGGAAGCCTTGTTGGCCAGCGGGACGATCCACGACTACGATCTTTCCGTAGAGGTCGACACACTGCTGAGCAGTAAGCTTGAAGGGGCTCTTAAACCGAAGGACTATCGCTCGAAGTCAGCGAAGTTCGCGGACAAGCAGTTTAAGAAGCACTATGAAATTGGGCAAAGAGTGTTTCTGGAAGAAGGCTCCTGCAATACCTGCCATCGAGATCATGGCCAGGGCGTGGCACGTATCTATCCGCCTCTTGCCGGTAGCGAATGGGTAAATGGCGACCCGGATCGATTGATCAAGCTGACGCTTCACGGCGTATGGGGCAAGATTCAGGTCAAAGGTAAAGTTTACGAGCCAGGCGGCGGTGTCCCTCCGATGACGGCCATCGGCAACATGTTTACCGATGCCGAGATCACGGCAGTACTGAATTACGTCCGCAGCAGTTGGGGTAATGATGCTCCGATCATCAAACAAGAGGATGTGGAACGCATCCGCAAGGAAACCAGCGACCGCCGTAAATTCTACAGTCCGGAAGAATTGCTCAAAATGCATCCATTCCCCGAAGGAGCTCAGCCTGCTTTGGCGGAAGACATGCCCACGTCATCCAAACTGGAACAAGAGCTTCGCTCGGAACCTCTCGAGCAGCTCGTCGTCCAAGCATGGAAGTCAGGAGACCCCGTAAAGGGAGCTCAGCTGTTCTATAGCGAGAAAGTCGCCTGTGCCACCTGCCACGATGTCTCCCAAGGCTACCAAATGGGCCCAGAGTTGACAGCGGCCAGAAAGGATGCCACGGAACAACATCTGCTCAAATCGATTCTCAATCCCTCGGCCGATATCCTGGATGGATATCGCTCGGTAACCGTGCTGACCATTGACGGTGTCGCGGTCTCTGGCTTTCTCATCAAGGAAGCTGAGGAGAAGATTACTCTACGTATTCCAGCTGACGCAGGTCGGGATCGTGAAATCCTTCTCGACGATGTTGAGGACATGATGGTATTGAAGAATTCGACCATGCCTGAGGGCATCGCAAATCAGCTGGAGAATCGCCAGGCCTTCTTGGATCTCGCAAGGTTCGTCTTAGAAGTCAACAAGGGCGGCAAGAAGAGGCTGAAGGAACTTAAGAAGGAAGCGGGGAAATAATCCTAGTACCAGTCTCCGTTGTTAGTCCGATCGATCATGCAGAAAGCGACCTCTGGAATGCCACGTCGCTTTCTAACACGATCTGACTGCGCAATCTCAAATCGCTGATTTGCCCGCTTGAGGATTGGCCTCGACGAGTGGGATCAATTCGCAGTCAGTTTTGCGTTGCCTCACTTAAGAACTTTGTTCTCAGCTGGTCCCAGCGGGATACCATCGCTTTGACGCGTTCTAGCTCGGCTTCTGATAAGTCCTGTTGTTCCGCACGATCCGTTGAAAGGTCATACAAAGACCACTTCACCTTGTATATGTCTTCCTTTTCGACGCCTCGCTTACCGGCATTTACATCGTCGGCGTAAACGATCTTCCAATCACCCTGGCGAAGCGCGCGATTGCCTTCGTGATAGAACCACAGTACATCGTGCACGACGGCCCCGTCTTTCAATAGAGCCTGCTTTAGGCTCTTACCGCTCATCGAGATCCCCTGCGTTACTTCAGCCTTGACACCTGCGAGGTCGAGAATGGTTGGCGCAATGTCAATCACATGCGCGACACTTGATCTGAATTCGTTCTTAGCTTTGATACCGCCAGGCCAGTGAACGATAAATGGTGTTGAGATACCTCCTTCGTGTACCCATGTCTTATGGCGACGAAATGGCGTGTTGGCTGCGCTGGAAAATCCGGGACCCAAACACAAGTACGTCTCGGCCGATCCCATCGCCGCCGTAGGATCATGACCGTCGCCCCGAACCATAATCTCAGCACTTGCACCATTGTCGGAAAGAAAGCAAATGAAAGTCTCCTCCATTGCATTCATGCTTCTCAGTTGATCCAGAATACGACCAATCTCGCGATCCATACGATCGATCATGGCCGCGTGGATCGACATCTTCATCGCTTGGAATTCTTTCTGCTCCGCGGTTAGGTCATTCCATGGTACGGGACGATTGACTTCTCCTGATCCAAGTTGCTTGATCTGATCGGGAAACGCATACGGTGGTCCCACCTGCGGTTCGAGGGCCGACAATTCCGCGACATCGAGCCCGAGTTCCTGCTGTCGTTCATGTCGCTCCTTGCGTAGGACGTTCCAACCTTGCGTGTAGCGGTCGCGATACCGCGCGATGTCTTCAGGCAACGCGTGTAGCGGGAAATGGGGAGCACGAAACGCAACGTAGGCGAAAAAGGGTTTGTCTGCGTACTCCGATGCGTGTTCCTTTAAGCACTCGATTGCGAAGTCCGCCGTTTCGATGGTTTCGTAATAGCTGGGGTCACGAGACTTTTTCTTGGTCGTTTCAAAAAAACCAGGACCACGCGTCGTCGGATTGGACAGGTCAAAACCATTCTTAGTGGGTTCTCCATCGATATGCCATTTACCCGAATGGTACGTTCGGTAGCCGGCTGGCTTCAGATAGTCGGCAATCGTCTTAGCCCATTCAGGTCGCTTTCCCCGTCCACCGAAATTCCGAGGGGCCCCAGGCATACCATCGCGGCGAATCTGTTGCGGATAGTAGCCGGTGACCAGAGCTGACCGCGTCGGCCAACAGCGGGCCGTATTATAGAACTGGGTAAAACGAAGTCCGCCCGCGGCTAATTGATCCAAATTGGGCGTTGCAATCTCACCTCCATAGCAACCTGCGTCCGAGTAGCCCATGTCATCGGCGATAATCACTAAGAAATTCGGACGATCGTTTGCCAGCGTATCGCGAGCAGATAACAACAGGAAGAGGAAAAGCCAGAGTCGTACCCAAGTACTAGCGGAATGAAAGGTGGTAATTATCCCTAAGTTCATTGAAAGCTCCACTTGTAAATGAGGACGTCATCTTCATTCGTCAGTCTTAGTTCCGATATGACAACTTTGCCACTGCCCCGCGATGGATCAATACGGATTCCCAGTAGCGGACTGGTCGGCTTAAGCACGATGGAATACTCATGGGCTTGACCGTCGTGCGTGACATCGAAGATGTGACTACGTTCAGCCTTAAAGAAGTTCGCATCCTTCTCTCGCCAATACACTTGGCCACTCCCGACCGATTCTGACGCCATGGTGACATGTAGTTTCACTGGCGATAGCTTGGTCGCACGGGGAAGCCCGAAGCTAAGAAATGGATCTCGGCCGGTACTTTCAACCACAAGGCTCTCCTTCGTAACTGTTAAGCTCGCCGTACCGCCAGGCACCCAACCAGCAACAGGTTTTGATCTCTTCTTAGGCTTTGCACTACCTTGGCTGCGCTCGAATTTCTTGGCAGGCACCCCTTCTCTTGCCGGGTCATACTGCTTTGGATCAAAATGCCGATTCGGCTGCGGAGTAGTCGCTGCCGCTGCAGTTAGGTGACCTTCAATTAGCTTATCCAGTTCCCGAACTTTATCCTCATAAAGCTCAGATACGTCGCTCTGCTCACCGCTGTCTTCGGAGAGATTGAATAGTTTGTAGCGATGTTCGCCTTTCTCTCCGCTGTGAAAAATGCGGATTAGCTTCCAGTCGCCTTGATGAACACTAATTGATGGTGGAATCCAATCAGGCACCGGTGGGTTGTGCGGAAAGTATGTAAAGATGCCGTCTCTCTCGATGTTTCCACCTTGTAAAACAGGCAATATGCTGATTCCGTCAAACTGCTGTTGCGAGTCAGGCTTGATATCAAGCATCTCGAGAAGCGTTGGATAGTAATCCATGCTTTGAATGATGACATCGCTTTGGGACGCTTTTTCTACTTTGCCTGGCCAAACAACAATCGCAGGCGTACGAACGCCCCCCTCGTACATGGTCGCCTTTCCGCCGCGAAGGGGGCGATTATTGGTTGGCCATTCGCCATCGACCACACTGTAACAGTTGCCTCCATTATCAGAGGCGAAAATGATGATCGTGTTGTCAGCGATCCCCAGGCGATCCAGTTCTTCCAGCAAGGTACCGACCGCGTCATCCATGCTTTCGATCATTGCGGCATAGGTTGGACAACGCTGTTCATCTTCGGGATCAACGAGACCGCGATATTTTTGGATCAGCGATTTCTTCGCATCGAATGGAGCATGCACACTGAACATCCAATAGTTCAGAAAGAAGGGTTCGTCGCGGTGCTTTCGAATGAACTTAACGGCCTCTTGGGCCATACGATCTTCAAGATGCTGGTCGGGAACCTCTGGATCGTGATCAAAGTCCGGAAACTTCCAGGGGGCAACATAGCTGCCGGCTGGACCCGGGCCATGCCAATGCGGAACGTCGACGTCAAAACCATGCTCTAAGGGTGAGTACGGGGAGGGACCAAGGTGCCACTTCCCGAAGTGCCCGGTCGCGTATCCCGATGCCTTGAGAGTCTCTGCAAGTGTCGTGTACGAGGGAGGTAAACGAGTGACGGAATCAGGTTGAATAGCCTGCTGATTGGCTGGAGCCATAGCTTTGAGTTCCGGCTTCAAGCGTACGATAGGCAGGTGACAAGTGGGCGAGGTGATACCATGCCGAGCTGGAGCAAGACCTGTTAGTATGCTGGCTCGTGTTGGTGAGCAAAGCGGACTGGCCGAATAGGCTCGCGTAAACGTCATTCCGCGCTGCGCAAGCTTCTGGATATTCGGCGTTTGGTAGAAGTTCGTCGTTCCGAAAAGAGACGTATCACTCCATCCCAAGTCGTCTGCCAAGATAAACACGACATTCGGTTTTCTCGCCTGGGTTACTTCGCGTTCGTTTGCGTTCGCGCGAGAAACTGCGAAACACATCAATGCGCAAACAGGGACCCAGAGGAATGGTCGAATCATGGCTCTACTACGAATATACTTGTTAGCAGGAACAACTTAGAAAGATTTTAAGCTAAGAACTGCCACTGTCCCAAACTATTCCCCCAGAACGAAAACGTTGTGACGAGGACTTCGTCGCACGCTCGGCAGGTTGGCCAGCATAAACACCCCATTCGGAAAAATGTAGATGACCTACAACAGCCTGTCTTTTATCACCGTACTGACGCTCGTGGCATTGGCACCAAGTAGCCAAGTTCTCTTAGCTGCTGAACCATTGGCGAAGCCAAACATTCTGATTATCTTCGCCGATGACCTTGGCTACGGCGACATTCGAGCTAACAACCACGAAAGCAAGATCCCAACACCCAATCTGGACCAATTCGCAAGTCAAGGTATGCGGTTTACGGACGCCCATGCTCCCGCAGGCTGGTGCACACCGAGCCGGTATGGCTTGCTGACAGGAACCTATCCATTTCGATGCAATCGCATCAATAAATGGCGAGATATGCCGGTTATCGAAGAGGAGCAGCTGACGCTTCCCGAAATGCTACGTACGGCTGGCTATACGACCGGCATGGTGGGAAAGTGGCACCTTGGCTTTGAAAACAGCAAGAACCCGAAGTTTGACGAGCCGCTTCGTGGCGGACCGATGGACCGTGGTTTCGACCACTTCTTTGGGATTTACACCTCCTTGGACTTTTCGCCTTACTACTATATCGAAGGACGCCAGCTCGTCGCCGAACCGACGCGACACATTGAGAGCCGCAACGATACGCGTGAACACCTCACCAATATCCAAGGAGAGTTTTATCGCGGTGGTCCCATTGCCCCTGGCTTCCGAATCGACGGTGTACTCCCTCGCTTTCGTGAACAAGCGATCAGCTATCTGGAGAAGCAAGCTCGAAGCGACAGTGAAAAGCCGTTCTTTCTGTATCTTGCACTAACGGCACCACACACTCCATGGCTACCACTTGAAGAATTCCAGGGAAAGAGCAATGCCGGTACGTACGGAGACTTTGTCGTCCAGGTCGACTCGTTGGTCGGTGACGTGATGCACACGCTGGATCGTTTGGAGATGGCAGACGACACACTCGTCATCTTCACGAGTGACAATGGTCCTGTCTGGTACGAGAAGGACACTGAAAGATTCGGCCACTCGTCGACAGGGCCTTACCGAGGAATGAAGAAGGATCTCTGGGAAGGAGGGCATCGGATGCCGTTTCTCGTTCGATGGCCAGCCGCGGTAAAGCCAGGCGCCGTGAGCGATCATCTCTTCTCCTTTACAGACATCATGGCAACAGCCGCATCCATCGTTGGCCATCCAATGCCAGAGGGTGCCGGTCCAGATAGCATCGACCAATCTTCGGTCCTGCTCGGCCAAGCTAAAACGTCGCCACGTACCGAATTGATTATCGGCGAATCTGCCCCGCTCGCCATTCGAGACGGTAAGTGGAAGTTCATCCCTTCGGCCTGGGCAAATGGATTCACCCCGAAGCCACCGAAAGACGTATTACAAGCTCTCCCTCCGGTCCAGCTTTACAACCTTGAGGAAGATCCGTCGGAGCGGAACAATCTACATGGAAAGCTTCATGACTTGGTGAAGCAGCTCGAGCAGAAGATCCCCCGCCTGACGGCCAACAACTGACGTGCCTGCCACGTGTGAAGAAGTGAGACCAGCACTTGCTCCGAATCGACTGCATCGCGCATTGGAAGGATTCGTCCGGACCAACTCTCCCTTCCTTCTCACACTCTGTGGAATACCCATATTTACGCTGCATCAACTGCCTTGTTGAAACTTGCGGTTTGGCCAGCAACGCATTGCCTTCGTGAAACGGGAAACTCTCACTCTGGCTTCCAGATCCACTCTTAAGGCCAGATCCCGACCATAAAACCCACCTGTTCCAATATTTCTTGAATTTTCGGGAAAACATTCGGTAGGTTTTGGGCGTCACTGTACGATTGCTTTGTGAGACCTCTCTTTTGAAGAAAGTAGCTAGGACTACGCGAGGGTGAATCGCCTAAATTCCCCCTTCAAGCCTCGCTACAGCACATACCTACTCACCTGCCCTCCCCTTACTTCAGTTGAGTCACTTCATGTTGCATCGCTCACTGCTCTTATCCTTACAGATACTCTTCCTATTCACCTGCTCGTCCCTCCTCGCGCAGGACGAATCGGCAGAGAAGGAGCATCTCAAGTTCTTCGAGATGCAGGTTCGACCTCTCTTGGCTCAACATTGCCTCGAGTGCCATAGCGCTGAGAGCCAGAAGGGTATGCTGCGTCTCGACTCGCGGGCAGCCATGCTCAAGGGGGGCGAATCAGAAGAGGCATCGATCGTTCCCGGCAAACCCGACGAAAGTCTTCTGATCTCAGCCGTTCGACATGAGTCCTACGAAATGCCGCCGAAAGGAATGCTTCCCGAGAAAGATATTGCTGTTCTGGTCAAATGGGTCGAGCTTGGCGCTCCCTGGCCAGGCGGAGATGACACCCTGATCATTCGTCAGGACGGAGACCGCATCACGGACGAAGATCGCAAGTGGTGGGCTGTTCAACCGGTTGCCGATCCGGTTGTACCGCAAGACGGCGACGGCTGGGCAAGGAACGAAGTTGATCGATTCGTCGCACGAAAGCTGGCAGAGGCGGGCCTTGAGCCGGCGCCCGAAGCGGATCGCTACGAGCTCGTGCGACGTGCCTACTTCGACTTACATGGTCTTCCGCCGACGCCAGAACAGATCACAGCGTTTGTCGAAGACGACCGGCCGGATGCGTGGCAGCGTTTGATCGATGAACTCCTCGACAGCCCACGTTATGGGGAACGTTGGGCTCAGCACTGGCTTGATGTGGTGCGTTACTCAGAAAGTGATGGTTACAACGAGGACGCTTTCCGACCCGATGCGAGTGCATTTCGCGACTATGTGATCCGATCGTTAAACGAAGACAAGCCTTATGACCAGTTCGTTCGCGAGCATCTTGCTGGTGATGAGATCGCGCCCGAGGATCCCGATGCCTTTATCGGAACCGCATATTTGCGTCATGGTGTCTACGAGTGGAATCAGCGCAACGCCCGAATGCACTGGGATCTGATCATCAATGAAATGACCCGCGTAACTGGTGAGGCCTTCCTGGGCATCGGAATCGGTTGTGCTCAGTGCCACGACCATAAATTCGATCCAATTTTGCAGAAAGATTATTTCGGATTGCAGGCGTTTCTATCTTCGGTGGCGTGGCCCATGGATCGCCCCCTGGCAACGCCGGAACAGATCGCAGCTCATCAAGCTCAGCAACAGAAGTGGGAAGAGGCAACCCAAGCAATCCGAGATGAAATTGACGAGTTGGTAGGAAACGGTATCGAGAACACTCGCCACAATATCGTCAAGCAGTTTCCGCCGGACGTTCAGGACATCTACAACAAGCCGGAGTCAGAAAAGACGACGTTCGATAAGCAATTGTCCTATCTTGTTTGGCGACAGGTCGATCGTGCAGAACAGCGGTATGATCGGGCCAAAGGACTGAAAAAGTCTCCAGAAAAGCTGAAGCGTTACGAAGAGCTTCAGGCTGAGTTGAAGAAGCATGACTCCTTGAAACCCAAACCACTCCCCACTGCGTTCGTCGCAACCGACATCGGTACAGAACCGGCACCGACCTTCTTGATGACGCGCACCACGAAGGAAGAAGTTCAGCCATCGTTCCTAACACTGCTTGGCGAACAAAAACCAGATATCGATCCGACCAAGTCTACCACCGGTCGACGTACGGCACTCGCCAACTGGATTGTCCGCAAAGACAATCCGCTGTCGACACGTGTGTTTGCCAACCGTATCTGGCAACGTCACTTTGGCCAGGGAATCGTACCAACGCCGAACGATTTTGGCTCACTGGGCGAGCCACCAAGTCACCCGGAACTACTCGACTGGCTGACACAGCGATTCCTGGATGGCGGTTGGAAAACCAAGCCATTGCATCGCCTGATCATGAATAGTGCTACATACCGCCAGACCGCTCGTCGTGAAGGCGACATGCCCCAGTCTGTCAGCATATCTTCACAGGAAGATCCTTCCAGTAGTACGACAGCCGCTCGTCCACTCGATATCGATCCGGCCAATCGACTGCTTTGGAGATTCCCAGCTAAGCGGCTCGATGCCGAGCAGTTGCGCGATGCGATGCTCGCCGTTTCCGGTGAATTAAAGCATCGTGACGGAGGTCCATCTGTAAGTGGATCAACACCAAATCGCAGTGTTTACGTTATCAAGAAGCGAAATAAACCAGACGAAATGCTGAGTGGATTTGATGCGCCATTGTGTTTTGAATCCGCCCCAGACCGCGTTGCAACAACGACGCCCGTTCAGTCGTTGCTTTTGGTAAATGGCGAATGGACGCTGGACCGCTCCGAGGCCTTCGCTAAGCGACTTTTGGCGGGCAAGACGGAACTTGATGCAGATGATATTCGCGAGGCTTGGCAGCTAACCTTCGGACGTAATGCAGACGACGAAGAAGTCGCTGCCGCATTAGCGTTTATCCGTGAACAGGCCGAATCGATCACGGTTCCCGAGGTCGTTGCCAAGTATCCCAATGAAACGGGACTACGCCCTGTCACCCAACACTTTGGAGCGGTTAAGGGATTTGGGCTCGGAACGAAGACGCTGTGGATTCAACCGGGCAGCCGCTTTGAACGGCTTCAGGTGAAAGACACGAACGGTTTCGATGATCAGTTCACGGTGGAAGCGGTTGTGAATCTCGATCGCCTCTACCCCGATGCCAGCGCGAATTCACTAATTTCTCGTTGGAATAGCAACTCAAAATCTGATGGTTGGTCGGTAGCCGTGACCAGTACAAAGTCGGCGTACCAGCCACGTAACTTTGTTGTCGTCTTGAGTGGTCGCGATTTCCAGGATCAAGCAGCGTTCGACGTGGTCGCGTCCGGTCTACGAGTTCCCTTGAACAAGCCGGTTTATCTAGCCGCAGCAATTTCCGCGACTACTTCCGATGACGATCCCACTGCCGGATCGGTGACTTTCTATATGAAGGATCTATCCGATCCTGACTCAGAGGTAGAAACATCAACCGTGACAACGTCCGTTGTGTCCGGAATACAGAATCCGGCACTGAAGATCACTGCGGGGGGTCGAGATGCAAGCGGGCATCTGTGGGATGGTCAATTTGCGCGTCTGACCATCAGCCGCGGCACCTTGCCACGTCAGCAACTGCTGATCGGCGAGCACTCAGAGAAGGCCGTGCGAATCCTCGACTGGCGTTTCAATGATGAAGATGGTGAGCAGCCTGCCCCGAACACGGCATGGCTACGTTCGAGTCAGGAAGGTGAAAAATCATTGGCCGAGAAGAAGATACTCTGCGCCGTTACCGATTTTTGTCACGCTTTGTTCAATTCCAACGAGTTTCTGTACCTGCAGTAGACAGCGTTCACAATAACTGAAACATCCTGAAGCCTGGATTCTGGATATGAAATACTCCATGTGCAATAACATCGAACTCCCCAATTCGCGTCGTGACTTTCTTTGCCGCGCTGGTGGCGGATTCGGAGCGCTGGCGTACACAGCACTCACGGGCCAATCACTCTTTGCCGCACGCGAAAACAATCCGACGGGCGAGAAGATTCCACATCACGTCGGCAGGGCGAAGAATATCATCTGGTTGTTTATGGAAGGTGGACCAAGTCATTTGGACCTCTTCGATTACAAGCCAGAGCTAAACCGCCTTGCCGGTCAAAAGCTGCCGGAGAGTTTCCCCCGGCCGGTCACTGCGATGGGTGAAATCAATTCTCCCATTCTAGAGTGCAAACGAAAATGGTCGCAGTGCGGAGAAAGTGGGCTGTGGATTTCCGACTGGCTGCCTCATCACCACGCAATCGCAGATGAACTGTGTGTCATTCACTCATGCGTATCTGATGGTATCAACCATGCTGGTGGCGTCTGCCAAATGAATACGGGTGCCGTGTTTGGCGGGCGTCCATCTCTCGGGGCATGGGTCTCCTACGGACTGGGTTCGGCTAGCAAGAGTCTTCCGGACTTCGTCGTGATGAAGGATAGTAACTCGATGGTGGTCAACGGAGTTCGTGCGTGGGGCTCCGGGTTTATGCCGTCCGGTCATCAAGGAGTGTTGTTCGAGGGGGGCGATGAGCCGCTGCGGAATCTTAACAATCCCAAAGGCATCTCATCTTCCCAGCAGAAGCGGAAGCTGGAGTTTATCAATCAACTAAACCGCCACCACTTCGAGGGCCGCGAATCGAACACTGACCTCGATGCTCGCATTCACAGCTATGAACTGGCGGCAAGGATGCAGGCCGATGCACCGGAAGCGATCGATCTTGAGAACGAGCCCGAACACATTCAGAAGATGTACGGACTCGATCAGAAGGAGACCGAAGTCTACGGTCGTCAATGCCTCCTGGCACGACGGTTAGTCGAGCGAGGCGTGCGTTTCATTCAGCTCTACTCTGGGGCTGGCAGCAAGTGGGATAGTCATAGCAATATCGAAGGCAATCACTCACGTCTTTGCCGCGGCGTGGACAAGCCGATTGCAGGCCTGATCGCGGATCTGAAACAACGCGGAATGCTGGAAGATACGCTCGTCATGTGGGGTGGTGAATTCGGCCGTACACCGATGAGTGAAAAAGGAACGGGACGCGATCACAACCCAACAGGTTTCACGATGTGGATGGCCGGTGGTGGAGCCAAAGGCGGACAAACGATTGGTGCGACGGATGATCTTGGATTGTATGCAGTCGAAGACAAACTGCACGTGCACGACATTCATGCGACCGTGATGGGCATGATGGGGCTTGATCACACAAAGGTCGTCTACATGCACAAAGGAAGACCTGAGCGTGTTGATCTTAACGAAGGTCATGTGCATAAGGGACTCGTGTACGGCGCATAATGCCTGCTCTCAGCCTGCTCATCCGCGAGACATGTCAGACAATTCCCCCGTCCTTGCCGGGTCTATTCCATGGAACGAATCGCACGTCCCACCTACCTGATTCCCTTCCAAACCAGCTACGACAAAGAAACAACTGACGCCTAACGCTGAGGCAATTTTTGAGAGCATGTGAGAAGCGGCCATTTACGCAGCTCACGGACTCAATATTGGCCTTCTATAGGTAACCTGATCGAAAATGAATTCCCTATTGCGCACTATTCTTTTCCTCCTGATCGTCTCCGCGCCGCCCCTAGCTGGCGCGGCACCGCCCGATCGCGAGGACCTGACACCAGCTGTGCCGGCGCTTACCTGGAATTTTGATGGCGAAGATGATCTTGGGCCATGCCCTGATACCGTCGCTGGACCGCGTCCACCACTGCATCCGCTTTTCAGAAAAGATAACAAGGCAGCCCACTTCACAACGGAGGCACCGCTTATCCTTTCCGGAGATAGTGCGCCCACATTCAAACACGGGGATTCACTGACATTCGACTTTTGGATCGCGCCAAAGGAGTTGAAGGAAGAACAGCCCGTCTTTCTACTCGCCAAGGGCGATCCTAATCGAGCTGGAAAAGCTGACGACAATCTCAATTGGTCGTTGATGGTAGAACGTCTAAGTTCCAGTTCGATGCGAGTTGGCTTCTGCTTCGCGGCGGAACCGGAAAAGGAAGGTGATGTACCGACCCGTCATCAGTGGTGGAGCGGCACCATTAGCCTGACCGGACTCGAATGGCATCACATCGCCATTCCTTTCACCTACGGTGATCCGTCAAGCATTCTGCTCTACGTAAACGGCAGGCTACAGTTGTTCTCGGGAAAGTGGGAGAAGTCGACCACTCGGGGACCAGTTCAGCGACCTGCATCACTACAACTCGGGGGTGCCACCGGAGAAGGTGAACATAAGTCATTTTTCCAAGGCCGGCTTGATTCCCTGGTATTGCATCGTGGCATTTTAAAGAACTCAGAGATCGATAGCCGCTATGCGATCTCCCCTCCCCCGACCCCAATTTCCCACGATGACGTCAAGTCCGGCGAAGTACTGGTAGAACTTTGCACCAATGGTATTCCTGGTAGACGAGAATGGCCAGACACGTCCCCTGCGGCAAGCGAGACTCTGACCGAAGACGCATTTGGATTCTTCGAGGTACCCAAAGTCTATACGGCCACTGGCGTCATCGGGAATTCCCCAAGCAACACGTTCCTCAGAGCAGTGGGCCTGGTTTCCTTTCCTAAAGGCAAACATCGTATCCTGCTGCGGGCAAGAGGTATTTCACGTTTAGTCATTGATGGAAAAACGATTCTCGACACGCCGCTCATGCCATCCAGCTTGAATGGCCATCACCTGACTTCTGAGCAGGACAACTATCTCGATCTAGGACCTGATTTCCGCTTTGCGCCTCCCGGCAATCGCGAGGCGTGGTGTGAATTCGAATCCACGGGAGAACAGCCACATCTCGTGGTTCTGGAAACCGTTTTTGGAACGGTTCGTCCAGGTCTCGGTGAAACGGTGGCCGCTTGGTCGCCTGAGGGCGAAGAGTCTTGGCAATTGATCTCACCCTCAGGAAGGAAGATCCCTTACACCGACCAACGATGGGCCGATTACGAAGCGGAACGCAGTGCGCATTACGATCAGATTAATACTCAACGCCGACATGCCAAGCGTGACCTGTCAGCCGATTACTGGAAACAACGACGCGAACAGGCTGATGCATGGCTTGCCTCGACCTCCGACGTGCCGGTGCCACCACTACCGGCAGCCATGCCCGCGTTAAATGAGGTAGATCATTTCATCGCTGCTCGCATTACCGAGGTCGCGCCGGCCTATGAGCATGCCGATCAGGATGGGTTGGATTTCTTCCAGGATATTAAGCCCATACTGGAAAGCCGCTGCAACAGCTGTCACTCAGGCGAAGACGCTAAGGGTGGCTTGCGATTGGAAACGCTGGAATTCAGTCTTCAAGGGGGCGATTCGGGTATCCCAGCAATCGAACCAGGCGAGCCGTCCGCCAGCGAGTTGTTCTGCCGCGTTACCACCGACGGCGATGACATCATGCCGCCTAACGGCAATCGACTTACACCCAAAGAAACCGCGCAGCTCGAGGCATGGATCAAGCAGGGAGCCAACTGGCCGGAGTTCCAGGTAACGACTCTGGAGATGCCCCCGCTGGCCGACGACCTTACCTTTCTACGCCGTGTCACACTCGATACGGTTGGTGTGTTGCCAACCACTGAAGAAATTCGTGTCTTTCTCGACGACGATTCCCAAGTGCGTCGCGAGAATGCGATCGACCGCCTGCTCGCCGATCCTCGCTGGGCCGATCACTGGATGGGTTATTGGCTCGATGTGTTGGCCGAGAATCCAAATATGCTCTCAGGAAGCCTGAATAATACGGGCCCTTTCCGTTGGTGGATTTACGAATCTCTCCGTGACGATCTGGCAATGGACGCGTTCGTAACGGAACTGATATGCATGGAGGGAAGTTCAAGCAATGGCGGTCCCGCCGGCTTCGCGCTGGCTGGCCAGAATGACGCTCCGATGGCAGAAAAAGGCGCCATTCTCGCAAGTGCCTTTCTCGGTGTGCAAATGAAATGCGCACGCTGCCACGACTCCCCAGTGCGTTCTTCAAAACAGGAACAGCTATTCCAACTGGCGGCCATGCTATCGAAGAAGCCTGTCCGGGTTCCAGCCACGAGCGTTGTTTCCACTGATAAGCTTAGTGCCGGCGGCCGCGAGCCACTCATTCAGGTCACGCTGAAGCCTGGAACGGATGTGCAACCGACTTGGCCGTTTAGCCAATTCTGCTCAGAAAAGTCCTTCCAGAAGATTGCAGCCGATCCCAAGAACACTCGTGAACAACTGGCGGCATTGATCACCGCGCCTGAGAACGAACGATTCGCACGCGTGATGGTGAATCGTGTTTGGCAGCGTCTGATGGGGCGCGGCCTGGTAGAAGATCCAGGAGACTGGGAGAAGTCGCAAGCCACGCACCCCGCTTTACTGAATTGGTTGGGACGTGAGTTCGTACACTCCGGGTACAGCCTCAAGGCCGTGTCGCGGATCATCTTCAATTCCCACGCCTACCAGCGAGCTAGCCTGCCACAACTGTTGCAACCTGAGGCTTTATACGTCGGCCCCGCTCCGCGACGTATGGCCGCCGAGCAGATCGTCGATTCTCTCTTCGCCGCCACCGGAACGCCGTTCAAAGTGGAAGAAATGACCTTTGACGTGGATGGTATCTCTAACCAGCGTTCGCTCGGAAAACCACGGCGTTCTTGGATGCTGGCCTCGACTTCCAACGAGCGTGACCGCCCCAGTCTCACACTCCCGCGGGTTCAGTCTGTTATCACCGTTCTCGAATCCTTCGGCTGGCGTGGTGCTCGACAGTCACCGGTAACGTTGCGCGAAAGCGATCCCAACGTGCTTCAACCTGCCGTCCTGTCAAACGGAACGATGGCAAGCTGGACCACGCGTCTAAGTGACGATCACGGCATTACGCAACTAGCACTGGAAGACCAGTCTCTGGAAGAGTTCATTGAATCGCTGTATCTCCGGCTTCTCACTCGCGAGCCGACTGAAGCTGAGTCCAAGTTTGCAATCAACTTGCTGGGGCCCGGTTTCGAACAACGGCGCACGAACGTACCGCCTGAAGAGCCGGTTAAACGCGTTCGTCCAAAGTACACGGCATGGTCAAATCACCTCGATGGTCCCGCTAACGCCTTGGCCGCCGAACTTGAAGCCAAAGCAAGGCGTGGCGATCCGCCGACTCGAAAGTTAGATGCCGACTGGCGAGAACGCGTCGAGGATTTCCTCTGGTACACGTTGAATCAGCCTGAATGGATTTACATCCGTTAGACCAACCCCCATCATTCACCCAAAACCATTGGTTCCTATGAATCGCCGTAAGTTTCTGGCCCAGAGCGCCCCTGCGATCGCCGCCCCGATGTTGGCAGGAGCTCCATCATCGCTGCTCGCTTCCTTCGAGACGCCTGTCCACGTACCCAAGGGCAAGGCCGAGCATTGCATCTTCATTTGGCTCGGCGGCGGCATGTGCCAACTTGACACTTTTGACCCGAAACGCCGGGGCAACTCACGCGCTACTCCGAAGATCGCCGGGACGGATTACGGAAGCGTCGATACTGCCGTGTCGGGTGTACGGTTCACCGAGCATCTTTCTCGTACGGCGAAAGTCGCTGACCGGCTTACCGCGGTTCGAACCGTGAATCACACCATTGTGGACGAGCACGCTTTTGCGACAAACTTTGTCCACACCGGTCGCATGATCAGTGGTACGGTCACCTATCCTTCGCTTGGTGCGCTCGTTTCCCATCAACGTGACGCGGCATCGGAAGATGTACCTGCCTACATGCTGATTGGTTATCCGAATGTCAGCCGCGGTCCTGGATATCTTGGCCCCAGCTACTCTCCGGTTCACCTTGTCGACACGCAGAGTGGTCCCGCCGGCTTTACCCAACCCGACGGACTCTCCAAACGCCAGATTGAACGGCGGCAGCGTCTGGTGGCCACAATGGATCATCCTGTGAAGGAACGCGTTATCGCCCACTATGCAGAATTGCAGGCTCAAGCTCGCCGCTGGGCTGGTCCGAAGTTCATGCAAAACTTCCGACTCGACGAGGAACCCGCCGCACTTCGTGATGACTATGGGGGCGAGTTCGGTCAACGATGCCTACTTGCTCGGCGATTAACTCAGGCCGGTGTCCGATTCATCGAGGTATCCCACAATCTCAACTTCATCAACGGCACAGGTTGGGATACACATTTCGAGGGACAACTTAATCAGCACATACTGATTCAGGAACTCGATACCGCGCTGTCTGCGTTGATTCGTGATTTGGAGAAGCAAAAACTACTCGACAAAACACTTGTGGCCGTTGGCACCGAATTTGGTCGACCCGCGGAATTTGACAACCGCGGTGGTCGAGGTCACCAAGGCACCGCCTTCAGCCTCATTCTCGCTGGCGGTGGATTGAATCACATGGGTGCCTACGGCGTGACCGACGAAGAACACGGAAAGAAGATAGAAGAGAATCCCGTATCCATACCTGACTTCCATGCAACGATCTATGCTGCCATGGGAATTGATCCCCGCAAAGAACTGCACGAGTCTGGCCGTCCAGTGCCCATTACCGACGGCGGCACACCCATCGCGGCATTGTTCCCATCGTAGGTCTGTTTGCCCTAACTCCTCGTCATTCCCGCCGAGCACTGTATCCATGAAGATTCCGACCCTTATCGCATTCTCCTTGCTACTGATGACCAGTAGCCTGGCCGTGGCAACGGAGCCAATTCTTGAGTGGCGTTTCGATGGGACGTCATCGCCCGGTGCTTGGGTGGGCAAGTTCGGCAGTGTTGCTGACGGCCCCAGACCGCCCAAGTATCCTGGGTTTCATTCCGGAAACCGTGCCATGTCCTTCAAAGGACATGAGGGTGCGATCGAAGTCAAGGATCATGAACGAGGTGGCTTCACGAATGTGCGATTCGGCATTGGTGATACCTTCGCTTTTGAAACCTGGGTGAAGTTCAGCTCGCTTGGTCGCGGAAATGTCGCCTATGTCGTTGGCAAAGGACGGCATATCAAAGATGGCGAAGATTTTCCTGAGACCAACCAGAATTACGCCGTTCGGTTTCAAGACACTGGTCGAGGAGCACAACTCGGATTTCTCTTTACCAGTAAGCATCCCAAGACTGGCGAGTTTGCGTGGCACCGGTGGTGGAGCGATACGACTGTTCCATCCACAGGCTGGCATCACGTCGCTTTGCAGTTCACCTTCGGAAATGCCGACAGCCTGAAGGCCTGGATCGACGGTAAACCTGTTGCGGGAAAATGGGATCTCGAAGGCAAGACCGATCTGCCACCAGTTCAGGACCCGGACGACCTGATCATCGGCACCGGATACACACGTGGCGAAAGTTCCTCGTTCCACGGTTGGCTCGACAATCTAGCAATCTACCGTTCGGGATTCGAACCAGAAGAAATCGCTCAGCGATACCAATACATCCCACCGCCGCCAGCCGTCACGCGCGAGATGATTCCACCAGGAAGAGTGCTTGTACAGATTAGCGAGAAAGGTGTGCCCGAAACGAACGGCTGGCCTGAAGAGCCCGAAGTAACCGAATCGTACCTGGAGAACGCATTTGGGTTCTTCGCCGTTCCACACAAGTACATTTCCACCGGTGTGCGAGGCGATCGCCCAAACCCTTCTCACTTTCGCGCGTCTGCAATCGTAAAACTCCCAAAGGGAAAGCATCGTCTACTGCTGAGAGGCCGAGGCTTATCACGGCTATACATCGATGGAAAAGAGATTCTGGAAAACGGACCTCGCAATTTCGACTCTGGAGGCCATACGCCGTTGTCCGTGCAGGACGATTACCTCGATCTCGGTCCCGATTTCCGTTTCGTGCCGCCGGGAAACCGCGATGCATGGTGCGAGTTTGAATCCTCTGGTCGCGAGCACTTCGTGATCCTCGAAAGCATGCTCGGAAACGTTAAGGGAAAGCTCAAACAACGCCCCGAGCTTGGTGAGACGGTTGCCGCGATCTCGCTGGAAGGGACCGACTCATGGTCGCTGTTGTCGCCGGGAAATCAACGTGTTGCCTACAACGATGCTGGCTGGAAGGACTATGTCGCCGATCGTCATGCGTGGCTCGATCAGGTAAATGCAGCGGCCAGAGCTAAGTGCCGCGAATCGCATAGCGAATACTGGAATAGAAGGCGCGAGGCTGCAGCAGACTGGCTGGCCAGCACAAAACCGGTCACCGTGCCTGAGCTGGCAGCCGGTTATCCTGCTCACAATGAGATCGACCATTTCATCGCCGCGCGGATTGCTACTGTCGCCACCGAGGCGCAACAGAGCCAGCAAGCCGACGTCGACTACTTCAAAGACATCCAACCACTGCTCGAGAAACGATGCTACGATTGCCACCAGGGTGGAAAGGCTGCTGGTGGATTGCGAATCGATGATCACGCCTCGATGCTACTGGGCGGCGACGCTGAGGGGCCTGCACTTGTCCCAGGCGAAGCCGGCAATAGTGCATTGATCGATCGTGTCACATCAGAAGACGAAGATGTTGTGATGCCGCCCAAGGGCGAGCCGCTCTCAAGCGAAGAGGTTGCCTTGCTGAAGCGTTGGATCAACAACGGAGCGATGTGGCCGCAATTCAATGTGAAGACCTTTCAGCCCACGCCCCTGTCGGATGACCTGGCATTTCTACGCCGCGTGACGCTGGACACGGTGGGAGTTACTCCGACTGAAGTTGAAATCGCGGCATTCCTTAATGACAGCCCTGACACCCGGCGTATTAATGCGATCGATCGACTGCTGGCCGACCAACGCTGGGCCGATCATTGGATGGGCTACTGGCTTGATGTGCTGGCCGAGAACCCGAATATCATCAACCCAACACTCAATAACACAGGCCCGTTCCGCTGGTGGTTATACGAATCGTTGGTTGATAACAAGCCCGCAGATTTGTTCGTCACTGAGTTGATTCGGATGGAGGGGAGCGAGCGTTTTGGGGGACCGGCAGGTTTTGGCACAGCTTCGCAGAATGACCTTCCAATGGCAGCCAAAGGGATTATTGTCAGCTCCGCGTTTCTGGGCGTAGAGATGAAGTGTGCCCGATGCCACGATGCACCGGCGCACGTTTCGCGTCAGGAAGACCTGATGCAGCTTGCAGCATTGTTGAAGCAGGATGTGATTCAACTACCCCAAACGAGTAGTGTCCCTGCTGGACGACTCCATCAAACCGATCGCAAACCACTGATCGAGGTAACGCTCAATCCCGGTGCTAAGGTCGAACCGACCTGGCCGTTCGAGCGGTATTGTGACGAGTCGGTTGCTGATGCTCTCGCCGAGCATCCTGACAATTCGCGGGATCGCCTGGCGACCTTGATCACAGCACCTCAGAACGAACGCTTTGCGCAAGTGATGGTCAACCGCGTCTGGCAGCGACTAATGGGACGTGGCCTCGTAGAGAACCTCTCTGACTGGGAAAAGGGTAGTCCGTCGCATCCAGAACTCCTGCAGTGGCTGGGGCGAAAGTTCATCGCATCAGGGTACGATGTGAAGGCGATCAGCCGATTGATCCTCTCTTCTCACGCGTACCAGAGAGCTACCGATCCTTCTTTGACGGAAACGAGTCCGCTCTATATTTCTCCTGCCCCGCGCCGTCTGACCGCCGAACAGATCGTCGATTCCGTCTTCCACGCCACTGGGACGCCGTTCGACCTGGAAGAAGTCAGTTTGGACATCGACAGCGTACGAGAGATTAAGAATGCGCTCACCCTCGGGAAGCCACGACGTTCGTGGATGTTAGCTTCCACTTCCAATGAGCGTGATCGTCCGAGTCTAGGACTACCACGCGTTACCGCGGTCGCTAGCGTTCTGAGAGCCTATGGCTGGCGTGGAGCCCGTCAAGATCCACGCAGTCAGCGCGATATGGAACCTAACATTCTGCAGCCGGCAATTTTCGGCAACGGGGTCATGAGCATCTGGCTGACTCGCCTAAGCGATCGTCACGGAATGACACAGCTTGCCCTAGAAGATCAAACCGTCGATCAGCTTGTTGACCGAATGTTCCTGCGTTTGTTGACGCGTAGGCCAACGTCTGCTGAACGAGATCTTTACGTACGCTATCTGTCCGAGGGATATGACACGCGCGTGATTCCCGAGTCGGAACGAGTCAAACCGAATCCCCAAAAACGTGAACGAGTTCGATATGTAAGCTGGTCAAACCACGTCGATGGCCCAGCCAACGCTCTGGCACAACAAAAGGAGGTCGCTGCCCGGCGTGGCGATCCTGCGACCAACGCTTTGAATAACGATTGGCGTCTCCGCATGGAAGACGTGCTGTGGGCCATTCTGAATGCGCCCGAATGGATTTACACACCATAACCAACCAGAGAGATACGCCCCAACTCAGATTGGATCTATCCGATGCACAGACGAACATTTCTTCAGCAAACCGGCGCGTTGACTGGTGCTGCTCTTTCCGGCTCCTCACTGCTGGCATCGCCCGCCGCCGTCAACGTGCCCAAAGGCAAAGCTGAGCATGTTATCTTTCTTTGGCTGGGCGGCGGTATGGCGCAGATCGACACTTTCGATCCCAAACAACGCGGAAACTCGAAAGCGTCCCCCAAGGTCGCAGGTTCGGAATACGGAACAGTCGACACTATCGTGCCCGATGTGAAGTTCTGTGAGCATCTACATCGCACGGCAAAACTGGCCGATCGATTGACAGCAATCCGTACGATTAATCATCACCTCATCGACGAACATGCGTTCGGTACGAACTTTGTTCATACGGGACGACTCATCAGTGGCAGCATTACCTATCCATCGATCGGCTCAATCATGGGACACATCCGCGGCGCCGCCAATCCAGATGTGCCCGCTTATATGGTGGTCGGGTATCCCAATGTGAGTCGCGGTCCCGGCTTCCTAGGTGCTAAAGGCGGCTTTGTCTATCTGGTGGATACCGAGAGCGGTCCGGCTGGTTTTACTCGCCCCGAAGATGTGCCTTCCGATCGTGCGGCCCGCCGTCAACAACTACTCCAGCCTTTGACCGATCGCGTTCCCAAGGGTTCTGTCATCGAGCAGTATCGCGAAGCACAGACGGAAGCCATGCGACTTGCCGGCCCAGACTTCATGCGTCACTTCCGCCTGAAAGACGAATCTGCCGACTTGAGAAATGCATATGGGGGTGAGTTTGGCCAACGGTGCCTTCTCGCTCGACGCCTTGTTCAGGCCGGGGTCCGCTTCATTGAAGTGTCACACAACCTGAACTTTATCAACGGTACGGGCTGGGATACGCATAACGAAGGTCAGAAGAACCAGCACTTGCTCATTAAGGAACTCGATATCGCGTTATCAGCCTTGATCGCCGATCTCGAGAACCAGAAACTCCTCGACAAAACACTGGTCGCAATCGGCACTGAGTTTGGCCGACCCGCCACGTATGACGGCCGTGGCGGACGAGGGCACCAAGGTACTTGTTTCAGCCTACTGTTAGCCGGAGGCGGACTAAAACACCAGGGAGCCTACGGAGTGACCGATGAGCTAAGCAAAAAGATCGTGGAGAACCCTGTTTCAATTCCGGATTTCCACGCCACCATTCATGCAGCTTTGGGGGTCAACCCGGCCCACGAACTCTTCGATGGATCTCGACCGGTTCCGATTACCGACCAAGGCACGCCAATAGCGGCTCTGTTTGCATAGCTTAGGCCTCCATCGGCAAACAGCAACACCTTTGAAAGGACTGGAATGAAGATCGCAAACATCGGCGGCCGCGCACATATCGTGACGGCCACAGGTGGAGTAGACATTGAAGAAGCATCCGACGGCCGATTCACCTCCGATAATCAACAACTTATTTCGCAGCTTGACGAACTCCAAAGTTGGTACTCCAGCAGCGAACTAGCGGAAGACCCATCTCTAAGTACAGGTAGTCTCGAAAAGTCATTCGATCGTTTGCAGTCGCCGGTACCTAATCCCAGCCAGGTCTTTGCCATTGGCCTCAATTACAAGGCGCATGGTGAGGAAGTCGCTATGGCTACGCCGCAGGAACCCATGATTTTTACCAAGTTCCAGTCTTCTATCGCGGGACCAGGGGCAACCGTCACTCTGCCCAGCGATACGGTCGACTGGGAGGTTGAAATGGTGGTGGTCATTGGTCACAGCGGCCGCAACATTGGCAAGATGGATGCGATGAAACACGTGGCGGGTTACTGTGTTGGTCAGGACATCTCTGAGCGAACGCTTCAACTTGCTTGCAAACCACCACAGTTCAGTGTGGCCAAAAGCTATGAGGCATTTGCTCCCATGGGTCCCTGGCTTACCACTTCCGACGCCGTTGATATCTCATCGATTCGACTAACCTGCCAAGTTGGTGGTGAAACTCTGCAGGACGGGAACACACGGGACATGATATTTGATGTTCCCACACTGATTTCATATCTCTCAAACATCTGTGAGCTCAGAACCGGCGACATCATTTTCACTGGCACACCCGATGGAGTGGGCATGGGGCGCAAGCCACCCAGGTACATTGAAGATGGCTGGTTGCTGGAATCAACGATCGAAGGCCTGGGAACGCTTTCCAATCCATGCCGTCGACGTTAGTCTCGCTGGCGAACAACTTCAGTGATGATCACACCAAATCACGGAACAAGACAATGAGTCATGACTTTCGCAAGAGGCTTCGTGAGCGACAAACGCTACTCGGAACGATTGTGAGTTCAACCGATCCTGCTTCCGCAGAAGTGCTCGCTGAATGCGGTTTCGATTGGCTCTTTATCGATGCCGAACACGGACCTTACGAAACGACAGATCTCTTGCCCGTCTTACGCGCGGTGGATCATCGCATTCCTTGTATCGTCCGCGTTCCTGCGTCGGAAGAGATTCCTATCAAGAAGACACTCGATATTGGTGCGACCGGCATCATCGCACCACAAACGAATACTGTCGAACAGGTTGAATCGGTAGTGCGATACTGTCGCTATTCACCCAACGGCAATCGCGGCGTCGGCCTGTCTCGGGCATCGACATATGGACTAGGGCTCACCGAATACGTTGGATCAGCCAACGACGAAGTGGCTGTTATTGTGCAGGCCGAGCATATCGAAGCCGTCGAGAACATCGAGCAGATCGTGAAAGTCGAAGGGGTCGACGCCATATTCATTGGTCCGTATGACCTATCCGCCAGTATGGGCAAGATGGGCGAAGTGACCGCTCCAGACGTCGTGGACGCAATCGAACACGTGACCAAAGTGTGCGACGCTGCGAAAATGCCACTAGGCATCTTTGGTGTCTCGGCCGAATCGGTCAAGCCATATATCGAGCGAGGTTACTCACTAATCGTATCTGGTGTGGACGTCTTAATGATGGCTCATGCCGCGAAGGGAATGTTGTCAACGTTACGATCGTCTAACGATCGAAAGGGAACCGAATGAGAGCTATCATCCCGTGCATGGCCATCTTAGTCATGGCATCACTCACTTTGGCCGCTTCTGCTCAGGACGAAACGGTTCACAAAGGTGTTTACTACGGCCCCGAAACTGGGACAGAGTACCAGAAGGAACGGTGTCAGCTAGATATCTATCTCCCTGGGGATCAGTCCGACAAATTCCCGGTACTCATTTACTTTCATGGAGGCGGAATCGTCGGTGGAAGCCGAGGCGGTCCTAACCTGACGAAGCAAGGCGTCTGTCTTGTCGCGCCATCCTATCGTCTAAGTCCCAAGGCCCAATGCCCTGACTATCTCAACGACGCAGCGGACGCAGTGGCCTGGACATTCAAGAACATCGAGAAGTACGGCGGAGATCCGGACCGCATCTTCATCGGTGGTATGTCGGCCGGAAGTTATCTAGCCGCTATGATCGCCATGGATAAGAGCTGGCTCGAGAAACGTGATATCGACGTTGACCGGATTGCCGGGCTGCTCCCGATCAGTGGCCACATGATTACACACTTTACTGTCAGGAAGGAACGTGGAATCTCGGCGAGTACCGGATTATCGGACGAGTTCGCACCGCTGTACCACGTGCGCAAGACGCCCTTTCCAATCTTCATTCAGTGTGGCGACAATGACTATCCCAGCCGTCAGGAAGAAAACAAACTCTTTGTTTCCATGATGATCAAGTACGCGAAACAGCCGGAGAGTGACATCATCTACAAAGAGTACCCGGGAACACACGGTACCTTTGGTAAAGACAAACAGAAGCAGGAAGACTTCGCCCATTTCATTCTCGAGAAGTCTGGAATCGAAGAACGTTAGTCCAGTTGTCGATCAGCCTTCAGTTTGAATCCAGCTGAAGGCTGGTGTCCAACATGAGCGAGAGTACTTTGTGAGCATATTGCGGGCAAGGGACTCAGTTTTCCCTAACAGTTTACGAAAGCACTCTGCCGCAATCGCGAGGAATACTCGATGAGTAGCAACCATTTTATTCCTCAGGGCGTTATTCCTGCTTGTCTGATGCCGTTCGATGCTCGGCTTGAAATCGATGAACAGTCCTATCGACGTCACCTCAGCGATCTTGCCGGTACGAATGGCATCTCCGCAATCACCGTCAACGGACATGCCGCCGAGGTTCATGCATTGAGCTTTGAGGAGCAGCGACGCGCGATAGAAATTGCCCGTGACGAGATCGTGGATCGGATACCACTGGTAGCTGGTATTCACACTGGAAATACGCGCGAAGCGAGCCGTCTAGCAGCAATGGCAGCTGTCGCTGGCGCCGACGCACTGCTGGTCTTTCCCTCTGATGTCCTGGTCATGGGTGGTCAGCAGCGCCCTGAATGTGCCCGTGCTCATGTTGCGGCCATCGCTGAATCGACGGATCTGCCTCTGATTCTCTTTCAATACCCGCTGAACAGTGGTCTCGGCTATCCGCTGGAGACGCTGCTCGCGCTTTGCACCGAATTTCCTTCAATCAAAGCCATCAAGGACTGGTGCAACGACCCTCATCTGCACGAACAACACATCCGCGAACTTCACGCGTTAGATCGTCCGGTTCGCGTACTCTCTACGCACAGCATGTGGCTGCTGTCCTCCTTGGTTCTAGGCTGTGACGGGCTGCTTTCCGGTGCCGGTAGCGTGGTCGCCAGTCTGCAAGTTGCGTTATTCCAGGCTGTTCAGAATGACGACCTGGAAACAGCTCGTGTTATCAACGATCGCATCTATCCAACCGTTCAGGCTTTCTACCGTGCCCCCCTGCTCGACATGCACAATCGCATGAAAGAAGCGCTGGTATTGCTCGGTCGACTCGACGCAGCCTACGTACGTCCACCATTAGCAAAACTCACTCAACCCGAAATTGAACGCATTAGCGCGCTTATGCAAGACGCGGGTTTTACTACTTCCACTAATTCCGACTTTGGAAACCACTAACGCTGACGGGAAATATTGGCAGTGGGTGGATAGCGAATCATCAAGAGCAGGTCATCAACCATGAGAACGATCATTGCCTACATCGTGCTTCTTGCCACGTGCGTAAACTGCTTCGGAGCGGACGCAAATCAAGAGTCATCTGGCATATATACTCGAGAGAACAATCACACCGACCCCAATGAACGTGAAGGGACGCCGGTTTACTTGACCGCTAACGACATGTCAATCGCGACGGGCAAGCCATCGCTCGTGAACATGTCGCACGGTTCCACGCATATACCAGTTTGGTCCTTATCCGGTGGTACCGTCGGACAGTCTGTTGCCGGTATCGTGAACGGTCTTCCAGCGGATTGTACCGCCGTCCGCGTCGAGATTGTGGTTACGACAACGCACAATTCGACGAGCCCTGAGTTCTCGGATGTTTACCGGGTCCACTTATCCCAGTTGGTGGAGAATGCACCGTTTACAGACCGCTATGCGTTGGGTAAACCTGTGCAAACGGCCCTGCCTTCCGCGCCGCTCCATTCCCGGACCATCGTTCTTGAAACCTACTACGAAGTTGATCCAAGTGCTCCCCTTTGGCTTCGGATTCAACGGGAGCCTGGTGAACCTGCCGACACTTTCATCCATCCCACCGGTCTGGCTGTCGTCAAAGTAACTCCCCTGAATCTCGACCCGCGCCAGTCGTATGTTGTCCAAGACGTTAATGGATACAATTCCTGGCCAATGACCCAGGCCATCGGAGAAACACTGGTCTGCACATACAGTCGTGGCTCTGCCCACTCCATCGGCGAAGATGCCCGTGCAGTTTACGCTCGAACCTCTACGGATGATGGCAAGACCTGGACGCCGGAAACCGTGGTTGCCGATACCCCTGGTTACGGGGAGGTTACTGTCGGAAAGGGATTGGATTCCAAGGGAGCGATGCTTCTCTGGGTTCGTCGAATCGGAAAGGATTGGAACCACGATCTTTACCGCACCACAGATGGCGTGACGTTCACGCACGTGGCGACGCCGAAACTCGACGTACAACCCATGCAGATCACGGATGTGTTCGCAGTCCCCAAGGTCGGGCTCATGGCGTTATGGTTCGCGGGAAAGTATAGCGACGAAGCCGTTCACTCTTGGGGCGTGATGACTAGCAATGACGATGGCCTCACCTGGACGCAGAAAACTATCGAGTCTGGGTTGACGAAGAAAGAGTGGCCGACCGAGCCTGCCGCCGTCTACCTGGGCGATGGCCGAATCCTTGCCATTGGACGAACGGAAGGCGGTCCCTCACAATTTCAGATGGTCTCCACCGACTACGGCGCGACCTGGACGCGCGAGCGAACGAATATTGGCGATATCATGGCCTCCACGCCGAGCCTCATCCTCGATCCTAAGACCGGAATGCTGAGCAACTATTACTACGAACGTGGTAGAGGCATCCTTCGCTGCCGAGTCGTCGATCCAGAGAGCATCTTCGATCATCCCCGCAACTGGCCTGCGTCCGAAGTCGTTGCTATTGGTAGCAAGATCGCTTTTGATTCTGGCAATGCGAATGCTACCGCTATCGGGGACACGCACTATATCTCGTTTTACTCCGGCAAGGCTCCTAATACGGCGGTCCTTATAGCAGAGCAACCGGCACCGGCGGCTAGTAAGTAGCCATCAGCACATCGGTTTCGAAACATGAGCTACTACTCTTGAGGAGCTAACTGCTGCTTTGTTAGATCGATGAAGGCCTGCAGGATCGGGTCTTCCGAGATTCGATGCTCGCGATACCCATAGCAGATGGTTGGAGGCAAGCAGTGTGCCAAGGATCTCTCAATCAACTCAGGGTCTCCGGGAGAATTGGGAATGACGCGACCTACCAAACCAATTCCATGACCCTGTTTTACACAGCTTCGAATCGAAGCCGCCAATACCAGGTCGAAGCCTCGCGCCGGGTTTTTGAAAACGCCCGCTTTGGTCAGAATGGCTTTGCCTTCTTCGTCCGGATACGACTCTCGATGATTCAGGACCGGATATTTGGCAAGGTCCTTGGGCATTATCTTTCGGCGTGATGCAAGCGGGTGCCCCACAGGCATGATGACCATGGGATCAATCCTATACATCTGTTCGACGACCAACTCTTCCGGGCGGCGACAACACTTGCTGTCGCCAATGACAAAGTCTACCTCCCGGTTTTCCAGCATTTCGTTGCCCAAAGACTCAAAGACCTCACGCATGATCAGCTGGACATCAGGAAACCTCTGACGAAAGCTGGCAATCACCCCAAGCAGGTCATCAGTATAGCTCCGAGGGGGCGAGGCAATCGTAAGTATGCGCGGCGATGCGTCGCAAGCCTTTTCAAATCGCTGCTGGAGTGTCTCGAACTCCGTAATGATGGGAGTCGCCAGCTCTGCCAAAATTCTTCCCTGGGGAGTGATTTCACTACGCCGTCCGTCCGATTCAATTAGCTTCTGCCCTAGCAACTCTTCCAGCGCACGAATCTGTTTCCAAACGGTCGGATGAGACACCTCAAGCGACTCGGCTGCAGAGGACATGCTCCCGAGTCGAACCGTTTCGCAATAGCTCCGCAGTTGTTGATAAGACATGTCCTTGTAAACATGCTTCAACGATGCCTTCCTCGCCATAAGCCGTCACTCGTTGCATATTGTGCAACGCTCCATTTCATATTATTGCACCTAATGCATTGTCGTATTTTAGCGAAAAACTACCTAAGATCGAGTAAAAGAAATAATTGGCGGATGATTTCTTGAGACGATTCGCATTTCTGAACTCGTTGATACTGGGGTTTGCATGTTCTCGTCCTCTTCAATTTCCTGCCAATCTCTTTGTGCTTGCCTATCGACACCATCCCATTCCCATGGGCATGTCGAATCGATGAAGTTATCTCCTCGTTGGCCAAGTTTTTCGATCGCCGAATTCAACGAAACGGCAGCCTGACAAATGATCGTCTGCTTAATCCCGTCCATTAGGTCCTCCAGGGCAGAAAGCAAGTATGCCAGCCTGTTGTCCTTACGATGCACTTCCTGCGGATTCGGCCTATCTCGATAAGCCTTATTTGAATACCGCAGCCGAAGGCCTGCCTCTTGCCGCATGTCTGGATGCCGTGCGTCAATATTTCATCGAGAAGTGCCTAGGCGAACCCGGTCGCGTTTTCTTCTGGAATCAATATCAGCGGGCACGCGTCGGCGCGGCGAACCTGTTCTCAGTTGATCCTTCTCAGATAGCCTTGGTTAGCAGCACGACCGAGGCTCTGAACACGATTGCCCACTCAATCGAATGGCAGCCAGGCGATGAGATCGTCCTCACGTCTAACGAATTTCCGTCGAACATTTTTCCCTGGGTCGTTTTGCAGCAGAAAGGGGTTCGCCTGCGAATCGTTGCTCCTGGCCCCGAAGGCATATCGATCGACAAATTGCTAGAAAATATCAATCCCCGTACGAAGTTGATCACGCTCAGCCAAGTGAGCTATGCCACCGGCGAACTAATTGACCCAGAACCGATCTGGCAGCGAGTCCGTGACACAGACACTCTCCTGTGCGTTGACGCCACACAAGCTGCCGGACGCGTCCCGGTCCGTGGAGACCTTGCAGATTTCACCGTCGCCAGCGCCTTTAAGTGGATCAACTCAATCCATGGCACGGCAATGATGTCGGTCAGCTCTCGAGTGCTCGCAGATAACTTACGCGGTCCCACCGGGTGGCTCTCCACGGAATTTTGCTTCGCTGACGACCGTTTCGATACGTTTCACCCTCGCAGTGATGCCCAGCGATTTCAAGCCGGCATGCCAAACTTCGCGAGCGTTTATGCCGTTGCCGAGGCTTTAGCGTTTCACACACCAGAGCGAGTCCAGGCACAAGCCACGCAACAGGCTCCCCTCATTCAATCCCTAAGAGACAGTTTGCTGGAGATGGGGCTTGATGTCCTACTTCCCGAAGATAAATCGAGGCACGCAGGAATTGTATCCTTCAACTGCCCTAAGGCGGCCGCGTGGAAGCAGGAACTCGCCCTCTACGGGAGCTATGTCCAAGGCGACGATAACCGTATTCGAGCTGCCGTGCATTGGTATAACACGGAACAACAGATCCATCAGTTCCTCGACGCGTTAGCGCGTGTCCAAGGAAAAGAGCCGATTCCAACACGTACCCCCGCTTAGGGCAACCGAACACTGGAAATCTATCCCCGACAATCCCTCTCATGCCTGCACCTAAGGACACCTCCATGAAACCCGCAGTTGATCCCCTAGAGGTTTTGCAAGCGTTGATCGCGATACCAAGTGTCAATCCGATGGGCATCGATCGAGACGGTAGTGAATACTACGAGGGGAAAATATCCGATTGGTTGCTTACGTTCTTTAGCGACCTGGGCGTTCCCTGCGAATGTCACGAAGTCGCCGAAGGGCGTAGCAACGTAATTGCAAAGTTTCATGCGGATACCAACGTCCCAACCATTCTTTTGGATGCTCACACGGACACCGTCCCTGTCGACGGGATGATCATCGATCCTTTTCATCCTACGGTTTGCGATGGACGTATCTATGGGCGTGGTGCTTGCGACGTGAAGGGAGGCATGGCCGCGATGCTTGCCGCTTTCGCAACCCTAGTCCACCAGAAACCGGCTAGCAGCGCGAATGTGATAATGGCCTGTACATGCGACGAAGAATACACCGCGACCGGTGCTCGCCATTTGGCCAAGCACTGGACCACTTCGCCCAAGCGTAGTGAACTGGTTTCCACACCTCCAGACTACTGCATCGTTGCAGAACCAACTGATCTGAATGTCATTGTCGCCCACCGTGGTGTGCTTCGCTGGAAACTGCGAACCACCGGACGAGCCTGTCACAGTTCGCGGCCACACGAAGGGCGCAATGCCATTTACGATATGGCACAGTTAGTTTTGGCATTACAACGGTATGCCGATGATCTCGCTCAAAGGGTTGCTTCGCACCCTCTGTGTGGGTCTCCTACGTTAAGCGTTGGCAAGATCTCAGGCGGAACGAGTGTCAATATCGTTCCACACGAATGTGAAGTCGAAATCGATCGAAGGACGATCCCGGGTGAGAATTCAGTCGACGTTCTAAAACACATCGAAAGTTTCTTGCGGGAAGAGACAACATCAGACTTCGAGATGCTACCGCCATGGATCGATGCCGATGCACTGTCTGACGACGACAACCAGGAGTTGGCGAATCACTTACTTACGCAGGTCGCGGCAGTAGCTGGCCCACACGAAAAACAGGGAGCATGGTATGGGACCAACGCCAGTTGCTTTGCTGTCAGAGGAAATGTTCCCTCGGTTGTGTTTGGTCCAGGCTCCATCGCACAGGCACACACTGAGGATGAATGGCTCGACATCGCTCAACTATACCAGGCGACAGAAGTCTATTACCGAATGTTTCAGAGTCCTCTCACTTCTGATTGCTCGCGAAAAGACGGCGTTCACGCTACGGAGATTGTTTCGTTATGAAATCTGCTAGTTCGGTGACGCTACTGATACTTTTGGTTTTTGCTATTGGAATCAACTACATCGACCGCGGTAGTCTTTCGATCGTTAAGACCGATGTTGCTACTGAATTCCAACTTTCCAATACCCAATTGGGCTTGCTCTTCTCTGCATTTTTCTGGAGCTACGCGCTATCGCAGATATTCGCAGGATGGCTTGTCGACCGAGGCGATGTGAAATGGGTTTATGCCGCAGGCTTCCTAATCTGGTCACTGGCAACGGTCTCCATGGCTGTTTCCAGTAGCTTTGCAGTGTTTCTAATGCTGAGACTGCTTTTGGGGATGGGAGAAAGTGTCGCTTTTCCGGCTTCCTCCAAGCTCATCGTTCTAAACTTCCATGAACATCGCCGTGGTCTCGCCAATGCGCTATTGGACGCGGCCTCGAAACTGGGGCCGACTTTGGCGTTACTCTTGGGCGGTTTGTTGGTCGCTAGTAGCGGCTGGCGAATGCTGTTTCTGGTTGTAGGTCTAGGTGGCATGGTCTGGCTTCCGGCATGGCTGTGGCTCGTACCTTCGCAGAAGAATGACACGACCCACAAAGCAACTCAGCAGACAATTGTCCCGGTTTCGGCTCTGTTGCGTCGCCAGGAATTTTGGGGAACGTGCCTGGGCTTCTTTTGCTTGGGATATACATGGGCATTCCTGCTTTCCTGGTTGCCTGCCTACCTGGAAGAATCTCGCAATTTTTCTAAGGAATCGATGGCCATCTTCGGTTCATTGCCTTTCCTGGCAATGGCCATCACTTCAATTTTGGGAGGTTGGCTCTCCGATCGCTTGATTCGCGGCGGCGCTTCGCCAACCCGCGTAAGAAAGTCGTTCATGCTTGGTGGCTTGATACTTTGTGCGTTTCCAATGTTCGCCGCGGTAGTTGCCACCGACCATCGCGTTTGCATCGGTCTATTGTGCGTCGCGTGCGCCTCGCTTGGATTCTACACGTCCAATGTATGGGCCATTACGCAAACGATGGCAGGTCCTCACGCCGCCGGCCAGTGGACCGGGCTACAAAATGCGATCGGCAATATTGGCAGCGCGATCTCGCCAGCACTAACTGGGTGGCTCGTCCAGGAGACCGGCAGCTATTACTCCGCGTTCGCAGCAGCTTCGGTGATCTTGGTAGGAGCTGTGTTCTGCTACCTGGTATTAGTGAGACAAATTGTTCCTCTCGAGTGGCAAACTCCCAGCCACGAACTTCAAGGGGCTACCTAATGAATAACACGTCCGTTTCGAAGCAACTATCTCGACGTCAAGTCATTCAGGCAGCCGCTGTCGCCGCGATGGCTAGTTCGAATCCCATTTGGGCGAGCGAATCACAAAAAAATAGGTGGATCGATGCACACGTTCACATATGGACGCCTGACACCCAGGCCTATCCTTTGGCCCATGGGTTCTCGAAGACCGATATGGTTCCGACAAGCTTTACTCCAGACGAGCTATTTGCTGAGTGCCACCCCGTCGGCGTCGATCGTGTCGTTCTGATTCAGATGAGCTTCTACAAGTTCGACAACCGGTACATGCTCGACGCCATTGCCGAATATCCGAATACCTTCCGCGGCGTGGGCATTGTTGATCATCAGCAGGCCTCGGCGGCGGCGACAATGAAGTCCCTTCATAAGCAAGGGGTAACCGGCTTTCGGTTGTATGCCAATGCGGAGTCTGCGGCGTCTTGGATCGATTCTCCAGAAATGTCGGTGATGTGGAAGACAGCCGGCGATACAGGTCAAGCCATTTGCCTACTCGCCAACCCGGATGCCCTGCCTGCCATTGAAAAGCTCTGTCGTAAGTTTCCGAAAACTCGCGTCGTTGTCGATCACTTCGGGCGGATCGGAGTCGACGGAAGCATGCGAGCGAAGGATCTAACCAACCTTTGCAGGCTCGCAGATCTTCCGGAAGTCTTTATCAAGACCTCCGCTTTTTACGCGTTGGGAGAGAAGAAACCGCCCTACGTCGACCTGACCTCCATGATCCGACAACTTCACGCGACATTCGGGCCGCAGAGGCTTATGTGGGCGAGCGATTGCCCCTACCAGGTACAAGGCTCACATACCTATGCCGCGTCAATCGAACTAATTCGCGATCGACTCGATTTCCTCACAGACGAAGACAAGTCGTGGATACTGCAGAAGACCGCCCAGAAGGTGTATTGGTCGGCATCGTAGACGACCTAAACAACGGCAGCGCCGAGAGGCCGTTGTCGACTTTTCCCTAAGATCGGATCACATCATGAACCACCCACCGTCAAAAACTACTCTTGAGAATTTCGGCCCGTGCATGGAAGCTTCACGCTACCCTTTCGGGGAGGTTATGCATCGCCGACAACTACGATTCGACAGGCAATCACCCGGTTCTCGTAGCTGTTTTCTTGGGTAGTGTCCTTCAACCTGTTAGAATAAAGAGTCCTAGGATTCGCAGAATTCCTGGCAAACCCTACCTGGCAATTCCTTCCCGCCCAAATGCCTGCCACCGTCAACTTGCCTAGACGGCGTGTGAAACTTTCAGGGGCTTTCAATGCGACTTCTCACGATCACTTTTGCGCTCGTCCTGAGCTATTGCTCAGCCGTCTTTGGCGAACCTATTCAAATAGCCGATTTGCAGCGGTCAAAACCTGTCTCCTTCGAGAAAGAGATCCTCCCGATCTTCAGGCAAAGCTGTCTCGCTTGCCACAGCGACAGTGAGGCGAACGGTGAATTGGTCATGGAGACTCCGGACAAATTGCGCGTCGGTGGGGATTCTGGAGCCGCGATTGTTCCTGGAAATGCAGCCGAAAGCCTGCTTCTCAAACTGGCAGCCCACCAAGAGGAGTCTTTCATGCCTCCACCGGACAATGATGTGAATGCCCCCACACTGACCTCACAACAACTTGGCCTTTTGCGTCTTTGGATTAATCAAGGTGCCAATGCGGGCTCCCATTCAGCATCAACATCGCCCCAACAATGGAAGTCGATACCGACGAACCTCGGGCCCGTATATACCGCAGTCATCAGCCCGGACGGGCAATATGTTGCCGCAAGCCGCGCCAATCAACTTTTCATTTACCACCTTGCGTCAGGGCGGATGGTTGGTACGTTAGTGGATTCTTCCTTGGAATCACCGGCAGCCCATCGCGATCTGATACAATCTCTCGCCTGGGGTCGCGATAGTACCATGCTTGCTTCGGGTGGATTTCGCGAAGTGAAGATTTGGGAAAAGCCCCTAGATGCCCGTACCGGTTCTTTCCCTACCGGTTCAATGACTACCGCTTTAGCGACGAGTGTGGATCTTAAGTGGCTTGCAACGGCTGGGGCCGACCATGCCATTCAACTTTGGAATCTCGAGACTGCACAGCCAGGCCCTAAACTGACTGGGCACCAAGATACCATCACATCGCTCTGCTTCACTCCCGACGGCCAACGCCTGCTATCGGCCTCGCTGGACAAAACGATTCGATCCTGGAATTACGTAGAAGAATCGCAAGCTGAGGTTCTTGATGTTCCAACGCCAATACACGCCATCGAGTTGGTACCCTCGGTGTCCCCGACCAAAGACGCGCCACACCCTCCCCAACTATTGGTTGCGGGTGGTACGGACAAGGTTCTGCGAGCCTGGAGCTTGCCGAGTAGCGATGCTCCAGACTCTTGGTCACTTCTCGAACCAAAGGAAATCGGGACACACGACGACGCGATAACGTCTCTAGCCTCAATTCCAGGGCACCCTAAGCAAGTCTATGCCGCAAGCTTAGATGGAACCATTCGTAGTTGGGACCTGAATGAACCGAAACAACTCGGCAGTTTCAACCACGAGGGCCCTGTATTCGATATCGCCGTCCGCTCTGATGGAAAACGAATCGCTTCGGTAAGTGACAATCACACGGTCAGGCTTTGGGACGATTCCGGCAAACAAATCGCGGAAATGAAAGGGGCACCCAACGCACAGCATTATTCATCTCGCATGAAGTATGCCCTCGATGCAGCCGAACAACGACTGACAATCGTCCAGCAACGGCTTACGGCCGTCGAGGAAGTTCTCAAGAATCGCCTCGCTGCCAAAGAAGTAGCAGTTATGGAGGTAGCCGCTGCGGTCGCCCTAATCGCCAAGAAGAAGAAGAAGGCACTCGAGACAGTTGCCGCCGAAACGTCGGAATCAGAGCCAACAACGGAAGCACCGCAGCCAAAAGACGCCCCTGCAGACGACAAGTCGAAGCTCGACAGGGCAGAGAAAGAACTCGCCGATGCAGAATCGGCGCATCAGTTGGCGTTAAAAAGACAAACATCTGAAGCGGTCGCTGTACAAGCATCTCAAACGAAAGTAACGACGGTCAAAGCTTTGGTCGCTCAAGCCGAAGCCAACAAGAAGGACGTTCAACAACGAGTTGACGAGGCCAAGCAAAAGGCAGTAGCTTCAGAGCGACCATTGCGTTCGGTCAGTTTTTCGCCTGACGGCACGAATTTGGCGACAGCAGGCGAATATCCGACAGTCCAGCTGTGGAACGCCGAAACCGGTAGTGCATTGGGTGAATTGGGTGAATCGTCTACCCCCCTCTTTCCCATCTCATTTCTCGACAATGACCGCCTGGCCTCTTCGCACGGTTCAACCGAAACTGTGGTCTGGGATGTAAATCCCGAATGGCGAATTCGAAGGACGATCGGCCCCGCGAAATCAGGCGATCTATTCGCGGATCGAATTACATCGCTCGATATCAATCTAGAGGCCACAAGACTATTAGTTGGCAGCGGTTTGCCTTCTCGTAGTGGTGAACTTAGCCTAATCGACCTGGCCGATGGCTCGCTCATTCACCATCTGCCCAAAGCACATAGTGACGTCGTGGCCTGTGCGAGGTTTTCGCCTGATGGGCACCAGATCGCTTCTGCCGGTACGGACAAGTTTGTTCTACTTTGGAATCTTAACGATGAGCAACCACTCAAGAAGTTCGAGGGGCACTCCGATTATGTTCTCGGCGTGGCTTGGAGTGAAGATGCCAAGTCGATCGTGACGGGATCGTCCGACCGCACGATCAAGACTTGGACAATGGAAACGGCTGAACAATCTCGGACCATCTCCAACTTCGGCAAAGATGTGACTTCGACGCGATTCGTTGGTAGTTCAGGCAACATCATTTCAAGCTGTGGCGACGGAATCGTCCGCCTTCAGGTAGCCTCCAACGGAGCAACCACACGAACCTTCAACGCCGGAGTGTGGCTGCACTGTGTCGATGCAACCTCCGACGGACAGTTGGTTATCGCGGGAGGAGATGACGGACGACTATTCGTGTGGGATGGGACCAATGGCAAACAGCTACAAGCAATTACGGTAGGCCAGTAGCGGCCATGGATTCCCGCTCATAGAACGCAACGATATGTGTCTTCGGCCAAGCGACTTCTTACTCCATGGCCTTCCACCATCCTAGGAAATCAATTCCGGAATCGGATCCCCATGGTCGACAATCGGGGTCGGGCGGCCGTTGAAGTCTTTGATGAAGACCTTCCGTCCGTCGATACCAAGGTGATGGTAGATTGTGGCGAGGAAGTCCCCAGGACCACAAATTCTCTCGATTGAGTCCTCACCACGTGCATCCGTGGCGCCAATGAACCGTCCCGTGTCAATTCCACCACCGGCCCAGATGTTAGAAAATGCTCGCGGCCAATGATCTCTGCCTGGTTGCTTCGTACCAGCAGCCGCACTGGCATTTCCGGCACCTGTGCTGGGCTGATAATTAACTTTGGGTGTCCGACCGAATTCACCGGTTACGACCACCAGTACACGCTCGGAAAGCCCGCGTTCATAGACATCTTCAATCAGTGCCGAAACCGCTTGGTCGTAAGCTTCCGCACGAAACTTCAGGGCATCGAACACATGATGATTCACCGCATGATCGTCCCAATTGTTGACCCGGCCGCAAAGCGGCCCCGACAGCGACGTCGTAAGAATATCGACTCCTGCTTCGACCAACCTTCGAGCTAACAGAAGTTGTTGACCCCACTTGTTTCGTCCGTAACGGTCGCGCGTCTTATCATCTTCTTGAGTTAGGTCAAAGGCTTCCTTGGTCTTAGGGTTGGTCAACAGGCTCATTGCCTGCATTTCAAACTGATCGAGCGCCTCCATCTCACCCGCCTTGTCGAACGCACGCGTGAGAGTGTCGAGCTTTTGCCGTAACGAAGCCCGGCGTTCGAGATGAACTGCTTCTCCAGGATTGTCCACTCCAATATTGGGCACGGAAAAACTTGGGCTGTTTGGATCGCCTGTCACTGCGAACGGACCATAAGCGTCGCCCAGATAGGCAGGACTGACGTAATTCGATGGTGGGTTCACTCCAGCGTAAATCGGAAGAGGATTAGTACGACCTCCTTCTTTTGAACGAAGGTAGTTCGCCACTGACATCCAGTCTGGCAGGCGCGGTGCTGGTTTGTCACGGGTATCTGGGTCACCCGAGAGTAATTGCATCGTCCCTGCCGGGTGGCCACCGGCCGTCTGTCGCATGGAACGCAATACGGTCAACTTGTCGGCGATGGCAGCCTGCCGTGGCAGCAACTCGGTGAAGTGCATGCCCGGCACTTTCGTCTGGATCGTATTGAATGGCCCCCGATATTCAACCGGAGCATTCGGTTTCGGGTCGTATGTGTCAATGTGAGAGCATCCGCCAGGCTTCCACACCATGATAACAGCGTTCTTCTTGCGGCTTGGATCTGCCGAAGGACTCTCGGCCCGCAGACGAAACATGCCTGGAAGGCTTAGCGAAGCGAAGCCCGCCAAGCCCATCCGCATGAATCCGCGACGCGATGCTGGGCCGGAACAGATGGCCGACGATGCGTTGAACGGGTGAGTCATTTCAGCGTTACCTCAAGTGCAGGGACAACACGGATCTGTATAGGCTTCGAGACGATGATATCGACGATATCCTTCGGTGCCGCTGCCTTCGTGACGGCCTTCAGATGACTTTCAGCCGCCTTGACCGCAGCCTCGGCCTTTGATTTCTCTTCATCAGTAGCTTTCTCGACGGCTTTTTTGGCTACTTCCAAAGCAATCTCCGCTTCGGTGACGGCTTGTGGGTTATGCGAATACTTGGTCACCGCTTTTCCGTAAAAGGCGATCGTGTGCAAGCCGGCGGTAGGTTTCAGTTTCGACAAGTCGAGAACTGCTTCTGACGAATCTTCGTTCAGTGGTACATCGAAGGCAGCATTGTTATCGAACCCGTGACCGAATGTCTTAAGACTCATTGTCGCCCCAGAGAACTCGCCCCGCCGAATATGCTTCAGCGGAATTGTCAGCTTCTTGCCGGCCGAGACCTCCCACACTTTTTCTTCAGCAGCCACAATGCTCAACGGAGTTGCCTCTGAGCCACCAACCGACACTGGAACCTCGGCAAGGAGGCGTGGGCTCGGTATCTCAGATCGTGCATCAGTGACGGGCCATTTCATCGATGCAAAACTCGCTTGCCGTGTCACCGTTTTCCCTTCGATCTCTGCACGACCAAAGAAGTTAGCAATGGTTACTCCTCGAGGCGCATCTTCCTCGGCAGTTATCAGAAGCGTCCCACAGCACTTGCCTGGGCCAATTGTCAGCCCGTGAGCGGTAACGCCTTGGGGAAGGTCTTCCAAGCCCAGCTCAATCGCTCCGTCAAAACCATCCCGGCGAATTACGACCACCTCGATCGGCATCGTAGTCCCGCCACGAAGTGCGATCGGCTTCGACAAGGCATTTCGATCACCATTGCGAAGGTTCATGTGCAGTGCCCATCCCACGATCGCGAAATCTGGTTGAGCCTTGCGAATGATCAGACGATAGATATTCCGCGAGTCATCCCGAGTTCCGCCAAAGAGGTCGGTCACACTGAGACGGTAGACACCGTCTTCCTTGATCTCCATCTTCCCCAGGATGTCAGAAGAACCGGCGTTGTAAGGTGGTCCGTCGTAACTGTAGTGATTGGTCGAAACCTTGATCGGGCTAGGAATATCGGTGAACTCCACCAAATCCTCCACTTCAGCCTCTGGTCCAGTTCCCTTCACATGCTGTACCGATACCGAAGGGTCCGTCGGCAAACCAAGTCTTTCCGATGCGACTTCAACCCACCATACCTCGCCCTTCTTGGCCGTAAACTCAAACGTGTCAACATCGGCGGCTGGGTAAAAACTTCCTTCGATATCACACGGTAGCGTAATTTTCTGGGCCTCGGTCACATCGTTATTTGGCTCTGCTTCGGTCGATGCTGCCGTAGGACTCAAGTTGACAGGTGGCCACGAGAACGCATTAACTTTGCGGGTCGAAGCAAGACGCGGGACCAACGCATCGACGGATAGTTCCTTAAGAGCCAACCGGTAGAAATAATAGGCACCGCCGTCATAGGTAAGATCGTGGACCTTAATCACATACTTTCCGTCTGTCTCGGCCGTGAAATCAATCGCGCCCCCACGGCGTTCTACCTGAAGATCGTTTCCACTTTCATCGGCCACAACCAAAACTGGATTCAACTTGGAGTCGATACCCTCAGCCGCACAGTCCACGACCAGTCGCTGTCCCTTCTTGGCCTCAAAAGTATAAAAATCAATCTCCCGGGATTTGGTCTGTCCGTTACAAATGGAATTGATCTCTAGCTTGATTGCTGTCTCCAGAGAGTTGTTTGGCTTCGACGCGACGATCTCTGGCAACGTGCCAACGCTGAACACACGAGAACTTGAAAGCCCAAGCCGCGTCATAATCCGCGCCTCGTGAACGCCAGGAGGACAGTCGCTCGCAATCGTGATCGTATATTGATTGGCGACCGGAGCACCATCAGCATCAAGCTTGGAAATCGCGGTGATTCCCGGATGAGAAAAACGCAGCTCACCAAATTTCTCAAGGTTCTGGCCGCTGATGGTCACGTCGACAGTCGTCCCAGCCTGACCGCCCATCGGCGTCGTGGTTAATAGCCTCGGAGAAGGCAGGCAAACGGACTGCGCTGTACATAGTGATGGCCATAAGAAGACGAGCAATACAAATTGAAGCCCCTGATGCCAGATGGTCAGTCTAAAGCGTTTGGAATTCATTTCGTCCTCTAATGGTTGAACATAAATTCTTTGGAGTTCATGAGCGCCCAGATCAAATCTTGATAGTTCTGGCTGATCGCCGCTTTGGCATCCAAAGGTTTGCCATCGGCGTCACTGGGAACCTGATCTAGGTATTCGAGTGCAATTCTCAGTTCATCTGCGGCTGGCTCTCGGGAAAACGCAATCATATAGAGCTCCCGAATACTCTCTTCCGCAGGTGAATTGCGTTTCGCCAGTTCTGCAGCACGCCCGCTGGATGACCTCAGCTTCGTCTTGACCTCATCCGAATTAATGAAATGCAGACTTTGGGCCAAACTGGAGGACTGCACTCGCTCGCATTCACACACACTGGCATTGTCGGGACGTCCGAAGATCTTGAGAAACCCTGATGCCGTGTTGTAACTGTTGTCTGGCAAGGCAACCGCACGTGTCCCAAGTGGTAGGTTGCGAAAGCTGGTCTGCGAAGCCGTCAAGTCGTTCACCGCGTCCAAAATCACTTCTGCTTGAAGCCGACGCGGGTAGTATCGCGAATAATTCTGCTCGTCAATCAGGTTGTGCTCATTGGGGACCGCACTCAACTGATAGGCTCGCGACTGCGTAATTATGCGTACGAGTTCCTTCAGGTCATAACCACTTTCAACAAAGTGCTTTTCCAAAGCGGCCAACAGCTCAGGGTTTGAGGGTGGGTTCGTATCGCGAATATCGTCTTCCGGTTCAATCAGCCCCCGTTTGAAGAAGTGCTTCCAATAACGATTTACCAGGGCTTTGGCGAAGAACGGATTATCCGGATTGGAGATCCAGTCAGCCAGGAGAAGGCGCGGGTCTTGATCCGCGGGAATATCACCAACAGAATCACCCAGTGCTGCAGGCCGAAGCTTTTCCCCCGTCTTCATGTTCGTGGCAGTCGCAATCCCTCGCTTGTGAAAGATCATATCTTCGCCACGAGTCGCCGTAGGCTTCCGGCCCACCTGGCTAAAGAACGCTGCCAGACTGTAGTAATCGTCTTGACTCCAGCGCTCGAATGGGTGGTGGTGACATTGAGCACACTGTAGGCGAACCCCCAAAAACAGTTGAGCCACGTCCTCTAATTGCTCTTTGGGCTCCCTTACGCGCTTGTACCATGCCACCGGCGGATTCGCTACAACGGTCCCCGTTGCGGCAAGAAGTTCGCGAACCAACTGATCGTACGCGACGTTGTCGAGCAGGCCATCTCGCATCCACGCATGAAACGCAAAATTGGACGTGATATCCCTTGCATCGTCTCGGCGATTCTTGAGTAGCGACGTCCACTTATTGGCAAAGAAGTCGGCATAACCAGGACTCCGCAGCAGGCGTTCGATTACTTGATCCCGCTTAGCCGGATCGTCGCTGTTCAAAAAGGCTTCGGCCTCCTTCGTCGTCGGGAGTCGCCCCGTAATGTCGAGCGTCACTCGTCGAAGAAAAGTTGCATCATCACATACCGGCGAAGGCGGAATACCAATCTCCTGGAGATTTCCAAAGACAAATTCGTCGATAAAGTTTTTCGCCTCTGGCAACTCATCAAGGGGAGCACCCAGCGGCACCGCTGCCGTAAAAACAGCCGATTTGTCCTGGTAACGCAACATGATCGCAACCCGACCAGGAATCTGCTGGATCTCGACGAAGCCCTCTAAAGACACCTCCGCCATCGCTTCCGAATTCGATTCAAACAGCGTGAATTCGGTAACATCGCGTTGGCTACCATCAGAAAACGTAGCAACTGCCTTTAGCTGAATCTCTTTTCCCATTCCGACAACGCTTCGAGCAGGCTGCACCTCAAGCGTCTCAAGACTCGGATCGTTTTCCTTCTCGAAGGGAGCACCTTCGCCAATCCAGCGACGTATCAGTTCGTAACCTTCGGAATCCTTAGGCAGTCTCACCCCACCGCCGTGAGGTGTTTCGCCTGCAGCCTTCTTGAGCAACAGGCTCTCTTCGGGAATCGTTGGAAACAGACGGCGTCCGCGGCCCTCGCGAACAATCGCTTCGTAGTCTTCCGCAACTTCGAATCCTAACAAGGACAGTTGAAAGCCGTTCTGCCCACTTCCTGCTTTCGCATGACACCCGCCAGTATTGCAACTTGCCTTCGTCAGTACAGGAATAACATCGTTGACGAAGCTAACCGACGGGACGGCAACCTCTTCCGCATGGACCGCAGATGCAAGCATCAACGCGATTGATGCACCGAAAAGAACTCCGTACAAACGATCACTCGCTCGGCGATAGATTGGCAATACCATCTTGTTTGCCCTGAAAGCTTGCGGTGGGAGCTCAACACAAGGACACCTTGCAATGAGCCAAACTTAGAGAGAGGCGGGAGGTGACGAGCAGAATATCATCCCGACCTAATTAGGTCCAGATTTTTCTGTCTCATTCGGTCCCCAAACCACAGAAAATAACTCGTGACATCATGTTGACCAGATTTATTATAGCTAGTTCGGTCGGCCTCGGCACAATAGGAAATCCTGAGAACATTTCTAGATAACGAGTTTGGCTCGCTTTTTACGGTATCTGCGATCTCTGAGACGCAACATCGCCTCCGCGTAGTTCAAATAACGCGTTCGTTGATTTGGCGGAAAAGAGCTAACCAACGGGCACATACGCTCGAACGTCTGACCTGTCGGATCACGCGAGTCAAGATTGCGTAATATGCAATCTCTCATTTCACATTATTTCATCCGAATACTTGTCGAATTCTGAAAATATACCGATAGACTAGACGTTGTAGTCATGGCGGATGATTGCATTGCTCGTGGTTTTTTCTTCCCGAACATTGATGCAGAGACGTCCTCATGATTCCATTTCTAGATCGATTTCTTGAGTCACTTCTTCTCGGCTATTCAGTTCGCTGCCACGCGTTGGCTAGTAAGCGACGAGGTTTTACTCTCGTTGAGTTGCTGGTGGTCATCGCCATTATTGGCGTGCTGCTCGCTCTCCTCTTGCCGGCAGTACAACAAGCTCGTGAAGCAGCGCGTCGAATGCACTGCAGCAACAACCTGAAACAACTTGGGCTTGCGCTGCATAACTATGTCGACACGCATGCCAGGCTGCCTGCGTTTAGTCGTGGCTTTGCCGGTTGCTCAAACGGTACACCGGACAACGATGAAATCAAGAATGCCAATGGATTGGTAGCGCTGCTTCCTTACATCGAACAACAAAACGTCTACGACCAGTTCAACCACGAGGAAGCGTTCGCCGTATTTCCTTCCTACCATAAGGCTCCTGGCACCGTCATCGGAGATCCTGTAACCAATGGCAACGCAGCCCTGTCCGAAACGGTATTAGACGCATTCCTCTGTCCGTCGGATAACAATCCCGTAAAGGGCCGTCTCAAAGGCACCTATTACGGGCCAGGTGGATCTTATTCAGCTGCGGCGACCAATTACGACTTCATCACCGACTGTGGTGATGAGTTCTCATACTGCAATGGTTACGTCAGTTCAACTTCGCCTGACAAACGTATGTTTGGCGCCGATGTCAACACGAAGTTTGCTGAGGTGACCGACGGGATATCGAACACATTCATGCTAGGCGAGACCACCAGGTACCACGTGAACGGTGGCGCCTTCGCTTGGGCCTATCGAGCGCACGTCATGGCTGGTATTGATCCCTATCATGGAACCAATGGTTCAGCCGGTGGAATCAACATCTGGCACCAGCCTTTCATTCATCCGACATGGCAAAGTCCACCATTCAATCCAGTTCGTGGTCGAGCTCGCAGTTGGTGGGTCGCGGCCGCCAGTTTGCACCCAGGGGGTTGCCATTTCTTAATGGGCGATGGATCCGTTCATTTTGTCGCTGAAACAACCGATAGATCGTTACTGAATCAACTTTCTGCCATGGCCGACGGTAAAGTTGCGGCCCTTCCCTAGCCAACTCCCCTCCATCATCGCCAAAGACTAGCCCCTTCCTAATCCCCAAACCTTCCTTATCCATTGATAGGTGAGACGGATGTCGAAACGATGGAGAATACTTGCATTACTGTTTCTATCAACACTAGTTGGCTGCGGTGACTCGGGCCCTTTGCGACACCCTGTTGAAGGAGTCCTGCGTATCGATGGCGAACCACTTCCTTTCAAGTCCCTCACCTTTTTGCCGATCGAAGGCACCAAAGGACATGGCGCCGCTGGATTTTCTGATGAAGATGGTAATTACAAACTTCAAGCGATGGTTCCAGGGGCTCTACGCGACTATCCTGGCTGTCCTCCAGGACGCTACCGTGTGGCCATTGGCGAGCCCATGATCCCATTAGATTCTCCCCAGCCTCAAGGTGATGCCGATAACGAAGCTCCCGTGGTTATCCTCGGTCCACCAGCCGGCAGTCGACGCAAGAAGGGTAAAGGGAACATTCCCAACCTGTACCGATGGGAGGCAACGACTCCACTTATCGTCGAAGTCGGTGAAGGGTTCGACAACTTTGACCTCGAACTAAGCTCTAAGCCGCAGTCGCTGGCAGCTTCAGCACGTTAGACGAAGAACAGGGGGTCTCTCACCAAGGTGGCTGATTTGGTGGCCGCCTGGACGCAGGTAAGATTCACTCCATGATTTCAATGTACTTCACTCCGCAATCCCGCTAAGATGCAGGCACCTTCCTTTTCAAAACAATGTTTACCAGGAAATGCTTCGCATGCTCTCCTTTCTGGGAAAACAGACAAGGCTCTGCAATGGCGTCTCACGACGTGATTGGCTTCGTCTTGGTGGCCTAGGGGCGTTTGCTCTTTCGGTTGATCAGCTGTCCACAGCACAGGCGACTGAAATATCCCTAGCCCCTAGCTCCGGTTCTTTTGGCAAGGCGAAACGCTGCATTGTGCTTTTCATGCTGGGTGGTCCTCCGCAGCTTGAAACATGGGACCCCAAGCCGGATGCTCCGAAGGAAATTCGAGGAGAGTTCGGAACCATTGCCACCGCAACACCTGGGTACCATGTCGGCGAATTAATGCCACACACAGCGAAACTGACCGACAAGATCGCTGTCTTGCGTGCCATGGCAACAGGAGACAACGCCCACTCTTCCAGTGGTTATTGGATGCTGACTGGACGACCGCACTCTCCCAAGGGACAGGAGAACGCTCTGCCTGGTGCTCCGAACAATTGGCCGTCACTGCCAGCGGTGGTAAGGCATTTAAAAGGAGATCAATCCAGCCTGCCTGGATCGATTCGTTTGCCCGAGGAGATCTGGAACACAGGACACATCGTATGGCCGGGACAAGATGCAGGATGGCTAGGTAATCATGCTGATCCCTGGCTGATTACTTGTGATCCCAATAAAGCCGACTTTCGCGTACCTGACATCGGACTTCCGCTTGAGATTTCACCGGAACGTCTCTCTCAGCGAAATGCCTTGCGGGACCTGATGAACAATCACTTCAATAAGGTCGACAGTGCCCCCGTACAGCGCTGGTCAAACTGGCAGGCGAAGGCAATGGACTTACTTCGAACCGAGGAAACACAAGCGGCGTTCACGGTCGACCAAGAGCCATCCCATGTCCGCGATCGCTACGGCCGCAATCGTTTCGGCCAGAGTGTACTACTGGCGCGACGATTGGTCGAGCATGGCGTATCTTTGGTACAAGTCAATTGGACCCGCTGGGAAGAAGACGAAAACGTCGCACCGGCTTGGGATACCCATGCCAAGAATGGCGAGCGACTCAAGAACGCTCTCATGCCGCCGATGGATCAGGCCTATTCCGCCCTGCTGGAAGATTTAGACCAGCGCGGCATGCTGGAAGATACTCTAGTCGTGTGGATGGGAGAGTTCGGACGATCGCCTAAGATCAACGCCCGGGGAGGACGCGACCACTGGGGACATTGCTTCTCGGTGGCCCTGGCAGGCGGGGGCGTTACGGGTGGCGTCGTTCACGGCCAGTCCGATCGACAAGCAGGCTATCCTCTGGATGGGCGAGTCGAACCTCAAGACCTAGCCTCGACCGTCTATCATTGCCTCGGAATACCGCCAGAAACCACCATGAAAGATCCGTTTGGGCGACCTTTGGCTATCTCTACCGGTACGCCGATTACCGCGATTCTCTAAGACGAGACCAGTAAATGACTCGAATCATCCAACAAGCTGACCGCCGGGCTTTTCTAATTGCCTCGGCGACCGGTTTCGCTGGTTTACATTTCGGAATTCCTGGCAAGGTCTCCGCAGGTGAACAAGACACGCTTGTATCGCAGAATCGTGGTGGCGGGAAAGCCAAATCGGTCATTTTGTTCTTTCTGTGTGGGGGTGCCTCGCACATCGATACATGGGACCTGAAACCACAAGCCCCCGCAGAATACCGAGGACCATTCAAGCCAATTTCAACATCGGCTCCCGGTCTACAGATTTCCGAACATCTCCCACAACTGGCCAAACAGGCACATCACTTGGCCGTCATTCGCTCCGTTTGCGGAACGGTCAACACCAACGATCATCACGCCGGTTATTACTACAACTTGACGGGTCACGTGCCAGATGTGACCTTTAAGACGCTTGGAAACGACCGACGCCCGTATGCCGACGATTGGCCATTCATGGGGTCCGTGGTTGCCTCGCGACGCCCCAGCCAACTCGGGCTGCCCAATGCCATTACCCTGCCCCACAAACCAAGTCGACTGCCGTACACGCGACCTGGCCAGTTTGCGGCGCGGCTTGGCGTTGAATTCGACCCGCTCTACGTAAAAGGTAGTGTTGCAGAGCCACTCAAGTTTCAGGTCCCTTCTTTGGTATTAGCTGGGGATGTGACGCCAGCTCAACTTCAGTCACGACAACAGTTACTACAGACGTTGGATGTCGCGAGAAGGCAGTTCGATTATTCCCCTATAGAGCGGACGTGGAAACGCCATCAGAAACGAACTCTCGACTTGCTTCTTTCTTCGCAGACAAGCACCATGTTCGACATTGAGAGCGAACCGGAATCGATTCGCACGCGGTACGGTCCGTCGATTAACTCGACAAGCTTGCTACTAGCGCGCAGGATGGTCGAAGCCGGGGTGCCGTTTATCACGGTGTTCTGGAAAGAAAACGAAGCGATTAAGAACAAGTGCCGTAGCGCCGGTGGCTGGGATACACACGGCAACAACTTCGAATGCTTGAAGCAACATCTACTACCGGAATTCGATCAGGCGTTTTCTGCGTTAATCGAGGACTTGCAGCAGCGAAATCTACTGGACGAGACGCTTCTGGTCGTTAATAGCGAGATGGGACGCACACCGAAGATTGGTGACCCACGTTCCGGCGGCGTAAAGGGTGCCGGACGTGACCACTGGACCCACTGTCAAAGCGTGATCATGGCCGGCGGCGGAATTCAAGGAGGACAGGCTTACGGCTCAAGCGATAGGCTGGGCGAATACCCGGCCGAACATCCGTTGACGCCGGCAGATATTGCAAAGACGGTCTACTACGCAGCCGGAATCGACAATCTTCAAGCAAACGACCAACAAGGCCGCCCTTACAATCTGTTGGAAGAAGGCCACCCAATCGAGCAGCTATTTTAACTCGCAAATCGGCTTAAGGCTTCGCCGTCCAGCTTCGTACCGGCGACGCGTCGGCCACTTTCCATAGTTTTACTTCGCCATCAAACGATCCACTCGCCAGCAATTGACCTGCCGGATCACTCACACCGGGCTGCGGCGTGATGGACAAGACCCAGTTGGTGTGTCCTTTAAACTCTTTGACGACTTTATTGCTCTTCAAGTCGATCCCCAAAAGACGCGTGTCGGAACATGGCACAAACACATCATCTCCCTGGCGGACAATCTTGTTGCCGTCACTTCCGAGCCCTACCTCGGCAACCTTCTTGTTGTCAGCAATATTCCATCGGTGCAACTTCTTATCGGCTCCAACAGAGACAACCTGCTTGTTATCGGGCAGGATGTTCACGCCCCGAACGATGTCCTTATGTCCCAGATAGCTGGAGACCAAATCACCAGAGGCACCATCGTAGACCTTGGCAGACTTGTCGCGACTGCTCGAAGCAAGCATCTTGCCGTCATCGCTCCAGGCTACTGATGTAACCCAATCCGCGTGACTTACGATCGTGCGGAGTTCTTTCATGGTTTGGGTATCCACGATACGTATTGAACTATCCGCCGAAGCGACGGCTAATTCCGAAGTGCCGGGACGAAAGGCAATGTCCAAGACAACATCACTGGTCCGCGAAACGACTCCCTTGACCTCGCCCGTCGCATAATCGACTAGCCGTACCTCGCCACTTTTCCCAGGCTCGCCGCACCCGACCGCCAAGGTCTTTCCATCAGGAGAAAAGCTCACCGCAAACACACGTTGTCCAACATTTGGTATCCGTCTGATGAGTGCGCCGTGTTCAATATTCCAAACAGTAAGCTCATGGTAGCCAGCTGAGATAATCTGCTTTCCATCTAATGAAAACGAAACAGCGGTGATCGGAATAGGGTGAGAATAATGCTCGGGAGGCGGCGCATAAGTCGGTGGGGGAATCACCAGGGCGAGTTCCTGAGTGGGGTCTTCTCCATCGAATTTCGCTCCCTCTGCGACCCACCTTTTGAACATGGCAATCTGCTCACCAGTAAGTGGATCGCTTTCCGCTGGCATCCTTTCGAATTCGTCTTCACATACGATACGGCGAACCAATTCGCTTGGATCGTTGGCATTCTCCGAAATCGGCACTTCACCTGAGTCGCCTGCTTTAAACAACTCTTCGTAGTTGTCGACACGATACCCGCCTTCTGCCTTCTTTGCTCCATGACACGCCAAGCAGCTATCTTGAAGTATGGGCGCAATATCACCGCGGAAGCTAACTGGCGCGTCAGCACCGAACGCCACCACAGACATGCTGCCTAGGAAAAGACACGACAGATAAAATTGACCAGTCATGGATTGCTTTCAGAGTCTCGCTCGCCGTCACTGACACCAACAACAGAAGCAACTTGCTTAATGCTGAAACAAGAACTCGTCCGTGTTAAATAGCGCCCAACAGACATCCTCGACACCAGAAACCGGATCGGTAGCCTTCGAGCAATGCGCCAGCGCCGCTTTCAATTCGACATCCGAGGGAAGGCGACACACCGCCGCGAGGTAAATCTCTTTGATTACGTCTTCGGTACTCTTTCCCTCAGCCAGATTCTTGCGGAATCGATTGTTTTCCGCACGGAGTTTCTCGTGGATCAGCGGTCCGTTGAACAACTCAATTGCCATCCCTAGGTTGGAATCGCTGGAACGTTCGCAAGCACACACCGTACTGCGTTCGGGTTGCCCGAAAACTTTCAAAAAGTCGACCTTAGCGACATCGGGCGCTGGCATCTGGGTAGCCAACGTCCCTGCTGGCAGACTACCCAACTTCTGATTCAGCTTCAACGTATGATTGATCGCATCAAGCAATTGCTCGGCGCCCAACATACGAGGTTCCTGATGAGAAAAGTAGGTCGTATCGTCGCGATTCATTTCGTTGGTCACGTGGCTTGCTTGATAGGTTCGGCTATTCAGAATCGCACGCAACAAATGCTTTCGATCGAAACCGCTGTCGACGAAGTCTTTCGCCAATGCATCTAACAGTGGGCCGTTCGCTGGTGGATTCGAGTCGCGAAAGTCGTCGATGGGCTCGACGATTCCCCGGGCAAACAACTGGCTCCAAATTCGATTGGCCTCGATACGAGCAAAGTAAGGGTTTTCCGGCTGGACGAGCCATTCGGCAAACGCGATGCGTTGATCAGCATCTGCTTTGCGATCGATACTACCTACTTGTGGCAGCCATGGAGTCATCACTTGTCCGGTTCGCGGCTGCGTAACCTCCCCTGAGAAGGATGTATAGATGAACATCTCACCGGGACGCTCGGTTTTGCGCTGTTGGACTCGATTAAAGAACGCCCCTAGACCGTAGTAGTTGTCTTGAGTCCAACGTTCGAACGGGTGATTGTGGCACTTAGCACACTGTAAACGAGCACCGAGAAACACCTGCGAGATTGTTTCCACGCATTGGTTCATGTCGGCGGCTGTACGATAGAAGTTTGCTGGCGGATTCGCCAATGTACTGCCTGATCCCGTCAAAAGGGCGGTGGCGAATTCATCATACGGCATGTTCGTACGGAGTGAGTCTTCAACCCAGCGATGGTATTTGTACACCCCGTCATCACCAACCTCTTTGCTGGTCATCCTCAGCACATCGCCCCACTTGAGTGCCCAGAATTTGGGATACTCGTCACGCTCGAGGAGAGTGTCGATCAACTTCGCCCGTTTGTCCGCGGATGTATCGGCCAGGAAAGCGGATGTCTCTTCTACCGCAGGCAACACGCCCAGCAGATCCAAGTGAACTCGCCGGAGGAATTCCGCGTCTGTGCAAGTCTCGGCTGGGAGGTACTGAAGCTGCTTTAGTTTTTCGTTTACCAGTTGGTCGATATAGTTGACCGGGGTTGGCGCCGTCCACTTAAAGCCGAACTGATTCTCGACGAACATCAGCGGAATTGACTCGATATATTCCAATACTCGCACAAGGACAACGACTTCACCTCGGGCATGTGGCGTAACCAGGCCATTGGCATTGACTGTCGCAACCGTTGTATTCGACGACTCGTATGCCGCGAGATGCGTTACATCACGCGTTTTGCCGTCGGCGAAATGTGCGGTTACCGCTAGCTGCTGGCCACCATCGGCGACCAGTCGGATTTGCTTCTCACTTGGAGACACCTCCAGCTTGGTTATCCGCGCAGTGCCATCAGGATCTGAGGCCGCGCCGCCTGCGATCCAGTCTCGCAGTATCGCATAAGCTTCGTCTTCTTTGCTTAACTGCTTGCCTCCGCCGTGCGACACCTTCATTAGCGGCTTAAGAAGCAACAAGCTCTTCTCTGGTTCAATCAGATTGACGCGGCGGCCGAAGTCTTCGTGAATAAGCGTGAGTTCATCCAGCTTCAAATCAAACGCTCGCAACGATAGCCGAAAGCCTCCCTTGCCGCTGGGAGATCCGTGACAGGCACCCGAATTACACCCCTGCTTCGACAAGGCGACCAGCACTTCGGATTCAAATTGGACCGGACGTCGTGTCGACATCTGCGATACCTTCACTGGAATCGTCTGTTGAGTGGCTCCAACTTCGATCTTGATCGCCGCTTCGCCATCGGCCCGTGGGTAGACAACGCCGTTACGAACCTCGGCAATTTCAGGATGGGACGACGTAATCCGCGCATGCCGAGTCCAATCTCGTGAATTCTCACTTTCATCCGTTCCGATCACGACGATTTGTTGCCGCCCTGTGGAATCGTTCAGATCAATTCCAGTGGGATAAATAGTCAGTTGCTTCGGGCTGTCGATCAGCGGCGGTATCTCGTGGCTCGAACTTACAGTAAAATCCTGCCCCTGAAACTTACTGGCGGCTTGGACTGTCACTGCACTAGGTACGTCAACGGAAAATTCACTCCCAATCTTGAGTTCGAAGTTCGCAACGGATTGGTCGGCCGCAATTGCGATCGACTCTGGACCAGTGACGCCTTGCGGAAGGTTAGGCAATGTCAGGCTTACCGGCTGAGCATCACCTCCGTCACGAATCACGCTGGCTTGAACATTCACTGAACCACCACGGATGATCGGTTCCTCAAAAGCAAGCTTTACAATCACCGGTTCCATCCATTGAATCGGCACATTGAAGCTCTCCAACCGTCCCATTCCTTTGAATTCGCCATAGGCCTTTAAAACCAAGTGATCAGGCTCGCCAGTTGCCTGTTCGTTTCGGCTGAACGTCAGCGTGTATGTGTCTTTGTCGGCCTTGACTTGAGTACTCCAACCGGGCGGCAGCGTGCCAGCCAGGACTTCTACGCCTGCCTTGAATTCACCTTGCAGGCGTTTGAGGTTCATCTGGGCACTGTGAGATCGAACCGGACGAGCAAACTTAATTGGCCCCGTGGCTTCCATCGCGAACGGTGAATTCGTTTTATTATTAGCCGACAGAACAAGAGTTCCGTCCAGCTGAGAATCGGGGGTTAAGACAAATGGTTCTTTCGCGCGATGAATCGCGTGGCTGCTTACCATGCACGAATTGCTCGGATCACCCACAGCCGCAGCGATAAGTTTCACCACTTCCAATTGCTCGAGATTCCAGTTCTCGGTGGCTTCGAGGTAGACACGCCCAGTTTTCGCTTGGGCGGGAATACGCGAGTTGACGAGGCGAATGCCACGATCAGGCTGCGCTAAGGTGAGATCGATTTCGCCATCGAAGCCAAAACGAGCCACATCGAGGTCAATTGCACATGCACCGTTCTTTAGCTCGATGACATATTGCTCGCGTGTTTTCGCGTCGCCCTTGATCGACACCGAAAAGGTCCCCCCTGGTACGACCTCAACCCAGTAGCCGAATTGTTCCCCGCCACGCTTCAGCAGGTCAGACACCTCCAGCCGATACTCGCCATCTTCAGGGAAGGTGGCATCCATGCTCCATTCGTCGCTGTCGGAAACTTTCGTCTCGGCAATCTTGCCGCCCAATGGGTTGAGTAGTGCCATCTGAAGCAAGGTAGGACTATTCAGGCTTCGCGTTCGTGATGTGATCCTGACCGTCTGACCCTTAGCTCCCTTAATCGGATAGACGTCAATCTCTTTAGGCTCACTCAGGCGGCCATTGATGCCAATCGGCGGGGCAGAAACTGGCATCGATTCTGATTCGGTGAGTTGGGGGTACTTGCTCGTAAGCAGGGGAACCCAAGTTGCGGATTTGCCATCGTTAGACAGAGCCTGAATGTTAACCATCTCGGTCGAAGCCGACGGAACCTGAACTTCACGCGCCTGGACTTGCCCAGCATCCGCCCCCACAAAAGTTACTTTCGTTGTTTGATCATTCTGTACGGCGAGCGGAAAGCTGTGACTGACTATTGGAAAATCACCGATACGTAATTGATAGGGCGCGCCACCAGCTGCATTGCGGTTGTCGTGGACTTCAATCCAGTAATCGCCCTCCTTGGGAAAGACGTAGCTGAAACGAACATCCGGGCCCACTTCGGAATCATCTGCCTGAATGAGGGTATTGCCATTTCCATCTACGACGCGACATACGGGGTCCATTGCTGAGTGAAGATCCTGGGTATGAATCTCGAAGGCAATGCGCTGCCCAGCTGCGGCATGCAACCGATAAAAGTCGCTCAACGATGGATCGCACTTCCCTTCGACGGACGCTAACGAAGGGACTTCCTGTGCCGATTCGAGGGAGTGGTTGTTCCCGTTATCTACAACGGGTTCCAACCCATCGACTAGAAGCGTACGAACTTGTGCCGTTCCGTTCTTTCCCGCTACCCAAAGATGAACCGGTCCGAGGGGATGCTCGGCGGGTACGCTAACTGAGACAACCGCCTGAGTCGGCTCAATCTTCTCGACATTCCACGTGATGCCTGGCGCACTGAATGCCAGTCGCACGGTGTCGGAAAGATCTTTCCCATGGATGACCAAGCTGGTTGATTCGCCTGGCTTGCAGGTACGCGGCTGGATCGCTTCGAACGTTTCGGCATATGCGGAAATTTGCCATACGGCAATCACAACGCCGAGCACGTAAGTTGAAATCGTTCTCATTCGCATGGTACTGATGCTGACGGTAGGGGGAGAACAGTTGGAAGGCGGTAGTATGAGGAGCGTCCGAAGGACGAGTTGGTTTAGCTGATGAGCAAATCCTGCAAGACTCTTCCGGAACAAATGTGATGAGGTCGGTTTTCTCGATCCAAGAGAGTTTCTGCCGTGGGGATACCCATCGCATGCAGGATTGTCGTGGCAAAATCCTGCGGGGTGACTGGGTTAGCAACTGGATACGCGGCGTGCTTATCGCTGGCGCCATAAACAATCCCGGGCTTGAATCCGCCACCCGCCAACAGACCGTTGTAGCAGAATGGCCAATGTTCTCGCCCAGCATTGTTCTTGCTAATTTGCGGCTTGCGTCCGAATTCTCCGACCCACGCTACGATGGTCTCGTCCAACATGCCGCGGTCTTCGAGATCTTGTAGCAGCGCCGCTAGCGCCATATCTGTTGGTGGAATCAAGTCGTTTTTCAAACGATTGAAATTGTCACCGTGCGTATCCCAAAAATTCTTGCCATCGTTATGCCAATTAACCGAAACCAGCGGGACACCATGTTCGACCAGTCGGCGAGCCATCAAAACGGACTGCCCGTGCACATTGCGGCCATATCGATCTCGCGTCTCAGGAGTTTCCTGGGAAAGGTCAAACGCGCTACGAACCTTCGCGGAGCCGATCATCTCGAGCGCTCTTGTCTGATGACTTTCAAAGGACGAAGCAGCTAATGACTCGTGAATACCGGCACGCTGCGCATCCATCATCTTCAACAATTCGACGCGTGACTGCAGCCGACCCAGTTCTATATCGGCGGGCAAGCCGAGACCTTGCGGACGCCAGTTCGGATCGTTCAAATCGCCACCGAGCAGCATCCCATCATAGGCCGACCCCAGCCACCCGCCATGTTGCCCGGGCGCCTCGCCACCAGGAGCCGCCGGGTGAAGTGCTTTCCATGGCATAGCAACAAACGATGGCAAGCCTCCGTTGTTGGGTCGCATCTTTGAGATGAGTGAACCAATGTGAGGGGAATCCTTGGAACTTGGCGGATCGGCATCGCTTTTCACGACTGGTGCCAAGTGACCGGTTAGTGTGGCATGCCCGCTCGACAAGTGAGCAGGGTCGTCATGCGTCAGCGAGCGGATGATCGCCAGCTTGTCGGTCCACTGGGCCACTCTGCTAAAGTGCTCACAGATCTGAGTTCCTGGTACCTTGGTAGAAACAGGATTAAAGTCGCCCCGCACTTCGGCCGGCGCATCCGGCTTGAGATCGAACGTATCCAGTTGACTGGGTCCGCCCCACATGAATAGGAAAATGCACGCCTTGGCACGCTTTCGTGGCAGGCTGTGATTCTGCTCGGCCGCAGCCAGGCGGGCCTGGAAATCCCCTAGGCCAAGTCCCAACGTTCCGAGGGCTCCAGCTTGAAGCAACTGTCGACGGCTGATCACCGAGGCGTTTTGGAATTCAGGACATCCTTGTGTTCTAATTGTCTTGCGCGGAGACATTCGTTGATTTCGGCTTTTCAGGAGAGGGTCGAATTGGCGAAGTGGCAGGACCAAGTAGTTCAAGCACCCTTGCTAGAACAACTCGGCGATGGGTTCGCCGTGGTATATATGGTGAGGTCTGTTTTCTACGTCGTACCACGCGGCCGTCGCAGGAATGCCCAAGGCATGATAAATGGTTGCGGCGAAACTTTCCGGCTTTACGGGTCGCTCGGTGGGGTAGGCACCTATCGCATCGGACTTGCCGATCACGTTACCTCCTCGAACTCCGCCTCCCGCAAAAAACACTGACTGCAAAGCGCCCCAGTGATCACGGCCCGGTAGTTTGTAATTCTTTTCAAGCAGGGTGATTTTGGGTGTACGACCAAATTCGCCCGCCATCACGATCATGGTTTCATCCAACTCGCCCGTAGACTTCAGGTCATCTAACAAGGCAGCTACCGCTTTGTCAGTCGGTGGGAAGAGATTATTCTTCAAATGCGGAAAGGCGTTGCCATGCGTGTCCCAGGTTTCGTCGTTGCCTAGATTGACCTGGACCAAGCTAACACCTGCGTTTACCAGTTTACGCGCCATCAGCAAGGACCAGCCGAAGGAATTGCGGCCATAGCGATCAAGGTCTTTGGCATCCGCATGGGTGACATCGAGCGCCTCATGAACGCTTGATTCCGTGAGCAGCGATACGGCACCTTGTCGCAAACGGTCGAAGTTCTCAACCTGAGCATGATGAGCCAGATCACGACGTTGGCGCCTAAGAGACTTTAGTAACTCCAAGCGTCCCTGAACCGATTCCATACCGAGGCCATGTGGCAACGACAGTTGCGGAGCTTGAAACACTCGTTCGTCTGGTTTGCCTCGGTCTTGATGATCGAAGGCGTACTCCGGAAAAGCTCCGTACGACATGTTGTGAAATGGGGATGCTTCGATGATCCAAGGATCGTGCTTCGGTCCCATTTCTCCGGCATGTTGCCCAGGAATGACTCGACCGCTGTTGTGAACCAGTCGCTCTGGCAAGACAACCGCGGTTGGAAGATTGTTCTTCTGGCGATTCCGTGTGGCATAGCCCGCGATGGCGGCAATCGATGCTCGATCCGTTCTTTTGGGACTGTTGGGATTGAAGCCCGTTGGTAGCTCGGAGTGTCCCGTCAGCATCATATGGTGACCGGCCGAGTGCTCGTTCGATCCGTGCGTTACCGAACGACATAACGCCCACATCTCGCTTCGTTGAGCCAAGAGGGGTAGGTGTTCGCAAATCTGCAGTCCAGGTGTCTTCGTCGCAATCGGCTTGAACTCGCCACGAATATTATCTGGAGCATCGGGCTTCATGTCGAAGCTATCATGCTGAGACAATCCACCTGACAGGAAAATGAAGATGAGTGACTTGGCCTTACCCAGCGGACGAGCATCGACATCGGCCTTAGCTTCTCGCAACCCGGCCAAGTGATTCATTCCGAGACCGAGAAGTCCAACCGCACCGGCGTGTAGCGCCTGGCGACGCGTGAAGCCGCCATGTTGCCAATCATTCGACGGATTGTACCCCGGTCGAAGACTCATGCGCTGGCTCCTGTGTATAGGTTTGAAATCACGGATCCGTTAAGAAGGTGATGCGGACGACTCAAGGGATCATAGATGGTCGCATCCGCGTCGATACCGACCGCGTTGAAGATCGTGCTGCAGACATCGGCCGGAGACCACGAAGTTGTAATCGGATAGGCAGCCTTCGCATCAGTTTCTCCTAGGACCTGACCTCCCTGAATCCCTGCCCCTGCGAAGAGACCACTGTAAGCGTGCGCCCAGTGATCGCGTCCCGGGATTGTTTGCCCAGGCAGCGTCGACACCTTCGGTGTACGACCGAATTCGCCCATCACAATCAGCAGCGTTTCATCTAGCTTGCCCGAGTTCGCCAAGTCGTCGGTCAATGCTGCTAAGCCTTGATCGAGTTGAGGCAGAAGTCGGTTCTTGAGCTTTCCCCAATTGTCGACGTGGGTATCCCAGGTCTGTACGATTCCCATGGTGGTTTGCACGATCGGCACCCCGGCTTCAATCATGCGGCGAGACAATAGCAAAGACTGTCCAAACTTATTGCGGCCATATCGCTCGCGTGTCTCGGCAGACTCGCGACTAATATCAAATGCCTGGACCAGTTTTCCTGAATTGAGCAATTTGTAGGCGATGTCTCTCTGGTCGCGAAGCGAATCAGTCCTGCTTCCACTCAACGTGTGACGACCGCGATTCAGATCGTCGAGCAATTGCTGACGCGACTGCAGCCGATCCAGTGAAACGCCATCACGCATCGAGAGAGCTTCGATGCGGAACTTCTCGTCGTTTGGATCGCCGTTGATTTGCCACGGGTCGTGCTTGGCCCCTAGGAACCCCGCATGCTGTCCGGGCCAAGTGAGTGGTCCCTCGATCAAGTAGTTCGGCAACGACACTCCACTTGGAATTCCATCTGTCCGGGGTCGTATGAAATCGAGGGCTGCCGCGTAATTCGGGAAGTCGTTGCGCGACTCGACCCGGTCTAAGTCCGAGCCACCTCGTGGCAGCGGAGTTGGTCTTCCGGTTAGTGCCACGTGCGTTGCCAGAAGATGATTGTGCTCGCGATGAGCCATGGTTCGCACAATTGCCCAACGCTTCATCTGACTGGCCAGTTTCGGAAGGTGTTCGCAGACACTGATTCCAGGTACCGTCGATGAAATCGGTTGAAACTCACCCCGTACTTCTTGCGGAGCATTCGGCTTCAGATCGAGAGTATCGAGTTGACTGGGGCCACCGCTAAGCAACACGATCAAAACGGACTTCGCCTTGCCAAACCCGACCGGTCCATTCTGGCCCGAATCGGCAGCGACAACCGGCAGACCGGGGAGTGTTGCTCCCATCACGCTGCCAGCGGCAATGCGCAACATGTTCCGGCGATCCAAACCGAATAACGGAGTAGTTTGCATGGCAAGTTGTGGTGTGCTTAGACAAGCGGGTAGGTCCGCATCCGATGCGGAAAAAGGTGAGTACTATCAATATCGGCCATTTGCCAATTAATTGCAACAGAATTATGGCGCCGAGGGTTCGCCGTATGGGTCGCAGATCTAAGGCATTTTTCGGCAAGAGTGGCCGAATTTGAGAGCGGGTTACTGTTCCTCCGTGACTCGCCATCCATGCATTCCCCTCATTCGATGGGCAATTAGTTATTGAAGCATACCTCGGCAATCGACAGGGCTTCTTTCAGCTTGCCCAAATTCGTTAAGCCAAAGAAAGCTGTCATGAAGGTTCACACACGGACAAATGTGATTTGGGATTACGGTTACTCTTTCCCCAAGACATGGCTTAGATGAGCATTCGGAAACGTCGATTTCACCATGCTCTTCACTGAGTCGTACGATCTTAGCATCGGGATACTCAATGACGTGGCCAAAACCCGAGTCTGGAACGATCCAATTTCGGTCACTTGCCAGCGCCTTCGATCCGGCGTCCACAACAACCTTTCCAGCAACCGCAGTACTTACCACCGTAGCGACTACGCCTGCAGCGCACTGCTCGATGTCGCAAAATCGACCTCGCACCGTATTCATGTCGTTGAATACATAAGTACCTGGTCGTATTTCGGTCTGGCAGGTGATGTGGTGTGATTGAAATGAAGATGGGGTCGAGCCCCCAGAAACGACCTCGACTTCGATTCCCATACTCCGACAACTCTGTAGAGTCATTTGTAGCTGGTCATCAATTTGTCGAAGTAGCTCTTGCTGTTGATCCGCTGGTGCCGTGATATGCCCGGGATAAAAGAAGATTCCGTCAAATCGAAGCATATCTGGTTGCTCTAGCACGTGTGCAGCAAGTCCAACAACCCCATCCGGTGACGATATTCCAGTACGATGAAAGCCAACGTCTTGATCGACTAAGATCCCAATTGTCGCACCATGTACTTTGGCAGCACTTGCCAAGGCGTCGACACTCTCTCGTGAATCCACAGCAACTCTTAGATTGACCTTCCTTGCAAGCTGGGCGATCCGCTGGCACCTTTGAGCATCAATAGCAGGGTAGGCAATTAGCAAGTCATCGCATTCTTGACTCAATACTTCCGCCTCACCCACTTTGGCGACAGACAACCCGTGACTGCCCATTTGCAATTGCTCTCGCGCGATGCGAAGTGACTTATGTGTCTTGGCGTGAGGGCGCACTTGCAAATTGTGTTGCTGAGCGTATTGCTGGAGGGCTTCGAGGTTGCGACGCACCACTTGTGAGTCGATGACCAGACATGGTGTGTCCAGTTCCATCGACTTTGCCGACATCAATCGATCGAACATCCAATCAATTCCTAATGGGGTAGCGTCCTAGCGAAGAAAATTCAGGCTAACTCGAGCCCGTTTTGAATGGAACGCTTTACAAGTCGAAATAACTTCAACACTCTAGTCGAACTTGAAGTATTGATCGAACGACGACATAGATTTCGCGCACAAGGTCTTGTCATGCACAAAGCAATCGCTGCGCAGTTCAATTCTATCAGAGAGTCAACCGATATCGTTCCGCGACAGGCAAATTAACCCATGACATCAGGTAACGACTTCCTTAATAACATGCCCGAAGTCCTTCTCCAGTCGCTTTCTTCCCGGTACCTGCATCGCACGAGGGTCTAAGCCCAATTGATTCAAGACAGTAGCATGAATATCAGTTACATAATGCCGATTCTCCACGGCATGAAAACCGAGTTCGTCCGTCGCGCCATGGGCAACACCACCTTTGATGCCTCCACCGGCCATCGCAATTGTGAAGCCGTAAGGGTGATGGTCACGTCCATCCGTACTTTGGGAACCGGGTGTTCGGCCGAATTCCGTGGCCCAGACAACAAGTGTTTCGTCGAGAAGTCCACGTCGCTTCAAGTCCTTCAGTAATGCCCCAAGCGGCTGATCGATCTGCTTGCATAACTTGGTGTGATTTGTCTTGAGGCCCTTGTGGCTGTCCCATTGTCCGGCGCCGCCATTGCTGCCGTGATAAACTTGCACGAACCGAACTCCCCGCTCGACCAAGCGGCGGGCAGCAAGCATCTGTTGACCGAAGGTCTTCGTCTCTTTTTGCTCAATCCCGTATAGATCCAACGTCTCTTTCGTTTCATCGGCGAACTGCACAACTTCAGGCACAGCCGTTTGCATGCGATAGGCAAGCTCATAGGAGCGGATCCGAGCAACGAGAGCATCATCGTCTGGAAATTTATCGACCGTGAGCCCGTTCAGCTTTCGTAGCAAGTCAAACTGGCCGGCTTGTTCTTCCTGAAAAGTGCCCTTGGGAGGCTTGGCGTACGGAAGCGGGTTCGCTGGGTCGATGTTCAGCGGAACACCGTCATATCTGGGACCAAGATAGTTTGCCCGATGACACTCTCGCCCTCCACAGCAGTCAGCGACCGGAGTCCCCATCACCACAAACTGCGGCAGGTTGTCGTTGATCGATCCTAGCCCGTAGTTTACCCATGAGCCGATGGTGGGAAAAAATCCTTCGACACGATGCCGTCCGGTGTGAAACTGCAATTGAGCACCGTGATTGCTATCTTCCGTCCACATCGATCGAATCAAACAGAGGTCGTCGGCGCGAGAACCCACATGTGGTAGCCAGTCGCTTATCTCCAGCCCACTCTTACCTCGTCGCGAGAAACCAACTTGCATAGGGAATAGCTTGTTCCGAATAAAGCCATTATTGGGATCAAAAGCGACGACCCGTTCGTTTTCCAGAAACGACGACTTCAGGACTCCTGCATGCGGAGTCGCTTCGATCGATTTGCCCGCGTATTTGTTGAGCGCTGGTTTGGGATCAAAAGTCTCAAGGTGACTAGCACCACCAATCATGAACAGCCATATCACACTTTTGGCGCTTGGCGCTATCTGCTGCAACTGGGTTTCGGAAAAGCCATCCTTAGCCAGCATGCTCGAAAGAGCAATGCTGCCGAAACCAAGGCCCAGGTCATTGAGAAATCTACGACGAGTAAAGCTCTCGGAGGGCAAGTCGGTCTGGCGGGTGAAATAGCTCATCGGACTGTCACAAAATCGTTGTGGTTGAAGAGAACATGCACGAGGTTCTCTCGGGCACGTTGAGCGGAATCTTTGGAAGCGGGCACACTCGCGTCTGCCACACCAGCGATTGGAGTTAAACCTTCAGGCTGACTCAGACGCTCTGCCTGGCTTTCCAGAAAGTCTTGGCACGCAGCAAGCTCCTGGGTGGTACAGTCTCGACATAGAATCGACTCAAATGCCAAGCGGATGAACTTCTCGCTCTCCAGAGCGGTTTCGCTTAGCTTTTCCGCCAATCGACGCGATTGTTCGACCACCAAAGAACTGTTCGACAAGGCAAGCGCCTGCTGCGGGATAATACTTTGAGATCGTCGATAGCACTCGTTTGGCGCGGCGGCATCGAAAGTGACAAGCATCTGCATCTGCTTCTCGTATGCATGCCGAAAATAGAGGCTGCGACGAAATACCTTTTCTCCTTGGTTGAAATCAATGTCGGGACCACCCTGCGTGCGATCCAAGCTGCCTGCGACGTGAAGCACACTATCGCGGATGCTCTCAGCATCTAGTCGCCGAACATTTGACCGCCAGAGGAACTGGTTATCCGGATCCTGATCTAAGTTGACCGCGAAGTCCTTACCAGAGATGCTAGAAGCACGACGATAGGCTGACGAGGTCAAAATCAATCGATGTAGATGCTTCATGCTCCAATCGTGTTCCATGAAATCGACTGCCAACCAATCGAGTAGTTCAACATGCTCCGGCTCTGGCGAGCGGAGGCCGAAGTCGAATACATTCGCCACTAGCGGTTCACCAAAGTGACGCATCCAAATTTGATTCACGGCCACACGTGCGGTAAGCGGGTTGCGGCGATCCGTTATCCAGCCAGCCAGGGCGGAACGCCTGCCGGTACTCTTGGCAGGATAGGCGGTACCCACTGACGAATATTTCGTGGTATCGGTATCCTGAACCAAACCTTGTGCTTCGTCGCGCTGCTTGATGGCTTGATTGACTTCTTTCTGAGCTTTTTCCAACGCTGCCTTCTGTTTATCTTCCGCCTGGTCGCTCGACTCGGCTTGAGAAAGCGCTCTTTGCTTGACGAGCAGCGTGTGTCGCGCTCGCTCCAATTTCGCATTGTTTTCGGCCGCAGCAGCCCGCCTGGCAAGTTCCTGCTGCTTGGCTGCTTCCACATTCTCGGCATACTTGGCCCGGTCGGCTGCCCAACGAGCTTGCAGTGACTCCAATTCCGCAACAGCTGCAACCACCGCTTGTTGGTGTGACGGCTTGTCGGCCGCGTCCTTGCTCTCGGCGAGGCCATTTTTACTGGCTTTCACTTTAGCCGTCGCAGCTACCAACTGCTCCTTCTCAACGTAATCACGTAAGCTGGGATAGACAGCCAAGGCGGGGAGATCAACCGGCGCTGGTTCATACGGCAAATCGATCACCTCAGGAAGGCCAGGCGCAACGGGGTTTTCCTTGTCAGGATGCTTCTCGTTACCCGCGATGTACAGGTAGGTCGGCTCTTCAAGTTTTGCGTCGTAGGCACGTACCAAACCTTGCTTGAGAAGATCGGCCTCGCCAGGCAGTCTTTCTGTGCGAACATCATGTGGTTCAAATACTGCCCGCATTGCGTAGTACTCGGGTTGCCCGATTGGATCGTACTTATGATCGTGGCAGCGTGCGCAGTCGATTGTCATTCCGAGGAATGCCTTGGCCGTATGTTCCACTGTGGCATCAAGCCAGATATTGCGGTTACTTTTGTGATAGTTACGGGCGAGAAATCCAGTGGCTCGTAGTGTTTTATCATCTGTGGGAGCGAGCTCATCCGCAGCGAGCATCTCCGCTATCATTCGATCGTATGGCTTGTCAGCGTTGACCGATTCGATGATCCAGTCGCGCCACCGCCAAATGTGTCGTTGGCTACCACGAAGCTCGTTCTTGTACCCGTCCCAATCACTATAGCGCCAAACGTCCATCCAATGCCGTCCCCAGCGCTCGCCGTAGGCAGGATCATCGAGAAGCTCATCGACGAGCTGGCTCCATCCATCGGGCGACGTATCGCTCAAGAATTGATGTTGCTGATCTGCCGTCGGCGGCAAACCAAGCACATCTAGATAGACCCTTCGTACCAGAGTGGCTGGATCCGAGTGTGGTGCGACAGGAAGCTGAAGCTCCTGAAGCTTGGCGAGCAGAAACGCATCAATCGGATGGACTTCGCCTATCTCGTTCTTGATTTGTGGTATCTCTGCTTTGCGCGGCACCTGGTAGGCCCAGTGCTGCCGAGGATCAGGAGGAATGTCTTCTGACTTCGGAAATGACGCCCCAGTGCGTATCCAGGTCGTCAACACCTCAATCTGCTCTCGGGTAAGTGGCTCGCCCTGACCCTCGGGTGGCATTCGCAGATCCAGGTCTGCAGACTGAACCCGACTGAGCAGCAGGCTCTCCGGCGGTTGCTCCAAATCAAGAACCGGGCCACTCGCTCCGCCGGTGTGAATTAGTTGACCGGCGTCAAGTCGCAGATCGGACTCTTGCTTCAGCGCTCCGTGACACGAAGAACATTTCGTGGCCAGCAGCGGCTTAATATGTTGTTCGTAGTACTTCTCATCAGCCCAAATTGGCAGGGCGAAAAGGTGTAGCACCAGGAGGGTGAGGAGGAGTCTCATGGTATTTCGAGGGAGAGACGGTGGGTGGTGGGACAACAGTGATATCAACTGATATCACCGCTGTTCACCGATGATACAAGAAATCGACCATCAAGGCGAAGCGAATTTTCCTGAATCCAAAATTACCAGCCGACAGCGTGTAGTTTGGCTAAGGGCATTGCTCCCCAGGACCACCAGCATTTCCTCCAGATTCCCGCTTGCCTGTTGTCCTCTACGAACGAAAAGGGTTCGCTGCGGCAAGCGTCAATTCTTCGTGGGCAGGCGTTTCAGATTAGTGTTTTGCAGTTCAGCAGGCTGTAGCGACTGAATTGGAATGACTGCCAATTCCGCGCTATTAAGATTGCCGCGACGGCCACCATTGTTGGAATACCCGACGTAGAGATACCCTTCGTGCTCGACAGCACAAGGATATGCCAAGCTGAGATTCTGTGCCGATTCCCCCGGCTGATCTTTATGGAGAGATCGTCGGATCACGAATACCTGGGAAAACTCATTTTCGCCGGGACGTGTGACGGCAATCGTCAGGGGCGTTCGCTTACCTCCATTGTTTCGCGCGGTCGTGCAAATCAAGTATCGCGGTCCTGTGCTAAGCGTTCCACTTGCCGGTTTCGACGTGGCCATAGGCAGGTTACTGGCCTGTGAGTCTGTCCATGTACGACCATAGTCGTCACTCACGGCAACCAATGCCGCAGCCTTACCGCCGTATCGCGCAATGTTGAAAATTCGCTTGCCGTCGATCCAGATCGAAGACTCGCCCCACATCCGGCCAATACCGTCGGCGGTGGGAATCTCAACACAGTCCCAGTCCGTGAAGTCGTCACCGTGACTGATGGCAACCGCTGCTGGAAAGACCTTGCTATTGTCGTAAGGTCCAGCCAAAACCCCTGGCATAATCCAGTTTCCATCAGCCAGTTGAATCGGCTGATTCATCGGCCAAAAGCCGTTTTGAATCACAACGCCGTGCTTGATCCACTCGTCGGTATCTTCATCAAGCGAATAGGCACGGGTGTGTATCCGCTGCATCTTCTTGTAGTAAGCCCCGTGAAATGCCCACAGTTTCCCATTGTGCGAGAGAAACACGCCGTGACTTACGGCAAGATCAGCTTCATCACCACCGTCAATAACCTGAAGTTCGCTCCAGGTTTGTCCATCGTCACCGCTTACGCAATACTGCGCTTCCTCAGTCACGGTGTTCTCGGCACCCTTATTATGGCCAATCGAAGCGAAGAGCTTCCCCTTGTGCCAGCCTAGCCCCACACCATGGAGAAACGTATAGCCGTCCTGTTTTTGATCCCACTTCTTGATCACATGGAAAGTGACTTCAGGCAGTTCCTGAATGTCCTTGACCACCGGCAACGGCTCTTTCTCATCCCAAAGCGGAAACGGCCCATCATTGTCTGCCCCGAGCAATATCTGAGGGATAAGCAATGCGAACAATAACACAGCGAGATTTTTCATAACACTTGCCGGAGGAGAATATCTACTTCAGTGCCTTAGCAATCGCGTCGGCGACGTTCTGACCGAGGAAATCGTACCCCGTGGCATTAAAATGGACATCGTCTGGATTCTGCATCTTGTCGAGATGAGGCGTGACTACGAAGAACAGGTCGTCCGTTGCTACGTCATGCTTCGCCATGATCTCAGCGGCTGCCTTGTTGCGTTGTACGATCGATTCGGAAGCCTGTTTCTTGGCAGCATCGTCCGGAATCGGGGTCGTTGACGCCCAGACAAGTTTAGCACCAGTCTGCTGCATACGCTCGACAAGTTGCTCCAATCGTTGTCGGTACTCCACGATGGGAGTGTTCCGATCATGGATTCCAAAATTGAAGTGGATGACGTCCCAATTGCCATCACCCAGCCAAACGTCAATTTTTCTCAGCCCGAGTGATGTCGGACCACAGTTCGCGGGGGCTCGATGGACATTCGCTTTGCCTGCCAAATGTTTGCGGACGCTTTGCGTGTAACCACGAGAAACGGAATCGCCGATCAACAGCACGCGAGGAAGTTGGGGATCGTCTTCGACAAAATCCCAGGCGTTAGACTGGCCGGCAACCTTTTGCCGCTTGTGGATCGGGAGGTAGAAGTTGCCCAGGTTCTCCTGAAGTGTACGTTCCCAGGCTTGCTCAGCGGGTGAGAGCATCTTGATCAATGTTTGATACTGTTGCTCAAGCTTTTGATCTTCCTCTGCCTTCTTTGCGGCAGCTTCCTTGGCATTGGTTGGTTCACCTTGAACAGCCGGACAACTGATCAACCCGATAGAGAGGCAGAAGGCCAAAGGCCACAACTTACAGCGTATCATCAAATCTTGTCGCCTTTCGATTGCTAAACAGCGATCTCCATGCGGATCGCAGGAGCCGCCAATTACACGAGGGATTTTACGCGACGTTGATTGCCCATTGCAATGAGTTGCCGTCATTGGGGAATTTGGTGATGACGTCAACAACGAAGCAGATGACTCTTTCCTACCTGGCTAAGAGTTGTTCGGTCTCTGCTGTTTGCGATACTCGGAGGGTGGAATACCGACTTCGCGAGCGAATACCTGATACATCTGCATTGTGGCACCAAAGCCAACACTGCGAGCGATTGCCTTAATGGATGCATCCGTCTGGGCCAACTCCCGCTTTGCCCTCTCGATGCGAACACGGCGAATTTCGGCGGCTATTGAACGATCAAGGTGCGCACGAAATCGTCGCTGAAGTGTCCGCAGCTCGGTCGTCAACACTTGGGCAACTTTCTCAGGGGTAATGGGCCGATGACTATTCGCCGCGATGTACTCAAGCGCCGAGGCGACCAACCTATCATCAACAGCAAAGAAGTCTGTAGATTCTCGTACGACCAACGCCTGTGGAGGAATGAGAAGATGCGTTGGCTTTGCCTCGTGGTCTCCTGGGCGTTCCGTATCCTTCCCTTTCATCAAGCGGTCGAGCATTTGCGCGGCCTCGTAACCGATGCGGTTGAAGTTCAGTTCGACACTCGTGAGTGACGGACGCGGATGTGCGCAGATGATTTCCGTGTTTTGACCGGTTGTGATAGCAACATCCCGTGGCACGTGCCAACCACGGTCGCTGCATAGTTGCGCGACCAATCTTCCGATCATTTCATCACCAACATACAAGCCGAACGGTGGCTTTAGTTTGTCCATCCAAGTAGTGATCGCTTGTTCGGTCGCTCGCCAATTTGCTCGCTTCAAAGCATGAAGCGCCACGTTGGCGGTCTTACAGGTACATCCCGCCTCTTCGACGACACAACGGAATTCCTTCATTTGAAGTTCCTGACCTTGGTCGCCGCGGTTGGTGATCGTCCCAAAATTTCGTAGCCCACGGGTCAGAAGATGTTCCGCTTGAAGATGCCCGGCGGCCTCGAAGTCTGGAAACACCCCAGGCAAAAGCTCACGTGCAGGGGAACTCCACCAGACGTTTACCACCGGGAGCCCCAGACGAACTGCATGCTCGGCCAATGGTTTCGTTATCCGGCCGATAATTCCGTGATACGCCAGCGACTTCGTCCTTCGCTGCGGAAGTTTATCGATAACGACCTCATCGACCATCGATTCCCAACTGTGCTGCTGCGCGTACCGCTGGATGCCGGCAAAGATGTCGACGTGGCGTTTGAGTGGCCATTCGATCTCCAGGAATACAGCCACCCGGAATGTTACGCCGTTTGCCATTCGACCGCCTGTCGCAAGTACTATAGAGATTGTCGCGAATTACAGCATTCTTTCATTTACATTTACTATATGTCCGTTTTCGTTGGGAGACAAACCAGTTCGAGCAACTTCTTAACTCTCCTCTAGGTAACAAATACATGCCATTTCAACCGATAAACCGATTACTTCTGACTATTCTGACCGTCGCGTTGTTGCCCTTTGCGGTTGACGCTGCTGACAAGATTCAGGCCCCCGACGGTAAGCCTGCGGATATGACCAAGCCCGTGAAGGTCTATATCTTGATGGGGCAGTCAAACATGCTTGAAATGGGCAAGGTTGCTGGGGATAAGGAAGGCACGCTCGAGCATGCAGTTAAGAGCAAGGGACTCTATCCCTACCTTGTTGATTCCGCGGGCAATTGGACAGAACGTAAAGATGTACGCAATGTGGCTGTGATGGGCAGTGGTGGTCCAGGCAAAACACAAGTACGGAAGAACGACTGGCTAAAGGTTGCCGGCGGTAAGGTCGGCGTCGAAATCGGCATCGGCGAGCACATGGGCCAATTCCACGATGAGCCAGTACTGATCCTCAAGAGCGCAATTGGTAACCGGTCCCTTGGCTGGGACCTTCTTCCGCCAGGCTCACAATCTTACGAATTCACGGACCCTAAGGACGGCAAGACCTATGTCTATGCGGGTTACGGACAGTCGCCTCTTCGTTGGGAAAAAGGCACCGAGCCTAAACCTATCGGCTGGAAGGCTGGCGTCCAATACGACGGCGACATCGCTCGTGCCAAGCAAGTATTGAGCGAACTCGATAAGTACTATCCCGGCGCCCAAGGTTACGAGGTTGCAGGCTTCTTTTGGTGGCAAGGCGACAAGGATCGTTATAACTCAGGCCATTCTCAGAAGTATGAAGAGAACCTGGTGAACCTGATCAAACATCTGCGAAAAGAATTTGACGCACCACGTGCCAAGTTCGTTTGCGCCACGCTAGGCCAAACGGAAAAGGAGGATGCTTCAGGTACCGAGAAGGACATCATTGAAGCACAACTAGCCATCAGCGACCCGAGCAAGCACCCCGAATTCAAAGGCGATGTGGCAACCGTCTATACCCATCCCCTATCTCAAGGAGGTGCCTCGAATGGCCATTACGGAGGTAACGCAGAGACCTACATGAACGTGGGCGAAGCGATGGGAGCTGCGATGGTTGAACTAATGAAGAACAAATATTAATTCGCTAATCCTTTGCCAGCAGCTACGTAGTGCCCCATGGCAAAGGACGACGACGAAATCGCCAGGGGTGTATGATCCCTAGCGATTGCTGACCAATGCGTTTAAGGCAAAACACAATGGAAAGCCTTAAACGCTTCTCTCGAATAGGCCCATCGCTCCGAGAGAATTTACCCTACCCTACGCCCCACCATACGACCGCCCGCAACACTTCATTGGCTTGAAAGCCGCCACCTTGCAGAATGAGGTTCAAGTGATACGCAACCTATCGCTACGATTCTTCGCACTTGTCATTGCTGCATCTCTGCTCGCGTCCGCGCGAGCCGAAAACACTTTCGCCATACCTACTGACGTTGCAGCAGTCTTTTCCCAAAGCTGCCTGGATTGCCACAGCGACGACTCCGCTGAGGGAGATGTGCGTTTAGATGCGATATCGACCCTAGATCTCGATGCCCGACTCGACTTGCTGAACAGAGTCCAAGAACAACTGTTCCTCGGCCGAATGCCACCTGAGGACGCAGAACAGCCGACATCCGCCTCACGCACACATCTAGCGGCTTGGGTTTCGCAAGAACTAGAAACATATGATGCATCGAAACTCAAGCTGAAAATGCAGAAGCCAGAATATGGAAACTATGTCGATCACGACAAGCTTTTCTCTGGCGAATTCAAGGATATGCCCGGCTTTACTTACGACCGTCGCTGGCTCATGAGTGAATACATTTTCAATGCAAAATTCCAGCGCATTCTGCAAGGTAATGCAAGGGCCAAGCGATACGGACAAACCGTCTCGGTATTTGGGAGCCACAAATTCCGAGATCTCAGCCTAACGAATCCATTTCTGCTGCCGAATCGATCCGGAGTGAGATACTACGCCAACACCGACCTCACCGGTGGCCATCTGTCGAGCATGCTGACAAATGCACAGAACACGTCGGAGTACATGACCAACTACTTGGTCAAGCGTAATCCGAAGTACTTGCCTGCTGTCACGCAAATCATGGCGATGGAGGACGCACACAACGCAACATTGGCGACTCGCCGCGAGTTCCTGGAGAACTTCATAGATCGACTTTGCGTGGACGTCTTCGGCAACGAACACCATTCATTGCTGCCGGAATTCATCCCGGTCACGCTGAATAAGCTCGAATCACTTGAAGAAGGCGAGACCTACAAGAAAGCCCCAACGCACGTTGCACTCAAAATGCTGACGAGCCTTGAGGGGGATGATACTGTCTACCAGGCTCTACTAAACCCAGAACACGAGAACAAAACGGACGACGAGTTTCGTAAGTTGTGCGAGCGTACCTGGTTCTACTTTGGAGATCACGAGCGAGACATTCAGGGTCGAATGACGATCCTACGGGACTACATGCCGGAAATTCGCGAAAACCTTGAAAAGAATCGTCGCAAATTCAAACCACTCGTGTACAAGCCGCTTACTGACGACGAGATGAAAGAACTTCAATCGTCAGTTCGTAAGCATCGCAAACCTGGCGACCACTACGCTGATATCATTGATAAGTGCATCGCTCAATGGGAGCAGGATTTTGTGGCAGAGCGAATAGAAGCAGGTCCACCTTCCAAAGAACTGCTGCACCAACTCGTAGATGAGTTGAGCTTACAAATCTTAGAACGTTCTCCCGATTCAGCGGAATCCGAAGAATACGTTGCCCTTGCCGAAAGCTACATCGACAAGCTCGGGAACCTGAAAGCGATTCAGAAGCTGATTCAAACGATGATGCTTTCAAGCGAGTTTTCCTACCGTCAGGAATTCGGTCGCGGAATGCCGGACGAACATGGCCGTCGAATGCTTTCTCCTCGCGATGCTAGCTACGCAATTGCCTACGCACTCACGGACCAGAGCCCGGATGAGCAACTGGTCGAAGCAGCCAAAAGTGGCAAACTCAACACGATAGAAGATTACCGTCGAGAAGTAACACGGATCTTAAATCAACGAGATGTGTACTACCTGATCGACCCTATCCTGGAAGACAAGAACTACCCAGACAATACTACGAACATGGCGATCCGCAAGCTGCGATTCTTTCGCGAGTTTTTCGGATATCCAACGGCGATCACCATCTTCAAAGATGAGAAACGCTTCGGCGGCGACCGCCTTGAAAATGCTACGGCACGATTGCTTAACGAAACGGATCGCCTTGTCGAACATATCTTGGAAAGAGACCAACATGTGTTCGAGGAATTGCTGACGACCGAAGAATTCTACGTCTACCACGACGGAGACAACGAGCGGATGCAGGCGGCCTCAGACCGAATTAAGAGCATCTACAACCACTTCAAAGATCTCGACTGGCAGAACTTCGACAAGGAAGATCTGCTTGATCACCGAGACTTTCTGAAAGAGGTGAAGATGCGCAGCGTCGATCCGGACAACTTAGAAGCCAGAAATCGCCAAGGTAACACGATCCAGCTGTTCAAGAAATCGATGACAACGATCACCGCCCGACTCGATAAAGGACAACAGGAGGCGGCACCTTACGACCTTTACCGAGGCTACGGCAACGATTTCATGCGGGGCTACAACGTCGCCAAGTTTTTCAACTTCAGTTTGGACAACTGGGACTATCAGACTCAGCAGCCTGCAAAGGTTGCAAATCGCAGTGGTTTGTTAACCCACCCAGCTTGGCTCATCGCTCATGCTCAGAACACCGAGACCGATCCGGTTATTCGCGGCAAATGGGTTCGAGAGAAGCTGCTGGCCGGCACGATTCCGGACGTACCAATCACGGTTGATGCAGCCGTTCCGGAAGACCACCACCGGACACTTCGCAATCGTTTGGCGAGCGTGACGGAAGTCACCTATTGCTGGAAATGTCACCAGCATATGAATCCACTCGGCTATGCGTTTGAGGCATATGATGACTTCGGTCGCTTCCGTCAAGAAGAATCGCTTGAACACCCGGACAACCTTGTTCAAAAGGGTCCGGAACAACGTGGCGATCACCTCGTTGACACGCGAGATACCTACAAGACTCTACCAGTTGATTCGTCCGGATATCTCGAAGGCACCGGAGACGACTCATTAGACGGCGAAGTGCGGGATGCCATAGAACTCACCAAGCGTCTGGCAAAATCGCAGCGGGTGCGGCAATCGATTATCCGCCATGCCTTTCGCTATTTCATGGGCCGCAATGAAACTCTTTCCGACTCGAAAACGTTGATTGACGCCGAACAGGCCTATATCGACAACAACGGCAGCTTCGATGCTGTCATCATCTCGCTGCTGACTTCCGATTCATTTGTCTATCGCAAAGCTATCGAGGACTAAACCTGTGCTCAACCGAAAAGAATTTCTGAAAACGACGGCACTTGGCCTGGGTGCAATGACTCTGGCTCCGTCCTTCAATCAGCTGTTTGCGGCTCCAGGTGAACAAGGTATTCCCAAACGGTTCATTTTCATTCGGAAATCGAGTGGCATCCGCCCTCTTGAAATCGCTCCGCTTGATTTTTCTGACCGGGACAAGGCCCTGGATGAAAAGAAGTCACCATTTGAGGCCGATCTGCACAAGCATGAATTGCCAAAATGGCTGCGCGGCCTGGATGCCCACAAAGAGCATATGACCATCTTGCAGGGCCTGTCCGCTAAGATGAGTGAAAACGTCCACTGGTCGTTTTCGTCGGTGATGGGTTGCTTCAAGTCAAATCGAAACACACTAAGTGCGATCAAGCGGGCCACAATCGATTTTGAGTTGGCCAAGTTGTTTCCCTCACCATTTGGGCATGTCGAACTCTCATTTGCCGGTGGACGGACGGGTATCGTAGACGGTTACTCGGCACCGGCGCCACAAACGCGAAACTACTGCTATGCCGATCCAGAAACGGCGCGCAATGAGCTTTTTAAGTCGGTTCTCAACCCTGAAGCTGTCAATTCCGACAATGACATGCTTTCCTTCCTGCAAAGCAAAGAGGGCCTGACAATCAGTGGCATCAATGGCCATGAGAAGAAACGTCAAGAGATGCAGGTGGATTCGATCGATGCTATCCGGAAACGTAATGCTGAACTGATCAAGATGTCCGGATCGCTCGCTGAGTTTCTGCCTGAGATTGATGCTGTCCATGCCAATGGGGGACCAAACGCAAGTACCCCCGAAAAGCAGGCAGCAATGACGGATGTCCTGATTGCAGCACTCAAGGCCGGATTGACCAACGTAGTAACTTACACAATTGATGACCTGGGGACACCAATCACCGGTTTGCCAGGCAACGAAACGGACCGTGTAGGCATTCACCCATTGGGACATGACGAAGCCTTTGGAGGGGTACCGGCCTGGAAGACTCGGGAGCAGATCCGGATCAGCCACGTGAATCAGATCAAGAAGATCATCGAGGAACTGAAACAGGTGCCAGAGGGGAATGGCACGATGTTTGACAATACGATGATCATGTACTTCCCTGAAAACGGGGAAACGCACCATGGCATTGGCACCGAATCGCCATTTTTAATCATGGCCGGCAACAACTGTAACTTGAATTGTTCTGGTCGCTATATTCGCTTGCCATTTCTCGGCAATGAAGGCCACAAGACTCTGGGCAACTGGTATACGACCCTGTTGAACGCTCATGGCAATCCAATTGAACACTACGGCGATCTCGACGCAGAGATGTCACGAAAGAAGCTACCTCAAACAGGCCCCATTTTACAGTTGATGAGCTAACTCGCCGTCGTAAGAGTCTCAACTGCGAAGCAATGACGACACCCTTTCAATCCCTTAATCAACAATGACGAACAGACTGCGCAAAGCTGGTTGGCTAGGAGCATTGCTTCTAATCGCCTTCTCACAACAACTCTTCGCCGCTGAAACGCTAAAGGTACATGGCATCTTCCGAAGCAATATGGTCTTGCAGCGTGAGAAGCCAATCACTGTGTGGGGATGGGCACCGGTCGGCAATGACGTGACCGTAAAGCTCGGTGATTTGTCGGCGACGGCAACCGCCTCAGGGGATGCGGGCCGGTGGGAAGTCGTCTTCAAACCTCAGCCTGCCAATACCAAAGGTCAGAAGCTGATCGTAAAGTCGGGTCCTCACACCGTCGAGATGGACAATATTCTTGTCGGTGATATCTGGGTGATGAACGGTCAGAGCAACATGGCCTTCGCCCTCAAGGCCGTCTACGAAGCCCCCTTCGAGGCCTCGATGGCCCACTTACCACTACTTCGCCACATCAGGATCAATTCAGGGGCTGAATCGGAAGAGATCGAAGTCGATCTTGCCGACGAGTTTATCAACGGAGGCGCCGAAGATAAGAACTGGAGTGTAGTCACCCCAGAGGTCGCCTTAGAGATGGGCGCCATCGGTTACTTCTTTGGTTCCCGCCTTCAGCGAAGCTTACAGATCCCGATTGGAATCGTCGACAACGCCCGCGGAGGCGCATCGCTGGAAAGCTTAGTACCGCGACATAAATTTTCCGAAAATCCGCTTGCGGCTGAATATCTGGCGTGGGTCGATCAGCGTCACGCCGAGTTCAGTGAAGAGGAGTTTCTTCAGAATCAAATGGATCGTTGGCAAGTTTCCCACGATAAATGGAAAGCCCAGATTGAAGCCGACAAGGCCAAAGGGCTAACCAAAAACCGTCGAGAGCCGCAGAAACCTGACGGCAGTATTCGCACGTGGTCGGTGCCTGGACGCAGCCCCAGCGATGCCGCCTCTTGCTACAACGGCATGTTCGGCGTCTTCAAAGGGCTGAACATCAAAGGGGTCGCGTTTCATCAAGGGTTCAATAACGCAATGATGAACACCAGTTGCAAGCCGAAGCTTTATCGCACGCTGATGAAACTGATGGTCGAAGGCTGGCGTGAAGACTTTAAGGACCCGCATCTACCAGTGGCGGTGATAGGGCTTTGTGCTGGCGGTAAGGCGCAAACGCGCTCGAATTTTGAGGAGTTAGGATTTTCTACCGCCGCTTACATTCGCGAATCGCAACGTCTCGGGTTGGCTGATGTGAATGACCCGGATCATACCGTCTTCATTCCTGCGTATGACCAGAAGATACCGCAGCTGCATACCAAAAAGAAAAAAGAACTCGGACTCCGAACGGCACGCTGGGCATTGAAAACGGTTTACGGCAACGATGATATTGTATGGGAATCGGCGGAGTTGCTGTCAGCCGATATCAAAGGTAATTCTATCGTCTTGACTTTCGACAAACCCGTGCAACCTGATGACTTCGGCTCTGAAATCGAAGGGTTTTCGATCGCGGATGAGACGGGCATCTTTTACATGGCCGATGCTACTGCTAGTCCGACCAAAGACAAGTCGATGCAGAATAAGCAAATCGTTGTTTCCAGCCCACTTGTCAAAAACCCGGTGGCGGTACGTTACGCCTGGTCACGATCGCCGATGGGCAACCTTAAGGTGAATGGAATCCCGTGGCAACCGCTCCATAGTTTCCGCACGGATGACTTTGACTTTACTGCCGAAGTTACCCATATGGATCCTGACGGACCTACCAAAAACTCCGCCGAGATTAAAGCGCTGAAAAGCCAGGCCATCGCCGCACTGCAGACGCGGTTAGATGCCAAGATCGACTAGGCTGAAATGAACATAAGCCCACAAGGCATACTCAGCTACTTAATTCGGCGGCAAGGCACCGGAACGACGGAAATTCTCGGCATGAAACTGGACGATCTCCAGGCCACGCTTTTCGTAGACCTTTTGAGCACTATGCGGCGCGCCTTCGACAATGATTCGCTCGAAAGGAATCTCTAGTGATTCGAGGAATTTCATGTACTCTAGGTTATTGTCGTAGTTGAATCCTTGGGTACCGACATGCAGCATAATGCGTATTGGCGGCTCTTTGCTCTGGGCATACTTACGTGCTAGATCCCAGGTATTGTCACCAGGAGCAAACACCAGGTTCTCACTCTCTCGCCCATTTTCTTCTGAAATCCGCTTCTCAGTCGAATATCCGGAACCGCCGGGCGCTGCTGAGTAGAACAGATCGGGATGCTTAAACATAATCCGAGTGGTCCCGCGACCTCCCTGAGAGAAACCCTCGATTCCACGCCCATTGCGATTCGCAACGGTGCGATAGGTCTTGTCGATAAATGGGATCAGTTCTTGCACGAAGACATCCTCTCCCATCGCGTTCTCACGATCGGCGAGGTTGTAATGACTTACTGGACCGCCATTGACGAACACATAGATCACGTCCGGTATCTCGGAATCGGTCATGTAGCGATGGAAATAGTTCGCCAGCCCGATACTCTTGGCTTCACTTCCAGGTCGGCCACCATGCAAGTAATAAACCACCGGATAGCGACGATCGGTATCGGTTGCATATGACGGTGGCAAGTAGATACAGTAACCCACGTCTTTCTTCATGGACGGGCTCTTGAAAACGCCATGCTGAACACCAGTTGGCATCATGCGTGGTGGATTGACCCACTTGAACAGCGGGGGCGTTTTCTTCTTAGCGTTCTGCGCCGACACGTCCGAACTTGGCAGAGCGAGCAGACACATCACGATAATGAGCACAATGATTCGACGCATCACTTTCGTATTCCTATACAGAGAGGCTAATGTTATCCGTTTGTTCACCGTAATTTGACGCAGGCAGCCATTGCAAGCTGTTGCGGAAAATAGCCTATTTGGATTCGTTAGCTTCGTATCCGCCAACTAACTTATCTGGGTCAGCCGGATCTAATGTCCACAGTGGCGGCGGAATAAAGCCGGCCCGTCCGATTGCATACGAAGGAACAGCGTTCTTCGGCTGCAGGGACCGGTGGTCGATCAATTGTTTTGCCAGTTGAGTGACCTTTCTGGGCTTCTCTTTCACCAAGTTGTTCGTTTCATTCAAATCCTGCTCGAGATGATACAGACGAACCTGATGCGAGCCGTCTTTTAATTGCTTCACGTCAGTTAGCTGAGGACCGTTAACTACGAGCTTCCATCCCTTGTCGACGATTGCCAGATGCTCGGACGACACTCCAGACTGCCCGTGGTACGAAAACCAAGAACGCTCGGCAACGGATGCTGCCGGCTCGGCAAACACGGACGTTAAGTCGATTCCATCGATGGTTTGCTCCGACAGCTTACTACACTCCCCGCCCGCAATCGCGACCAATGTTGGCAAGAGGTCGATATAGCCGCAAACGACATCCGTCGAGTTTCTAGCAGGTATCTTTGCAGGCCAACGAACACACGCAGGCACCCGAATCCCTCCCTCAAACACCGTCAGCTTTGCCCCCTTCAGTGGTTTGTTGATGTCTTGCAAGTTACCGACGCCGCCATTGTCACTGAAAAACCAGACGATGGTGTTGTCCGATTCTCCGGAGTTCTCGACCGCCTGCAAAATCCGCCCAATACCTTCATCCATTCGCCCAATCATTGCCTTGTAAATCTCGCGATGCTTACCATCGCGGTCAGTCGCTTCCGGTAAATCACCGTATTGTTCAATGGCCTCTTCTGGAGCTTGATAGGGAGAATGAGGTGCATTGAAAGGTACGTAACAGAAGTATGGAGCATCTGATTCTGCGGACTGCCTTATCCACTTCGCCGCAGCATCGGCGATTAGGTCGGTTGCGTATCCCTGTTCATCGAGGGAATCAAAGCCAACGTGCCAGTCATGAACGCCATCCCTTGAGAGGTCGAAATAGTCGATAGCCCCGTTGTAATGCCCATGGAAATGGGTGAACCCTTGAGCCAAAGGGTGCCATTTCGCCCGACGGTGTCCCAAGTGCCACTTTCCGAAGATTCCCCGATTCTTGTAACCCAGAGTCGACAACATCTCTGGTAACGTCACTTCGGATGTTGGCAGGCCGAAGTCTCGGTAGGGTGGAATCACTGCCCGGGCGCAACCGAAGCGAATTGGATAGCGTCCCGTCATCATCCCGGCACGCGTTGGAGAGCACATCGGTGCGACGTAAAACCGGTTCAAGGTTATTCCACTGGCGACCAGGGAATCGATGTGCGGCGTCTGAAATTCCTCGTTGTGATATCCCACGGAGTTCCAGCCCAGATCATCCGCAAGAATCACTACGATGTTGGGCAATGGATCAGAAGTAGCACCTGGTTTCGAAGTATCCGTGGACGACTCATCTGCAAGAACATTACAGGAAAGCGAAACGACCAGAATTCCAAACGCAGTACAAGCACGCATCAACATGAGGGAGTATCTCGCGGAAAGAGTTCGAATAGCGTGTCCATATTGTAGATACCTCGCAAAAGTCTGCCACGCGATTGCCTCTTTGTCGGCCGCCGAATCCAAGTGATTTACGGGACAAACCGTACGTTTCGAGGATGAAACCTTTTATAATTCAGTTCCCGTGCCCTGCACTTTTCAATTTCCCTCTAGCCCCTCCCGCCATAGCATTACAGCTTTTTGGCCCCGGAACTCCGCCATGAACTCGCTACTCCAGTCGTTCCTATGTTTGCTAATCATCATCTGGGCTACTGATGTCGCTCACGCGGCAGACAAACGACCGAACGTCTTGATGATCTGCATTGACGACTTGAATGACTGGACTGGCTTTTTGGGTGGTCATCCAGACGTCCAGACACCTCACATGGATAGCTTGGCCAGTCGGGGGCGAGTATTCGCCAACGCACATTGTGCAGTACCCGTTTGTTCAGCGTCACGCATAAGTGTCATGTCAGGCCTGTCGGCCACCACGCACGGCAGCTACGAATTGGGGCCTTCGTACGAACAGTTGCCCAAGTTGAATGGGGTTCCCACGCTGCACCAATATTTCCACGACAACGGCTACTACACGATGACCGGCGGTAAGGTTCTGCATCATGGATTTCGGGGCAAACTAGCGTCGTCGATTGACCGAACGCTGCAAGACCGCGCTGGCGGGCCAAAACCTAAGGAACCGCTGAACTTGCCTAAGGGGTGGAGCCGAGCTTGGGATTGGGGCGCGTTTCCTCAAAAAGATGAGGACATGTTCGACGCTCAATTGGCCAATAGGGCTGCCGCGACGCTGAAGGAGAATTTCGAGAAACCGTTCTTTATGTCCGTCGGCTTCTTTCGTCCACACGTACCGCTCCACGTTCCTCCGAAGTGGTTTGCCCTGTACAACCAGCAATCGATCGTGCTACCGAACAATCCCCTGGCTGATCTAGACGATGTCCCGGAGAACTTTCTCTCCATTAATAAGTTCGCCGCGGCACCGACACATGCAGAAGTCGTGGAGACAGATTCGCAGCGAAGTTTGACCCAGGCGTACTTGGCATCGATCAGCTTTGTGGATCATTGCGTGGGCATTGTGCTGGATGGTCTTGCGGCAAGTCCCCATGCGGATAATACGATTGTCGTGCTTTGGAGCGATCACGGGTTTCATCTCGGCGAGAAACAGCATTGGGCCAAGCGTACACTGTGGGAAGAATCGACGAGAGTGCCACTTTTGTTTGTCGGACCTGGCATTGAACCGGGCCAGGCCTGTGATGAGGCGGTGAACCTGCTCGACATCTTTCCAACGCTTGTTGACTTGTGCGAGTTGCCAAGCAATCGACGCCTGGACGGCGTTTCACTATCGCCACAGCTTGCCGATCCGAAGTCGCCACGCCAGCGGCCAGCGATTACATCGTCGTATTTCGGAAATCACTCGATCCGCAACCACGACTGGCGTCTTATCGTCTACCGCGACGGAAAAGAGGAGCTGTATGACCATCGTTCCGATCCGGATGAGTTCGATAATCTCGCCGACGATCCGGTTTACAAAGGGGTACGCGACGAACTGGCACGTTGGCTGCCTCAGAATGCTACGCCAGAGGTTAAAAAGGACTCAGAACAAGCGCGAAGACCGAAGTAATTCTGACTACTCGGTTTTCCTTAAAAAAAGATTGACACCACCTACTACAATCTGTAGTTTTACATTTGTAATACTTAGGCACTGCAGAGGAGTCGATCGTGAAGTTGGGTGGCCGACAACTGGCAATCATGAACGTTCTTTGGGAGCGGGGCGAAGCGACCGTTGCCGATGTCCAAGCTGCTTTGGATGTGGAACGTGCCCTCGCGTATTCGACGGTGGCCACTGTGCTTTCCCGCATGGAGAAGAAGGGCCTTGTGACTCATCGAGTCGAAGATAGGGTCTATTTCTACCAGCCTGCAGTGACCAGAGATGGTGCTGGTCAATCCATGATCGGCGACGTGATCTCACGGATCTTTGGTGGTAGCCCTGCCGAACTGGTCAATCACTTGCTCGAAAGTGAAAGCATCGATTCATCGGAACTTCAGAGAATCAAGGAACTGGTTCGGAAACATGAAGCGGAGCAAAAGAAGGGAGATCGTAAATGATCGAACCTACTTTGCTGGCATTCTTGTTGACGTATCTGATTCACTCCTCCGTATTCGTGCTAGGCACCTGGGGAGTATTAAACGCGGGATCGAAACATTTCCGTCCAGAAATTCGAATCTTTGCCTGGAAAACGGCCCTTGTACTTCCTATCGCCACGGCACTCATCGCTTCGACGACCACGCTTCCCCACTTCGGACCTCAATGGTCTGTACATGACACCGCATCAAGCACAACGGCCCAGACTCTTGAACGGTACGTAGAACCGAGTATCCAGCGCTCGAACGATAATACTTCTGAGAGCCTTGAAGACACTTCCTTAACGCCTGGCGAGCTCTCCTCGGCCGTCGGTATTGTCTCTCAGGCAAAGGAAAGTGGGCAACCCGAAAAAACAGCAACGTTTGCCCCTTGGTTGCGATGGCAAGCCGTCGCTTGGCTTGTATGGGCAACTCTTATCCTATGCTTCTTAGGAAGACTGATTAGTCAGGCGGTGCGCCTTGGACGCTTACGGCGAAACGCCCGGAAAGTTTCCGACGGCTACCTGAAAGACTCGCTCGCTAAGATCCAGTCCGCGATGGGTATCCGTCGCACCGTCGATATCTATCTTTCGCCTGAGATTGATAGCCCGCTTACAGGCGGCGTCTGGAGGTCTTTCATTCTGATTCCTGAAAGCTGGCAACGAGAACTTACCACATGTAATGGGACTTCACACGAAAACCATTGTGGAGATACGGACGCGGTACTAGCTCACGAACTTGCTCACATCGCGAAGGGAGATGCGATTTGGACACTGATTGCTCACCTCGTTGTTGGGCTCATTCCCTGGCAGCCTTTCAATCGTTTTGTCTGTAGGCAAATCCGAAAGGAAATGGAGTATGTTGCCGATCTCTTCGCAGCACGAACCATGGGAGAAGGGATTTCCCTTGCCAAGTGCTTGGTTAACATCGGCGAACGACGCGTGAATGCGACTTGCAAGCCACAAGCTCCCATCTTAGTGACTGGCATGGCCAGCTATTGTTCTGAATTAGGACAGCGCGTCGAGGCATTGCTTGCGCACCACTATGACACTCCTTCCCGCAGCAACTGGAATCAGTTTCTCATCTGTCTAACCGTAGGGATGGTCAGCTTGCTAATGATCATGCCCAAAGCGGTCTCACACTCCTCACTCTTGGATAACAGGACCATGTCCATGCGCAATCATGTTCTCACCCTGGCTGTACTTGTCGGTCTCACGTCTCCAATAGCCGCGGAAGAGCCCCAAGTGCCCCAAACTGAACGCGAAACGGTCGCTCTGAAGACATCACCCGATGAGTTGCCCGCTGGCATCCGGAAGTTCAGTGGCATGGTTGTAGGACAACTGGCCACGAAGGACATCGAACGTGGAACATTCGTCGTTCAAGTCGATGCCATACCTCGAGTCTGGAGAAATAACGGTTCCGAGAATCCGAAGGCAATTGTTGGCAAAACGATCGAAGTTAGCGGCGTGACAGGCAAATTCCTGGACGTGCTTGTCATCATGCGTCCCGGTGATACCGTAGAATTCGAGTGCAAGCATGACGGCGATCGGCTTGTCTTTCCCGGAGAACTCCTCCGCAAGGTCGCTCCCTACAAGCCGGAAGACTACCCAGTTCTTCCTGACGATTTTCGCGGGTTTCGCGGTCAGGTGGTCGCCGATGTCCTTCAAAAAGACCCTGAAACATTTGAACTGATCATTAAGGTAGCTAAGGTCACGAATACCTGGAAAGAAAACGATGCGAAGAATCCTGAGAGCATCGAAGGCAAGACCTTGATGCTCGCTGGCTTTTGGAATCGCCGCGAGGCTTACCACAACCTGAAGGTTGGAGATCGTATCAACGTAGGGATGCAACACATCGGCCGACAAAGCGACCACCTGACGGTCGCCGAAGCTGTTCGCAAAGTCTCTGTGTCGGACATATCCGAAGGTCAGATGGAACGGCCGGAGATGAAGATGGAGCGCCCAGGCGATCAAAGAGGTTTCCGAGGCCTTCTGGTAGGAAGATTGACTGCTAAGGATAGCGAACGCGGGACTTTTTCCATCGTCGTTGATGCTGTACCTCGCGTCTGGCGCAATAACCAGGCCCGCAATCCCAAGGCCCTGATTGGCAAGACGGTAGACGCAGGTGGTGTCCACAGCAATATGCTCGACGCGTTAGTTGTAGCACGGATTGGTGACACGATCGAATTTGGCGCACTGGACAATGGCGAGGGAGAGATCCGCGTGGGTGAAGTCCTCCGAAAGGTGGCCCCCGTCAAGCCGGGCGATTATCCCGAGCTTCCGCAAGAGTTCCGCGGCTTTAAGGGCATCTTGAATGGAAAGATTGTCAAGAAAGACGAACATCTTCTCGATCTGACAATTGAAGTCTCCGGCGTGGTTCGAACCTTTGAGCAAAACCGTGCTCGAAATGCCGAGTCGATCGTGGGCAAGCAGGTGATGCTCTCAGGCTTTTGGAAACGAAAAGAAGCCTTCCATAACCTCAAACAAGGTGACGAGATACAGTTCGGTGCCGAACATCCTGTCGTGCTAAGTGATAGTCTCAGCGTAATCGAGGGCATCAAGAAGCTCGACTAGGTACTCGTAGGCAAGACTTATCGAACTCGTGAGTCCGATCCATGAAATGTTTCCTCGTCACCTTTGCTGGAATACTCATTTTACTGGCAGGCGTCTCCGAATCAGTCCAATCGGAGACGCTACCAGCTGCTAACGACCTACCGGGCTTCAAGGACCCATCTCAGGAGCCAGATTTCCAGCGGCATGTGATTCCACTTCTCGGTAGGCTTGGATGCAACGGAAGATCCTGTCACGGATCTTTTCAGGGTCAGGGTGGCTTTCGGCTGTCACTCTTTGGATTCGACTTTCGGATGGACCTGGCAGGGTTAACAGCCCAAGATCGAATTGATCGAAACGCTTCCTCCAAAAGTCCTATTCTGCAGAAGCCGACGCTCCAGGTGGATCACGAAGGGGGAAAAAGATTTGAGGTGGGATCCTGGGAACATGATCTCCTCCAACGCTGGATCAATTCCGGCGCGAAGGGAATCAGCACTCCAAGCGAATTGTCACGCCTCGAAGTTACCCCAGACGAAGTTGTATTTTCGACCGAGCAACCTTCGATCGCACTAGATGTAATTGCCGTCTGGGCGAATGGTGATCGTGAAAATGTGACCGAGCTTTGCCGCTTCCGGACAAATGACGATTCCGTCGCAACCGTAGATTCCGGTGGAACGATCACCTCCCAGGGAGTTGGTGATACCCACGTCATGGTGTTTTACGACAATGGGATCTCGGCCGTGCCAGTGATGCGGCCGCGAGACGAGTCCCTCCATCTTGCGTCGCATCAAGCGTTCGCGCCTGGGATAGATCGTTTTGTGAACGAAAAGCTCGACAAGCTTGGCATTATTCCTTCTGACGTATGTACCGACGCCGAGTTTCTTCGACGTGTAAGTATTGATCTCACGGGGACACTTCCCACACCCGATGAATCAACCCGTTTTCTGGCAGACAAGCGTCCCGATAAACGGGAACTCAAGATTGACGAACTCCTCACTCGGCCCGCATACGCTGCATGGTGGGCCAACAAGTTATGCGACTTCACGGGATGCAATCCCCAGCAACAAGCCGAACTCGGTCAAGACACTTCGGTTCAGTGGTACATGTGGACGTACCAGCGGTTGCAGGACAACGTTTCTTACGACGAGTTGGTAAGACGCATTGTTCTCGCGAAAGGTCGTCGGCCCGGACAGTCGTACGATGAATATACCGGCGAAATGTCGAGCTACTTTCGTGAACAGGACCCTAACGATTTCACAGATCGCGAGTTCATGCCACATTACTGGACCCGCCGTAGCATGCAAAACCCGGAAGAAGCCGCGCAAGCGTTCGCGCACAACTTCCTGGGCATTCGCCTGCAATGTGCCCAGTGTCATAAACATCCATTCGCCCCGTGGACCCAGGACGATTTCAGACAGTTTTCGCGATTCTTTGAAACCATCGAGTTTGGAGTCCAACCTCAAGACGAATCCCAATACCGCCAGCTTGCCAAGAATGTTGGCTTAAACGTACGCGACAAGAATGGATCTCCGATTCGCGACGAAGTATTGCGTCATGCCCGTAAGGGTCGAGTCATCCCGTGGCGCGAACTATACGTTGAAAGCCGCGGATCTGAAGTTCGCCTAGACCTCTTACGAAGCGGAATGGTTTCCCTACCGCCTGAGCTTGATCCTCGAATGCCAATCATGGATTGGATGCTCGAACCCGAAAATTCCTATTTCGCCAAAGCCTTCGTCAATCGTGTTTGGGCTGGCTATTTTCATGTCGGGATTATTGATCCTCCGGACGATCTCAATCCAGCAAATCCACCCAGCCACCCCAAGCTTCTCGATTGGCTGACCCTCGGTTTTATCGAGAACGGATACGACATGAAATGGTTGCATCGCACGATCGTGTCGAGTCAAGCATATCAGCGAAGCTGGAGACCTAATGAAACGAACACAGAGGATCGACGCAATTTCAGCCGAGCCATTCCGCGCCGTTTGCCTGCTGAGATCGTCTATGACTCGGTGAAACAAGTACTTGCCGCGAGTGACCAACAACACGAAGTGCGAACCGATCTTTCGCGACGCGCTATTGGTCACTTATCCATGCGACTAGCAGGTACGTATGCAATGCAGGTTTTTGGAAAGCCAGAGCGGGCCGTAAATTGCGACTGTGAACGGTCGAATCAATCGACCCTGCTGCAGTCGATCTTTCTGCAGAATGATCCTTTAGTCGACCAACGTCTGGAAGGCAGTGGCTGGCTGGAAGAACTTTCGCGGCAAGAAGAGGCAAAGACAAAGCCTGATCACGCGGCATTGGTACGCGAGGCATGGCTACGATCTGTTTGTCGTCTCCCGAATCACGACGAAGAAACACGTGCACGACAGCATCTTGCCTCTACAGATTCTCTTGCCGATGGAATGCGGGATCTGCTATGGGCGCTCATGAACACTAAAGAATTCATCCTCAATAAATAGCTCACTTTCCAAAGGTTTGAACATGGCTCTATCGAGGCGGAGTTTTTTGAAGGTCGGTGCTTTGGGCACCAGCTTGACTCTGAGTCAGTACCTAGAGCTTCAAGCGGCTACTGGTAACCCCGACTCAGGGCGTTCGGCGATATTGGTTTTCCTAATGGGTGGGCCAGCCCACCAGGATACGTTCGACCTTAAGCCGGATGCTCCCTCGGAATACCGCGGGCAATTTCGTCCGATCAAAACCTCCGTACCAGGCATGGAGATATGCGAACACTTGCCGCGTCTTGCCCAACGAGCGGGTAACTATGCGCTGATTCGCGGTGTCACCCACAGTCTGGCCGATCATGGTTTAGGAACTCGCTATCTCATTACGGGAAACTTGCCAACGCCGGTAGTCAACTATCCAATGTATGGCTCGGTCGTTAGTAAGGAGTTTCCTTCGCACCCCGACATTCCACCGTTTGTGTCGATTGACCGGCCTGTTGAAGGACCAGGCTATTTAGGTGCCGAGTTTGGACCACTATCGACAGGAGAGAAGCCCCAACATGGCCATCCGTTTCGCGTCCGGGGCATCACATTGGATGGTTCGCTTACGCTCGAAAAGTTCAACACACGCACAGCGTTATTAAAGGATATCGATACAGCCTTCGCCGGGTTTGAAGAACTTGACGACTCCGTTAAGGGTTTGAATCGATTCTCGGAACAGGCACATCGTATTATTGCTTCCCAGCGTTCCCGTAACGCCTTTGATCTGTCCCTCGAGCCTGACCGAGAGGTCGATCGCTTTGGGCGTCATGACTACGGTCAGAGCATGATGTTGGCAACTCGATTGGTCGAGGCTGGCGTTCGATTCGTAACGGTGCTGCTTGAAGGCTGGGATACGCACCAAGACAACTTCAACCAGTTGGGCAGAGAACTGCCCCCAAAATTCGATCAAAGCCTATCGGCGATGTTCGATCGATTGGGAGAGAGTGGACGACTCGATTCGACTTCGATTCTTGTCACTGGCGAATTCGGTCGTACACCTAAGGTAAACAATAACGCCGGAAGAGACCATTGGGCCCGGGCGATGTGTAGCCTAATGGCAGGAGGCGGTGTTCGCACGGGTCAAGTCATAGGGGCGACGGACGACAAAGCCCAAGGTCCACTAAACGAAGGATTCAGCCCCGATGATCTGGCAGCTACATTCTTCCAAAGTATTGGCATCGATCCCAAGACGGAATACGAAGCAAACGTCGGCAGGCCAATAACGCTTGTACGAGACGGATCAGCGATCGCAAGTGTGCTCAAGTAGTTCCTAACAACGAATCGATGAACCCTTAGCACCAATCTGCTTCGAGCGCCTGACTTTCACTCTTCGCATCTTGGACGCAACCTAGCCATCAACGCATAGAGAAAATGCGTATCATGAAGACCGGAACTCTACCAAATGCATCGCCGTCTTGGACGAGGTCGCGGTAGCAGCGGGTGCCGCATCATCCTGTGATTTGTCGGGAGGAGAGCGGAAAATCATACCCAGCGACAACAGCAGTAGTGTGCCCATCGTAAGGCCACGGAACACGCGGGCATCGATGTTATGCGACACCTTGAGCCCGCAATAGATTCCGAGAAGAGCAAAAGGAATGGCCAAGACACAATAGCTCAGCACCGAGAGGTCCATCCAACCGGCGGCGGCCAGACCGCTGACTCGGAGAATTGCGGTCAGAAAACTGAATGCCAAAAGAAAGACTTTAATCTGCCTTGGTGACCACGATTGCCTCGATGCAAACGCTGCCACCGGCGGTCCACCCATGCCGACCGCGCCTGTCAGCAGGCCACTGGCAACTCCAGCAATCGAAGTCCACAGCCAAGAGGTTTCCTTTTCCGTTTCGATCTTGATTTCCTTACGCATTGACCAAAGACCTTCAGCCGAGAGCAAGAAGATCAACACTCCGGTGACTTGAATCAACAACGTCTCATTTACGACACTAAAGAAGTAGAGGCCGACTGGCAGCCCTACGATTGCCCCTGCCAGGCAGATTAATAGCGTCTGAATCTTGAGCTCACCTCGGTACATCCACACCGCCGAAATCAATGGAGCCAAAACGCTCACGGCGACGATCACGTTGGCTTCGCGAAAATCAACGAAGTAAGAGAAGAGAGCAAGACAAACGATTGCATAGCCAAAACCGATTGTCCCCTGAACTGTGGCAGCGAGGAAAATAACCAGAGGGATCAGCAGCAATATCACACTCAATTCTTTCCGGGAAGCAAATCTATTCAGGCAATTCCTGGCCTTTAGTTTCCGGCAAGAACAGCATTATCACCACCCCCACTAGGAAGAGTAGAGCTAGTAAACTAACCGCTATTCTCAAATCGATTTCCGACTTTAGCGTGCCGGCCGCCAGCAATACGGGAACGGCGACGACTCTCCCGCCGTTGAAACAAAAGCTCGTACCCGTGGCACGAAGGTGCGTCGGAAACAGTTCTGGAAAGTAAATCGCATAGCCTGCATGAATTCCTAGTGTGAAGAATCCAAACAACGGCAAGAGAAACAAAAGTTGCCAATAGGTCTGTGGCAAAAAGCAGACCGCTGGCACGATAGCCAAAGCCGCAAGTTGAAAGAAGATGAATGTTGGCTTACGACCGAATCTCGCGGACAGAGGTCCAAACGAAAGCAGCCCGATGCCCCCTCCCGTCGCTTGAACAATTCCATAAGCAAACTTGGCCTGTTGTGCCGCCCCTTCTGGAGAAACATCGTTTCGTAGTAATAACTCGCGCATGAGATCTTGCCCGGAAACCGTCACTGCCCAGAACGTCCCCAGCCCAACCGCAGCAAGGCCCATTCCCATGAAAGCGCGAAAACTCCATGGATTGGCCAACAGCAATTGCTTAAAGCTGCCTAGCTTTTCAGGCCCAGCAGAAGACTTCGCTGCATCCTTCGTCTTTTGCCATCGCTCCGGTTCCTGAACCGAAGAACGGACCCACACGATCAAAAGCGCAGGCAGAATACCCACGAGGTAAGCATATTGCCAATTCGCTCCAACGGCCAAACCGGCGAGCGCCGCGAGCCACGTCCCCAGGATGCTTGTCGCATGGAAGATGCCGGACGCCTGGGCCCTCGCCTTCGGTGGAAAGACCTCCGCGACCAAACTAGCGGCAACCGCCCATTCGCCACCCACACCCACGGCAACCAGGAATCGCAAGATGGCAACATGCCAGAGTTCCGTAGCGAAAAACGTCAAACCGGAAAACACAGAGTATGCGAGGATCGTCGCAATCATGATAGGTCGCCGGCCGAAGCGATCTGCCAATGTGCCAGCTAGTAGTCCCCCGACCGTTCCGCCGAACAGGAAGATGGCCAGAAAGAAGTCTCCGTACCACTTCACGTTTGCCCCGGCCTGCGGGACGATGTCGTTCAACATCTGGTTGCGAGTGATGTTGAAGATCTGCCCTTCATAAACATCAAACACCCAACCCGCTGAGGCAATGATCAGGACCAACCATTGGTAACGCGTTACTTCGTGATACCATGGTCGCGCTGGTTGAGAAGGAGAGTCCATGGCTTCATTTCACTTGTTTAGACGAGATGAGGATTAAGGAAGGACATGTATGTGGAAGGAAGAACGAGTTAGGGAAGCTATCTAAAGGATGTCGGTCATGGCAACTGGTTGCCACGATTCAACGGACTTTTGGGCAGCCAAGCACATGGCCACGGACCACATACCATCTTCCGCCGTTGTCGACAACGGCTTGTCACCGCGGATGGCCTCCAGCAGCATAGCGACCTGGTCTTCGAGTTCAAAGATTTCGCCGGTGATCTTATCGATCTGAATATCTCGAACGGTTTCACCGTTGGAGGCCTTGAGAAAGAAACTAGGGTGACGCGTCCGATCCATGGCACCACTCCAACTAGCCCACAAGGACCCTTCTGTCCCGGCGACCTTTGCGGTCTGGTGATGCTCGAACATCGACAGGGACTGCGATACGACCGCGTATTTTCCTCCATCAAAGTTGACAATCGCGCTAAAGTTGTCTTGTAGTTCGGGATGACCTGCCTGGCGAGAATTGGCTGTGGCGTATAACGAAGTCGGCTTGCCGGCAGAACTCAGATACCAACGAGCCAAATCGAAGAAATGGATCGGCTCTTCCAAAATCCAGTTACCCACACGGTCGATATCGTAACGCCAGCCATCGGCTCCCAGGCGATAGGGTTTGCGAGATAACTCCACCAATGCATATTGTGGCTCGCCGATTGCTCCTGCGTCGATCTCTTGCTTAACTCTTGACCATAGTGATGATAGCCGCAGTTCGTGCCCAACTGCCAGTAGAAGATTCTTGTCTTTTGCCAACTGATTCAAAGCCTGGCAGTCGGCGATATTCAGGCACATCGGCTTTTCCAGCAGCAGATGCTTGCCCGATTCCAATACCGCTTTCGCGATCTCAAAGTGCAGATAGCTCGGTATGACCACATGGACCACTTCAATATCGTCCCGGGCCAGCAAGTCGCGATAATCGCGGTACACCGATGCATTGGGATACATTTCGCGACCTTCCGCACAAGTCTTTTCTGACTTCGCGGCGATGGCGGCGACTTCGGCACCTTCAGTATTGTTGATCGCCCCGGCGTGACACTTGCCCCAGGCGCCGAATCCAATCACGCCAAAACGTACGGGTGATGATGTCATGAGTTGTCCTATCTTTCGTATCGACCAGCGTGGTCACAATGCGAGTTTTCAAACTTGAGGATTTACGAGTTATGTCGCGTGGGCGTGCTGTCCCATCTCGAGCAGCGAGGCCAGAATTTTTCGTGGGCCTTGGAATGTTCGGCGACCGTGCATCACCAGGAAGTTATCTACCAACGCGATATCACCGTCTTGCCAAGCAAGGTCGAACGTCAGTTGGTCCGCCATTTTGGCAACTTCCATTACCGTGTCCCGATCGAGCGGTTGCCCGTCGCCGAATGTGATCGACTTGGAAGGATCATTTCGACTGTCCTTCCAACCACAGAAGGCCGCAATTAATTGATTGAAGAAGACTTTGCGGCCCGGTGATACTTCGCGGACTGCCGGCAATACAGGCGTGGTTGCGCGAAGGCTGCCATCCTCCATCCATTCCCATGTGTACCCATACTCAGCCATGCGAGCTTGAGCTTCTTCTTGCGTTTCGACCCGAAACGTGCTTTGCCAACTACGCCCCATCCCAGAAGATGCATCGTTCGCGGCGGGCATTACGTTTGTGTATTTCAACCCTTTCGTTTCGCAGTCATAGGCGAACTGAGGAAAACGCTCTTGAATCCGCTCGAACAAAACATCGGAGCGGCACAGTGGCGTGGCACCTCCCTCTTCGGCGGCCTGCCAGCAGCAGAAGAACAGCTTGCTGGGGAAAATAGGCGTTTGCGCCATCTCGTGATGCAAATAGATGTTCACCGTCGAAGGAGCCTCGTTGGCCGAGAACACGCGTTCTGTAAAGTTTGTCCGAACGGCGTTGGAGAGAGATACCTCGTAGGGAAAGTTCTCAATGTCGAATGTGGCAATGAAACGATCGAAATCTTCCGGTTCGCTCAACGGAAAGCCACGAAAAAGGATCGCCCCATGCGTCTGCCCCTGTCGTAACAAGTCAACATGGTTCTCCTTGGCCCAATTAACAGCGTCTTCCAGCGTCGCTGACTTGGCGTCACACTGCAGAACTAATGGAAATACTTCTCCATCATACGACTGTTGATTGGGCACACTGATGGGCGAGACGTTCAACCGTGGATCGGTCATGGTGGGAGTTCCTGAAAACTAGGTTCCGTTTGTCTTGCGGGAATGAAAGGAATAAACCGTTAGCGCAATGGCTTCCACTGATGGACGGCCAATGCGGCAGCCCCGAGCGCCCCTCCATGCATGCCGAATTCAGAAGCCACAATTCGAGGAGCCCTGGCATGCTTCGTATTGGACAGGGGATAGACAACCTGACGGATTGGCTCGAGGAACGCATCTGTCAACTTAGCCAATGGCCCGGCTACAATGATCTTTTCGGGGTTTAGTAACAGGCTGATCTGCGCGATTACGCGTCCGACAGCACTGGCTGCAGACTGTAAAACATCGAGAACTAACGGCTCCTGCTTCTCAGCGGCGGCAAGCATGTCCTCCAGGACGACACGGTTCCGTTTCAGCGACAACGCAGTCTTTTCCCCGGCAGCCATGCGTGCGGCCAGTTGATCAAGAATCGCCCAAACCGAAGCGATGCGTTCCAGCGGAACAAGCTCTCGCGAGTCGTCTTCAAGACGTTCGCACGGCCAGTTCCCGATTTCGCCTGCGAGACCGTTCTGCCCGGTATGAAGCCGCCCGTCGATTACGACTCCCGCGCCAATACCACTACGAATTCCCAAACAAACGAAATCACTCACCCCACGAGCAGAACCAAACCACTGCTCAGCCAGTGCCATAGCACGGATATTGTTTTCGATATAGACAGGTACGTCGAACTGTTGTGAGAAGTGCTCGACCAAAGGGATATGCTGCCATCCAGTGATATGTTCATAGTGAACGGCCTCACCCAGCTGGTGATCGACAACACCAGGCACACCGATGCCGATTCCTAGCAGTTGACTGCCATTTTTGATTGCTTCGATGCCCGTTTCGATCTTCTTGACCACCTGCGCGGCCGAGTCGGATGCGAGAATGCGAACGACCTCTTGCTGGAGCACCTGTTGAGAGAAATCGACCGATGTGATCGCGATTTGCGATGCCTCAAAGTCGACCCCAATGAAATGCCCTGCTTCTGGATTGAGCTCGAGTATGGTTGGGGGACGTCCTGCGCTGCTAGCGACCTTTCGCCCTTCCTGAAGGAATCCTTCACTCACGAGTCGATCGACATAAAGGCCTACCGTCGATGGGGCCAAACTCAACTGACGCGCTAGTTCGACGCGTGAGACGGACTCGGTCTGACGAACCAGACGAATCAACTCGGATTCCGCTTCTGCAATCGCGCGCTGTTTAGTTTTAACGGCCTGCATCCAAATTTCCTTGCGGGCAACGAGTGAACTGCCTAAGATATTATTTCGATTTCAAAAAAAGTCAATCATCTGCCGGCAGGATTCTATAAAACGTTCCGTTAGCCTCGTCGTGTGATCCTTTCGACTAAACTTTTTTTGCCCCACGAGAAAGGTGCGATGGGATTGACGCCACCCCCGCAATCCTACTTTTCCAGCCCCCTCCCCATTCATCCAACTCAAGGAATACCCCCATGCCCAACTCGACTTTCCGATTGACACGCCGCAAGTTTCTCGCTGCCGGCGCGGTCGCAGCGGCAGCACCGACAATCCTTTCCTCTCCCGCGAAGGCCGCTCCAAGCGAACGGATCACAGTTGGCGTGGTAGGCCTGGGCTCAAGGGGATTCAACTTGCTGGATGATCTACTCGGTTCAAGCGACGCTCAGATCGTTGCCGTTTGTGATGTCGACACGATGCACTACCGAGATCAGACGTGGGGTAAAGGCAGGGAGTTTGGGCTTAAGGCCGGGCAAGAATATATCGATCAGAAGTCGGGCTCCAAGACCGGCGTTTCCACCACCCGTGACTTCCGCGACATCTGTAACCGGGATGATATCGACGCGGTTGTTGTTGCGACGCCGGACCATTGGCATGCATTATGTACGCTTGAGGCACTGCGTGGTGGCAAGGACGTCTACTGCGAGAAGCCAGTCACCCATACTTTCCATGAAGGGCAAACCGTTTACCGCGAAGTCGCCAAGCAAGAGGCGATCTTCCAGACTGGCAGCCAACAGCGAAGCGATTGGCGTTTTCGCCGTGCGGTCGAACTGGTTCGCAACGGGCATCTAGGCAAGATTCATTCGATCGAAGTCGGATTGCCACCTGGATATGACAATCCACAAGGCGATCCGACGGTTGCGAAGCCGCCAGAGCATCTTGATTACGATTTCTGGTGTGGCCCTTCCCCGATGCTTCCATACATGCGGGCCCGGCACCATCGCTGGTGGCGTGGCCACCGGGCTTATGGCGGAGGAGTATTGATGGACTGGATTGGCCATCATAACGACATCGCTCACTGGGCGCTTGATTTGGACCAATCGGGTCCCGTAAAAGTAGAGGCGGTCGGTTGGACATTCCCAGACACCGATGTCTATAACACGCCACACCAGTATGAAATTGAATGCGAATACGAAGGCGGCGCTAAAAGCTCGATTTCGAGCCGCAACAGACTGGGCCTGCGACTAATCGGTGACAAGGGCTGGGTGTTCGCTACGCGCGGAAGAATTGAGGCATCTCAGCCGACTTGGATCGAAGCCAAATTCGACCCGGGCTCGGAAAAGGCTTATGCCTCGGACAATCACATGCACAATTTCTTGAGTAGCGTTCGTACTCGTCGCCCGTGTATTTGCCCGGCCGAGACGGGACATCGCTCGATTACGCCAGGACATCTTGCCTATGTCTCGCAGGCCCTTGGGCGTGCTCTGAAATGGGATGCGAAAACCGAGACCGTTGTAAACGATCAAGCGGCCAATGAACTACTACAGCAACACCATTACCGCCAGCCATGGGGCTAAGTAGCGTTGTCGAGCGGCGGCTATCGCGACGATTTCAACTCGGTAATCGTCGCATCCAGAGCCTCCTTGGAAGTTGGGGCTTCCGGAAGAGCCTTGTCGTGAAATGCTGGCAGCAGTTTGTCCCAAACCACGTTCAATTCTGCCTGCATGTTGCCGGTGTGAGCGGTAATGGCCACGACTGCATCTTGTTCCGGCAGAACGATACAGAATTGGCCATCTTTTCCATCACCGCGAAAAGCTCCATGTCGGCAACGCCAGAACTGGAAACCATAGCCCTGATCCCAGTCGCTGTCTGGATTGCTTCCGTTAGAAACTTGTTTCGAGGTGGCCATGCTGATCCATGATTCTGGAATCAGTTGCTTCCCGTTCCAATTTCCCTTTTGCAAGTAGAGTTGGCCAAACTTCGCGATATCCTCAGTCCGTAAGTAGAGCCCATATCCACCAATGGAAATTCCTTGAGGGCTGTTCTCCCAGACTGGCTTTTCTATGCCCAAGGGCTCAAATAGTCGCGGCGTCAGGTAGTCGAGAACCGTTTGCCCGGTCACCTTTTGTACGATCGCAGAAAGCATATACGTGGCAGGCGTGTTATAGCGAAAGTGGGTTCCCGGCTTATGAGGAACCGGGTGGGCCAAGAACGCTTTCGCCCAATCGGTCTGCTCTCGCCAATTCAGTTCGTCCTGATGTCCAGCGTTCATCGTCAGGAGATCCCGAACCCGCATTGATCGGAGATTAGCCGAAGCCTTTTCCGGGGCATCCTCGGGAAAGAACTTCAGCACAGGATCGTCGATGCTGAGCTTCCCCTCAGCGATTGCAAGCCCGACAGCCGTTGAGGTGAAGCTTTTGCTAAGCGACCAAAGAATATGCGGCTTATCGGCCGACTCAGGTGCCCACCAAGCTTCCGCAACAACTTTGCCATGACGAACAAGCATGAAGCTGTGCATCGAGTTGACTTCACGATCGGCCGCCAGGATGTATTCGCGAATTGCCTCTGAAGAAACGCCCTGCGATTCCGGCGACGCTCGTGGCAAATAACTCTCTTCAGCGCAAAGAGTACTGGCTCCCAATAGACACAAGACGAGCAGTACACGAGTGATTGACTTCATATTTGATTCTTCACGTTTCTAAAAGGTCTACCGTTACTGGGTAGTCGGTACGCTGATGAATGGTACGGTCATACTGTGTTTTACTTGACTCGCCATCGTTGCAGGCGTCAGGCCAAGCTTCGTTCTTGATCAGTCAACTTTGAGTGAAGATCGAATATGACCGACTAGGGGTGGATGAATCGGCTTGCGGTCGAAGAAAAATGGATCCGCTCCGTGACTCGCGGGGCGGTCCATATCGATCAATGCGAGAACATAAGAATACATGTCGTTGATCTCGATCGATTCTTCCTTCATAACTTTCGCGGCAATCATGTTGTACTCAATCTCCGAGCCTAACTTGAAAACGTTCGATGTCGAATGACGGATCGGAGTCGTGTTGGCCCAAATCAATTTGGCATTCGTCTCTTTCAATTGGGCGACGAACTCTCGCAAATTGTCTTCATACTCTTGTGGAGATGTTGCGCGGATACCGCCAGCGTGAATCGGCATGACTCGGAAGGATTTCATTCGAGGAGCACAATAAATCAAATCTCCGAGGCCAAAGTTGAATTGGATCACATCCCACGGCTTGTCTCCCAACAGCGAATCCAAATTGGCAAGCGCTGTTGTGGTGTTCACTATCGCGACATGCTTAGGCTTGGCATAAACAACCTCGACCTGGCCCTTCAACTCTTTTGCCGCTTCGGATGCTGCCTGTTGCGAGACGCTATCGCCAAGAATGAGAACCCGGGGACGCGCCGTTTCTTCACCCAATGCAACGGTTGGCAAAAGCAACGTTGCCACGACCAGAAGATTCGTTACAAGTTGATACATGGGCTAACCTATCAACTGGTTCAAATTGCCCGTACTATCAGCAAATTTCTCGACAGGTACGTCCATTACATTCAACATAGTGACAAACAAGTTGGCCAACGGCACTTTTTTGCTATCCACGAATTCATGCAGGTAGCCATGCTTGAATCCTAGGTTCTTCCCGCCTGCCAATTGCAATGGATAATTCTGACCGCTATGCGACGCATGGGGATGGGCCGACCCCCAAAGCACCAATGTGTTATCCAGCATGTTGCCATCCGCTTCAGGTGTATCACGCAAGCGTTTCAGAAAGTAAGCGTGATTCGAGGCCCGCCATCGATCCCATTGCCCCGAGAAACCTTCGGGACGTTTGTGCGCGATGTCGTGCGTAGCCCCTTTATAGCCGAGCACGTAATTTGCATAATTCCACAACTCGCTACTGCTTGAGTGTTCACTCTCGGTCATGAACGTTGCCAGCCGAGTTTGATCGGTCACAAACGCCAGGTACATCAAGTCGTACATACACTTGATGTACTCTTCCGGATCTTTATGGGTGACATCTAGATTCAAACCTTTCGTCGAGACGTCTGGCAGCGGCTTATGAGTCCACTCGCTCGTTCGCTCTACTCGTTTCTCAATCTCGCGAACCGACTCCAGGTATTCATCCAGTTTGACTTGGTCCTCAGAACCAAGCCGATTGCGAAAGCTACGACTGTGTTCCATCATTAGATCGAGGATACTTGCATCTCGCTTCAAGTTTGCCCGCACCTGCTCAACACCTTGATTTCCGTAAGGGTTGAATAAGCGATTGAATATCTCTTGCGGCTTATGCAGCGATGGTATTGCCTTCCCTGGACCTCGGTGCGACAGCGTCTTGCTGCGAAGGTATGAACCTGTGCCTCCTTCGGTACCCATTACCAACGAAGCATGTCTTGTGTTATGCCCGTGATAAAATGCGATTAGTTGGTCGATCGAGACATTGTTGGTCGTTTCGATCTCGGCCATGTCGGCCCCGGTAAGAAACACGTCGCCACTGCTGTGCCCGCCCAGTTGCCAGCCTCCCTTGTGGTCTAAACCACGTAAATAGGTAATGTCATCCTTTAAGTCTTGAAATGGCTCGCTCGACTTGTTGAAGGAAAGTCGGCCTGGTTCGGCACACGGCCACCAACTCCACTCATGATGCTTATACTTACCTTCGCTATCCTTGCCAGGGACTCCTGCAGGGCCATCCGGCATGTAAACACCGTACGAGATGTACGTAGCGACCATCCGTTTCGGAAGATCCCGAGCAACGCCGACAGTGGCTCCTACTGCGGTATTCATTGCATTGAGCCAAGGAAGCGCGAGCGCTACCCCACAACCTTTGAGTAGCTCGCGGCGATTAACCTGCCAAGACTTCTGTGCCATGATTAGTCTTCATCCTCAGAGTACTTTTCGCGAAAGATGTCACTCAGACAGATAGAAATCAGAATGTCCCGCGTCCCAAAGGAGTTTTGTTCCGTTGCGGACATAATTGCTTCCACGGTCGATCGGTCTCGATATGTCAATTTTCTGCCGGCTGCGTAAGACAAGAGCCGACGAATAATGTTCTCGGCGATTTCTTCTTTGTGAACATCGATCAGAAATTCTTTTAAAGCTTCTATGCCCTCGACTTCTGGGCCACCTGGCACGCGTGCCGTGGCCTCGACTTCGACAACATTGATCGATTCGAGATAACGTCGATACCCGCTGAGATCACGATCAACCTTCTCGTCAAAGCGACGAACCCTCACGCCGTCTTTGGGAACCCTTGGCTGAAACTGGCCAACTGCGTTGTATTGCTCGAATGGGATACCCCATGGATCGAGCCGCACATGGCATTCATTGCAGCTTTCGGTATTGCGATGTTTGGCCAGCAGATCGGCAATCGAGATTGCCTTTTCCACGGAGTCGCCAGCAGTTTCACTTAGTGCCGGCACTTCCGATGGCGGGGGAGGTACGTCGTCCCCAAGAATTGCCTCGCGAAGCCACACAGCGCGATAGATAGGATGGGGAGCCGTCCCAGTACCATTTCCGATAAGCACTGACCCCTGCGTCATCAGACCGCCCAATTGATGTTTCGGTTCAATATCAACGGGACGCAACTGCATACCGTGAACTCCTTGAACACCGTAATGGGCTGCAAGCCGCTCGTTCAGAACGGCAAAGTCCGAATCAACAACCGCCATTGCACTTGCATTACGATCGATCATCTCGCCAAAGAATTCCACCGTTTCTTGGAGCATGTAGTCGCGTACCGTCGGGCGATAGGGTACTTCCGTCCCAGCAGTTTCGCCCGCTGAGACCGTATACAAAAATCGTGGAAATAGATCTCGATTGATTGGCACTGTCCGCATCTTACGGATGCTGAGCCATTGCAGAGTGAATTCTTCGATAAAGCGGTGGGCTTTCTCGTCGCCAAGCATTCGGATCACTTGCTGTTGGATCACTGCTGGATCATCCAGTTTTTGGTTAGCGGCCAGCTCCAGCAAATGGGGATCTGGCATGCTTGCCCAAAGAAAGTATGAAAGGCGAGAAGCCATCGCATGGTGGAACTCGGCATCCACACTCCACTCGTTGTGATAAAGAAATTGCGGTGACACAAGCACCATCGCGAGTGTCTCACGAAACGCTTCCTCTTTGGATTCTACGTTTGCACGAACAAGGTCGTAAATCTTAGAAAAACGCTCTACCTCACTCTCGGTTGCCGGTCGACGGTAGGCCCGTGACATGAATCGTGTTAACACTTCTCGCACATACGCAGCAGGATCGCTTTCCTTCAAGGGCGAGGCAAACAAGATCGCCTTGTGGTGTTCGGGAGGCCATACATCAACAACGGGTGCCTCGAATTCAATCCAGTTAATGACTGCCCGCGGAAACTCAAGTTGACGCGCGTTACCGTAACCATCATTCAACGTTCCATCGTCAAAGATAAGACGCGGGATGATACTCATCTGATCGACCAATTCACCGCCGTTACCTCCCTTGCCCGTGCGGGTAGTGATGTACGGATGGTTCTCCACTCGACCGGTAAATTCAAAGATCTGAGGGTCGTCAGGGTTATTCGTTAGGTATAGCGTCGCTACCGTCTTGAAAGGTGTTTGCGTTCTGCCAGGAGGCGTCCCCATATCGATATTAAGAGGAGCTTCAGAATGCCCATCAGGCAAAACTGCCGACGCCTGCATTCGTATGCGATACTGGCCCGTCTTAGGGAAATTATTCAATCGAATTCCATCCGACGCGCAATTACGACGATTACCCCAGATCCCAACTTCATCCTGCCCCATGCCACGATCAATCCCAGCGGACGACCATTCTCGACGCACCTTGAAAACCTCTGGCTTCTCAAGATCGACGATCGCACTCTTCATCGCTCGGCGGGCTATTTCCATGTACCGATCCAATCGCTCGGGACCGATACGCATGAGTTCAGCTGTGTTACGAAAGTCATAGAACTTTTCGGGATCTTCCGGCAAGTCGTCCGCAACATCGAATTCAAACCCGAGCAGATCGCTGATCGTGCTTTGATATTCCAAATTGGTGAGTCGTCTCACCGCTGGTGCCGATGTTTGTCCCGGTGACTCGGTCGCAACATGCTTCAGCTCGCGATCAATCCAATCAACAATTGCCGTTCGCTCAGCATCAGTCGGTTGCCGCTCGTCCTCGGGCGGCATCTGGCCATCTTCAAGTTTCTCCAGAACTTGTTCCCAGCGGTCCAGGTCGGCCTCTGTACTAAAGTCACCCCGCAAGTCATGAAGAGTCATGTCCCCCTTGCGCTTCTCAGTGCCGTGACATCGAATGCAGTAAGTAGCAACAAATGACTGAACGTTAGACGCAAACCCATCAGCCCCCATGGGAATCTCGGCGCTGAATGCCAGGCAGGGAACAAACAGCACGCAAGCCATCGCAACAAATGCATGAAGCAGTGGTTTGTATGGTACGAAAACAATGTCTTTCTGTACTAACCAAACGCTGCTCGTTCGAAGCGAACACACTCCACCACTGCGATACGTTGGCGGCATCGAATAGCAATGCCGACTTTCATCTGGGGAGGAATGGCAGGCAGGCAAGCAGAGGGGCATGAGCAACCAGCGAGTAATTCTAGCGCGGGAAGGATTAGAACCCTTTCTATAATATCCAGAAGCTCGTCGAATCGCGATAACAATTGTGACGTTTTCCTCAATCGAGGTATAGGACAACGCCCTTCAATAGGGCAGCGATTCGACGAAGACTACCCAGCAGACATTGGTCACACTCTGAGTTAGCTAACTGTTGTTTTCCAAACTTTGGGTCCAAGCCTGATTGAACTCACAGCGCTATCCGGTTCGCTTTAGCTTTTGCGGCACATTACAATGTGTTCTGAAAGCTACGGCGATGTAGCCGTGCCGATAGCCAGTGGGATTGCCCCGCTAGAAGGAAGCTTCCTGGTGAGCAGTAGTCTATTTGTATTTGTAACTCTTGTCGCTTTCTCTGTTTCAGGTTGTACCTCAGTAGCGCTCGCAGAGTCGGTCGATCCGCATGCACTCCCCAACGTTGTCATTATCTATACCGATGACCTGGGCTACGGCGATGTATCGTGCTACAACGCGGACGCTAAGTACGAGACCCCTCGGATCGATCAGATGGCAGCCGAGGGGATCCTCTTCACCGACGCTCATAGCCCCTCAACAATCTGTTCGCCATCACGCTACGGCCTCTTCTCGGGCCAACAGATTTATCGCTCGACGGGGCGAGGTGGAGGCGCGTTTGAGGGGCCTTCCGGCCCGAGCTATCTCAAGCCAGGCACGCTTACCCTTGGCCAGATGCTCCAGGCCAAGGGATATCGAACCGGCGTCTTTGGAAAGTGGCACGTAGGGCTGACCTGGCTGGACAAGGATGGCAAACGACTCGGCGGAGGCTTTGAGAATTCCCTCCTCATCGATTATGAAAAGAGCACTCCGTTAATCGATGGTCCGAACGCACGCGGGTTTGACGAATCATTCATTACTCCGAACTGCCCCAACACCGATCCGCTCTACCTTTACATCCATAATGGCATGGTTGTCGAGCCAGCTGACCGCCGGCATAAACGCGATACTCTTCCCAACCCTGGCGGAAAGTGGCGGTGGGACAATGACGAAGGATGGCGTCCACCGCATTATGATTTCGTCGGCGCGGACCAGCTTTTCTATCGCAAGATGAAAAGCTTCATCACGTCGCACCACAAAGCACAGCCACAAACGCCATTTTTAGCAGTTTTGTCTACGCAGATCTGCCATGCCCCGGTGCTACCTTCGCCTGAGTTCAATGACGTTACCGATGCCGGTCCGCGTGGCGATTTTGCGGCCGAGCTTGACTCCATTGTTGGCAAGACACTCGATCTTCTGAAAGAAATAGATATCGATGACAACACGATTGTCCTGTTCAATTCGGATAATGGCCCAGAGACACTTCACACGGTCTGGATGCGGCAGGACCATAATCACGACGCGGCCGGAGGTTGGCGCGGCATGAAACGCGATGGATGGGAGGGCGGCCATCGCGTCCCCTTTATTGCTCGCTGGCCTTCACGAATCCCGGCTGGGCGGGTCTCCGATCAGATGACTAACACAACCGACATCATGGCGACGCTTGCTTCGGTTGTCGGCTACAAGCTTCCCAACGATCAAGCAACCGACAGTTTCGACATGCTGCCAGTGATGATCGGGACACAGGCCGCTGATGAATCCGTCCGGCCCCATCTTTTGACCCAGAGCTTCCGTGGCGAGTTCCAAATCCGAGTGGACGACTGGAAGTATTTAGACCATCAGGGCTCAGGCGGAAATAACTACGACAATGGCAACATGGCCCAGTACGTCCTACCTGAACAAGCCCCTCACTCCAAAGGACAGCTCTACCATCTGGCTAACGATCCAGGAGAGACAACGAACCTATACTTTAAAGAACAGCAGCGTCGCGAAGCGATGCAATCGCTGCTGAAAGAACTCAAGGAAAGCGGCCGAAGTGCGCCACTAAATCGCGTACCAATCGGTATCGGGAACATTCCCATCATTCAAAACTAGCCCACCAAGAAGCCTGTATACCTCGGCGTATCGCACTGCGTACAGCCAGGCCAGGTACATATGGAGTAAGAAATGACGCCCCGCTTCTTAGCGCTAATCATCCTCCTCCTGGCAAGCACAAAGGCCTACGCAGACGTCGACCGTTCTCCTAACATTGTCGTTATTCTGGCCGACGATTTAGGTTGCCGCGACTTGGCACTGTACGACGGCTGGGTAAAGACGCCCCGACTAGAGCAGATGGCTCGCGAGGGTATGCGTTTCACTGATTTTCATTCCAACTCTTCCGTGTGCAGCCCGACACGGGTGGCCTTTTTAGCAGGACGCTATCAACAGCGTCTGGGTGTTGTCGATGTTATCGTCGGCGACCGCGAGCCGGAGAAGGGAATTCTGCCATCCGTTCCCACCATCGCGAGTGTCCTCAAAGAAAACGGTTATGCGACTGCCTTGTTCGGCAAATGGCATTGCGGCCACCAGGATAAATACAATCCTCTGCACCATGGCTTTGACGAGTTCGTCGGATTCCTCAATGGCGGAAGCGACTATCACCAGCACGGTGGCTGGCGTGTAGGACTGAAAAGAGAAAACATGCCAGGATACACGACGCACGTAATCACCGACCGTAGCATCGATTTTATCAAGCGTCATCAGGACAAGCCGTTCTTCCTCTACATCTCACATGCCGCCGTACACAATCCTTATCAAACCATTGAAGACACACCGGAAAAGAGAATACCGGGCGAGAAATCGCACCTCATCAACGATAAGAATCGTGTACGTTACAAGTGGATACTTGAAGACCTCGATCAAAGCGTCGGGAAGATCTTCGACACCTTGAATGAGCAAGGGCTTGCTGAGAATACTCTGGTATTCTTTTTCTCTGACAATGGCGCCGTTGGGATGGCTCCACAGCAGTATCGCCAGTTTCGAGGCGGTAAATTCAGCAACTACGAAGGTGGCCACCGCGTGCCGGCTATCGCCTGGTGGCCGGGCAAAATCAAGGCTGGCAGCAAGTCGGATGCTTTAATTGCTGGTTTCGATCTTTTCCCTACGTTTACGGATATCGTCGGTCTAACTACGAGCAACCCGGATAATCTCGACGGTACCAGTTTAGAGGGACACCTCCTCAAGCAAGAAGATTTCCCTGGCCGAGATATCTTCTTTGGCTATGAGCCCAAACTGGGGACGGCGATGCGGCGTGGACCTTGGAAAATGATTGTCAAGGAAGATGACGTTCAGCTTTACAACCTTACATATGATCGTATGGAAACCACCAACTTGGCAGATCAATATCCCCAACGCGCCGAAGAAATGCGTAGCGCGATTGAGCAATTTAAGAAAGATGTCACGCCCGGCTCATAACCTGCTCGATCGCTAGTCAGCGACTTGGCACGCCCCTTCTCCCCTACCCCTCTTCCATTGAAACCTCTCATGACGCGGATTGCCAAAATACTGACACTAATCATAACCATCTTTTCCGGGATGGCTCTTACCGGCAATTGCCACCTTCAAGCGGAGGAAAATTGGTACCAGCCAGCGGGACCAAGCGGTAATTGGCAGATCGAGGGCGACCCGCCAATTAAGTGGAGCGTCACCCGAAATGAAAACATTCGATGGCGAACGCCTATGCCAGAAGCAGGCATGAGCGGAGTGACTATCTGGGGGGATCGTGTTTTCGTGACAACCCATGTGCCTATTGGATCTCCCGAAGAAAGGAACTCGGTGAAGAATATTCTCGGGTTCTGTCTCGACGCCGACACAGGCGATGTGTTGTGGCAGGTCAAACTACCGGGAACGGCCTTTATTTCTCTTGCCGGTGGGTTCACAGACGGAACCGTTTTCGCACCCATTACCGATGGTGAGCACGTCTGGTTCTTCAACCGCTGTGGTTCAATGGGGTGTTACGACATGTCCGGCCAAGAGATATGGCTACGTGAATGGACACCAAGATTCAAACACAACAACCGGCAAGCCGAACCTTACTTAATTGGCAATACGATCCTGTACGTAGAAGTCGCCAACAAGCAGCAGGGTGCGAAGATCCAAAAATGGTTAGCTCCAGGACAACAGTCCCGTAACACAGCCGTACCTACCGGTGTTGACGAAAAAGAAGTATGGACCTACGTACATGGTATCGACAAGCGTACCGGCGAAGTGCTTTGGCGTGAGCAGGTCGGAACAGTCGTCCATAACACTCCCACAGTCGGCAAGACAGCGGATGGCAAGTGGGCAATCTCGCACGCACGGGGCGGTCCCCATCAACCACTCGAGAAGCCAACGGGACACAGTCTGACGAGTCTCGCACCGGGCGAAGAAGGCAAAACGCTCTGGAGCACTGAATTGAAAGGATATGACCCTTCATTCGCAAGCCACTGGAACCAGAATTGTGTTTTTGGTTTTCGCGGAGGCCAGCATATTGTGCTCGATGCCGCGTCCGGCAAACTGTTGCGTGAGCAGCCACTGTACACTGGCGCGACGCTCTGGAAATTCGATCCCACGAAGAATGTCTGGAGCAAGAAGACCGACATTACAGTCAAAGCCGGAAAAGGACATCCCAATACCAATCAGGCCAACATTGTCGTTGGCGACTGGCACTGGTTTCTCTCACACAACGTTCACTTTCTCGGTCGGATTCATGTCGAAACTGGCGTCGTTGAGTATCTCGAATTGCCTGCTCAGTTAATGGCCAGTCCTGTGTCTCGTGAAGCAGACGAATGGCTATGGGGTAAGGGCAATCCCAGCAATATGCCGGTCAACGCAGCTGGTTTTCCAGTTGGAGACAAAGGGCACCAAGGAACGGGATGGGGGCATATTTCTGCAGCTAGTCCGGTTTTAATCGGCAGGTACCTCTTGCTACCGGTAGTAACAGGTACGGTGTACGTCATCGACACCCACGCCGACGAACTCACCCCAGAAGCCCTGGTCGCCATCAATGACCTTGGTCCTGGCGGAGAAACCTGGACGCTGGCTACCGTAACCTACGCTAATCAAAGACTGTACGCCCATACCATGAAAGAAGTCATCTGCATTGAGGCAGACAGCCACCTTAAGCCGATCCCATCGAGACCCTAGTCATCTACTCCAATACACTCAAGACACGCAAATATGACATTCCCACGAAGTTTCAGCCGCCCCATCAGCTACCTGCCACTCTTAATCGTCTCAGCCTTTTTCGCCAGTAATCAATTACAGGCCGCCGACTGGAAAATCGATAGCGAGGCAGAGTGGAACCAGAATATTGCCAAGGCTCAAGGAGCCTCTGTCGCCGATGGAACGGTCTCCCCAAAGGAAAAGACCGCGACCATCACCACAAAAGTTCATGCTACTGACAAGAAACAATCTGCCAAAACCCTCACCCTGACCCAGTCACCGATCTGGCAAAACTGGAATCCGATAGACAATATCGGCCCGTCTAACCTGGGCGACGCGCCGGTTCTGCTGACAGTCGGTCCTAACAACTACTGGATGTTCGGGCGTTATGGTAAAGGGAAACAGAATACAAAGTTTCAGCCAGCGGAAGTTGCATTGGAAGGATATGACTACCCGGTGCAAACCACGCCCTACCCCAATCAGTACAACGCCCCAGGAGGACTAAAACCAGGTAAAGGTGGTTACCATGCCTGGCAGAGCCGGGACATGAAGACCTGGGTTCATCACGGTCCGGTCACTGAAGGTTTTTCCAAGTGGGTGACCAGTGCTGAGTGGGTCGATGGCAAGGCATTGATCTACTACGACTTCCCCAATGACCAAGACCCACACGTCTACGTCGATGAAGATCTCTTCGATGGCAAGCCTGGCAAGAACATGGGCATCGCCGTACGCGACCCCTCGCACGGTTCGGATGCCGGATTCATTCGCGATCTACAGGGAAATATGCATGTGATCATCGAAGATTGGAGCCCGATCAACGCCAGCAAACGTTCATGGGACTCTCCTCTAGCTGGCCATGCCGTCAGTGGCAATGGCATCACCGATTTCAAGTTCGGCAAGCCGCCTGTCGACATGCGGACGAAACCAACGGGAGAAATAGCCACCTACAAACATCCTCACTGGGCCAAGGAAGATCCGAAGAACTTCAAAACCAACATTGCCCAGTACAACGTTCACGAGCCTGAGCAGGAAGCCTTTGGTGACTGGGCAGCGATCTGCATTGGCGGTCAGTACTACCTCTTCGGCGACTACGATCCCGTGGGCGGGCATCAGATGAGCGTGGGCTGGTTTACCTCGCCCTCAATCGACCAACAGTTCACATGGTGCGACCATATCGGCAACGGCCACCCGGATCCGGATATTGCGTTCGCCGAGGGACAGTTCTACCTCGCCACACAGCAGAAGACCGATTTTGTCAGCCCGGGTCCGTGGGTCGAGACCGTTGAGGTCCGTGTCGGAGTCGATACCGACGACGATGGCAAGATCGATCAGTGGACCGGTTGGACCGAAGTCCAAGAGAAGTACGACTACACACCAGGCTTTTCGAAGCAAATCGCGAAAACGCCTGCGGAGCTAGACCTTTCGGGTTTGCCGGCCGGCTACGGGTTTCAAATCGAAATGCGTCTGACTGATTCAACCGAGAACAAGTCGAAGCCAATCATCGAAAGCATGACGGTGGCATTCGCCGAGTAGTTGCATCATGACGTTTCCAAAACTGCAAACATTGTCTCTTGTCCTTTTCGCATTTTTCAGCATCCAGACGTCATTTGCATTGGCGGCTGACAAGCCCAATGTCATTATCGTGATGACGGATGACCAGGGGTACGGCGATTTAGCGTGCCATGGGAACCCAATCCTCAAGACACCGAATCTTGACCAACTCAGTGCCGAGTCTGTTCGCTTCACGGATTTCCATGTCAGCCCCTTTTGCACGCCAACGCGTGCTGCCCTAATGACGGGCAATCACCCAGGTTACACTGGGGCATACCGGACTAGTTCCGGGCGTACGATGTTGCATCGCGATGAGAAGACGATCGCCAACCTGTTTGCTGATAATGGATACACCACCGGCATGATTGGTAAGTGGCATCTTGGAGACAACGCTCCGCATCGACCACAAGACCGGGGCTTTCAGGACGTGGTATGGCATCGCTGCGGCGGTATCGGGCAAGCCTCCGATTACTGGGGCAATGACTACTTCGATGACACCTACGAACGTAACGGCAAGTTCGAACAGTTCGAGGGATACTGCACCGACGTTTGGTTCCGAGAAGGAATTCGTTTTATCGAAGAGCATCAGGACAAACCTTTCCTGCTTTACCTTCCGACCAATGCCCCGCACGGACCCTACCGAGTCCCTGAAGAATGGGCGAGGCCATACGTCGGCAACAAAAACGTGCCCAACGCAAACTTCTACGGAATGATTGCGAATATCGACCACAACATTGGGTTATTGCGCGAGCGACTCAAGACTCTCGGGCTGGCCGACAACACGATCCTTATCTTTATGACCGACAATGGTACGGCAGCAGGTGGCAAGTTTCAGGGTTTGGATTCCGAGCCGCTGGTTGGTTACAACGCAGGAATGCGCGGCAAGAAGTCTTCCGTTTTTGAGGGTGGCCATCGTGTGCCGTTCTTCATTCACTGGCCCCAGGGTGGTCTTGGTGGTGGCAAGGAGATCGACACACTCGCGGCCCACATCGACGTTCTACCGACTCTTGCCGATCTGTGCGGTCTCTCAGTACCAGATGACTATAAACCTGACGGCGTCTCGTTGAAGCCATTGCTATACGACCCTACACCCAACTGGACACGAGATCATCACGTCATTCAATATCACGGCGGTGCGGGTGCGACGAGCCTACCTTCCAAACCGTGGGAGTACTCCGTCGTGTTGACCGAGCGGTGGCGACTGGTCAATTCCGATCAGCAAAGTTTATATGACATTCAGGCAGATCCCGCGCAAAAGCATGATCTCAGTGAAAAGCACCCCGAGGCCCTCGTCCAATTGCGTGATTATTATCTCCCGTTCTGGGATAAGGTTTCTCCGCGACTAACGCCCGTTCGCATCGACGTCGGCAACCCAACGGAAAACCCCACGGTTCTGTGCTCGCAAGACTGGTACATGCCAACCGGAAACCCTCCTTGGAACTTCGGTACGATCAAGAAGCTTCCAAAGATTACCGGGCCATGGATGCTGCAAGTACAGCAGGCGGGGCGATACCGAATTACGCTTCGCCAACTCCCCAAAGAAGCCGATACCATTGTCGTCGCAAAGAGCGCAAAGATCGAGATCGCCGGAAATACTTTGAGTGAGAATGTAGAAGCCGGCAGCAAAGGGGTCGTGTTTGATCTCGAACTTCCCGCTGGCCCTACCCAATTGGTGACGTACCTCTACGACCAAGATGGCAACGCAGGCGGAGCCTACTTCACCGAGGTGGAAGCCCTGGATCATCAAGTCCCTGAACGGCAACCAGCGTCCCAGGGCTTGAAACATACCGGCAAGGCGTCCCTGGAAGGAAACGCGAAGTGACCGCCAACAACAACAAATACCTTTTCAATCCTTAGACATCTCCTTCTACTCATCACGTTCTCATTGCTATGAATAGAATTCTTTCAGCCGTCCTATTCTCGCTTCTGCTTCCATTCACGACTTTTGGGGAAGCAGATTCAACACGGCCCAATATCATTATTGTTATGCCCGATGATCTCGCATACGGAGACTACGGCTGCCTTGGCAACCCTGTTCTGCAGACGCCTGCCGTCGATGGATTCATCAAGGAAAGTCTGCTGTTCACACAGTTTCACGTAAGCCCCACCTGCTCTCCCACGCGTGCCTCTCTGATGAGCGGTCGACACGAATTCAAGAACGGAGTTACCCATACGATCCTCGAGCGAGAGAGAATGAGCCTGGACACATTCACGCTTCCGCAGATGCTCAAAACCACTGGCTACTCCACAGGTATCTTTGGCAAGTGGCACCTTGGAGACGAGGAAGCCTATCGGCCTGAAAGTCGCGGATTTGACGAAGTCTACATTCACGGAGCCGGAGGTATTGGTCAGACATTTCCCGGTTCATGTGGTGACGCTCCCGGCAACAGCAACATCAACCCAACGCTGTGGCACAATGGCAAGTTCGAAAAAACCAAAGGTTATTGCACCGATCTCTTCTTCCAGCAGTCTTTCAAGTGGATTGATTCGCAGCGGAAAACTAAGCAGCCCTTCTTTGCTTACATTTCACTGAATGCTGCCCACGGTCCGCACGTCGTTCCGGACGAGTACTGCCAGAACTACCAAGGCAAGACGGGTATCAGCGATGGACTGGCCAAGTATCTCGGTATGGTCGAAAATATTGATACCAACTTTGGCAAGCTGTTGGCGAAGCTCAAAGATTGGGACCTCGAAGAGAATACCCTGCTGATCTATCTTGGCACTGACAATGGCGGCGGCATCAGCCGTAAACTTTTTGACTCGGGATTGCGAGGGGGCAAGAACTCACCGTATCAAGGAGGAACGCTCTCTCCCTGCTTTGTCCGCTGGCCAGCCGGTAACGTTCCAGCAGGTGAAACTTGCAATGCGTTGACTGCCCATGTCGATCTATTCCCAACGCTGATGGAGATAACGGGCGCCAAGACGACCCCCAAACTTGAGCATCAACTCGAAGGACGCAGCATGCTGACTCTCCTGACAGATCCAGCGGCCAAGTGGTCTGAACGCCTGCTTGTCCACCATACAGGCCGCTGGAAGATTGGTACGGTAGAGAAAGCTATGTACAGTAAGTCAGCTATTCAGAACTCGCGATTCACACTCGTCAACAATCAAGAGCTCTACGACCTGAAGACCGACCCAGGCGAAACCACCAATGTGATCGATGCCCACCCCGAAGTCGCGGCCACACTTCGTTCAGCGTATGATCAATGGTGGCAAGACGTGCAGCCACTGTTAGTCAACGAAGACGCTGTCGGTCCCGAGATCAATCCTTTTCAAAAGCTGTACTTCGAGCAATTCGGAGGAAGCCCTTCCCCACAAGATATCCAGAAGATGCGCCGGCATCTCATGTCTAGCGACGCTCTGCCTGCTTCGAACAATAAGCGTAAAGCTCGATAGACCTCTTCTGCAAATCTCAAACACTAAACGTTTCTGCCGCACATCTCTTCCCTTGATAAACTCCCGGACCATATGATGCGAAAAACACTTGCTCTAATGCTGCTGTTTATCTTGTCTCAGGCAGAACTTAAATCGGCCGAGCCAGCACGTCCCAATATTGTTTTCCTCTTCGCGGACGATCAATCGACCTATTCCGTTGGTTGCTATGGAAACAAGGACGTCAAAACGCCCAACATGGATCAGCTTGGTCGAGATGGGGTGATCTTCGACAAACACTACAATACCACCGCCATCTGCATGGCCAGTCGAGCTAGCGTTTTCACGGGCATGTATGAATATAAAACCGGGTGCAATTTCAGCCATGGGGATATGCATGAAGATGTATGGGCCAAGTCGTATCCTGTACTACTTAGAGAAGCTGGTTACCTCACGGCATTTGCAGGGAAGTTCGGAATCGTCGTGAAAGGTAAGGGACTCTGTGCTGAGGACTTCGATTTCTGGGGAGGCGGCCCTAGCCAGACCAATTACCAAACGTCGAAGAACAAGTCGATGCAGAAGTACGCCGCTCAGTACCCTCACTCGACCTTGTCCTACGCGGCGTTCGCCCAAGATGTCATTCGCGAATCGGTTGAACGGAAGAAGCCGTTCTGCCTATCGATCAGTTTTAAAGCTCCCCACAAACCGGCGACCCCAGACCCCCAATTCGATGACGTTTACGCAGGCAAGACATTCACAAAGCCGGCAAACTTTGGACGTGAATTCGGCGAGCATCTATCATTTCAAAGCAAGTCAGGGAGACAATATCCTCGGTTCACCGAATGGAATTACGACACCGATTACGACGGAGAAATGGCCAAGTACCACCAACAGGTCTACGGCATCGACGTGGCACTAGGCATGATCCTTGATGAACTAAAAGCCCAAGACATCGCAGACAATACGGTCGTTATTTACACGAGCGATAACGGCTATATTTGCGGTTCGCACGGTTACGGTTCGAAGGTTCTGCCCATGGAGGAGTCTTCCCGCGTGCCATTGATGATCTATGACCCGCGGAGCCCGCTTAATGGGAAACAAATGCGGTGTGATCGATTAACCGGAAATATTGACTTTGCCCCGACGATCCTTGAACTGGCCGGCGTACCAGTTCCCGCGAATATGGACGGAAAGAGTCTTTTGCCATTACTGCAAAATCCGCGGGTCGGAGGTCACGAGCAAATGGCCTTCATCAACGTGTTTGGCCCCCTGCCAACGCACAGCTTGAGTTGTCTAACGGCGCGATTCAAATACACATACTGGTGGTACGCTGACGACAAGATGAAGCCGGTGGAGGAATTATTCGATACCAAGAACGACCCGCTCGAACTCACCAACTTGGCCATTAGCACCGCTAGCCAAGAAGTTCTACAGGAAATGCGAAAGCGATACGATCAAGAACTGTCGAAGTGGAATCGTCAGGCCGTCGACTATAACGACTACCAACGGTATGGCAATCTTTTCCGTCGGAAATAACTACGCCAGGATGTCCTTGATCACATGGCCGTGTACGTCGGTTAAACGGCGTTCTAGGCCGTTGTGATAGAAGGTTAGTCGCTCGTGATCTAAACCCAACAGATGCAGAATCGTCGCGTGAAAATCGTGAACATCGACAACATTGTCAGCAGCCTTGTACCCAAATTCGTCACTGGCACCAAAAGTAAAAGGCGCTTTAACGCCCGCTCCCGCCAGCCAACAGGTGAATCCTTCCGGGTTATGGTCTCGCCCACTTGCTCCCTTCTGGAAGGTCGGCATTCGTCCAAACTCCGTACACCAGACAACTAGTGTGTTCTCCAACAAACCCCGCTGTTTCAAGTCCTTCAGAAGCGCCGCCGTTGGCTGATCGAGAACCGGCCCATGGACACTGTACTGCGACTCAAGCGATTTGTGCCCATCCCAATTGCTGACCCCTTCGCCGCCAGTCTGATAGGCACCGTTGAATAGTTGGACGAAGCGAACGCCTTGCTCAATCAAACGTCTCGAAAGAATGCAGTTCCGAGCATAGGCCGCCTTAAGCGTGTTTTGAGTATCATCCGCCCCATACATAAGTAGCGTTTCCGCAGACTCCGACGAGATATCGCTTACCTCCGGGACCGTCATTTGCATGCGAGCAGCCAACTCGTAGCTCGAGATTCGAGCGGCAAGTTCGCTATCTCCCGGAAACTGTTCTAAATGACGAGCATTCAGTTCATTCAGAAAGTCACGCGTAGCCGCATCCGATTTAGGGTCAATCCCTGTTGGTCGTCCCAAGTTACGAATAGGCTTATTCGCATTAAAGTCAGTTCCTTGGAACGCTGCCGGCAAGAAGCCTGGTCCCCAATTGTTGACCGAGGCCTGAGGCGTACCGCGAGGATCGGGGATCGCCACGTAAGCAGGAAGATTCTGATTGGCACTCCCCAGGGCATATGTCGTCCATGCGCCCATGCTTGGATAACCATCTAGCGTAAACCCCGTGGACATCAGGTTCTCGCCCGGACCATGCGTGTTCGTTTTCCCTTTAATGGAATGTAGGAAGCAAATATCGTCTGCCATGTCGCCAAGATGGGGCACCAGGTCGGAGATCATCTTGCCACACTCACCGCGAGGGCGGAACTTCCAAGGGCTCTTGGTTAGATTCCCTTGTTGCCCCTGGAACGTAACTAGCTCGTCCGCTCCAGGCATGGGCTGACCGTGCCGCTTGATCAATTCTGGCTTGTAGTCGAACGTATCAACTTGACTGCATGCGCCAGAACAGAAGATCACCAATACGTTCTTCGCAGCAGCCTGAGCATGCGGCGTCCGCGGGGCAAACGGTTTACCAGGATCGATTTGAGGCCGAATGGGAGCCTGACCGCCGACAGATCGCGCATTCTCCGCCAGTAGTTTGTCTTGGGCAAGCAGCATCGAGAACGCAATGCTCCCCAGGCCCGATACCGTATGGCCAAGAAAGTTCCGGCGATGCAACAGGTGACTCCCTAAGGGACGCTGCATGTTTTCGCTCGAGTTAACTTGAGTATTCATGATTTGAATCGCTTCGTTACTGCATGAATAGAAACTCATTGCTGTTGAGCAACGCTCGGCAAAAGGCTTCCAAGCCCTGCTTTTCAATGAACGCTTCGCAAGCCTTCACTTCCTCATGGCTTGGATCACGCGCATAACACAGTTGATACGCCCGAGTAATTTGAGGAGTTGTTGAATCTGATTCCGCACGCAATCGGTTGCTGAACAACACTGCTTGCTGCAACACAAACTCGCTGTTGAAAAGGTTTAATGCTTGCAGTGGTGTCGTCGAGCGAGACCGCTTTGCGACAGACGTTGCCGCATCGGGACAATCGAACAGGCCAAAAATGGCATCTTTTTCCATGCGGACCTTGGTCATATAGATCATTCGGCGCCAATCTTTCGGACCGAATTCTGTTTTTGGATGGTAGTGCCGGACATTCTCCGCTTCGACTTCAAAGGCACTGAAGCCTGGTCCGCCACTTGTCCGGTCTAAGACGCCCGAAACTGTCAGAATGGAATCACGAATAGGCTCTGCTTCAAGTCGGTGAGGTGGATATCGCCAAAGGAGTCTTGTTCCGGCATCTGCCTTCAAAGACGTGGGATCGGGACGGCTCGACTGCTGATAGGTAGCCGATTGTAGAATGAGCCGGTGGATATGTTTAAGCGACCATTGATTATCCATGAGTTCCATCGCAAGCCAGTCGAGTAATTCCGGATGCGTTGGAGGAACACCGGCTGCACCGAAATCACTCGGCGTATCCACTAACCCGGTCCCAAAGTGGAATTGCCAAATCCGGTTAACGATTACGCGGGCCGTCAATGGATTCTCGCGTGAGGCGATCCAATCGGCCAACTCTTTCCGGCGTTGTTTTTCGGGACTATCCGCGGCCAACTCTAAATCAGTAAACACGTCCGGAGCATTCGGCAGCACTTCTTCGCGCTTTGCCGTCGGTTCACCGCGATAAAGACGGTGCGTTGGACCAGGCTGTCGGTATCGGCCAGCGTAGGCTTTCGTAGGGGCGGTTATTGTTTTCAACTCTGCCGTGGCAAACTTCAACTTCTCGACCAGTGCCTTCGCAAATTCAGCATCCGCGGAAGACAGATGAGTGAACTGATACTGACGTGGCGTGTTTTCACTCGACATGGCTGTCGCAAGCCGATCGGAACTACTAGCTACCTCATTCCAGGCCTCGCCATCGTTCGAAAGCTCTACCCGATACTTTGTAGGAACCCGGTCCGCGTAGACGCCAGCTTGATCTCGCGACCATTCAACGCGTTCAACTTCAAACACTTTCGGCAACTCAATTTGAACCCAGCCCTTACCTTGGGTATCAGAAATCCAACTGTGGTTGTTTGAGTATTTTCCGTCATTGATGTGCTTCAATTGGTGGATCGGATATCCAGACAACGAACCGGACGCGCTCGGCTTGGAGCCTTCACTTGCCAGAGCGACGTTGCGTCCCTTAGAAAAGATGGCGAGCTCATCTAGGCAAGGCTGTGACCCAGAATTGGTTTCCTCAATCGTAAAGCGAACAAACTTCGTCGACTGGGGAGATATGTGCTCGACGTTGGCAGTTGCGGAGACAGCTTCTCGGAAGATCGGTTTGTCTGGCGTCGCTGATGAATCTGGTTGCACCTCTTCCAGTAGTAAGACATCCGCTGTCAATGCCGTACCGGTGGAGCCACCGACAAGCAAAATCTGATCGTCGGCATCCAACTTAGTAACCGACGCATGAAAGAATCCACTCCACATCGGCTCGCTCTTCAGTTGCACATCTCCATTGGCAAACTGCTGCTGGTTGACAATCGCCAAGACCTCCCAGTCGTTGCGTGTTTGTGGATCGCCGTCTCGGTCAACAACATATTGAGCGTCTTGGCAGTGCGTATCATAGCCACATCCCCAGGAAAGCCAGACGCGATAAGTACCTGCCGTTTGAGGATGCCAGGCAATTACGGGCTCACCGGGCTTATGCTTCCACCACGAATATTTGCCTCCGCTGACATTGGGTGATCTTTTCGCATCGCCAGGATCATTCGCCTGCCCGACTGCGGTGCCAGGTAGATTGATCCCTCTTGCGGTTACCGGTTTGAGCAACTTGACCTTCGTTCCGGCAATGTCAGGATCGTCATCGATCATAAGAAAGCGGCTACTATGAGAGTGCTTCACATAGGCAGAGAGTTCTTTCTCGATCCCGGCAACTTGCAGCTTCAATGCCTTAGCTCGCTCTATCCTTTCCTCTGATAATGGCAACTCCATATCACCATGCTGTACTCCTGCAAAGATGGCCTGCATGGAGTAATAGTCGCTTTGCGAAATTGGATCGAACTTGTGGTTATGACATCGGGCACAGCCAATGGTGAGACCAAGAAACGCCGTACCCGTCGTATTGATCATATCGTCCAGTTCATTCTGGCGTTGCATGAGCGTCAGGTTGATGTCGGGACTTTTCACCTGATCGAACGGGCCGGCGACAAGATACCCTAGACCAATCGGGCTATCGTAACTGTCGCCTGCAATCTGCTCGCGAATGAACTGGTCGTACGGCATGCCGCTGTTAAATGCCCGGATCACGTAGTCTCGGTATCGCCAGGCATTGGGGCGTTCGCGATTGGTCTCGAAGCCATGAGTCTCAGCAAATCTGACGAGATCAAGCCAGTGCGAAGCCCAACGCTCACCAAAATGAGGGCTTGCCAGAAGCTTTTCGATGAGTCGGTCGGTGGCCTCAGGGGATTCCTCATTAACGAATGCGTCGACATCCTCCGGCCGCGGTGGCAAACCGAGCAAATCCAAGGACAAACGACGAATGAGTGTGCGTCGGTCGGCTGGGCCACTGGGAGACAGACCTTTGTCAGAAAGCCGCTTCAAAATGAATTGATCGAGCGGGTTGTTTACCCAGTCGCTCTGCAAGTTGGGTACATCAATATGCGTCAGCTTTTGAAATGCCCAGTGATCTGTAGTTAGCTTCTTTTCTTCGACGACACCATTGGGGCCGGGCCATTTCGCGCCTTGGTCGATCCATGCCCGGAGAATCGATATTTCCTCTTTGGACAGTGCGTCATCCTCGTCCGGTGGCATTCTCAACTCAGGCTCAAGACCCGCTACTAGCCGAATCAGATGACTCTTCTCGCTGTTACCGACAATGATTCCAGGCTCACCGGAATCGCCACCGCGTAGCAGCGGCGTTTTCTTATCGAGTCGAAAGTTGCTTTCCTGGCCAAACTCGCCATGACAATCGTGGCACTTCGCTTCTAGAATCGGCAATACGTCCGACTCAAAGCTAGCTTGCTTGTCCGCTGGTGTAGGTAGGTCTTCTGCGGACAGAAACCCAGGAACAAGAAGCAAAATTCCGATTATCAGGCAGTAACGAATCATGCTCTTGCCTCGAAGCGTCGTCAGGACTTGTTCAAACGTCCTGATGACCCGAATGCAATTCGTTCCACACGAAGCGTTTGAAGTTTTAGGTGGGCTAGTGAAAGGTAGGTCTATGAATCAAGATAACTTGTGGCGATGACTGCTGGCAACCCAATTTGCCATTTATCGATGAGTGTGCGCGATATAACGGCTCACACTCGAGCAACAATCTGTACTTGTAATTTTTTGTTAAAGTGTCGGCTAGTCCAGTAACTCGATACGCAGGTCCACGTTACCTTCCTTGGAGATACTCTCTCGCAGAGGTGACGTCTTGATCTCCGAATACTTCTTAGGAATAGCTGTTTTCACTTCCGCGTATAGTTCATCGGATGCAGGCTGGGTGAACTTTTGCACAAGCACGTGATGTTCTCCCGGAAGAGCTCCATCACCTTGAACAAAGGTAGTAAGTTCGAACTCGCCGTTCGAATTGGTCGTTCCACTGGCAGGCCTTCCACCAGATGGAATAAACGACACATTTGCATCGGCGAGAGGTTTTCCCTTGTACGTAATCACACCTTTTACCGGTGCCGTTTTCGGATAACCATTCCCTCCGAAGCATCCCGTGACGAAGGCCAGCAAGGCTACGCTCCCGAGAATGTTCCACTTCGTCGGAAAGTTTGTTTGGCGACCGCTCATTAGAATTCACCTACGACCTGGCCGTCACGACGGTCCCCGAGAGCCTGATACGTTACCATGTCCAGTGTTTCACTGAGGAAATGAACCGAACCGTCACACAACAGGAACATAGCTCCGCCCGGGTGACGAGACTTGAAGCCTTGTGAAGCGCCCCACTGACCTGAGTGTTGATTGCATCCACTACCCGTCCCAGGTTCTCCCTCACAGGTATTGAAGTTGATAGCCACTCCGGTGCCGGTATAGACCGAATTGACTCCCATCCAACCGTCGCGAGTGTGCATCGAACATTTAGGACGAATTTCCCCGAGAGCAATTGTGTTTGTCAGGCCATCGGTGATGTCCCGCATGCGAGCTGCCCATGCCCAGTGACCAAAGACCCCCGAGATTTGATTAGGATTCAACGTATCGGCGCGGACAATGGGACCATTTCCGAAATAGTTATTGTGCGTTCCGCATGGCGAATTTGCCTGGCTTCCCATGCTGAATGAATAGTTCGTCAATGCGCGGTCTTCGCCGTTGGAACCTCCATTAATCGCGGCACCGTCTTTCCATCTCCCCGGATGATCGTCCGAGGGGCAAATAATGGTATCTATGACTACCGAATTGACTTTGTCTCCATCCGGCGTAACGCTTACTGCGACCGTATCGCCTTGAAAGTTGCAGTTTTCATATAAAGGGTTTTGCTCAAGGTAGGGAAGGATCTTCACATAGGGGCTTCCCTTGTGCGAATCATGCACAGTGCCCCAGTTATGACCCACAGCTGAAGCACAGGGGAAGACTTTGTGTGTGTCGTGATAGTTGTGGATGGCCAGACCAATCTGTTTTAATTGATTGGAACACTGCATTCGCCGGGCCGCCTCACGGGCTTGTTGAACGGCGGGAAGTAATAACGCGATCAGAACGCCAATGATCGCGATGACCACAAGCAGTTCGACCAAGGTGAAGCCGCCTCGCGATGAAGATTTCGTCATAGGGATACTCCTACGAAATGCGGAACAGAATGAGAGGAAGGAGAATAATGCGACAAGGATCGGTCGATCTATTGTCTGGGGGGAACATTGACAAGAGGACGTCATTCTATTGCTACTATTTCCCAAAAGTAACTATATTTATCGTTTTTTATACAAAAGTTGTTCTCATACCCTTGTCTCAATGATTGCAATTGAGAATTTCATCCGCTTTTCTAAGTCGGGAGCAGAAAAGTCCGTTAAATATCCAGTTGACCTGGAAATATCGTGCAGAGAGCCTCCAACATGCTGATGAGCGAATCCAATCGAAATGCACGCTTTGTCCGCGAGTTCGCTTGCCATGAAGAGGCAATTCGTGCTTACGTGCGCCGATTGGTTCCCTCGCGCAGCGACTGCGACGACATCTTGCAGGAAGTGGCGATGATTCTATGGGAGAAGTTTGACGAGTTTCATGAAGGGGGCAATTTTCGCTCTTGGGCCTTCGGATTTGCTCGCTACAAAGTTCTTTCCTGGCTCCGTGACAACGGGCGACGACGCTTGGTGCTCGATAGTGATGTGGTGTCCATGATCGCCGACGAGTCGATCGAAGAAGATTCGTATCTCGAACAACAACGGCTCGCCTTTCGGTCCTGTTTCGGAAAACTCCCCGACGACCAGCGGACGTTAATAGCGAACGCCTATCGAAAAGATATGACGATCCAAGATATAGCGGCGACGAGCGGCCGCACGACCGCCGGATTTTACCAATGGCTCTATCGCATGCGGCAGATGTTGTTGGAATGCGTGCAACGTACACTCGCCAGCGAGGCGAATCCATGAGCAGCGATCATACCTTCCGCCAGAATGTTCAAGACTACCTGGAAAGTCGTGCGACTCCAGAGCAAGTCTCCCAGCTTAACGAGCAACTGCGAAACGATCCCGAGGCCCGACGTGCTTTCCGAGAAATGCTGAATCTTGATTCATTTCTCATGGAAACGACCGAAGAGTTCACGCATGACACGTCAGCGGTGGATGTCGCACTTCACCCGTCACGTGCTGAGGCTCCTTTCCCTGCCGAACAGCAGAAAGATCGTATCAAACCAGCGTCAGATTCAAACGGCAACCGCGGTTGGGTGAGCTTGCTTCTTGTGATCGCAGCCAGCTTGTTGGTAGCCGTCGGAACGGTGGCATGGTTTGTCGAGAATCAAGAGTTTGCCAGCGTAGAATATGTAGCTGGGGCGCAAGAATTGTCGGTTGGGATGGTTCTGGGCAGAGAGTCGCATCTCATCCAAGCCGGAACAGTTCAATTAGTGACTCCACGGGGGGCTCGCATCGTGATTGAGGCTCCCGCTCTGTTTTTCTTCGAGTCGGCTCAACGGTTGCAGTTGAAACATGGCCGTTTGGCAGCAGATATTCCTCCAGAAGCTCATGGGTTTACCGTCGTTACACCAACCGGCCAGGCAATTGACTTGGGCACGAAGTTCGGCGTGGATATGCCGGAATCAGGAGAAGCTGAAATCCACGTATTTCAGGGAGAAGTCGTCGCCCAATCGACTGAAGGCGGCAATCTAAGTAATCTTCGTGATAGTCAGGCTTTTCGCCTTCAATCGGCGGCAGGAATTCCGAGCAGTTTTCGCTCGGGCGCCTTTATTCAACCTGGGGAAG